>CAZNJB010000028.1:0-38859 GCA_964573255.1 uncultured Melioribacteraceae bacterium
TATATATTTTTCAAATGCAAAGATGTGATTTAGTTAACAATTATGTTTCATCAAACCATTTAAAGAATTTCTCTAAAGCTTTTTTTCTTTCAGGTTCTACATAATAGAAATTAATTCCCCGAGGTGTGATTTCCCAAAATTCTTCTACTGTGGTAGTATATATAAATTCATAAATTTTATGAATTCTATCAATCGGTTCAACCTTCATATCTTCATATATTAACCTAGCCAATTCTTCTTCACCACGCAATAAAAAAAATCCGGCAAGTTTTACCTGTGCAATTCTCACACCAATTAAAGATAGTTCCCTTTGTCTTAATGAATTGGTATCCAAATCTTCTAAAGGTTGATCGAGATTTAAGAATATGTATAAAAGTTCCCTTAAATTCTGAACATTTTTAATATAGGCAAGTTCATTAAGTACACATAAATCGTGAGCTGCAGTTTCCAGAATAAACAATACACCTTGCTTTTGTGCTTCGAGTGCATAATATTTAAAATAAAAAGCAATTTGCTCAACTTTGAGCGGATCAGTATCGAGTAAATGTTCCGCAATAACGCGGTAATGCTCTAATGTATTAAAAGCAGAACGCGGATCGTGATCGTTTATTGCAAATCTTAAGTAAGAATTGAAATATCTAAAAGTACAATTCAATGCCCCTTCATCTTTTTCTTTAATCGCAGCTTGTCCAATTAACCCGGAATTCAATAAAACTCCGGCAGCAACATCGCGCATGGTTTTTCTGGAATTATTAAATATCAAATCATATGCGCGAAAAACCTTTCTTTCAATGAATGTTTTACTTTCTTCAATCCGATTCAATACAAACTTAGAATAACCCGAAAAATCCGGGTCTAAGTATTCTCTTCCCGATCTTCTAAACCAAGATTCGGGAAGATCCTTTTTAACTGCCATATGTTCAACCAACATTTCCTTCAATGCAGTTATACAAAGTAGCGCTACTGCTCCATCCCCTTGACTAACAGAATTTGTCCCTATATCCCGAATAAATTCGATCTTCTCATAATATTCATCTCTTTTTTTAGATACCGAAACATTTTTATTTTCAACAACTTCTTGTAAAATTGCGGAGGCTTCTTTTTGTACCTGCGCAATAAAATGCTGCGGTTGAAGAAAATTGAACACATAATAAAGGTGGGGCATTATTATAATTAAACTTATAACAATCAGAACCAAATTAAACAGAATGCTGTAATAAGTCACAAAATTTTCGGTAATGGTGTTAGTCACTAAAATGGTGTTAATTGCAGTTAACAGAAATAAACTAAATACCAAAACATTGACTTTATTCCGTATAAATATTATCATAACATCGGATGAATATTTATTTGCCGCTAATTGTGCAATAATAGCTACAGCAGTGAATTCTACACCCAGAACTGCGGTAACAACTTCACCCAATCCGCCTAAAGTATTTGTGAAATTGCCTATATCCGATGCAAATATTTTTCTGAAAAACGGAATATGATGTGATATAATTAAATAATCTATAGTACGATTTACTATAAATATAAATATACTGATGAATATGAAACTTAGAAATATCCTAATATATACGATAAAGTTAGTTTCTTTTTTATTCAATATTACTCCGCTAAAATTAGGTACATAAAATTATTAAAAAGAAACAATACTAACAATTGATAATCGAATAATTATTTATGCTGTTTTTCTTAATTTTATTTCTGTTTCAAAAATCGGAGTAAATCATTATCTTTTGGTTTTCAAGTGATATTATTATTTAACTTAAATTTGTTGAGATATGTTTCAGTCGGTAATTACAGAATTTTTAAGTAAATACGCTGACCTCTTAAAGGGAGCTTCGGAGGGGAAAGATACCTTTGGAAACGATCTTTGTGATTCAATGATCAGAGAATTCGACCTTCAGGCGGCAGTTATTTTTAAAGTTATAGATGGTAATTCTTTAGCGGTAATAGGAAGATCGGACACTGCGAATGCATCTTATTTAATGAACGCAAAATTTAGATGCGGAAGTTGCGAAAATCTAAAAAAAAGCACCTCTTTTTCAGTTAACAGCGATAGCAAATGTGAATTGGCAATTTCCGAATTCCTCATTTACGAAAGTTGCGTTCTGCTTATCACTCCTAATGGAGAAAGATTATTACTTAAGATTGCAAAAAAATCCGCTTTTAATCAAAGTGACTCCGATTCATTAAAGAGAATTGTTCCTTTTTATTCATATTTACTCCATATATGGCTTCAAGCAAGGAACGGGCTCTCGCCGCTTACGGATCTGGCATTTAGCAAATTGGTTGATCACGCAACTTTATCTTTAAGAAACTCAGCGAATTCTATTTTAGGTATTACCAGCATACTCAACGAAGAAAATCTATCCGCTTCGCAGCTCGAATATGTAAATAACATTAAACGTAATTCACAAGCTATTCTTGTTTCGGTTAATGATCTTAAAGCTTTAGCCCTGATTGAAAGTGGAGATACAAAGTTAAAATCTACCAAAATTAACTTAAAAAACTCACTTTCCGAAACAATTGACATATTCAAGTCACGGAGAGGTAATTTACCCACAAATATAAACTTCTCTTTCGATGATAAACTCCCTGCCGAATTAAAAATAGATGAACTGAAACTCAAATATATAGTAAGTAGTTTTCTTCGTATCTCAACACACTTAACCGGTGGCAGACAAATAAATTTAAAAGCTGAAGTTGGCTCCCCCGGTTTCTTGGAAATCATTTTTGAATTACCGGCAAAAACTCTCAGTCAGGATACTATTTCTCACTTCTTTAATCCATTTAAGGTTACTAATAATCCTGAACTTCACGGATGCTTTATTAGTGGATTAGAAACTAATCTATTGAAAAAATATTCGCAATTACTTGGCGGAGATTTAAGCATTGAAAGCAGAACGGCACAAGGGACAGTAATTAAGCTGCGAATTCCAATTGAAGAACGTTCTGCAACTCTTAGTAAATCGTTTAGCAGTATCCCAAAACCAACTCAAGGACATAATAACGTACTTGTAATTGAAGATGATTACGCCACTTCAAAGTTGATGAGCAATTATCTCAAAAAATGGGGATACGAACCGACTGTTGTAAACACAGAAGACCAAGTAATGAGTCTTATTGAAAGAGTTGATTACTTAGCTATTATACTCGATATAGAGATACCTAATGTTAACGGATTGGAGCTTCTCCGCAAAATAAATATTCATCCGAAAACTAAAAACACTCCCGTTATAGTTTGTTCCGTTGAAGCGGAAGAACAGAAAGCTTATATGATGGGAGCCGTTGAATATTTCGTTAAACCGATAAATTATAACTATCTTGTTGAAGTTCTAACAAGTTATAAATTGAGAAAAGATTCAAATGTACTTTGTGTTGACGATGATGTTCCAACCCTTAATTTGGTAAAACAAGCGATAGAAACAGCAGGCTTTAATGCCATTGCCGAGCATATTTCGGCAAATGTTATGGATTTGATAAAGGATAAAGAAATTGATTTGGCTATAATCGACCTCGATATGCCTCATCCAAATGGATTTGAATTGATTAAATTGATTAAGTCGGAAGACAGATTTAAAAATCTCCCTATAATTATTTATACGGGTAAAGAAAATTACCAAGAAGATTTAAAACAAATTGACGGCTTATTCGAGGATTTACTTAGCAAAAAGAGTACTAACATCGAAGACTTAGCCGACACAATCAACTCAATGATAAAACGTTATGAGGAACCACCCTCTGTTCAAGAAGTAGTTGATAAAAAAGACGAAGCTAAAATACTTTTGGCAGAAGATTACAAACATTCACAAATAATAGTTACAAGATTATTAAAGAAGAACAACTTCAAGAATATTATTATTGTGGAAAACGGGCTGGAAGCTCTTGAAATGGCTAAGAAAGAGCAGTTCAATTTAATTTTAATGGATATGCAAATGCCTGTGATGAATGGTTTTGAAGCAACTAAAAAGATAAGGGAATTACCCAATTATAAAAACACACCGATTATTGCCCTAACTGCTTTTGCAATGAGAGGAGACAGAGAAAAATGTCTCGCAGCCGGTGCTTCCGATTATATACCAAAACCAATCGACAGTAAGGAATTTATAGAAAAAATCAAATATTATTTGAATGCAGGTCAATAGGATCTGCATTCTCCCCCTTTATCATTTCTAATTATTATATTTACTATTTTGATTTTATAATTATTGTGAGGAATGATGAATACGGATTCTGTAAGAGTTAGATTTGCCCCATCACCGACCGGATATTTGCATGTTGGCGGATTAAGAACAGCACTGTACAACTATCTATTTGCAAAAAAGAATAACGGTAAATTTGTTTTAAGAATTGAAGATACAGACAGGAACCGGTATGTAGAAGGAGCAGTAGAAAATTTAATTAACTCTTTAAATTGGGTTGGACTAGAATATGACGAAGGTCCGGAAAAAGACGGCGGATTCGGACCCTATTTTCAGTCGGATAGATTGGAATTGTATCATAAATATGCAAAAGAACTGATTGACAAAGGTTATGCATATTACGCTTTCGATACCCCTGAAAGACTTCAGCAATTAAGAGAAGAACAGCAAAAGAAAGGATTACAAACTAAATACGACAAACGTGATCTCCATCTTACTAAAGAAGAAGTAGAAGCAAAATTAAAAGCCGGAGAACCTTATGTAATTCGTTTAAATGTTCCGGCAAACGAAAGAATTATTATAAATGATGTAATCCGTGGAAGAGTTGAGTTCAACACAGATACAATTGACGATCAAATTTTAATCAAGAGTGACGGCTTCCCTACTTATCATATGGCTAATGTAGTGGATGATCACTTGATGCAAATCACTCACGTTATTCGCGGAGAAGAATGGCTGCCGAGTACACCTAAACATGTATTATTATATAATTATCTTGGTTGGGAACCTCCCGTCTTCGCCCATCTTCCACTACTGCTTAATTCAGACAGAAGCAAGCTAAGCAAACGACAAGGTGATGTTGCCGTTGAAGATTACAGAGAAAAGGGGTACTTAAAAGAAGCCCTTGTAAACTTCGTTGCTCTGTTAGGATGGAACGCCGGAGATGATCAGGAATTTTATTTGATGGAAGAGCTCATTGAAAAATTCAGCCTCGAAGGCGTGAACAAAGCCGGAGCAGTATTTAACTTGGATAAATTAAACTGGCTCAACGGTGAACACATTCGTACCAAAACTCCGGAAGAATTACTCCCTCTTTACAAAGAGGAATTAGCAAAATCTAAATATGCCGATCTTACTCTCACTGAAGAGTATATGCTTTCAATCATTAAAGCAATGAAAGAACGGGTTGGCTTCGTTCGTGAATTCATAGAAAATTGTCCATATTTCTATGAAGAACCCACAGACTACGATGAAACGGTTCTTAAAAAGAGATGGAAGTCAGACAGTGAAGAATTGCTCAGAAAGTTACGGGATGAATTTGCTGCTCTTGAAAATCCGGGCAAAGAAGAATTCGAAGCTTGCCTACGTGCTGCTGCGGAAAAATTCGGAGTGGGAACAGGCAAATTGATTCATCCTGTTAGACTAGCAGTTTCAGGAGTTGGTCATGGTCCCGGAGTTTTTGATTTACTTGCAATTCTTGGTAAAGAAAAAGTAATTAGCAGAATTGATAAAGCATTAGAAATTATTCCACAAAAAATTAATGGATAAGAAATTGGAAGAAAACAACAAAACAAATTTTATAACTGATATAATTGACAAAGACCTCGAAGAAGGCAGATACAATCATGTTTATACTCGCTTTCCCCCGGAGCCAAACGGATATTTGCATATAGGACACGCTAAATCTATTTGTTTAAATTTCGGTTTGGCTAAACAATACAACGGTAAATGTAATTTACGTTTCGACGATACTAATCCGACAAAAGAAGAAGAAGAATATGTAAAATCAATTCAAGAAGATATTAAATGGCTTGGATTTGATTGGGATGAATTGCATTTCGCTTCCGATTATTTCGATCAGCTTTATGAATATGCCGTTGAATTGATAAAGAAAGGGAAAGCGTATGTAGATTCTTCTTCAATGGAAGAAATAAAGGAAATGCGAGGAACACCTACGGAACCAGGTGTTGAATCCCCTTATAGAAATAGAACAATTGAAGAAAATCTCGATTTATTCGAAAGAATGAAAAATGGTGAATTCGAAGACGGGACTCATGTTCTCCGAGCAAAAATTGATATGAGTTCTCCCAATATGAATTTGCGCGATCCGATAATGTATAGAATTCGCCATACCTCTCATCATAGAACCGGCGATAAATGGTGCATATATCCAATGTACGATTGGGCGCATGGTCAAAGCGACTCTATTGAAGGGATTACACATTCTATCTGTACGCTGGAATTTGAGAACCATCGTCCGCTTTACGATTGGTTCATTGAACAACTAGGAATCCATCATCCGCGCCAAATTGAATTTGCACGTCTGAATTTAAACTTTACCGTTATGAGTAAACGGAAATTACTTCAATTGGTTGAAGAAGGAATTGTTGACGGCTGGGATGATCCGAGAATGCCTACCATTTCCGGATTAAGAAGACGCGGTTACACTCCGGCTTCAATCAGAAACTTTGCCGAACGTGTAGGCGTAGCTAAACGTGATAATGTAATTGACGTAGCATTATTGGAGTACAGCGTACGCGAAGATTTGAATAAAACCGCTCAAAGAGTGATGGGCGTTTTGCGTCCTCTTAAAGTTGTACTTACTAACTATCCCGAAAATCAAGTTGAAGAATTGGATGCGGTTAATAACCCCGAAGACGAATCAATGGGTAAACGCAAGGTTCCTTTTAGTCGTGAACTTTATATTGAACAACACGATTTTATGGAAGACCCGCCGAAGAAATTTTTCCGTCTTAAACCCGGCGGAGAAGTTCGTCTGCGTTATGCTTATATAATCAAATGCGAAGAAGTGATAAAAGACGAAAACGGAAATATAATCGAATTGAGATGCACATATGATCCGGAAACAAAAAGCGGAATGGCTTCTTCCAACAGGAAGGTAAAGGGAACCATTCACTGGGTTTCGGCTGAACATGCCATTGACGCTGAAGTTCGTTTATACGATAGAATGTTTTCCGTTGAAGACCCTTCGGGAGATAAGGAAAAAGATTTCAAAGAATTCATTAATAATAATTCTTTGGAAATTCTTACCGAAAGTAAAATTGAGCCTTTCGTTAAAGATGCAAAACCCGGAGACCGTTTTCAGTTTGAACGAAATGGTTATTTTTGCGTTGATACGAAATTTACAACTGATGAAAAACTGGTATTTAATAGAACCGCAACTCTGCGCGATACTTGGGCTAAAATAATGAAATCACAAGGTAAATAATTTGAAAGTTCGTCAATTGATTTTATCGCTGTGTATTTTAGTCAGTGGATATGTTCATCCTCAAGTTAGCACTATAAGTAGTGATTTTGAATTTGGAATAAACAAAGGGAAAGAAATTATTTCTTTCCCTTTTAGCTCACCTAATAAATTTTTTAGGGATGCAGGCGCCACGGCTATAGTTACCGGACTGCTTTTTACATTAGATAACCCCGTGCGTGATTTTGCACACTCAAACCAAAATAGTTTTAATGATAACCTTTTCTCAGTTGATAAATATTACGGTAATGCTTACACAGTAATTTTATCTGCTGCAATTTATTCAACAGGATTGCTAAGCCAATCAAACAAATGGAGAAAGGCCGGATTAAATTCCGTGGTTTCACTCTTTTATTCCGGAATTATCAACCAAACATTAAAGAGAGTAATAGGCAGGCATCGTCCGTATATGAATGACGGAATTGCATCCTTTTCCCCTTCTTTAATAGAAAACGATTTCTTTTCTTTACCAAGCGGGCATACAACCGCAGCCTTTGCTTTTTCAACTGCGATGGCAGAATCGATTGATAACACTTACTGGGACATTTTCTGGTATTCTTTAGCTGGACTAACAGCAGCATCTAGGATTTATCACGATCAGCACTGGTTAAGCGATACATTTTTAGGAGCGGTAATTGGTTATGCTATAGGTAAATTCGTAAGTGCTCCGGATTCAATAAAGGAAGATTCTAATCTTACTTTTGCTTTTACTGAGAAAGGAGTTGGACTGTTTATTAGACTTGATTAATTAAATTTACGATGATTTAAGATATTTACTATAATAATTGATTATACTCACGAATAATTTAACAGAATAACACTTCACTAAATGAAAACTAATAAACTTCTCAATCCAGTATAAGATTCACACACCATCCAGTATCTAGTATCCAGCATCTAACACAAAACTATTAAATACTCACTCCCCCACTAATGCTCAGGAATTAATGTGCTCCAAAATTTTTTGGTAATCTTCCGGTCTATTCATATTAAAAAATAAGAACTCCTCATAAATATCAAGTTTCTCTGCATCTATGATTTCGGCACCAACAGTATCGAGCAGAGAGAGCACTTTGCACTTACGTTTTCTCTGGTTGGCATCTCTTAACTCAGCTTCATCATTTTGCAAGGACTTTTCCGCTTCCGGCAAAACGGTTCTTGAATATCTTCCGGCTAATTGCTGTATAAATCCATCGGCTTTACAAACAGTTATTGGTTTATCTGTAGAATAATCAATTATGTATTTAATCATTTCTCTTTTCATTAAAGGTATATCCGATGAAATAATAAAATTCTCTTCTGTTTCTGAATGAACCAATCCCGAATGTATGCCGGCTAACGGACCTTTATATTCAAAAATATCTTTGTACATCGGTAAATTAATGAATTCATATTCTTCCGGAGTATTTGTAATAATTATTACATTCTCAAAAATTGATTGCATTAAATCAACAACACCTTCAATTACAGTCTTACCGTTTAACTCCATTAGTAATTTATTCTGTCCCATACGCGTGCTTTTACCGCCCGCTAAAATAATTCCCGTTATATCAGAATACATTTCACCTGTTCCCCTTTTTTCGGATTTCTAACTTCCTCTTCCAAAATAATCAAACAATCAGCAGCACTAAACTTGGCTAGATTACCGGAAGACTGTGACACTTGAGAAGTAACAAAATATTGTGTTAAATCATTTTCTATTTTACCTCTCACAAAATGTCTCTTTCCGTCATTCTTTTTTATATCATTCATTAGAATTGCCTGAATAATAACCTGTGAAGGCATTCCGTATTTTCTGATGATATTTGGTTTTATATAAACATCAAAGTTCACCATGCACGAAACGGGATTGCCCGGAAGTCCAAAAACAAGTTTGGTTTTTCCTTTATTCTTATATTTCCCGAAATACGCAGGTTTACCAGGTTTAATATAAGCTCTCCAAAAAATTTCTTCGACGCCTAATTCTTTGAATATATCCTTCAAATAATCATACTTACCAACAGAAACTCCGCCAGTGGTCATAATAATATCTGCATCGCTATCCAGCATTTCCTTTATTTTATTTCTAGTCAATTCATAATCATCATTAATAAAACCATAATCTATTCCAATCTGATGTATCTCTTCGACAGCGGCAGTTAAACCATAGTTATTGGATGCTCTGATTTTATCCCCTTCTGGTTTCTCTTCAATAGGAATTAATTCATCTCCGGTTGCTAGTATAGCAAATTTCAATTTTTTAAGAACTCTTAAACTGGATTTACCGCAAGCGGCAACAGCAGCGATATTCCTCGGGGATAAAGAAGTAAGCTTTGGGATAACAATTTCTCCTTCGGCTACATCACTTGCTTTGGGACGAATATTCATTCCCTTTCTAAATCTGCTTCCTTCTCTTAGACGAATAAAATTCCCATCAACATCATAATCTTCCAGTGGAATAACAGTATCACAATTAGCCGGTATTTTGGCTCCTGTCATAATTTTAACAGCCTGGTTAATCGTGAATTCAATCGTATGGAAATTACCTGCTGATATCTCGCCTATTAATTCCCACTCTTTGATATTCTCATCAAACTTGATTGCTATACCGTCAACAGCAGAATTATCAAACGGAGGGAGATTCAAATCGGCGACAATATCTTCAGCAACAGTACGATTAACTGCTTGCTCGATTGGAATTATCTCAGTTTCAATCTCGAAAATATCGAACTCATTTTGGATCAATTGAAAAGCTTCATCATAACTCAACATTTCTTTACCTAATTTTCAATCACAATTTTATCATCAACTTTAATTTCGCCAGATTTAATCACCTTCGCAAATATTCCTTCTCTCGGCATTACACAATCCCCTACTTGCGCATAAATGGCGCACCTGTCGTGGCATTCCTTCCCGATTTGAGTAATTTCCAATTCAGCTTCTTTACCAATTTTCACCCGAGTACCAACTTTCAATCTGGGAATATTAATAAACTCTGTTGTAATATTTTCCGCAAAAGCTCCGGGACGCAACCTCGGCAAACCAGCTTCTCTCATTCTATCAATACTTTCGGTAGCCAGAAAACTTACCTGCCTATGCCAATTACCTGCATGAGCATCTCCTTCAATTCCCCAATTCTCAATCAATTTTGCGGAAGGAACATTTTTCTTTAAAGTTCCCTTCTTTTTGCTAACTGATATTGCAAGAACTCTTCCGATTGAAGAATCCGGAATTGGTGTAATCTCTTTTACATCTATATTTTCTTCGAATACTTTCATAAAAGACCTCCCGATTGTTTGGTTATTTTCTTAAATATTCACCGCTTTTACCGCCTGTTTTCTTCAATAATTTAATTTCATTAATTGTAATCGATTTATCAACCGCTTTGCACATATCGTAAACAGTTAATGCTGCAATCGACACAGCGGTTAAGGCTTCCATCTCTATCCCTGTTACACCCTTCGTTTTAGCAAACGAATAAATTTCAACACTGTTTTTTTCTTCATTTAATTTAAGATTGACATCTAATTTGGAAATAAAGATATTATGACAAAGAGGAATCAATTCACTCGTTTTTTTCCCACCTTGTATTCCGGCAATCTTTGCAGTTGTTAGCACGTCTCCTTTAGAGAGTTCATTATTTTTAATTTTATCGAATAGTTCTCTTGAAACAAGAACTTCTGCATACGCCTCTGCGGTTCTTAAAGTAATTTCCTTTCCGGAAACATCTACCATGTTAGCTTTACCGTTATTATCGATGTGCGTTAATTCGCTCATTTAACCACCTATTGTCATCATATTGTTCTCTGCCAAAGCAACCAAATCTTCTGCTGCGGGATGTTTCTCCCACTTATTATTCATTGCGGTTTTTATTTTTTGTAGAATTTCTTCGTCGGAATAATTTTGGTTGAAGAGTTCTTTAAAATTAATTCCATGTTCACCTTCGGAGAAAAGGCACAATCTAAATTTTCCTTGCGATGAGATCCTAATTCGATTGCAACCGGAACAAAAATGTTCCGATATTGAACTAATAAAACTTACTTTTGCCGGATAATTAACAAGCCTAAAATCTTTTGCAACAGCGGTTTTATCGTTTTTAAAAGGAACCAAATTATACTTGCTTTCAACAATTGATTTAATCTCTTTGTAACTAATAAACCCGTTTCTCTCCCATTCGTTACTTCCAAAGGGCATAAATTCAATAAATCTCAAATTTATATCCCTGTTTTTGAAATAGTCCACAAACTCAATTATTTCATCATCATTTATACCTTTTATTATTACAGCATTTACTTTTAAGGGTGAAAAACCTGCCGTTAAACTTTCATCTATTACATCTAATATTTTAATCAATTCATTTAATTTGGTTATCATCAAAAACTTCTTGGAATTCAAACTATCTAAACTGATATTCAGATAGTCTATGCCGGAGTTCTTTAACAACTCTGCTTTACCCTTTAGTAAAGAACCGTTGGTCGTTAACCCGGTTGTAAACCCATACTTTTCTTTTAATCTTTTTACCTCTTTAAAAAAATCAAATATCCCCTTCCTTACCAAAGGCTCACCCCCGGTAAATCTGAATTTATTAAATTCAAGTTTTGAAGCAAAGAAATCAATCAGTCTGATTAACTCTTCAAATGATAGGATATCATTCCTTTGGGAATGCTCAGCTAAATTATTCGGATTGCAATAGATACAGTTGTAATTACATTTATCCGTTAAAGAAATCCGCAGGTAATTGTGAGTCCTGCCGAATCTGTCAACTAATTTCATAGTAATACCAATGCTATTATTCCGCCAATTATCACTACATAAGCAGGATGAAGTTTTAAGAAAATCACAAGTGCAAATGCTAACAGAATGATGATTATTCCCTTAACATCTTCAAAATTTCTAGAGCCATATTGATATATAAGTGCAGCTACCAGACCAATTACAGCATATTTTATTCCTCGGAAAGCTTTCATTACATATTCATTCTTCTCATATGAAGAATAAAAATAAGCTGCAAGCATAATTATCGTTGCAGGCATAACAAGATTACCCAAATTAGCGGCAATTACTCCAAGAACGCCCGCAGTTTTATAACCGATATAAGTTGCATATTTAATTGAAATCGCTCCGGGAAAAACTTCTACCATTCCAAGTATTTTCAAAAATTCATCGTGTGTAAGCCATCCGTTATTTGTAACCGCTTCTCTTTCGATTAAAGGAAGTAGAGAATAAGCTCCTCCGAAAGAGAAGGAGCCGACTTTCAAAAATGAGATAAATAATTTCAATAAGGTAGTTAACATTACTCCTTATCCTCTATTATATCATCTACCCAACTTAACGCTGCCATCATCGTAGGTAAACCAACAGTAGGTAAACTTAACATTACAACATGACGTATTTCATCTGCTGAACATCCTGCTTTTAGGGCTTTACGCGTATGAGAATGAACCGCTCCTTCTAATCTTGCCCCCGTTGATATCGCTACTTTAATTAAAGCTCTCGTTTTTTCGTCTAACGGACCTGCTTGATGAACCGCATCACCCATTGCTTCATATGCATTTGCAACATCAGAATAATTTTCTTTGAACATCTTATAACGTTTCGGGACAGCCATTTCTTACTCCTATTTATTTATAATAAAAAACCCCGAACTCATAGGAGAACGGGGTCAATAATCTGTAGAAATCTAAACCGTCTCCTTTGCAAAATCCGATAATCAATCGGACCGGCATAAAAGCTGCCTTGGCAGGCTAACCGGTTTCCCGATTAACCCTATCGGTTTAGCGCCATATCTCATATAGACTTAGGCTGACTAAACTCGGAGATTAAAGTATTTTAAATGAACTGTGGAAAATTAATACTTTTTTTTCACAATTTCATTAGAAAAGGAGAATTTTTATTCTGTTTTATCAATAGAGTCGAACAATTACTTAATAGCAAATTGGGCATTGGGATAATTACAAAACCTTGGATATATGTTAATTCCAATAGGAATTATAAATTATATTTTTCACTACAAAATGCATCGGTAAATTTTCAATCATCAATATCTTGAAATCTGAAATTGCTCCCCTTTAGGTTTCAACAAGTAAATGCCGGAATAAATACGAAGTGGGATATATTTACTGAATTATTCACTTTATAATTCATCACTCTCTTCGCTGAAGAGTATATCCGCATATTTATGCCTGATATTTTGCGCTTCGATAATGAAATAAACATCTTCAACTATATTGGTACAAAGATCCCCTATCCTCTCCAAAGAATGAACAGTATCATAAAAAAACATTGCCTTATCAATGTCCATCAGACTTTTCTTCATCATTATTTTTATTTTATCAGAAATTTGATCTCTTTTAGCATTCATAAGTTTTTCTAATTCAAAAACATCCTTTGCTAAATCTGCGCTTCTTTGAATGAATGAATCAATGGATTTGGAAATCATATCTTTAGTTATCTCTGCAATTGAGCTAAAACAAATTGAGTTAAGATCATCTTTCGAGTATTCTATATCAATTACCTCTTTTGCAATATTTGCAGCTAAATCTCCTATTCTTTCCAAACTTGAATTTATGGTTATTGAGGAAAGGACAAATCTTAAATCCATTGCAACCGGTTGATTCAAAGCTACCAATTTCAAGCATTGTTTTTCAATTTTCACATCAAACTTATCAACTTTTCTTTCCCTTCCAAGAATCTCTTCTGCAAAATCAACATCCCTGTTTGAAACCGCTTGCAAAGCATCTTCAACTTGTCTATTAACCAAGCTTGACATTTTAATGATTCTCTTTTTCAATTTATCCAATTGTTGTTCAAAATGTCTTTCCATTACTTTCTCTCTAATTATTAACCAAATCTACCTGAAATATATTCTTCCGTCTGTTTCTTATTTGGATTGGTAAACAACTTATTTGTCTTACCGAATTCTATTAATTCTCCCAAATAAAAGAACGCAGTAAAATCGCTTACTCGAGCTGCTTGTTGCATATTATGAGTAACAATAACGATTGTATAATTCTTTTTCAATTCGAAAATCAATTCCTCAATCTTTGCTGTTGAAATAGGATCGAGAGCGCTTGCCGGTTCGTCCATCAATATAATTTCCGGCTCAATTGCAAGTGCTCGCGCGATGCACAACCGCTGCTGCTGCCCGCCGGATAACCCCAACGCCGATTCGTTTAATCTATCCTTTACTTCATCCCAAAGAGCGGCTTTCTTCAAACTGCTTTCCACCCGTTCATCCATTCCCTTTTTATCACCCCGGAAAAGTCCGTTTACTCTCGGTCCGTACGCCACGTTTTCGTAAATCGATTTCGGGAAAGGATTCGACTTCTGAAAAATCATTCCCACTTTTTTACGGAGTTCCACAACGTCCACGCCGTCACTGTATATATCCATTCCGTCAATTAAAATCTTTCCTTCAACTCTAGTATTATCAATCAAATCATTCATACGGTTCAGCGTTCTTAGAAAAGTGGATTTACCGCAACCGGAAGGACCTATAAAAGCGGTAACACGGTTCGACTGTATATTCATCGAAATATTTTTCAAAGCGTGGGATTCGCCGTAATAAAAATTCAAATCCTCAACAACAATTTTGTTATAATGTTTTGGCTTTTGAACGGTTACCGGAGTTTTCTCCGTTAATATTTCTTCTTGAACAAAATTCAATTTCACCTCTAACAGATTATTAAAAAGTTGATGCTTTATATTTTTCCCGCAGCCGGTTACGGATAACCATTGCGGTCAAATTTAAAATCAGAACTATAAATATTAGCAGTAATGTGGTCATATAAACCATCGGAAGCGCCGCTTCTACATTAGGACTTTGGAAACCGACGTCGTAAATATGGAATCCGAGATGCATAAATTTTCTATCCAAATGGAAGAAAGGGAAATGCCAATCCATCGGCAGATTCGGCGCGAGTTTAACTACGCCGGTAATCATCAGCGGGGCAACTTCTCCCGCTCCCCTTGCCATAGCAAGTATAACGCCGGTTAATATTCCGGGAGTGGCTGCTGGCAGAACGACTTTTTTAATCATCTGCCATTTAGTGCTGCCCAACGCAAGCGCGGCTTCCCTTATTCCCCGCGGTATTGCCGCTAGAGCCTCTTCGGTGGAAACAATTACTACCGGAACTGTTAACAGCGAAAGTGTTAACGAAGCCCACAAAATTCCGCCTGTTCCCCACGTCGGGGTGGGTAATCTTTCCGGATAAAAGAGTTGATCTATGCTTCCCCCTACAAAATAAATAAAGAACCCCAACCCGAATACACCGAATACTATTGAAGGTACCCCCGCCAAATTATTTACCGCAATTCGAACTATTCTTACAAACATTCCCTGCTTTGCGTACTCCCGCAAATAAAGAGCTGTAATCACTCCGAACGGCACAGCGGATAAGCTCATCAAAATTACCATCATTACCGTTCCGAAAATTGCAGGGAATACTCCCCCTTCCGTGTTGGATTCCCGCGGTTCGTCGAATAAAAACTCGTAAAGCTTTGTAAAAATAAAACTCGCTTTTGCGGCTATGCCCATTTGATTCGGTCTGTATATTTTCAATATTTTAAGAAATGGAATTTCCTTTACAACGTTATCGGCGGTTTTAACCGCTAAAACATACTCCGACGCCAAACTTCTAATTGAATCAACCTTATGCTCAATCGATTTATATCTTTTCTCTTCCTCGGCTATACTGCGTTGCAATTCGTTTATTTTTGTTTCATCGTTATCACCGTAATATTTCAACTTCCTTATTTCCATTTGTAACTGCTCGATGTCGTAATTTACCGAACCGATTTCATCTTTTTCCAAATCATTGATTTCATCCCTCAGTTGGCTGACAAAAGCAAGTTTTTCGTCAATAAACTCTTTCATTCCTTCATTATTTAATTCCGCTTTCTTGCTCTTTATAAGAACCGCTTCAACAGTTCCGTGAAAGTTGCCGTATTCGGTTCTCTCCAATACCACAGCGTTATCGGGATAAGTTATGCTTTCGATATTTCTGCCGTCAAACCAGCGGTAATCCAATCCGTAAATATCGCGGTTCCCTATTTTCATTTTGTATCGCAGTAGCTCTTTATTTTTCAAACTGTCCGGTAAATTGAACTCGGGAATCTCTTCCACTGTTTTAATTTCCCCCAAAAACTTTTCACCGCCGGTTGTCGTAATTAAAGCGATTTTAGATGGATAAAAATAATCGGTGGATTTCATTACGATAAGAATCATCAAACCGGCAATCATAGCGATAGTCATCGCCAAACCAAAACCGGTAAACCAAATGAATATATCTCCCGTTTTGTAAAATTCTTTCAGTTTTTCCATTACGTCCTAAATGTGCATATATTTTTTTCTCAATCGCTGTCTGACAAGTTCCGCTATTGTATTTACAATAAAAGTAAGTATAAAAAGCAGAGCCGCGGAAACGAACAAAACTCGGTATAATGTTCCTTGATAAGGAGCTTCCGGTATTTCTACCGCAATGTTAGCGGCAAGGGTTCTCATTCCGTTGAAAGGGCTGAAATCCATTATCGGCGTATTTCCCGTTGCCATCAAAACAATCATTGTCTCGCCAATCGCCCGTCCGAAACCAATCATAATAGCGGAAAATATTCCAGGACTTGCGGTGGGCAGAACCACTCTAACTGCAGTCTGCCACTTGTTAGCCCCCAATGCAAGCGATGCAGATATAAGATGCTGCGGCACTCCGGAAAGGGAATCCTCCGCAATTGTGAATATTATGGGAATTACCGTAAAACCCATTGCAAAGCCCACAACAATGCTGTTCCTCTGATCGTAATTGGTATTCAGATATTCGTTTAGCCAATGCCTGTAATCTCCGCTGAATACAAGCTGCTCGAACAACGGTCCCAATTGAAGAGAAACCCATCCACCCAGCAATAACAGCGGAATAATTAAAATTATTTCGTATCCCCGCGGAATAAATCTGCGCAACATCTCCGAATTACGCCAAATGATAACGCCTATTATTATCGTTACGGGTAAAACTCCAATCATTAAAACCACCGCGGGAAAAACTTTTTCTAACAGCGGCGCAAGCCACAGTCCGGCTAAAAATCCTATGACTACACTCGGCAATACCGCAAGCATTTCAACTATAGGTTTTATTTTATTTTTAATTAGCGGATGACTGAAAGTGGAAGTGTAAAGTGCTCCGAGTAAAGCCAAAGGAACCGCAAAAAGCAGAGCGTAAAGTGTTCCTTTCATAGTTCCGAAAAGCAATGGTATAAGACTGAATTTCGGTTCGAAAGAATCACTGCCTCCGGTGGATTGCCAAACGTATTCGGGATCTTTGTATCCTTCGTAAAGAACCTTGCCGAAAAGAGTAGTAAAACTCACTTCAGGATGAGGATTCTCAATTCTTGCGCTCACTAAAGAACCGTCTTCAAATAGCGCCATATAACCGTTGGACTTCGGCGCGAAATTTACTTCTTTAACCGGTATTTTATTTCCTTTATCGCTAAGAAGCAATCTTTCACTCGTTAAATAATAAAGATTAATGTCCCCTTCTACGTCAGCAACTAAAAAGTTTTTATTACGCGCTGAAGCCGAAATATATGTTACCGCGGAATTAGTTTTGGGGAAGGTGTGGGAAATCTGCAAACGCCAGCCGCTCTCCGAGCGGTCATCCAAACTTTTCATAATAGAATATACATTCCCTTCGTTATCCCCAATCACAACCGATTGATTGCCCAATAAAAACGCCGCTGCGGTAGCTTTCGCTTTCTTTATACAGGAAGTAATTTTACCGATTAATACAGGTTGTTCCTTATCTCCGAGAGAAATGTAGAAACATTCATTGGCGTCATTTACAACCGCCAACTCTTTGCCATCGTTGGACAACGCGAAAACAGATATTTTACCGTCGATAAAATCGGTTAAGTTATAGCGGTAAATAACGGTTTCCCCTTCCCCGAACAGAGAAGCTTCCTCTTCGGAAGAATAGTAAAAAAGCTCGTCGCCGTTGTAAGCTGCAATGGAAATGTTCTCATCTTCATCAACTGCTAAATCCGCAGCAATTACCGGTTTTGTGCTGGAAGTATCTACAAGAATAAATTCATCAAACGTTGCGCGCGGCTCAATAACCCGGGTGCTATTTTCGTCGAAACGAGTTTGAAATTCCAATTGAACAACCGCCGTTTTGCCCGAATCCAGACCGTAAAGGAAATACTTCTGTTTTAAATCGGACGCCAAAGAAAATATTTTCTTTCCCGTCAGTTCGTTAAAAGAGATAACTTCCTTTGTTTCACTACGCTGTAAGTCAACTATGTCAATTTCACCTTCGCCGGTAAAGATGTAAGCATATTTTTGGTATTCCTCAATTCCTGCAAACAGAACTTTTTCCGCCGTATTTTTTATTTGCGCTTCTTTTTGAGAATCGGCGCCAAACATTAAAGGCAAGCCTTCGTATAAAATGAAGAATAGAATTCCCGTAACGGCGAGTATTACCGCAAAACCGCCGGCGTTTATCACCCATTTAGCCAATTTATCGTAAAAGACCGCCCTTTTGTGAGCGGTCTTTTTATTTTCATTTTTAATTTTCATTGTCTGCCGGATAAATTAACTTTAGTCTAATTTTTTCAACTCTTTTTCAACAACGCTTGCGGGCAAGGGCAAATAGCCGTCTTTAATTACAATCTGCTGACCTTCGTATGAAAGAACATATTTCAAAAATTCTTTCAAAAGCGGATCCAATTTTGTGTTCGGCTTTTTGTTAATATAGATGTAAAGCATTCTTGACAACGGATATTTACCTGAAAGTACGTTTTCGTAAGAACCATCGTAGAATTTACCGCCTTCCTTTTTTGCCAGCGGAACAATACGAACTCCGGAAGTTTTATAGCCCACACCGCTGTAACCAATTCCGTAACGATCTTCTGTAACTCCTTGAACCACGGACGCCGAGCCGGGTTGTTCTTTCACTTCGTCTTTGTAATCCCCCTTAAACAAAGCGTGTTTCTTAAAATATCCGTATGTACCGGAAGCCGAGTTACGCCCGTAAAGACTGATTCTTCTATTAGACCAGTCACCTTTCAATCCGAGTTGACCCCATTTAGTAATATTTTCTTTGTATCCGCTCCTGCGGGTTTTGGAAAATATGGCGTCAATTTGGGGTAAAGATAATCCCACTATCGGATTGTCCTTGTTAACGTAAACCGCTAAAGCATCCAAACTTGTACCTATTCTTGTCGGTTTGTAACCGAATTTTTTCTCGAATTTATCTATCTCTTCATTTTTCATTGCGCGGGACATCGGACCCAGCTGAGCCGTTCCGCTTATCAACGCCGGAGGCGCGGTTGAAGAACCTTTTCCTTCAATTTGAACGTTCACATTTGGATAATATTTCTTGAGTCCTTCCAGCCATAAAGCTAAAAGATTATTCATTGTATCCGACCCTATACTATTTAGATTCCCGGAAATTCCGGTTGTCTTCTTGTATTTCGGAATTTTCTTATCCACTTTCACGGTTTGAGCAAAAAGAGATGTGCTTACCAATATTGCAATTAATAGAAAGGCAAATTTCTTATTCATTTTATCTCCTATAAAGATTTCAAAAGTTGCACACAAATCTAAATGATGAAAGTAGATTAAATATTAAGCTAATATTATCTTAATGTTAAGAAATTGTTAAGCTCTATTAATGCAATTGTAACAGAATAGTGTTATTATTTTTTTAAATTAGCAATTACGACTAAGCCCTATTTATTTTGATGAATCCTGATAAATAAAAAAACGACGAAGTTTTGTAAGAGAGAAAAATTTAGAATGAAGTTGTATTCTTAAATTAAAATATGATTCCATTCGAATGCAGGGAATAAACTTTTTACTATATCTATTAAGTCAATTATATAATTATTTTTTAATACTTTATTGCCTTATGCTTTCTATCAATCAAATATCAAACTCCCCATTTTAAGACAGAACCAGAATCCAGTATCCAGATACCAATAAAAAAACGTATATTTATTAACTTACAAACTATTAACTGCTGAATTTCATTTGCATATTAATTTCACCGTTCTTAAATTAGCACAAAATTTTTACGAAATGTTGGATTCAAAAAAATTAAATATCACCCCTTCCAAAAACAATTCACTAAATAGCATTTGGTGGCTCCCCTTATAGGGGCCGCATCAATTACATATAACCGCACGCAAAAAATTCATTTAAACTAATTTAATCACAATAAATTATGAGGTAAACTCTATGGATACACGTAAAATTACCTTGGAAGAACACGAAATACCCCGCAGTTGGTACAACATACAAGCGGATATGAAAAATAAGCCACTTCCTCCGCTTCATCCCGCCACAAAGGAACCAATTGGTCCAGAGGACTTGGCTCCTTTATTCCCTATGGAATTAATTAAACAGGAAGTATCGCAGGAAAAATGGATAGAAATACCAGACGAAGTAAGAGACGTTTACAAAATGTGGCGTCCCACTCCATTATTTAGAGCTTATAATTTGGAAAAACTATTGGACACACCGGCAAAAATATATTATAAATACGAAGGCGTTAGTCCTGCAGGTTCCCACAAACCTAATACTGCCGTTCCGCAAGCCTACTATAACAAAATGGAAGGCGTGAAGAGAATGTCAACCGAAACCGGTGCAGGTCAGTGGGGCAGCGCTTTATCCTTCGCCACTCAAATTTTCGGTATTGATTTGGAAGTATATATGGTGAAAATAAGCTATCATCAAAAGCCGTATCGTAAACTGCTAATGAACACTTGGGGCGCAAATGTTTTCGCATCCCCTACCGACAGAACTGAATCGGGAAGAAAAATATTAGCAGAAGACCCCAATTCGCCGGGTAGCTTGGGAATAGCAATTTCGGAAGCAGTAGAAAGAGCTGCAACAGACGAAGGAACAAAATACTCGCTTGGAAGCGTTCTTAATCATGTATTAATGCATCAGACCATTATTGGTTTGGAAGCAATAAAACAGATGGAAAAAGCCGGAGATTTTCCTGATATAGTAATTGCACCTTTTGGCGGAGGTAGTAATTTTGCTGGCTTAACCTTTCCATTCCTGCAATATAAATTGACCGAAGGTAAAAACATTCGTGCTATTGCCGTAGAACCAGCATCGTGCCCAAAACTTACAAAAGGTGAATTCCGGTATGATTTCGGGGATACAGTAGGACTCACTCCCTTATTGCCAATGTACACCTTAGGTCACACATTCAAACCTGCTCCGATTCATGCAGGCGGTTTGCGTTACCATGGCGCCGGTGCAATAATTTCACAATTGCTGAAAGATGAAATTATTGAAGCCTCCGCGTTGCAGCAATTAGAGTGCTTTGAAGCAGGTGTAAAATTCGCAAATGCGGAAGGTATTGTACCAGCACCGGAAGCCACTCATGGAATAGCTCAGGCAATTAGAGAAGCCGTTCGTGCCAAGGAAGAAGGCGTTTCCAAAACAATATTATTTAATTTAAGCGGTCACGGTTATTTCGATATGAGCGCTTACCAAGATTATTTCGAAGGTAAATTGGTTGATCATCATTTAACAGATGAAGAACTGTATTCCGCTTTAAAACAATTGGATACGCCAACAATTTAATATCGAGTAACCCCATAATAAAAAATCAGCGGGAATGCGCTTAGTCGTGTTCCCGCATTAAAATAATATAGCATCTTTCCGCTTGAATCTCCAATTTGTGACCTTTATCTTTGAAGCCATCGTTCATAAATAAAGGCAGATATGAGTAGAGATAAAATCAGACTTAAAGACTTTCCCGCTACTTTTTGGGTTGCAAACACAATGGAAATTTTCGAAAGGATGGCCTGGTATGGATTTTTTGCTGTTTCGTCTTTATATATCACAGGTGCTGTTAAAGACGGCGGATTGGGATTTTCTGACGAAGACCGCGGGGTTCTACAGGGAGTAGTTACTTTTTTCCTATATCTTTTCCCTGTCGTTTCAGGCGCTCTGGCTGATAGATATGGATTCAAGAAGATACTTTATGCAGCATTTACTATTCTCGTGCCTGCGTATTATTTATTGGGACAATTTAATACATTCCCTACTTTCTTTTTAGCATTTATGCTTGTTGCCTTAGGCGCCGGCACTTTCAAGCCGGTAATTATAGGCACCATATCGAAAACAACCAACTCAAAAACCGGTTCAATGGGATTCGGCATTTTTTATATGATGGTAAATATCGGCGGATTTTTGGGACCAATCATTGCTGGCATAATGCGTGCTATGAGTTGGGATTATGTTTTTATTGCATCTGCCGGTTGGATTGCAATTAACTTTATTTTTGTTACCTTCTTTTATAAAGAACCTGTTGTAATTTCAGAGGACTCAAAGAAAAGAACCCTCAAGGATGTTTTTGCCGGAATGGTGGAAGTGCTGGGTAACGGAAGATTTTTCCTTTTTGTTTTCGGAATGCTGGTTGTATTGGTATTGGGTTCTAAATTTACGTCGGACGGTACGGTTACATGGTCGCAAATAACGGCAATTTCCGCGGCGTGGTTAATAATCAATATGCTTTACGATTTTATTCTTAAAAGAACAGGCAATAAATTTGCCAAATGGTATACTTCCCCAATGAAAATTGGTGATTGGAAATTTGTACTCTTTCTGCTCCTTATGTCCGGATTTTGGACAACATTCAATCAAATTTTTTATACACTACCTTTGTATATACGCGATTTTACCGATACTTCAGATCTATTCAATCTTTTCTATAATATTTTGAACGGAATCGGATTAAGCGGAGTAGCAAATTCCCTGAATGCCGGGATGGTTACAGATGGTCAAGTTAATCCCGAATATATTATTAATCTTAATGCAGGTGCAATAATCATCTTTCAAGTACTTGTTTCCTGGCTTGTTACTCGATTAAAAGCTTTTACTACAATTTTCTGGGGAACACTAATAACAGTTATTAGTATGCTAATACTAGTATGGGGAAATACCGGATTCGTTGTTGCTGCAGGAATTTTAGTTTTCTCATTCGGAGAGATGATGGCTTCTCCAAAATCTAAGGAATATACTGGAAGGATTGCCCCGCCGGATAAAGTAGCCCTTTATATGGGATATTTTTACTGGTGCGTTGCTCTCGGGAATTTATTCGGGGGTATTCTATCGGGACAATTGTATGCCATTTTTGCTCGTGATATGCAACGCCCCGATATTATGTGGATTATCTTCGCTTTAATTGCTCTAGGTTCGGCATTGTTAATTTTACTGTATGACAAAAAGGTAATAAAAGCAAGCAGATAATTGTACCAAATAGAATTAGTGTTAATGCAAGTACTAAAACATATTAGATAGAATTCAGTATTCTTTTTACACTATTCTTTTTCGGTAATATGTGATTTTCAAATGGGAATTTGTCACGTGATAATTTCATGCTAATGTTAACAAATCGAAATTATTATTGAGAATTGTGGAATAACACATATTGTTTATAGATAAAAAAAAGCCGGCCTTAGCCGGCTTTTTTATAAAGCAATTTTATTACTTCATTAACACCATTTTTTTACTTGAAGTAAAATTACCGGTTGTTAATGTGTAAATATACATTCCGCTAGCAAGATTTGAAGCGTTGAATTTAACATTATAAGTTCCAGCTTCTTTTTCTTGATTAACTAATGTAGCAACTTCTCTACCAACTACATCATACACCTTAAGAGTAACAAAACTTCTTTTCGGTATAGAGAATTTAATGTTAGTAGTCGGGTTGAATGGATTAGGATAATTTTGTGTTAATTCAAATGTTTCAGGATTTACACCTTCTTCTTTTTGAACTGAAGAAGCTGAAGCTTTCCATACACTTACAACGTTATAGTCATAGTCTGCTAAATACATATAAGTACCGTCATTGCTCCAAGCAGCTCCACGAGGACTGTAAACGCCACCTGCGGTTGAGTCGCCCATAGGAACGCCAACGCTGTCAACAATTTTGCCGGTGCTTACATCAAATGCATACCACATTCCACCTTTTGGACCAGACCAATCAGGTCTTAAATTACCTGCCCAAAGATTTCCATTCGGACCCCAATCGAGGCAGCTTGCCCAAAGGTTTACTACATCATAAGTAGAATCGGTTGCTTCATCATAATAATTGAACCAGTTACCTAAAGTATCAACCGGTTCGAAAGGAACCAATCCAGGAGCATCACTGTGAAAATGAGGGATACCAAAACCTGTCCATGTAGAACCGGTATAAATATCCTGACCATTTTCACTTACAGCTAAGCTTCTCAAAATATATTTAATCGAATCAACAGCATTTCCAACTAAATTGAAGTTATCATCGAGAATGTACATAGGTAATCCGTTAGGAACAACATATGTAACGTAAATGTTTCCGTCAGCAGGAGATTGAACAGCTTCAGTTAAAGATTTTGCTTCCGGAGCTACCCATTTATTCAAGCCTCTTCCAGTTTGATAGTCAATTCTGTAAAGAGTGTGGTTTGCAACGTAAAGGATATTACCGTTATTATCAAGTCCTATTCCTTTACCATTGCCTGTTAGTGTGTCTACTGAACCATCCGGAAATTCAAGATATTCAATAGGAGAAAAAGAAACATGTTCGCCTGTTGTAGCATCGAGAACGTAAATTGGTCTCAAGTTAACAGTATCACCGTTATCTGTAAAGAGTGTATCTTGAGCTAGATTACCGTGAAGAGCTAACCATGCATTTCCATTGGCATCTATAGTTACGCCATGGACACCCCAACCGTTACTTTGAGGCAAATGGAAATCAATCAATAAATGATCGAATTCCCACGTCTGTGCATTGGTAATACCGGCCATAAGCAGGATACCAAGAATCATAGTTGCTATTTTTTTCATATAGCTACTCCTTATTGTTTGTGATTTATGAGTTAATGGGAACATTCAGTTCACCTTTCTAATAATTTCATTGTCTACCATAATAAACAGCACCCTTCTTACGTGCGTTAATTCTTAAAACACGTTTTTTAGAAGGATCTTCATTTCTTCTTGTAACATAGAGGAAATTACCGTTTCCCCATATCATAGAATAAATATCGGGACCTAAAATTCCTTTATACATCGGTTCAACTTTACCGTTAGATCTCATTACAAAAATTCCTTCGGTATGAGTCGTACCTAAATATAATTCACCGTCCTCGGAAAATGTTATGGATTGTATTTCAACACCCGGTTGAACTTGTGCGAAATCAATAACCAATTCGGTTGTTCCTAACGAATCCACGCCGGGGAGAATCTTGTTTCGCCAAACTCCATTCTGTACACTTGCGGAGTCTGTGCCTGTATATTTACCGGCTATATATACATAGTCATTATACACACGAACCGAGTTTATATAAATTCCGGGATATTCTTTAACAGTAGTAACAACTTTATTCGGATCTACTCTGTAGATCGCATTTCCACCACCCGCACAGTAAATATTATTATCTTGATCAAAATCCAAATCAAAAGCTCCGCCCGGAAGCACAGCATAAAGACCGTCGCTTCCGCCGCCCGGATTTACTTTCAACAAATATTGTAAACCGAATACATAATAAATGCCTCCATCCGGTCCCCATTTCATATGAGCTGCCAAACCTCTTAACAGAGTTGAGTAATCGCTTACAACGCCGTCAGGAGTTACTTTCTGTACTTGTTCATTGTACAGAGAGACGTACAAATTTTCATCCTTATCAACAGCCAAACCATAAGGATCGTCATAATCATCAAAACCACCCATCTCAATAAATATCGGTTCTAATTTGTACGGATGATATTCTGCAAATAGCAATGCACCGATTACTCTTAACTGAATTTTTATAGAATCACCAATAATATTTGCCGGAATTACTTTTACCGTATTTAATGTACTGCTAATAACAGTCCCTTTCTGACCGTTAAAATAAACTTCTATCTCATCCGGATTATTTGAAAAATTCTCTCCGTTAATTACAAGAGTATCCACACCCGCAAATGCAGAATCTGGTATTATTTGCGTAATAACCGGATCTGGTTTATAGCTTTCGTCTGGATTATAGATACTCGGAGGAATATTATTTTCACAACTTTGCAAGGCAATTGCAAAAATAATCAATAATGCAATAAATAAAGATTTGTTACTTATTCTATACATGTGAAAACTCCTTAAACTGTCGTCTCATTAAATTTCTTTTCTATCAAAACGCAAACTCTATTGAAAAACGGTTAACATCAGTAAATGTACTAAACGGTGTATATGAATAGTTGAATGCAAATCCAAACTTCTGAATACCTGCACCAAATGAATAACTGTAATCGTCATGATTCGTTACATAACCAAAGCGTACTGCAAGCATATCTTTGAAAAAGTATTCTCCACCGAATGAAATATATTCAGGGAAGGAGCGTGGGTGAATCGCATCAATAGTAATATTTAGTTTATTATCCGCACCTAGGCTCGGCAATAAATCGAATGCGTTAAAACCAACACCAATTTTGAAGGTAAGCGGTAATTGAAAACTTTCTTTTTCATACTTTACTTCTTGAGCAAAATTTCGGATTGACATACCAAAAACAAGGCTCTTAAAACCGGTTTTATAAAGCGTACCGAAATCAAACGATATTACACCTAAGGAATAATCCTTAACCGATTTCCCGGTTAATGTATTACCGGAATAGACAGGGACATAACTGGAGCCAAGATTTTGTTTTACATATTTAATTTGTCCACCAACTGAAAATTTATCAGATAATTCTTTTGCATAACCGATTCCAAAAGAATAAGCAGTAGGCATAGCCCAGCCGGCATTAATATCTTCGTAACCTTGAGGCAATTCCGGAGCAACTCTCGTCCATTCAAATTCGCCGTAATCAATAAATAGGAAGCTAACACCAAATACACCATATTTCCCTTCTTCCCAATTAAAAGCCATTGAGCCGGAATAATATTTTATATCTGCAATCCAATTCATTTGATTCGCAATTAGATCGAATGTTGTCTTCATTCGCGCCATTCCTGCCGGATTGTAGAACAAAGAAAGAGAAGATCCTTCATATGTAGTAAATGCTTCCGCCAAAGCAGCAGAACGTGCATTAGTACCAACACTTAAGAACTGAAAACCGGTTTGCGCCAGTTTTTTATTCTCTCCTCCATCTACCTGAGCCGAAGACTTTGAAGGTACTGCTAAGAAAATTAACATCATTATGGAAAAATAGAGTATTGTTTTTTTCATTTTATGCTCCTAAATATATTCTAAACCTTTATCGAATAATCACAAATTTTTTAATTGCTTTTTCACCTTCAGGTGTAGTAATTACGGCAATATAAACACCACTTGTAACTACTTGCCGATATTTTGTAATTGAATTCCACGGTTCATCACCGCTTCCATCGTTATGAATAATTTCGTCTATCAAATCACCGCGTTCAGTATAAATTTTAATTGTACAATAACCTGGTATATTCAAAAACATCAACTTATCTTGCTCACCGGGATATTGTAAATCCTTCGAGAGAATATTAAAAGGATTAGGCACAATGCGAATATCCGATAATTTTTCTCCTGCCGGCCTTTGTAAAAACGCAGGTTCGGTTGTTCTTGTATAAAACTTACTGCTCATTAAGGGCCCGGTTGGGTTAGTTTCCCCAGTATTATTTAAACTTCCGTCTGTAAAAGAAACGATATAGTAATAATAGGAAAATCCCCTAACTGCGCTTGTATCAGCAAAATAATAAGTGCCCGGACCTCCACTATAAATCTCATTATAAACCGTATCAGGCTTTCCGACTGCTCTAAAAATCTTGTATCCGGCAAAATTAGGCCAATCTTCCGAAGGGCTTGGTTTCCAAGATAAATTTATTTTATCGCCACCCGATTTAACTTCAAAAAGTTCCGGAGGTAAAGGCGCTTGTGGAATTGAAAAACCGGAATCGAAATTTCGCTTTGCTCTACCAAACGTTTGAAGTAAAGAATCTATACCGGTATAAAACCAGCTATTTTTATATACGTCTTTATTATTCGTTTCGCTTCCATCCGGCAATGTGAATGGTCCTTTGTCACTTGAATTATCGTAAGCCTTTTTCCATCTTTCGCCTATTATCTCACACTGCTCTCTGCTTAATCCGCTTACTCCTTCAGCTTCTACAATTACAATACTATCACCAAACGGAATATCGAAAGGACCATAAGCAATCCATACATTAGTTCCTCCAACATCATTATGAATTGTAACCGGATCAACCTTATCTGTTATGGAACTCAAGTTAGTTTCGTCAAATCTATCCGTTCCGCCTAACCCCTTAAAAGGATTGCCGGAAATCATATTGTAAAGCTGTATCATTGGGGTAACGTCTTGCATATCACCAAGCGAAGGATATGTATCTCCTGCATGCCATCCCAACACTGCGGGCTGCAAAGGATCATCACTCCGATCGCTCGTACTTTTATCAACGTGCAAAATAACTGTGCCGGCAAATTGTGGGGATACTAAGCGACCTTTACCCGAGATCTCCGGTGCACCGATATTATCGAATGAGTTAACTGAAGATTGTCCTGCCCAGCTGAATCCGCAGCGCAACCAATCTACAATAGGGTTGTCTTCCGTTATTATATCATTAACATGAGCAGCATAATCTTCTCCTCGTTTCGAAACCCATGAATGTTTTCCCCAAGATTGTCCGTCACCAATTTTATATGCTCCCTCTCTGCAAACGCTATATCTTGTTCCCCAACTAATCCTTACACCTTTTAGATCAGCGTGTAATTCAATTTCATCGTCGTAATCGGTATTCCCCGTATTTTTAAATGTATAAACTTTTATAAAATAATTATCATGATATTGCTGACTGAAAGCGTAAATTTCACGCTTCATAGTTAAACCGATGTTTGTATTAACTACATTAACCACAAGCCTATCCGCAATGAGATTGGGATCGTATTCATCAATATCGTTCAAATACCTTGCGCTAATGTTATTACCGTCTACATACACTTGAGTCGGCTTGAATTTTGCTATTTCTTTTAATTCCATCGGGAATAATGATTGACCGACGTAATCCAAAGCGAAATAAATTCCGTATTTTTCCCAGGTCTCACCTTTCTCATCCGTAAATGAATCAACACCTATCCAAGACCTTTTAATTACTGCATTATCTTGATACGGATAATCCGCAGGCCATTTAAGACCTTCGTAATAGGAATTATTCCAAGCTCTTTCAGATCCATAAGCAGAAAAATGACTTTGCAAAGAGCCAACTCTAATGTACCTTTTTTCCGTACCCTCTACTTGTGCAAAGAGAGTATTTGCACTTAAAAGAGCAACCAGAAAAAACATATAATATTTTCGAAAATGGTTAAACATTTTTTTCACTTAAAAATCCAGTTTTATTCCGAGTGTAATTTTCCTAGGGTTCAAAAAAGTCATTGATTTAATATTTGGCATATCTATATACGATTTGTTCTTTTTACGTTCTTCGTTTCTTTTAGCAATTTCCGGATCATTATTGGGATTCGGCTCTAACGGATCATAAGGAACACCGTCGGGTCTGTAATCCCCGATTTTATCATTACCATGCTCAACACCTTCCTCCCATGAAAAATTCAAAGATTCTAAATAATCATTGTAATCATATATATCCGAGAACCCGGCTTGGCTAAGAAACTTAGTATTCAAAACATTAGTTACGTCAACATATAATTGAAGATTAAAATCCTCAAAATCAAAATCTTTCGAAAAACGAAGGTCTATATTATACCAATCGACCCATTGTACATTATCTACTACCCCCGGTATATTATGAGGATTAAAAGTAGTGTATGCACCGGCTTTCCAATCAGCTAAAATATTTAATGTAATATTCGCTAATGGATACATTCCAGAAATTGCTGGACCAAAATTGTCGGGAGTAAATAACTGCAAATTAGCTCTTGCATACGGCTGCGGATGGGGCTTCGACTGATAAGGGTTCAATCTTAAATAATCCCTTTGTTCAACCGGATCTTCAAAGTACTTTGTTAATCCAAAATATCCGGAAGTACGGACATCATAGGTATAATTTATAAATCCTCTTACCCATTTGCCCCAAACTTTTGAAAGAGTAATTTCAAATCCTCTTATATCAGCATAATTATTATTTGTAGCTTTGTAATACTGAACCGTTGAATTCAAATTCTGATAATATACCCAGCCTGGCTGATCCAGAACGTCTTTATAATATGCGGCAATATTAAGTAAAAATTGATCGTACAAATTCTGTGAATAACCTAACTCGTATGCTACGGTTCTTTCCAACTTCAGATAAGGATTGCCAATATATGTTACCAATCCGTTTGATTCGCGCTGAATTCTGAATCTGTAAGAAGATGCCGGTTCAGAAAGGAAGTGACCGTAATTAAAATATAATTTAGAATTATCTGTAATTGGATGTGATACACCCAGTCTAGGACTTAAATATAATTTTCCTTTAACTTTTTCTTTCGCCGCAGATTTTTCCAGAGAATTACCGTACCCAGCGCTATACAGCTTATCGAAATCGGAGAGTTGGAACCATTCTGTATTAGGATCGGAATATTCGGCTCTTAAACCTAGGTTCATAATAAACCCTTCGAATTCAAGTTTATCCTGAACATAAGCACTCAACCTGTACGGGAAAAGTTGATAAACTTGCTCTCTGGTCCATGTATTCATGGAAGGACTATAGGTACCGGCATTTATATTATAATCGTTATAAACAAATTCTGCTCCGGCTTTCAACTGATTCGATAAATTCAACTGATTAATAATATCAAATTTTAATGAAGTAGTGGAATTAACACTCTGGTCTCTTCCTAAATTCATCCATCCGCCCATAATCATACCGTCGATTCCGCTAACGCTGTAGCCCCAGTATCCGTAAGGCGCTTCGTCGGTAAAGTATCCAGGAACAGGTTGATATTTTTTAGTTGTGTCGCGCAATTCCATTTGATATGTACTATATCTATTGGTAAAGTGCTCTAACTTAATATCATAAAATGCTTTTGGTGACAAAATATGAGTTAACTTAACAGCAAACATGGTACGGTAAATGGAGCTCGGACTAAAATAACCGGGCATATAAAGAATTGCATTTCCGCTGCTGCTATTGAGCAAGTTCGCGACATCATAAGTTGTTTTAAGAACACTTCCAGTTGGTACATTCCAGTTATACGGTGAGACTGAATTAATTTCGCCGTACAATCCGCTGACAACTAGCTTTAACGATTTGGATATGTCTGCGTTCAGTTTAGTTCTGAACTGAGTCTCTGAATAACTATCTCGCGACAGAGGAAAAACGAACATATCTCTCTGTTGATAATATGAAGTATAGAATCTGAGATTTCCTAAATATTCAGAGACGAACGGAACCGGGCCACCGAATCCAACATCGATAATAAAATCTGGTTTGGTTATCTCCCCTTGCCTTCTATGCTGCCATTCGTAAATTCTTTTTGCAGCTGAGGGCGTAAGATCATTAGTTGGATCATCATCTTTTAACGTTGCTTCCGAAACTGCATTCCAACCTTCGAATTGAGGATACTGCCTTTGAGTATATGAATCCCATGCTCCGTTATTAGTACCCGTCCACATTACGTCAGGATCCAAATAAGGTCTATTAAAATATGAGTATGGATCGTAAACAGAATTACCAAAATGCTTTGCTGCAGGGGGTGAATAATGGAAATTAATTGTACCGCTGTAAACGGAAGAATTCCCTTCTTTAGTTATTACATTTATCAAACCGGAACGAAGGTTGCCATATTCTGCGTTAAATCCTCCGGTTTGAATCTGCACTTCTTTGATTGCACTAAGACTAACAGTAGCATAGGGAATGTTTGACCGTTCATCATTTTGAGATAACCCGTCAACCATAAATACAGTTTGGTTGGCTGAACCACCTCTAACAATAATACCATCTCTCCCCGATTCTATACCAGCTTGAAGTTTTAGAACTTCCACAACATTTTGAACCGGTAAAGAAGAAATGGATTCGCCGGCAAGATTCATCTGACTGTTGGAAACGTCTTTTCTTACAATTGGTCTTTCAGCAACAACAACTACATCCTCACCTTGTATGACTTCTTCTTTCAAATAAGCATTTACTTTTGTTGTCAGATCAATATTCACTCTTACATCTTCCACTATAAAATCGGCATAACCAATCATAGAAAATTTAAGAGTATATTTGCCGGCGGGAATATTGAGCAGCACATAATTTCCGTTAACATCTGTAGAAGTTCCCATTGTTGTTCCAACTACAACTATATTAACGGAAGGTAAAGGTTCACCAGTAGCAGCATCCGTAACTTTCCCCGATATTTTACCCGTTGTTCCGGCAAGAATCACTTCGGACAATATCAGAAGGATTAATATGATTACGGCATTATTTTTTTTTGATAATATCATTTTAAGTTTAAATTCACTCCATCAAAAAATTAATTATCTAATTATTACAAATTTCTTAATTGCCTGTTGACCGTCAGGTGTTGTGAAAACAGCAATATAAATACCGCTAACAACAACTTGACGATATGAGGTTACAGAATTCCAGGCTTCATCCCCGGTACCGTCAGTGTGTTCGATTGTATTAATCAAATCACCCCTTTCCGTATAAATCCTTATCGTACATACAGGCGGGATGTTATAAAACATAATTCTATCCTGCCCGCTATCCCCGAACTGCAAATCTTTGGAACGTATATTATACGGATTGGGCACTACTCTAATTTGGGATAATTCGGTTCCGGCAGGACGCTTAAGGTTAGCAGGATTATTTGTCATAGTGTAGAACTTACTGCTTTCCAAAGGTACACCGGGATAAACATTGTTTGTACTACCGTCATCGAATGAAGTAATGTAATAATAGTAGTCAAATCCCCTTGCTAAAGTAGTATCATCCCAAGTGTTGTATGCTCCGTCTGTAACTAGAGGATTATCTGTTCCGGGACCACATTCGTAAATGAGATCGTATGTTGTATCAGGAACATTGATGGCTCTATAAATTCGATATCCCATAAAGTTCGGTTCCGATTCAGCGTTTTTAGACCACTTTAGATTTATTTTATCACCACCGGAAGTAACAATAAATTCATCCGGAGGAGGTGGAGGTGAAGGTATATTGAAATCATTTTGATAATTAGCCAAAGCTCTCTTAAATGTTTGGAAGAGAGAATCTTTTCCGGTGAAAACCCAAGCATCTTTATATTCATCTTTATCGTTTGTGGTACTACCGTCGGGTAACACGAATGGTCCCTTACCTTCTAGCCATCTAGCACCGATAGTATAACAACTGTCTCTTGACAATCCTGCCACGCCTTCGGCTAATACAATATGGATACTTTCGCCGGGAGCAAGAGTGTAAGGACCAAATCCTTGTCCCTGGGAGTAACCTCCGGCTGTATTTCCGAATTGGTCTGCAAATCCGTCACCAATCAATTCTGCCATTGTTTGAGCCGGTCTGCCGGCAGTCATAGCGGCATATTCCTCGGTCATCTGGGCTTCATTGAACTGATCGTTATTAAAGTTTATTTTTCCATCAGAATCAACAATATCTGTCGTTGATGGCTGGTTAATGTCATCTGTGGGATCATTAGGACCTGCATCTGCATGGATTGTCAATACACCAGCAAACTGGGCAGCACCTAAACGTCCGTCCGGATAATAACTTGCAGTTCCGACGTTCGGACCACCAATATTGTCGTACCCTGCTTGCGAGTGTTTACCTAACCAAGAAAATTGAACCCTGAAAGGATTTCCGTTCTCATCTTCATAAATTACGTCATTAACTGTAGCGCGTCCCCATGAAGTTGACTGAGGAAGCCAATAATATCCGTACGGACCACCTTCCCTTGTGGGAGCATATCTGTATTGGAAGAAAATCACGAAATCTTCTAAAGTCTGTTCATTCTTTGTACCGGCAACATCGATAATACCGGTATTAGTAAATGTATAATCATATATAAAATAGTTATCATTATACTGTTGAGAAAAAGCATAAATTTTTCTTGTTACCGTAACGCCGATAGAGGTATTCACAACATTGATCAGCAATCTATCAGATGGAATACTGGCGTCAATTGAATCAACAAAATCCATATAGTCTAATCTTCCTGCAGAAACACCGTCAACATAAACTCTTGGATGATCAAATTTACCCACAAGTTTAAATTTTACCGGCATAAATTCACTTTCTTCATTTAAAACACGAGGCCCGGCATGAACAACTTTATATGTAAAAGTTTTTCCTGCTCGAGAATCATAATAATTTTTAGCACCTAGCCATAAAGCTTTTGCCGCTTCGGTGTCTTGATAAAGATATTGAGCAGGCCATCTTAAACCATCTTGCTGATCGGGAATTTGATGAGTACGGCCAAGTTCAATTTCGCAGCCGGCGGAAGAATACCAACTATGGAGAGAACCGACTGAAAGCCATCTGACTTCATCACCAACAAATATCTCCGTAACCGTGAGCAATAAAAAGGCTGCTATGGTAATAGGGATAATTTTTTTCTTAATATTTCTCATTTTATTTCCTTTAATTTTTAATCTCGTAAATCAGCTTAAAGTTTATAATTTATCGTTATTCCAAAGAAAATATTTCTAGGATTAAGGAAAGTGAAAAACGTTTGATTCGGCATATCTATATAAGCTTTTGTTTTAAGTACCTCATCCAAATATGCTTGATCAACCGAAACCCATTCCCCATTTTTGTATTGGAGATATCTTTTCGTAGTTGCTTCATAATAGATTGCTCTGCTGTTAGGCGTGAAATTATCGTCTATGCTGTGAATCCATTCCATTGGTACAAATTCAACACCGTCATCTCGATAATCACCTGGCTGATCATCACCGGGTATGAAATTGTAACCTAGATTACCGGCTTCCGATTCGGGTAAATGGAGTGATTGCATGTAATAGTTATAATCGTGAATGTCTCGGAATGAAAGTCCCGAAAAATGTTTGAAATTAAAGACGTTAGTTAAATCCATATAAAATTTCAAATCGATATTACCAAAATTGAATATCTTCGAAACTTTCAAATCCACATTATAATATGGTTTCCATTGAGCGTTATATTCTATTCCCGGTATATTATTGGGATTCCAAGTAAACCATTCTCCTGCAATCCAATTGGCAATAACTAAGAAATGCCAGTCGCCGAAAATACGATTATCGGCAAAAGTAGGTCCAAAATTACGTGGAGTATGGAAATCAATATAAGATTTTACTCTTGGACGAGGACGCGGTTTATTCTGTACGGGATTTCTATTTAAATATTCGCGTTGTTTTGCCGGATCTTCATAATAAATTAAAGAACCGAAATAACCTGAAGTACCTACACGGTACTCATAGTTTATGTTACCAGTAACCCAATCGCCATAAATTTTTGAAATATCCGCTTCGAATCCGAAAATATCCTGATATCTGTTATTAGTCAGTTTTGAATAATTAACTTTTCCGTCAAAACTTATATATCTAACATATAATTCCTGATCGGAATTGTCTTTGTAGTAAGCTGATAAATGAAGTAGATAATCCTTCATTATCGCCTGGTCGTAGCCCAATTCATAGGCTATCGTCTTGGCAAGAGGAATTGTAGGATCACCCAACAACCCTAATCGATTTCTCACATCTCTTTGTACTCTGTACAGATTTTCGGATGTAGCAATTTGTCTATAGTGACCATAATTAAAATACAATTTTGAGTTCTCAGTAATTGGATGCGAAATAGCTATTCTGGGGCTAATTGTCAATTGCCCTTTAGCATCACCTAAAAATTTAGAATCATTATTCTCATTGTAATTCTGGGAGAAGAATTCGCGGTCGTAAACAGGAACATCGTACCATTGACCATTTGGACTCGTATAATCGGCGATAAATCCAATAGTGGAAATCCATCCTTCGAATTCTATTTTATCTTGAAAATAAGCGGATGCTCTGTAGGGAGATCTTTTAATTATTGTCCAATTATTCCCTTCCGGCAAGAAAAAGTTTTCCCTACCGAACTTCATATCAAAATTATCTAAGGTAAATTCAACACCAGCTTTAATTTGATTATGATTATCAATCTGATTTATGTAATCACCTTTTATTGAGTATGTGTTAATTTTACTGTAATCTCTGGAAGTACTAACCGCACCACCCATAGAAAGACCGCCATCAATTGAATATACAGGATCAGGCCAAAAACCAAGCGGTGCTTCATCAGCATAAAAGTTGCCAAATATTTTATATTTTTTTGTAGTATCTCTTAAGGAAGGGGCAGTAGTAAAATACTTTTTCCCTACCTTTCTAATTTGAACTTCGTAATAGGAATGCGGATTTAAAACATGAGTTAATTTTGCAGAAATCATGTGATCATATCTTGATGTCGGGGAGTAGAAAAGATCGGTATAAATTCTCCATGGAACCGTAAAACTGGAAGAATTTACAACGTTGGCAACATCAGACACAGAAGCCATATAAGATGTACCACCTGCAGTAGATGCAGATGTAGCAAATGTTTCTCCGTATAATCCGATAATATTCAATTTCATCGACTTATTTATATCGGAGGTGATTTTTATCATAAAACTCTGGTCGGTTAAAGCATCGCGCGATAATCTCATTAAATACATATTTTGTTCACGCTTAAAAGATGCCCAAAATCTCAGATCCCCTAAATATTTCGAAACTAAAGGCACCGGACCACCAAACCCTCCGTCAATGTAATAATCAGGTTTGTTTATGTCACCTTGCTTTCTATATTGCCATTCAAATAACTTTTGTGCAGCTTCGGGAGTAATGTCGTTTGTAGGATCATCATCTTGCAATGTTGCTTCGGAAAAGGCATTCCAACCGTCAAATTTAGGATACTGTCTTTGTGTATATTCATCCCAAGCGCTTGTTCCCGTCCATGCTACTTTCGGATCCAAATAAGGACGAAGCCAATAGGAATTCGGATCGTATGGTGAAATTCCAAAGTGTTTTTGTGAAGGAGGACTAATTCGATAATTTATGGAAGCGCTATATCTATTTTTATCTCCTTCCCTGGTAACAACATTAACTAAACCTGAGCGAACGTTATTATATTCAGCACTAAAACCACCTGTTTGAACGGAAATTTCCTGTACAGCGCTTAACGGGACATTAGATATAGGAGTGTTCGTTCTTTCATCACGCATTATAATTCCGTCTACCATAAATAATGTTTCATTGCTTGCTCCACCCCTAACGGAAAGATTAGAACTTACACCTGCTTGTAATCCGATTACATCACCAACACTTGTAACAGGAAGAGCATCTATCTCAGCGGCGTTTACACTTTTTTGACTTGCAGCAACATCCTTCTTTACAACATGTTTTTCAGCCAATACAACAATTTCTCCCTCAAGTTCTAAACTTGTCGGTTTCAATTTAAAATCAATTGTAGTAGTTCTATCTATCTCAACTTTTACACCTTCAATAGTAACACTTGTAAAACCAATTATTGATGCTCTAAGTTTATATGTTGCCGGCGGGATATTTAGTATTGTATAATACCCATTGATATCCGTTGCAGCTCCGTATGTCGTTCCAACAACAATTATATTTGCAAATGGTAACGGTTCTCCGGTTGATGCATCTATAACTCGTCCGGCAATTTTTCCGGTAGTACCTGCAAAAGCATTAGTAGCAAGCATAATCAAGAAAAGCAGTACTAAATTTTTATATTTCATTATTTACACTCCCCAATGATTGTTGAGTTCTGAATTGATTGTTTTCTGAGATTTGATTTAGAAGACACTTGCCGTGTCTATAGTTTGATAACGCAAATAAATTTGAAACTGGTTGTTTTTTGACAAGATGTTACAACATTTATTTAGTCACTAAAGATTATTGTATAAAATATTTTGGAGCGAAATTACAGCGATTAAAAATAAAATGCAACTATTTTATTCATACATTGATAATAATGTGTAAAAAAGTGAATTATTATGTTAAATTCTCACAATTTTTAAGAGTCTTATTGTAAAATTATGCATATAATTATTCATAAATGAAGTGTAAATTAATGAAATCGATACTCTTTTATAGAGTAAAAGACCTTTTACAAATATTCGTTATTCTGTATGGCCCAAATATATAGGAGAACATCTATACTCTTCAATCAAATAGTTTAATTGTGGGGATATAGTTTATTTACTCTCTCTAATTGAGATAAGCCAAACTCGGTTTAAATTGATAGCTTCGAAACAACGCCCCAGATACTTAAATAGATTAGCAAACAACAACCTGGCTAAACTCAATTACGAAGTATGTGCTCTAAATGGTTGTAGCGGTCAGTATCAAGAATTTTCAACAAATTAATGGGAAGGGAAAAAATTAGATTTTGAGTTTAAAATAAAAAAGCCAGGCTCGGTTAACCTGGCTGGGTGGGCAGAGACGGAATCGAACCGCCGACACAAGGATTTTCAGTCCTTTGCTCTACCGACTGAGCTACCTGCCCGGCCTGTGACTGCTTCGGTATGAGAGGC
>CAZNJB010000029.1:0-38768 GCA_964573255.1 uncultured Melioribacteraceae bacterium
ACTTAAATCTGATTTTGTGAAGTTGCGATTTAACAATATTAATATTATTATTTCACAAAAATATTTAATTATTAATTAGAGAATGAAAAATAAAATAACCAAATTTTTACTTTTCACTTTGGGAGATAAAATATTTGCATTTAATGTAGAAGATGTATATCGAGTTATAGAACTTGTCGAAATTACACCTTTGCCGGAATCCCCGAGGAAAATATTAGGAATTATTAATCTTCACGGTGAAATAATTGCAATTGGAGACATTAAACGTAAATTAAATATAAAACCGGAAAAGTTCTCGCTGGATAATTGTATTGTAATTGTTCGCTATAAAGGGAAAAAATTAGGATTCGTAATTGATAAACTAATTGGATATAAAGAAATTGCTCCGGAGGATTTTATTTCTGGTGAAGAAATAATGAGTGAATTAAGTGACGTTAAAGGAATTGTAAAGATGGATTCCGATATTATTTTGATTAATAATATCGAAAATTTTATGGATGATTATGAAGAAAACTGGACTCAGGATGCAATCAATAACCTTGTCTAATCTCAAATTAACTGATAAACAACATAAAATTCTTTCGGATAAAATTGAAAATCATTTTGGTATTCATTTCGATTTTAACAAAAAAATAGATTTAGAAAGAATATTAAAAGAAGCTTTTTGGGATCATCAAGGATCCGATTGGGAAGAATTTGTTGATAGTTTAGTAAATAAAGAGTTTAATAAAGACATCATTTATTGGTTAGCTCCGTATATAACTATCGGCGAGACATATTTTTTTAGAGAAAATCAATCTCTTGAAATATTAGTTAACCAAATTATTCCCGATTTACTTTCAAAAGGCAAGGAGGCTATTAATATATGGTCGGCTGCGTGTTCAAGTGGTGAAGAGCCATATTCAATTGCTATTATGCTGCTTGAAAAGTATGCGAAATTCCCAGAGCAGGTTAAAATTTACGCAACTGACATAAATAAAGAATCTTTATCAATTGCAAAGCAAGGTATTTACCGAAATTGGTCTTTTAGGAATACTCCCAGAAATCTGAGGGAAAAATATTTTACAAGTGATTCAAATAATTATTTTCGTTTATCGGACGAAGTTAAAGAAAAAGTCGAATTCCATCATTTAAACTTAAACGATAATTATCACGGAATATTTAAGAAAGAAGCTTTTTTTGATATTATACTTCTCAGAAATACGCTTATTTATTTTAGTCAGAAAGCGATTGATCGTCTTCTTGATAAAATCCGTTCATCACTTGCAGAAGGCGGATATTATATTCCCGGGTATGCGGAATTGAGATTAATAAATAAGGATGGTTTGAAACCTGTTTATTTTAACAGGATTCATTTTTATCAAAAACAATCGGACTATAAGAAAAACCAAGATATACTCTCACTTAAATTTGAAACTAAAAATAATACGATAAAAAAATATCGTATTCAAAATAATGAGAAAAAGAAAAAAGATTTAAGCAGAATAATTAAGCAAGAAAAGAAAGAACAAAATAAAAAGATTGAAAAAGAGAATCGGAGTATTGAGTTTTCCATTGAGGACGTACGAAAATTATTTACTAATGCAGATTACAATGGTGTAATCAATTTAATTGATAGAGCGAAGAAAGAGCAACAATTAAATACTTTATCTAATGATATCATTAATGAAATTAACTTACTCTATTGTAAAGCTTACGCTAATAAAGGTGATATCAAAAAATCAATTGAAATTTGTAAGCAATTATTGAATACGAATAAACTTAATAGCAGACTTCATGAATTGGCTGCTCAATTATTTGTTGAAATCGGAAACTATGAAAATGCACTTAGTCACTTAAATACAGCTATATTTATTGAACCCAATGCTCCATTGTTATATTTCCTTCGTGCAAATATAAATGATAAACTTTCTGATTATAAAGAAGCTCGATATGATTTAGCTCATGTTATAAAGTTATTGAGTAATATTGAACCTGATAGAGTGCTTGAAGAAGCGGATGGATTGACAGCGGAAAGATTAAAGGACATTGCAAGAGTATTATTGGAAAATCTTAATTAAAAATGGGAATGAAAAGGAAAAAAATATTGGGAAATTTGAAAAATTCTAATGAAAATCATTCACTCGATGTTTACGTTGAAAACTTAACGCATGATGAAAGAAAGGTTCTAAAAGAACGTGCAAAAAAGATTTCCCAAAAATCTAAAACATCAAATGTCGGAACAACTAGTGAAGCAATTCAATTTATTTTATCCGGTGAAAAATATGCTATTGAGTCGCAATATATTAGAGAAACTTTAAAATTAGAAAAGTTCACGCAATTACCGTCCGCACCAAAATTTTTATTCGGTATTTTTAATTTAAGAGGAAACATAATTTCGATAATAAATTTAAAAGAATTTTTTGATCTGAAAGACGAAAAATTATCCGATTTGAATAGAATAGTTGTTTTGCAAGATGATGATCTTATGTTTGGAATACTGGTTGATAAGGTAGAAGGTATTATAAACATAGAGGAATCAAAACTGACTCTTGAATTAACAACTCATAAAGGCATTAGAAAAGAGTATTTGAAGGGAATCACTTCAGACGGTGTTATTCTATTGGATGGTGGAAGAATTTTAAGAGATGAAAAATTAATTATTGAAAAATAAATACGGGGTAATCCATGAGTTGGTATTCTAATCTGTCCGTAAAGCAGAAGATATTGTTCTTTTTCATTTTGATGGCTGTAACAAATTTTGGCATTATTTCTTATGTCGATATTTCTTTAGCCGAATATGAAGCAGCTCATAATATTCACGAATTAGATTATATAATTCGGTTACTTATTTTCCTGGCTGTAATAATACTTTTACTTGCTTTTATTGGAGCAGCTTTTATTAAAAAATATATTTTAGAACCTATTAAAGAAATCAATATCAAGACAAAGCAATTAACGGTAGGGAATATAAAAACCGATCTTGAACCAATCGAATGGAAAGATGAAATCGGTGAATTAAATACAAACTTCCGGAAAGTGCTAAATCGTTTGAATGATATAGCGAATTTATCGGAAGCAGTGGCAAAAGGGGATTTAAGTAAAAATTTGGAAATTGAATCTGATGAGGATTTACTAAGTCAATCAATAAATCATATGATTCAGAAATTTAAGGATATCAACTCCGAAGTTTCACAGGAGATTAATCAATTAGCCTCAACTGCATCTGAATTGAATTCTGTAATCGCCCAATTTTCCAGCAGTATCGCTGAAACATCATCTTCAATCTCAGAGACTACATCAACTGTAGAGGAAGTGAAGAAGACTTCTGAAGTTTCCAACAAAAAAGCTAAAGAAGCTGTTGAAGCTATGGATGAAATGAAAGAAATTGCTGATTCCGGAAAAGAATCGGTAAGTGATACTTTGAACGGAGTACAATTAATTAAAGAGCAGATGGCTGCCATTGGGCAAAATATTATAAAATTAACCGAATTTAGTCAATCCATTAGTGAGATAATTGATTCGGTAAACGATATTGCTGAGCAGTCTAACTTACTTGCGGTTAATGCTTCGATAGAAGCTGCAAGAGCTGGTGAACAAGGAAAGAGCTTTGTTATTGTTGCTCAGGAAATAAAAAACTTAGCCGATAAATCAAAACAAGCAACGGGAAAAGTTAAAACACTATTAAACGACATTCAGAACTCAATCAATAGTGCGGTTATGGCAACTGAAAAAGGTGAAAAAATCGCTCTTGAACAAAGTACTGTTGCTAGTAAGTCAGGTGAAGCTATCGATGAGTTAGCAAGAACTATGGATGCTGTTAGAGATATTGTATTGCAATCATCTTTAACTATTCAAGAGCAATTTATTGGTATGGAGCAAATTACAGTTGCAATGGAAAATATCAATTCGGCCAGCCAGCAAAATTCAGTTGGTGCAAAGCAATTGCAAGAAACTACTGTAATGTTGAAAGATATTGGTTCAAAATTAAAAGAAATTATTTCTCAGCTTAGGTTATGAATCTAAATGAAAAAATACGCGAACGGTTACTTAATACCTTCAAGAATGAAGCGCATGAACACATTCAATTGATTTCAAATCAATTGATAAAGTATGAGAATGAAACCGATCGTAATATAAAAGCAAATTTAATTGAAGAAATATACCGTGCAGCTCATAGTTTGAAAGGTGCTGCCCGTGCAGTTGGCCTGAGCGCTATTGTAGAGTTATGCCAAAGTATTGAGAATGTTTTTTCCGGATTCAAGAAGAATGAGTTGGAAGAAGATCATCAATTATTCGATATTACACTGAAAGGAGTTAAAGTAATCTCTGCTTATATTGATGAGACGGATGAGACTAATAAACTTTTAATGGAAGATGAAATTGTAAAAACTACAAAACTTATTTCGGATAATTATATTATCTATCTCAAGCAGAAAGAAGATGTAAATGAGGTTCAAAAAGAAGAAGAGAAATGTGAAGAAAAGGGAAGAGAACTGAATGAAGAAGTAAATACGGAAAGAATAGCTTCTGAAGAAAAGCCTGAAACAGAAAGTGATAATAAAACTATTCCCGAAAAAACATTTGAGAGAATTACAGAATCATCAATCTTAAATCAAAATAAAATTGCTGATAGAATAAAAGTATCGATTGAAAAAATTGAGAATCTACTTGGACAGGCTGAAGAACTTCTGCCAAATAAACAAGCACTGAAGGCTCAGAAGGATGAATTGACGGCGATTGAATTGCTGTTTGAAACTTGGCGAAAGAAATCTGCAAAGAATAATTTATTAATTACCAAGCTTTCCAATATGATGCAAAGCGAGGTCTTCGATCAAGAAACAACTTTGCTTTTGCAAGAGTTGTTGAAATATATTGATGGTTTGGAAGAGATGGTAAATGATATTGAAAGACTGGTAACCGATCTTGAAACATCAATGACAAACAACTACAATGATTTTGATAATAAACTTTATCAGTTAAATGAAAGCGTAAGATCGGTTCTGATGCTTCCATTCAGTGCTTTGAGTGATCAATTTCCAATGATGGTAAGGGATATAGCTTCACAGCTTGGCAAAAAAATTAATTTCAGAGTTACCGGCGATAATATTGATATTGATAAACGGGTCTTGGATGAGTTGAAAGATCCATTGGTCCATTTACTTCGAAATGCAATAGATCATGGTATTGAAAAAGTTGAAGAACGCATTAAGAAAGGGAAAGAGAAGGTTGGAAATATCCACCTTGCAATTAATTTGGTTGAAGGGAATAAGGTTCAAATAAAAATATCCGACGATGGAAGGGGAATCAATCCTAAAAAAATAATTGACTCGGCAATAAAGAAAAAAATAAGAACCAAAGAAGAACTCGCCGCCATGAGTGAAAATGAAATCCTTAATTTAATTTTTGAATCTGAGTTGTCTACTGCTGAAGTAATCACCGACTTGAGCGGAAGGGGATTGGGCATGGCGATCGTAAAAGAGAAAGTTGATAAGCTCTTTGGTTCTATTGATATTGACAGTAATGTGGATTCCGGTACGATCATAACGTTAACGTTGCCCTTATCGGTTGCAACGATGAGAGGATTGTTGGTTAAGGTAGGTAATTATAGATATTACATTAAAACTTCCAAATTGGTTGCTGCGATAAGAGTAAAGAAGGACACTTTGAATACTTTTGAAAACAAATTATGTGTTAAATATGGTGATAAATATATTGGACTAATTTATCTAGCTAATATTCTAAATATCAAATCCGAATTAATTGGTTCTAATTACACAATTGTCCTGTGCAAAAATGGGGCGGAAGATTTGGGATTGATAGTAGATGAGATCTTAGGTGAAGAGGAAATATTAATTAAACCATTCAATAAACAGATTAAGAAGATAAAGTTTTATGAGGCCGGAACAATAGTAGCCGATGGTAGTGTAATACCGGTTCTCAATTTGAAAGATATATTTAAAGAAGCCTCCGGAGGATTTGAATCTGTTAAATTTAAAACCAGTGAAAGAGAAGACACAGAAAAGAAAAACATTTTGGTAGTTGACGATTCTATTACGTCAAGATTGTTGTTAAAAGAGATTCTTGAAAATTCAGGATATAATGTAAAAACTTGTGTTGATGGTAAAGAAGCGTGGACTGAATTTAGAAAAGAAGGGTATGATTTAGTAGTAAGTGATGTCGAAATGCCCCGGATGGATGGATTTGAATTAACTAAGTTAATCAAATCCTCGGATAAATATGCTCATATACCGGTTGTTTTAGTTACAGGACTTTCGAAACAAGAACATATAGAAAAAGGTATTGATTCTGGTGCCAGTGCATATATTGTAAAAAGTGATTTCGAGCAGAGTAATTTATTACAAACGGTTGAGAGGTTGTTAAAATGAAAGTTTTAATAGTTGAAGATTCACCCTCCGTAAGTGAAATTATTAAAGCGATCCTGGAATCAGATGACGAGATAGAAGTAGTTGCTACTGTTAAAAGTGGAATCGATGCGGTTAACTTCGTCCAAAATAATAAAGTCGACGTTGTTACAATGGATTATTATCTAGAAGGCGAAATGGATGGTTTGGAGGCAACTAAAGAAATAATGCATACCTCTCCGGTACCGATTGTAATAATGAGTTCGTCTTTCAAATCGAAAAATGCTAAAGATATTTTCAGAGCATTGGAAGCCGGTGCTCTCAGTATTTTTGATAAACCGCATTCTTTTGATTCTGAAGACTTTGAGAATTATGCTGAAAAGTTTATTAAATTTATTAAAATGTTATCCGGTGTTCAGGTAATAAAAAGGAAGAATTCATCTTTATTCACTCCTACTGAGCAAGTTAAAATTGAAATTGTTCCTAATTCTGATGATTATGAGTTAAAAAAAATACGGCTTATTGCTTTTGGTGCTTCGACCGGTGGTCCTCAAACCTTAAAAACTATATTGTCCGGGATATCTGAGAATTATCCTTTACCAATTGTTATTGTGCAACATATTACGGAAGGTTTTATAGAATCAATGGTGAATTGGTTGAATGAGAAATGTTCTATTAAATTAAAAATTGGGGAAGATAATGAAGAGATAAAACCCGGTGTAGTCTATTTTGCTCCGGATGATAGACATATGACTGTAACAGAACAGTTTAAAATTAGATTGAATGATTCACCACCTATCCATAGTTGTAAACCTTCAGTATCTAAGTTATTTGAATCTATTAACCTCAATATCACACCGGATGTGGTTGGAATATTGTTAACTGGTATGGGAAAAGATGGGGCGGAAGAATTGAAAAGAATGAAAGATAAGGGTGCAATTACAATTGCCCAAGATGAAGAATCTTCTATAGTTTATGGGATGCCTAAAGAAGCTGTTAAACTTCGCGGGGCTACTTATGTATTTAATCCGAATAAGATTGTTGAATATTTAAATAAGATTGGAGATGAGTTTTATGCCTCAAAAAATATTTATAGTTGAAGATAGTCCTACTCAACTTGAACAATTAAAAATTATTCTTGAAGAATCAGATTATAAATATGGTTTTGCTATAAATGGTAAGGAAGCTCTCGAAAAAATTAAAGTCGAGAAACCAGAATTAGTAATAACTGATATAATAATGCCGGAAATGGATGGTTATGAACTGTGTAAAAGCATAAAATCTAATCCTGAATTAAAAGATATTTCAGTAATGCTTCTTACAACGCTATCAAATCCGGAAGATGTAATTAAGGGGTTGGAATCTGGTGCTGATAATTTTTTAACTAAGCCGTATAGTCCGGATTTTCTCATTTCTCGAGTGAAATATATTTTGGCAAATAAAGAGATTAGGAAAGTAGGTGGCGGTAGTGAAGTCGGAATTGATATTGTATTTTCTGGAAAGAAATACAGAATTACATCCGATAAAATGCAGATTATAGATCTGTTGTTATCAACTTATGAAAACGCTATACAGAAAAATATTGAATTGAGCGATGCCAATAGAAAATTAACTGAGATGCATAAAGAGGTTGCACTAAAAAATGTTCAGTTACAAAAATTGAATGAAGAGAAAAACAAATTTTTAAGGATGGCAGCACACGATATTCGAAATCCAGTAGGGTTGGCTTTATCATACAGCTCGTTAATACTTGAAGATTTTGGAGATGAGATTAATGATGAAGTAAAAGAGTATTTAAAAATTATACGTCAATCGAGCGATTTCGTATTGAAACTATTAGATCAATTATTGAATGTAGCGGTTATTGAAAGCGGTGAGTTAAAACTTAATTATAAGGAAGAAGACTTAATTGAGTTGGTTAAACGGGTTATTACATTCAATAAAATTACCGCAAATAAAAAATCGATGACTTTAAAATTTAATTCTAATTTTAGTGAACTTAAAGTAGAGATAGATAAAGTAAAAATTGAACAGGTGCTGAATAATCTGCTGTCAAATGCGATTAAATATTCTCATCCCAACACTACCATTGAAATAGCTGTTGAAAAACAAGCTGATAAAGTAATGGTAAAAGTAACTGATCACGGGCAGGGAATAAAGAAAGAAGAGATAGATAAACTTTTCAAACCGTTTGCCAAGGTGAGTACAAAAGCTACAGGTGGAGAATCAAGTACCGGGCTTGGGCTTTCGATTGTGAAAAAAATTATTGAAGCTCATCAAGGTGAAGTTGGTGTTATGAGTGAACATGGTAAAGGATCTACGTTTTATTTTACTTTGCCTTTGTAGGAATGAATATTTTTATTTTTAGAGTAAGCATTAATGGTCACACTTTCTTGTGATAACTTTGAGTCTTTTTATCAAAGGGAAATATTAATGGATGAAAGTACTTCGTAATCTCTGTCCTCAAATGGTTCGCGAAGATTTTTCATAGCATATTCTTGTATCCACTTTTCCCTTTGATAAAAAAGGACGAAAATTTCATTTTTATATGCTTCGAATATGGTTTCAACAAATTCAATTACTCTCTTTTCCTTAAAGGAATTATGAGACATTTTAAAATTTGTTAAATAGCTTTTCAGAATCTCAGGTTTTACATATTTATCTCCTGTAACCCAAGTATTTACAGTTGCCAGTGCAATAGGTTCGCCTTCTTTATTCATCGAAATTAAAACTAGATGAATTAGGTCACCCTTATCATCTTCTACAAATGTATGAAAGTGTCCGTATTCATTGGGGCGATGAGCATGGAAAAATATTCGGCATCCATTTTCCTTATCTACTATGCCTCCGTCGTAGGGATAACGAACATATGGATCGAATACATACTTTTTACCATTCATTACTTTTAATACTAAATTGGAACCTTCCTTTCTTAAAGATTGGATGATGAATAAAATCTTGTCTTTAGCAGCTTTAATAAATTCTTTTGAATTCTGATATAATTTTTCTGCTGTGGCTAATGGAGTGGTAACCAAAAATGCCGCAAAAAACGAGTTTTTTATGAAGTCTCTTCTATTCATTTTTTCCTCATCAAATAAAAAATGAACTCCCCAATTTTTGAGGAGTTATGAGTTTACCTATTTCAATCCGCCACATGGATTGCATTTTGCTTTATTCATTTTATTCATGCTGCAAGGATTACATTTACCATCCTTATGCATTTTATTCATACTGCAGGGGTTACATTTTCCGTCTTTATGCATTTTTGCCATTCCGCGAGGATTGCACCCACCGCAAGGATTGGCAACACTTACATTATCATCCGTAGCAATAAAATTAACGGCAACCTTTATGTTATCATCCACTTTACCAACTACCATATTTGGAATATTTATTCCATAATCACCTAAATTGAAGTTAAAAGAAGCTTTAACTTTCAAAATATTTCCTTTTATTTTAGCTTTAGTTCTTTCATTCTCCTTAAAATAAGTTAGCTCAGCGGGAACATTAGTATCTTTGGTTACTCCGTGAACAGAAAATTTACCATGTAATATTGCTTTTACTTTTTTAGCGTCTTCCAATTTAGTAGATGATGCATCTGTTATACCTGTAAGCATAAATGTGGCATTTGGAAATTTTTCTGTATTTAACCAATTTGAACTTCCTAGATGTTCATCTCTCAAAGCAATACCGGTTTTTAAATTATTTAAATCAACAGTTACTTTACCTTTTGGATTCGATGTAATATTATTTATGTCAATCATAGCAATTGCTTCAATTGAGTTTGAAACGCCAACTATATTTTCCAGCGGTGCATCGGATTCGAAAGAAGCTTGATTTCGCGTATCTCCCGAAGCTTTGAATGTTTGTGCATTCAAACTAATGAAAGCCGTTAAAAGCATCATTACGAATAATCTTATTTTTTTCATTTTGTTACTCCATTTATTTTGTTAGTGATTTCTTCTCTTATTTGCGATACAAGGTTAGGGATAAACGAAGAATCTATCTGTCCGTTAACGGACATTAAGTCCATTATAAAAAAGATGATAGTAAACTGTGGAAGCTGAAATTATGTTTTTGAAGTGGTAAATGAAAATATGCAGCCATACCGTTATAGTGATATGGCTGCTGAAAGTTATTTTTCTCTATTATATTCGAATTTTTGATGACATCCCGGCATACAAGAACCCCCGTTTTCAGTTTCTTTATAATTTAAAGGCATTTTCCATTTGCCAAATAATACCTTATTTGCAATCAAATGTGATTTATTTGAACCATGAACTTCATGACAAGTAGTGCAGTTACGTCCCTTATTCTTCGATATATGGAAGAAATGAAGATTTTTATTACCTTTTCGAAATTCTGTAAATTCGGTTCCGTATTCTTTATCCAACTTATCGGAATCATGACAATCAAAGCAGAGTTGGAAATATTTTGAACTTGGTTTTTCTGCATATGCACCAAATGGAAATGCTCCGTTTAAGAGGAAATAATTTTGGGAATAATGTGGATTGTGGCAGCTTATACATTCTCCATCTGCAACAGGAGGGTGAGGTGTTGTAGCATTAACTACGATGTTTTTTATATTTTTTATCTTTCGATCCTTAGATTTATATGTTCTGTCATGACATTCAAAACATAGATCGGAACCAGTTTGTATCAGAAGTGACTCCGAATTGGTTGCATGTGGATTATGACAGCTCACACAGCTTTTCTTTTCATTTAATGCTTTATGAACTACGAGTGAAGAATCCATTTCTTCAGATTTGTCATCGTGACATTCAAAACAAAGATTAGGTAAGTTATCTTTCAATAAATATTTCACGTGAGCATTATGCGGAGTATGACAATCTGTACAACTGCCTTCGTATGCGGCATGAACAGTTGTCATTTCCAATTTATCTTTTTTATCTACGTGACACATAAAACAAAGTTCCGGCGGCTCTTCGCGCAAAAGTGTTGATAGGGAAGAAGCGTGTGGATCGTGGCAGGCTACACATTGTCGGCTGATAACAGGTCCATGTTTAATAATATCTTTTTCTTCATCCACGTCGTGACATTCAAAACAAAGATTACCCGGATTTTCATCTCTTAGGATAGTTTCAAAATCAGATCCGTGAGGATTATGGCAAGTAGTGCAATCACCCGATTCCAGAGCCGGATGGATGTTTAAGTTTTCTTCAGGGGCATCATGACATGAATAACATAAATCGGGCATCTCATCTGTTAATTCAAATTCGGTCCCTGCTCTTTTAGGGTGGTCCGATTCAGTTTGGTCGTGACAAGTTAGACACCCATCTTCCATCGCAGGATGTTCAAATTCGTGTTCCGATATACCCTTATGACAGTTGTCGTTTTCACAAGAACTTTCTTGTGCCAATATAACTGAGGTCTGAATTAAAATAATAGTAAAGAGTAATAATGTCTTTTTCATAACTGACTCTAAAAGTTTCTTTTTAGTTTTATGTATGTATTAAAATAATTATTTATCTCGCCCAGATAATTTCTTACGAAAAATTCTCCACCTAGAATTACATCTATTGAGCGGTAGATAGTTAGTAATTCAATTTTTCCAGTCGAAAGACTGAGATCAATTCCTTTTCCTTCTTGCATTCTGTAGCTAGCTTCAAAATTAAGTTTAGAATAAAAACTGAGCATATAACTGATCTTAGTTACTACATCAATAAAATTTTGGGTTAAATTTTCACTGATAAAGAAGAACTTTCTGTAATTAGCTGAAAGGGAGATCAATGCTTTTCCTTCTTTCCAGTACCCGTATTCAATAAAATATCTGTCAGATAAATATGGAATAATGTTGCTCTTAAAATCATCGCGCTCCGCACCGGATGAAAATCCTTTATATCTTAATTTTATTGAATATTGATCCCTGTCAATTTCTCTTAACGCTATATTGTCGACATTATATTTTTCAAAGAATTTTAGATTACTATTTGAATAACTTATTTCAATGAAATTCTCGAATAGATTTAATGAAATAAAAAAGTTTTGATTAAGTGAAGTGTACTGAAATGAGGGATCGATAGTCGTTATGTAATCAACTAAGACTTTTTCTCCATCTGATATTTGTCCCCCTAGAGTTCGCCGGATTTCAATATACTGTTCTCTTCTTATTATTTGATAATCTATATCGCGTCTATATATAATTAAACCGTCAGAACTTTTTACAATAATACTGTTTACATCAACATTAGGATTAACTAAAAGAATTATACTTTGATCATCAAGAATATGATTTTCGTCCCTTATAAAATTATGTGAAATGTTTGATGAACTTGCTTTGTTCTCTCTGTCTAAATTGAAAGAGATAGTAAGTTTTCCTGTTGGGATATTTTTAACATAATTTATTCCTAAACTCTGTCTGTTTATTTTTTCAATACTACTGTTCTGCTTACTTTCGGTAATTGAGAAAGAAGCATTTGAAAACAAACTCTCGTATAATTTATGTTTAGCTCCAAGGTCAAAATTAAATTGCTTTGAATTTAATGCTTTGTATTTAGCACTATTAGCCAGGAGATTAGTGGTTACAGTCACATTACTAGGTAAATAGAAGTTAATGTTTTCATAAATCTGGATCCGTGAACTTGCATCAAAACCAGCTCTATTTAAATAATCCATTCTTGAGTTTATTCCGATTTTTAGAGGTGTTTCAAATGAACCGGATGAACTTAAACTGGTCTCAAAATTATTTGAATTTATTTCGGCATTGCTTAGAGAATATGTTCTACTGAAATTCGAATAATTTATATTCAATCTATTCTGTAATGCACCAAATAACGCTAAAGATGTAAATAAATTCAAGTTATTATTCCGATTCTTGAATTCTCTGTTTATTTGAATTTCTTTTTGAATCCAGTTATCATAATCATATTTGATTCTGAATGGAAGTATCTTGTTAGTTGCATTAATTACAACACCGGTACTATTACGGAATAATTCAGAGTTGGAAGTATAATCCCGATTTATAAATGAATGATCAATATTTAAGTAGAATGAAGCATTATAGGGGCGCTTCTTAAAAAGATAAAGCGAAGTATGAAATTTCTCCGAATTCGTGTTCTGAGTTCTTGTGGGAATGATAATATATTCGTTTGATTCTGTACCAGGACGGTAAGAAAGTTCTGTATCTATGAGAATAAAATTAGGGTGTAGGATAAATGTTTCAGCGCTAAGTTCAAAAATACCACGGAAGAGTTTAGAGTCTAATTCTTCCACATGAGCATTTTTACCCATAAAATATTGATATGAATAATTACCGGAAAAGGTTGCCGAACCCTTGATATATTTTAAGTTCCAAAATTTCATCGTAGAACTTTGTCCGTAAACTTCTAGCATTTGCAAGGATAAAAGTATCAACGCATATTTAATAATATGTTTTAGCAAAAGATCTCCGCATAAAGAATAATTTTTATAAAAAGAATTCTTCATTAGAACCATGCGGGTCATGGCATTCCCAACAATCAGTATCTTCAATTTCGAGATGAACTTCATTCTTTATAATATCATTCATCTGATGACAGTACAAACAAAGTTTTTGTCCCTTTCTTTTGAGCATAAATTTATTTTTATCCATATGAGGATGATGACATTCAGTACAATAACCTGCGGAAGCAGGTCCATGCTTAAATTGAACTTCAGACAAAAAATTATCATGACATTTGAAACAGAGGGCAGGCGGCTGTGATAAAAGTTCATTCCCTTTTTTAAGATTGTGACAATCACCGCATAATCTTTGCCGAAATGGTTCGTGAAAAAACATTTTTAATTCCGATTGTTTAACAATCAACTGCCGCCTTTTTATTTTACTGGAATCAACTGTAATTACTTTTTCAAGCTTAACCTTTTTAAATGGATTCGGAACACCGTCAAAGAAGAAACTGAGTACTTTGTATTTAGTTTCTTCGCTGCAAGCCACTAGAAAAGTCAGCGAAATTATTACCAATAAAAAACGGTGTATCCTCATTTTTTTTGAATTATTTATCTTCTTCAATAAATCCGTAAACACCTATTTTGTCCGGACCGTATTGGTTTGTAACTAAGATTAAATATTTTAGTTTAAATCCCGGTGCCACTAAATCCTCAAAGTATTCAGTATTGTCGTAATCGATGTAAACTTTTGCCGGTAGCCACATATCACCGGGACCGTTATAAGTGCCGCCAAAAAACATTAATAAATTACCTGCTTTATCAAATAATTGTACATTTTCAAAACCACTATCAACAACATATAAATTATGTTCATTATCAACGGCAATTCCTTTAGGTCTAACAAACTGTCCAGTTCCTCTGCCGTAACTACCGACGCTTCTGACGAATTTTCCATCGAGTGTAAAAATCTTAATTTTAAATGCACCAAAATCGCTGACGAAAAGAGTATCATCCTTAATAAACAAATTAGTAGGGGAATTCAGGAAACCTGGATCTTCATCATCGTAATCGGGAATACTTCGTAAAAATTCGAAATTGTCTGCCGAATAAATTTCAATACTATTTTGTATAATATTAGTTACATAAATCTCGTTATTATAATAAAATACATCGGTAGGTTTAAGTTTTTTTGCGTCGCCAAGTTTCCCTTTATATTTAAGATCCGGTCCAAAAATTATCACTTCTCGTCTTTCAGAATCTGCTACGTAAATATTTCCTTTGGGATCTATGTCTATGTTAATTGGTTTTTTGATAGTCCCGAATCCTGTTGGTTGAAAGTATCGAAATGTTCTTGTTTCAAGGTCAATAATTATTAATCCACCAAGAATAGTATCGCATATATAAATTTTACCTTTATAAATTCTAACACCGTAGGGTTTAATAATCGGATCGCCCTTTTCATCTCCTGCAACATATTTCATTAGAGAACTTTGTTCTCCGATTACATCGATAGAATTGCTGAACTTTGTTAAAAATTGGATTTTAGCTGTATCCGGAGGTGGAGGGAAGATAATATACTCAGAAGATTTTTTAGAAACATTCGATGAGCAAGAATATAAAAATGATATGCTGACTAATGCGAATAATATTTTCGTAGTTCTAAAAAACATGTTGCACTCCGTGTAATTGTCAATAAAAAAAGGCGGAATAACCCGCCTTTAATGTAATAAAATAACTGTAAATTTAATATTACTTTTTGTGACAAGTTAAGCATAAAGCTGAACCATTATTTGATTTAACGAGTAATTTAGTTCCGTTGACCGCAACTGTGTTGTGAACATCGTGGCAGCTTGCACATTCCATTTTACCGCCTATCAATAAGTCTTGAGCAATTGTTCCGCCTAATCCACTGTTAGTAGAAGTTGGATTGTAAATTTCACCGTCAGCAGCAGCTAAAGCTGCGTCGTATGTGAATGAAACAGGGTGATCGTTTGAAAGGTCAGTGCTAAAGTTTTTGCCACCGCTTACAAAATTAGTTCCGTTAGTTTTGCCACCAAAGTTATCGATAGCAACAGTACCGTCGTGACAACTTAAACAAAGTTTGGATGCTCCGTCAGGTTGATTTGCTGTTCCGTTGAAAGTAGAGCTACTATAAACTGTAAATGTTGAGGACGTAACTTGGTGATTCCATAATGGTGCGTCTGTCACTGTATTATCGGCATTGTGAGGTGTATGGCAGACAACGCAAATCTCACCGGTGTTGTTCCAGTTTTTACCTGAAAAATCATGATCTGAATTTGTTATTGTCTGAGCAAATACACCGCTCGAAATAAAGAATAAAACAATAATTGCTAATAAATTTGATACTTTCATTTTAGAGCTCCTTTGATAATTCGAGAGTATGTAGAATAGTTTTGTCATTAAATTATTTAGTAATTAGTAATTATTTACGTGTGAAATATGGGGAATGTAAACGAATTGGGAAATGCCCCTCACAGGGCTAATTTTTTTACCCGTGAAAGGTTACTGTAAAAATACCCCTTAAGGGGTAGCTACATCATTCAATATAGGGTAAGAGCTAACATAAATAATCTGTTAAATTAAATTATTTTGAAGAGCAACTGCTACTACTTCGGTAAAATTCTTTACGCCTAATTTTTTTATAATATTCTTTCTATGTTTTATTACTGTTAATTCACTAATAAATAATTTATCTGCAACTGCTTTGCTTGTAAGACCATGCGAGATTAATTTGATAATTTCCAATTCTCGTGGAGTGATTCTGGGTAGTCCATCGGTAGAGGTGACGTTACTTTTCCTATGGGTCAAGTAATTTATGATATTATCTGTAACATCTTTATTTAAATACTCCTTGCCTTCTTTAACGGTATGAATTGCTGTTACTAATTCTTTTATGTTTGTGTCTTTATATAAATAGCCATCTATTCCTTTAGCCATTGCTTCGATTATAAATTTTTGATTATCTAGCATAGTTAGCATTATAATTCTTATTTGCGGCATTTCTGTCTTAATAATTCCTGCAGCTTCAATCCCGTTCATCTCGGGCATATTGATATCCATTAATATTATATGAGGTTGTAATGTTTTAGCTTTTTCTATAGCTTGTTTGCCGTTATGAGCTACACCAACAATATTTATATCCGGTTGATTGTTAAGTGCTAATTTAATACCCTCTGTTACTAGTACGTGATCGTCAACTAACAGTACTTTTATTTTGTTCATTGTTATCCTCCCAAGGAATTTCAAATATAAATTCAGTGCCCTGATTTGGTTTAGAGTTTATTTCCAAAGAACCGTTTAACAGGTTAATTCTTTCCTTTATAGATAGTAAACCGTAACCGGAATTTTTATTGGTATTGTCATTATCGATTCCAATACCGTTATCTGCGATATTAGCTTGTAATAAATCCCCGGCAAAAATTAGATTAATCATAACTTGATCGGCTTGCGAATGTTTTACGGTATTATTTAATATTTCTTGGAAAATTCTATAAATGTTTAATTCTTTCATATGGTCAATTCGATGGTATTTGCCCGAAATATTGATATGATATTTTATATCCGATAATTTATTAAACTTATCAACTAATAGCTGTAAAGATTCCACTAAACCGTAACATTCCAATTCTGCGGGATATAGGGAATAAATTATTCCTCTAATTTCCTTATGTACTTCTGATAAGAGATCGATGACTTTATTAAATTTATTTTCATTATCTCCAAGTTCACTGCTAAGAAGTTCAATTTGCATTTTGATGAAAAGAAGTTTTTGACCAATACCGTCATGTAATTCTCTTGAAATTCTATGTTTTTCAAATTCCAGATATTCAAATAAAATATCGAAATTCCTTCGTTGAGTATTTAATTCATCAGTAATTTCAATGGCTCTAATTTTATCGGTGAGGTCTTCAACATTCATTACAAAGCGGTTAATAATTCCGGAATCTTTATGAAGGGGATAGGCATCAATTATAATCATTTTATCAATTTCTTCAATATAAATAGAATGGCTTTTAACAATTGATTCTCTGGATTTTGCCTCATTCAAAAAATAAATTATATCTGGATTATTGAATAATTCACAATCAGTTATTTTTTTGCCGACAATATCCCCTTTAGAAATATTGAAAATATTTTCGAAAGCATTATTTACTTCAATAAACTCGAAATTAGAACTCAAAAGAGCTTTTGCGTAAGGTGATTGAGAAAATAAAAGATGTTGCTCGTATTTAGTAGCATCGAGTAATTTCTCCAATTCTTTATTAGCAATTTGGAGTTCTTCACTTAACCAGCGTAATTCGTCCTCTGCATTTTTCCTTTGAGTTATATTTCTGTTGCTAACTCTGTGTCCTAAATAGCGACCTTGTTCGTCAAATATTGATTGACAGGAATGGTCTACCCATATTATTTCACCATCTTTGCGTTTAATGCGGAACTCTAAAGGCGGTAAATTTTCTCCCTTTAACGAATTCGATTCGTGATTTAAAAACTTTTCTCTATCTGCTTCATAAACAATCTCTTCGAGGAGATTTATATTTTTCATAAATTCTTCAGGTTTGTAACCGGTCAAATTTTCCGTAGAAGGCGAAATAAAAATCATTTTTTTATTGGGTGAAATCCAATAATCCATATCTTTAGTATAATTAGCTACAGTTTTGAACTTAAGTTCGTTCTTTTTTAATTCTTCATTAGCTTCAATTTCTTTACGGAGTACATAATTCATAATTACACCGAAAGAAGTAAAAGTCAGAATAAGCATAATTCTCATATAAAATTCGGGGGTTCCTACTGGAGGGAAAAGTATGTCAGCAAGTGAAACTCCTTCCCGGAAATAGAATGATTCTATAATTGCATCCATAAAGGATACAGCAATAGAAAAAAGAAAAGCTGCCAATACGAATAATTTCGGGTTTATTGTTTTTCTATTAGTAACTTTTTGGTTTATGGTTTTCTCCATGACATTTAAGATAACAAGAACCTTTATAATCGCCCAGATCTGTGAACTCAAGACGCCCATTTAATGGTTGAACTACATCTGAGCGGAAGTTAATTAAATGTGAATTATTTGTGCTATTGCCTTGTGAACTACTAATACCGTGAGGATCGTGGCAGTTATTACAAGGTATTTTTTCTCCAACAATATGTTTTCGATGAACATCTTTCCCAAATTTAGTTGTTGTATCATTAATTATTTTATTCCTGTCATGGCATTGATAACACAACTCATAATTCTGATACGATTCGGATGTATTATCAGATGTTACGTATTTATATTTTAATATATTTGGATATATTGAGCCGTGAGTGCCCTTAACACTCTGGTTATCTGATGCATGGCAGGAAGAACAATAAATTAAACTGGATTCGGTTAAGGGTGAAATTAAACTTTTTACATTGCCGTTTTTTCCGGGTGCTTCCACAGGATGGTACGAGGGATTATTTGGATCGAATTCTAATCTTACATTACTTTGTGTTATCACTCGAGGAGTTGTACTTCCGACTCTTCCCGGACTGTCGGCATGGCACTTATAACACAATTCGTATTCATATTGTATAGTTGGGGCAGGATTCCCATCGGAATCTACTCCGCTTACATTTGCAAGTGCACCGGATGCATTAGGAGGAGTGCTGGTTTGATTATTACTCGAATGCGGATTGTGGCAGTCGCTACATTCTACGTGCATTGTATTTACGGGTAGAGCTTCCTTTGCGCTATGTATTTTTGAATAATTGAATATATTATGCCTGTACGGTTTTAAAAAATCACTTTGAATATTCTTCGAAGCTACATTTCCTGAATGGCAAACCAAGCAATTATCTTCCTCTGTAGAAAATTTTAGTAATTGTTCACCCATACTTGCATTGTGCGAGGTATGGCAATTATTACATCCGTTTTGATCAACAAAATCATAATTGCTGTTAGGCCAGGGGTCAATTCCGTTCCCATTCCATTTAGCTTTGGAACTCGAATGATTCGAAATATTCCAATCGGTTTTATCATGGCATTCGATGCATAATTGTGAATAAACATTTGTAGTGACAAGAAAATTGCCATTTGAATTATCATGCGGATCATGGCAGGTTGTGCATTGAACTTTATTATTTTCTAATCTGATGTAATTATTCAATACAGAGGGATGTTTTAATTCAGGATCTGCAGCCGATAAATTGCTGTTATATACAAACGAGACTGGATGATCATCGGACAAGTCTGTAGATAAATTTGTTTCGCCTGAAGGTAAAGTTGTTATCCCATTGTTGAATCCTATTTCCATAGGACGGCTTAGTACATGTCCTAACGCAATGGTTCCGTCATGGCATGATAAACAAATTAGCGAAGCCCCGTCAGGTTGACCTATTGTTGCGTCGGAAGTAGAGCTATTATATACTAAATAACTTGTTCCCGGATCTTCTCTATTCCAAAGAGGAGCCTTTGGACTACTATTATGGGGTGTATGACAGAATACACAAATTTCTGTTTCATCTGTTGCCTTTATTGAATTGGGGCCTGTGACAGATAGATTATGCGGTGAATTTTTAATATTCTGAGAATAAATATTAGTGAAGATAAACACGAACGATATAAGATAAGAGTAATATTTACCTACCATCGTTTAACCTGAATTCTTGAATTCTTGAATTATAACTGTCAGCTACAAAAATATGATTGTTAGAATCTATATAAATTCCAGATGGTAACCAGAATTTGCCGTTATAATTTCCTTGTCCACCGAAATGAAGAAGAAAATTCCCGTCTTTATCGAATATTTGGACTACATGGAATAAAGCATCTACTACGTAAATGTGATTATAGGAATCTACTGCTATTTCCTTAGGACGGGCAAAATAGCCCGTTGCATCTCCTGCATCACCGAAGGAGGAAATTAATTCATAATTAGGAGTAAATAATTTGAGTTTAAAATTAAGTGCATCTATCAGCAATAAATTATTTCTATTATCCAATTCTAAATCTATTGGATAATTAAATTCGGAAGAACCCACACCGCGATTACCTAAAAAACGGATTAAATTCCCTTCAAAATCAATTACAGCAATTGTATGATTTTTGGTATCGGAAACATATATTCTCTTTCTTTTGCTATCGCAGGCTATACCGGTAGGCTGACCGAATTCTATTGATGTATGAAATTCCTCGATTTCATCTTTTAGATAATCGTACAAGTAGATTTTCTTTAGTTTTGAATCGGTGAAAAGAATTTTGTTCTCGTTTAATTTACAAACGTCTACCAAGGAAGGGTAGTAGCTTTCTTTTGAGTTATCTGCAAATTGAATTCCGTCTGAGTTGCAAATTAATGGTTTGTTGTACCCGTGATCCAGGATGAAAAAGGAACCATCTGATAGTTTGAGTAAATTGAAGGGGGTAATAAGGTGCTTGTCTGAGTTCCCGAACAATAAATTTGAAATATCATCCCAAATATTTGACTTTTTTCCGAAATCCTCTTCGTTTGAATAAATTTTGAGCCATTCAACGGAAAAAGCATCTTCGTTTTTAATTTGTGCTGATGAATTTAGATTAATAAGGAAAATTATTATCGCAATTATTCTCATTTTTGGCTTCGCTTTAATTAAGATAATGTAATCTTAAAAACTGCTAAAGATAGTTTTTATTCAAATGAAATTCAATGCCCCTAAATATGTATTTTGATAATCTTTGGGATTAACGTATAATATAAGAAAAATTAAATATTGCTGTCCCAATTTGTCGTCCACTTTCCAAATATTTTATATTAAATGGTATAGATTTCTATCAAAAATGGAGAGATAATGAATTTATTAAGAAAGTTAAATCAAAAACAAATAGTTATTCTTGGTGTAGCTCTTTTATTGGTAGTAGTCAGTCTAATAGTTTGGCAAGCATACGGAGGGCAGATGTGGACAAAATCGCAGGTATTGGTTGAAGTGAAAGACGAGATATTCGATACTACATATAAAGAGTGGAAAGATCAGTTTGTCCTCGGACTGGAATATACTTTATTATTTGACGGAGTAGTTGGAGTTATTGGCTTAGCTGGAGCTTTCATATTAAGGGATAAGGGATAATTGTTTCATTAACATAATCGAAAGTAAATTGTTTTTAATTTTATTCATGATTTCTTTCTTAGAAAAAAACATTCGTTGAAAAGTTCAGAGAATTAATTGAATCTTAATATTAGATTTGAAAAGATTTTGATTTGAATAAATAAAGATTGTCCGTTTAACCTCAACCTTAAATTCTTTCCTATTTATTTGCAGTTATTAATTCATTCTTTTTTATATTTTGTTCCTCAAAAAAATAGAAAGAATAATAATCTATGAGCAGAGTATTAATTACCGGATCAACTGATGGAATAGGATTACAGACAGCGAAACGATTAGCTAAACTTGGTTTTGAAGTAATTATTCATGGCAGAAATGAAAATAGGTGTATCGATGCCGCAAAACAAACTGCTGAATTTGCCGGAATGGATAGTTTGCCAAAGTATTTTATATCGGATTTTTCTTCGTTGAGTCAAGTAAAAAATATGGCGGAAAAATTAAATTCAGAATATGATTCAATCGATGTTTTGATTAATAATGCCGGCATCTATATGAATGAATTAGTCTTAACCGAAGACGGTTATGAAACTACTTTTCAAGTTAATCATCTCGCTCCATTTTTATTAACAAATTTATTATTGCCAAAAATTAAAATGAATCCTGATTCCAGAATTATTAATGTGAGTTCAATTGCTCACACTAAGGGAAGGATTGATTTTAATAATTTAAACGGACAAGAAGAGTATGATCCATACTCTTCTTATGCACAATCAAAATTAGCAAATGTACTTTTTACATATTATTTAGCTGATCAATTAGAATCTGAAAGTGTTGTAGTAAATTGTTTGCATCCAGGGGTGATTTCTACAAAATTACTGCATACCGGATTCAATATCACAGGCGCTTCCCTAGAGGAAGGTTCGGGTACATCAGTTTATTTGGCAGTGTCACCAGAAATTAAAGGAATAACAGGAAAATATTTTATTGATCGCCGGCAGATACCCTCTTCCGACATAACTTACGACAAGGAATTACAGAAAAAATTGTGGAATGTTTCTACAAAACTCGTTTCTGATTTCTTATAAAAAAACTTCACTTTGATCGTCTAAAAATTATCTCATTAACAATCAGGATGTTCTATGAAAAAGTCTATAATTCTCTCTTTTATTTTCTTGCTATCATCGACAATATTTGCACAAATCGATGCACGTCTTTTTCAATATCCCGACGTATCCAAGGATAAAATCACATTCAGCTACGCCGGAGATATTTGGGTAGTTCCCAAATCTGGGGGAACTGCGGTAAAATTATCCTCGCCCAAAGGGAAGGAAGTATTACCTAAGTTTTCTCCGGATGGCAAATATATTGCATTCAGCGGGAATTATAACGGCAATTCAGATATTTATATCATACCAGTTGAAGGGGGAATCCCGGTCAGAGTAACTTATCATACATTCAACGACAGAATGCTTGAATGGTTACCGGGCGGAGAAGAAATTTTATTCGCTTCTTCAAGAGAAAGCGGAAGGCAACGATTCTCTCAATTATTTAAAATATCAAAGAATAGTGGATTGGCAGAAAAGTTACCGGTTCCATACGGAGAATTTGCCTCCATTTCGGAAGACGGTCAATGGTTGGCTTATACTCCTAGAACCCGTTTGTATAGAACCTGGAAACGATACCGCGGTGGTATGGCTGCTGATATTTGGCTGTTTAATCTCAATACTTACGAATCTAAAAATATCACCAATAATGAAGCTAATGACGAAATGCCGATGTTTCATGGCAATAATATTTATTTCCTTTCTGATCGAGGAAAAAACAAACGATACAATATTTGGGTATATAACCTGAAATCGGAAGAAACTAAGCAGCTAACTCATTTTAAAGATTATGATATTCACTTTCCGTCAATTGGTCCCGATGATATAGTATTCGAAGCCGGGGGAGATTTGTATTTATTAAATCTAGCTACGTTTGATCTTAAAAAGGTAAAAATAAATATTGTTGCGGATCAAATTAAATTGCTTCCTAAACAGAAGGAAGTTTCAAAATATATTATGAACGCATCTATTTCACCCGATGGAAAGAGAGTTGCAGTTGAAGCCAGAGGCGAGATTTTTTCGCTTCCTGCAATAGAAGGAGTTGTTTATAATTTAACTAATTCCGACGGTTCAGCAGAGAGATATCCGGCATGGTCACCAAACGGTAAATATATTGCTTATTGGAGTGATGCTTCGGGTGAATATGAATTGATGCTAAAAAATCTAAAATCCAACGAACCTGCTGAAAAATTGACCAGTACCGGCGGTAAATATAAATATCATCTTTATTGGTCTCCTAATTCGGAAAAACTTGCTTTCATCGATAATGCGATGAATATTAGAATTTTTGACATAAAGGAGAAAGAATTTACTGAAGTAGATAAAGCTTTATATAAATATCACGGTGCACTTGAAAACTTCAGCGTTAGTTGGTCATCAGACAGCAGATATTTAGCTTATTCCAGAGGACTAAAAAATCAACAGAGTGCTATCTTTATTTTTGATACAAAAGAAAATAAAGTTCATCAAGTTACTTCCGGATTTTACCGGGATGATAATCCGGTGTTCGATCCTGAAGGAAAGTATTTGTTCATTGAAACTCAAAGAGAATTTTCTCCAAAATACAGTAGTCTGGATAATTCCTTCATTTATCCAAATTCAACAAAGTTAGCAGCAATTTCTCTTACAAAGGAAATTGTTTCTCCTATTGCCCCTAAAAATGATGAGGTAAAGGTGGAGGAAAAATCAAAGGAGAATGCTAAAGATAAGAAGAGTAAAAAAGAGAAGAAGAAGGATAAAAACAAAGAAGTAAAAATAGATTTTGATGATTTTGAATACCGGCTTACTCTTTTACCGATTGATGCCGGAAATTATGGTAATTTATCTGCTGTGAAGGGGAAATTGATTTATGTCCGCTATCCAAATACAGGCGAATCTGACGGAAAGAGTAAGATAAATTATTTCGATCTGGAAGACAGGGAAGAGAAAACAATAATTGAGGATGCAAGTAACTACGAAGTTTCAGCAGATGGGAAAAATCTTTTGGTGATGAAAAACGGAAATCTTTATGTGATTAAAATTAAAGCCAAGCAAAAACTGAAAGATGCAGTTCCCACATCGGAAATGAAAATGGTTATCGATCCGAAGAAAGAATTCAAGCAAATTTTTACGGATGCTTGGAGATTGGAGCGAGATTTCTTCTACGATCCCAATATGCACGGTGTCGACTGGGACGAAGTGTACCAAAAATATGGTAAACTTGTAGATTATGCCGCTTCGCGTTCCGATTTAAATTTCCTAATTGGTGAAATGATTGCCGAATTGAATGCTTCTCACACTTACAAAGGCGGCGGTGATGTAGAAAGGGGAGAGCGCAATAATGTTGGCTATTTAGGCATTGATTGGGCTGTTGAAAACGGAAAATTCAAGATTGCCAAAATAATTACAGGTGCAGATTGGGATGCAGAAGTGAGATCACCTCTGGCAGAACCTGGAATTGATGTTAAAGAAGGTGATTTCATACTTGCTGTAAACGGTGTTGCATTAGATGTTTCAAAAGAACCCTACGCTGCTTTCGAAGGTCTGGCAGGGAAAACGATTGAATTAACCATTAATGATAAACCGGTTTTTGACGGTTCTAAAAAAATAATTGTTAAAACGCTAAAAAGTGAATCTCGTCTTCGTCATTTAGCGTGGATCGAACAGAACCATAAAATGGTTGAAGAATTGAGTAACGGTCAAATTGGTTATATTTATGTGAGAAGTACCGGTATTGACGGACAAAATGAATTAATCAGGCAGTTTTTCCCTCAAACCGACAAAGCCGGATTGATAATAGATGAGCGGTTTAACAGCGGTGGTCAAATACCTGATAGGTTTATCGAATTGCTCAACAGAAAGCCTTTGGCATTTTGGAAAGTTCGAGACGGGAGAAATTGGCAGTGGCCTCCTGATGCACATTTCGGACCGAAAGCAATGCTCATTAACGGCTGGAGCGGTTCCGGTGGAGATGCATTCCCGGATTATTTCCGTAAAGCAAAGCTCGGTAAACTGATTGGGATGCGCACTTGGGGTGGATTAATTGGAATTACCGGCGCACCGAGTCTAATCGACGGAGGTTCTGTTACCGTTCCGACTTTTAGAATGTACAATCCTGATGGCACTTGGTTCAAGGAAGGACATGGTGTTGATCCGGATATTGAAGTTATTGATAATCCAACTGAGATGGCGAAAGGCAATGACCCGCAGATTCAAAAAGCTGTTGAGCAATTATTAAGCGAAATTAAAGAGATGAAAGATTTGCTGCCAAAGGCTCCGCCGGCAGAAAAAAGATAATTAAAAAGCGGGTTTCGACCCGCTTTTTTTTTGAGGCTTTATGCGCGTAAAATATCGATAAATATGATAATTATGTTTCGATCGTAAATATAACGCTGAAGATGGAGCCGGATCCTTTTTTACTCTTTATCTCGATCGTCAAATTATTGAGCTCAGAATAATGTTTTACGAGCGCCATTCCTAATCCGTTTCCATCAAACTTTCGTGTATATCCGGCTTCTTCCTGAGCAAATGGCTCAAAAATATGAGGAATAAATTCTTCATTTATTCCTATTCCTGTATCTATAATATCTACAATTAATTTATTATCAACTACTCGTTCTGATATTTGTATATAACCGTCTGTAGTATATTTGATTGCGTTATCGATTAAGTTGGCAAAAATTTGAGTTACGGAATATTCATCGACATATATTTCATATTTTTCATCACGGCAATCAAAAATTAAATCAATTCCTTTTTCTTTTGCTTTAAGCCGATGTTCATGATATAAACCTATAAGGATATCTTTGTTGAGATCTAATTTTGCGTATTTCGGTTCATAAGTACCTGTGTGAATTTCAGACATATTTAATATCAGACTTATAGTTTTAATTATCCTGTCCGATGCTCTCTTAATAGCACCGAATGCAAATTCTAATTCTTCAGTAGGTTTCTTAATCTCAGATTCGATTAATGCAAGCGAGTTAAGAATTACATTTAATGGGGTTCTGATTTCGTGAGAGATTTGAGCTAGAAATTCCGATTTTAATTTATTAGACTTCTCGGCTTTTTCTTTAGCAATTATTAGGTTCTTCTTTACTTCTTTTTCTGTTGTGATATCTCTGTGAACAGCAACTACTGCATTTTTCCCCTTATAATGTGTTATTGCGGCATTAATGGTTAATTCCATTAATGCGCCGTTTTTCTTTTTATGTAGAACCTCTATATCTTTTACGGAACGTTCCTTAACTATTTGCTCTATATGTTCCTTAGCTTTTTCGAAATCAACGGCAATAATACTTAATTTCTGGCCAATAAATTCTTCCTTTGAATAGCCATACAATTCGCAAGCTTTCTCGTTTACATCAATAATTTCATAAGTTTCAGGATCAGAAATTATGATTGCTCCATGAGCGTGTTCAAATAATCTTTTATAATCCTCTTCGGATTTTTTTAACGAATCTTCATATTTTAATCTGTCGTTATATAGTTTTTCTAACTGTTTATGAGTCTTCTTAAAATCTATTACCTTAATTTTATATATCCAGAGAAATAGTGAAAATGCTGATATCACAATTATAAATAAAAATGTTCGTGATCTAAAGAATGGAGGCTTTACACTAAAAGCATATTCGATTGGTGTTTCAATTTCATATCCGTACCTGTTTTTTGCTTTTAATATAAATTTATATTCTCCGGGAGGGAGAGAAGGGTAAGTAACTGTATTTGTTAATTTATACGGAGTGAATTCTTTGTCCAAACCTTCTAATTTATAACTGAAGTAAATTAATGTCGGATTATCGAAATCAATTGCATTAAAATTAAATGTAATTGTATTTAATTCGGGTAATAAATGAGGATTATGATAATAATTATTATACTTAATATCAGCTTCAATTTCTGGATATGAATTAATAGGTTTATAATTGACATCAATATCAGAGATTATTACTTCTTTAATTTTCTTAGTAGTATTTAAATTCTTTAAGTTAAACTTAACTAATCCCTTGGTTGTGCCAAACCAAAGATTATTTTGTGAATCAATTAAAGAAGAACCATGAATACACTCTGCTGATAGGAAACCGTCCCAATTATTGTATTGTGTAACTATTTTTTTATTCTTAGCATAGTATTTGAGTAAATCAAACCTATTAAGTCCTTTGTTTGTCCCAATCCAAAGATTAAAATTGATGTCCTTTTCGAGAAATAGAATAACGTTATTATTTAAGCCGTCTTTTTCATCAATTTTATCCAATGTAAATGAATTATTTTCATAATCAATCTTTAAAAATAAAACTCCCCGTTGATTAGTCCCTAGTATCAATTCTCATTTTAGATTAAATAAAATACTTAGAATACTCGAATTAATGAGTGATGAATCTCCAGGGAATCTAACTATTTTATCGTCAACTATTCTATTTATACCTCGTTCTGTAGCAATCCAAATATTATGATTCAAATCTTCTTTTACTAGATAAACTGAATTATGATTGAGTCCGTGTTCTCTGTCGAAGATTTTTATTTTTTCTCTATCATATTTTAATACACCGGAACTTAAAGTTGAAAACCAAAGATTATTTTGGGAATCTTCAAAAATATTGAATATTTTATCATTTTTATGAGGTAGTTCAGTTTGGAAATTAACAATTGTATTTCCAGTTTTTTTTAGAACTCCTATGTCGGTAGCAATCCAAAGATTTCCTTTCGAATCTTTAAAAATATCCCAAACCGTTGTTGGCTCAAAAGGCCACAAATTAAGTTTCGAGATCTTGTTATCTTTCAATTTTAAAATCCCATTTCCATCCGTTCCTAATAGATATGATTCGTTATCAGTCTCAACTATTTCCCATATTGGAGTTTTAATACCAAAATTTGTTGAATAACGAATAATTCTTTCATCACGAAATAAAATAACCCCATATGTAGTACCAAGCCAAATATTATGGTCTTGATCTTCCATAACAGCATAAATTCTATCAGTTATTAAACCATTGGACTGGTTAAATATTTTTAAATTTACTCCATCATATTTACATAGCCCCAAGTCAGTTGCTAACCATAAATATCCTTTAGAATCGATAATTCCATCATAGATGATATTATCCGGCAATCCATCGTTTCTTGTAATGTGAATTGTTTTATTTCCATCCTTAATATATAGTCCGTTAACAGACAAAAAATATAGCTTGCCTGAATGAGATATAATTTTATACGTTTTTTGCTTAGTTACATAGCTAATGAAGTTGCTCCCATCAAAAAGAAATGCGCCCTTGTCTGTAGAGAATAAAAGTTGTTTATTATCCGTTTTTATAATCGAGAAAACTTTTTTATCATTTAAGAAAGCGAATTCTTTTTCTCTAAATATTTCACCATTGGTATATTTTAGGATCCCTTTTGAACTACATAAGTAAATATTAGTATCAACTTTTTCAATATCATACACATAGAATTGCCCAATAGAATCTCTTACTCTAATTGTTTCAATATTACCATGTGAATAGATTGCAGCGCCGTTTCGTGTCCCGACAAATAAAGAATCGGTACTAATGTATTTTAGTGCTAAAATTATGTTGGAAGGTAATCCCTCTTCAGTGGTAAAAAGTTTAATTTTGTTCCCTTCGAGAATAGCTAATCCTCCCGACGTTCCGGCAATGATCATGCCATTCTTGCTTTGAGTTAATTTAAAAGTAACTGGATCTAGTAATCCCTCTTCGGTTGAAAAGGTTTTAAAATTATATTCCTGTCCGCGAACCGAACTAATGAAAAGTATTATGAGCAATATTGATAGATACTTCTTCATATAGCTAAGTTAAGAAAATTATCGAAATAATTTTTTCTTAGTTTAGAGATACGTTCACTTCCTCAATTTGTAAAAAAGAAAACGCAAAGGTATTAAAAATAATATTAACTATGAATTATATAATATTGAGGTAATTTAATGTAGAAGGGGGAAATGCTGTTACAAGTAGTTATATTAACTCTTTTACTCCGCATCTGTCACATTCAAATTGAATAGTAACGTGACTAATATTAAATTCCTGTTTAAGAATTGATTCTATATTCGATAAAATTCGCTCTGTTTGACTTACTAAAATATCCGGCACCTCAACATGTGCTTCGAAATGAACATCCGATTCGTTAATTCTCCAAATATGAATATGATGGATATTTTCAACTTCTTTTAACTTCTTCAATTTATTTTCTATTTCCGCTATGGATAAATTCGGAGGTGCTGCCATCATCAATACGGTTATTGATTCTTTTACAATATCATAACTCTCTTTTATTATGTACATTGATATTAGTACAGTTAACAGAGTATCAATCCAGGTAATATTATAAAGGTAAATTAAGAATCCGCCTAAAATTACACCCGCACTCGAAACGGTATCGCTGAATAGATGTAAATAGGCAGAACGAATATTTAAGCTATGAGCCGAATCTCTTTTTAGTAGTAGTGTTCCGGTAAGATTAGCTGCCAATCCAATTGAAGCAACAGTGAGCATTAGAGAACCGTCAATTATTGCAGGAGAATTTATTCTTTTAAACGATTCGAAAAACAGATAGAAACTAATTCCGATTAAAACGGCAGCATTAAAAACAGCAGTTAGAATTTCAGCTCTTTTATAACCGAATGTATATTTTTCGTTTTTAGGTTTACTTTTTAACTTTATTGCAAAATAACTTAAGATAACCGCAATTCCATCGCTGAAATTATGCAGCGCATCCGAAATAAGAGATAGACTACCGGATAAAACACCACCTATTAGTTCAGCAATAGTGATGATAAAATTCAATATTACAGTTATTATCAATCTCCTCGAAGACGGGGAGATTTGTGTTAATTCATTCTCTTTATGATTATGTTTATGCATACTTAAATAATTAATTTATCCTCTCAAATCTAACAAAATGAAGTATAAAAATTCCTATTGTCGGATGTGCGATTGTTAAATATATACACTTTCATTTTATTAGTTATAAAAAGAAGAGAAAAGAGATGAAACTTATTTTTGTTTATAATGCCGAAAGCGGTGCTATAAACAGTTTAATAGATATCGGACATAAATTATTGAATCCGGAAACTTATAAATGCAATTTATGCGCATTAACTCACAATACTTTTTCGGAAAAAATTGAGTGGAAAAAATTTAAGAGCAAAATCCCATTGAAATTGGAATTTCTTTATAAAGATGAATTCAAGGAAAAATATAATTTCAAAACTGAATTGCCAGCCGTGCTTATTGAAAAAAATGGTTTGAATGTTATTATAAATTCGGAAGAAATTAATCGGTTGAAGGAACTTTCCGAGCTGACTTCTCTTTTAAAACAACGAATTGATACTGTAATTGTTCTAAAAAAATAATTGTTTTTCACTTGACTCCGTAGTATACTACAGCCCTTATATTTGTAAAATAGAAAATCGGATTTGATGATGGAAAAGTTAACCGTTGGACAAATAGCCCGAAAGGCGGGAGTAAATATTGAAACTCTCAGATATTACGAATCGATTGAATTAATGCCAAAACCCAAACGGAGCGAAAAAGGATACCGCATTTATTCGGAGAAGGATATTGCGCGATTGAAATTTATCAAGAATGCTCAATATTTGGGTTTTACACTCAAGGAAATAAGGGAACTACTTTTTTTACGCGTTGATGATGAAACAACTTGTGCAGACGTAAAAAGAATTGCCATGAGGAAAATTGATGAAGTAAATCATAAGATTTCGGAATTGGAGAAAATTAAGGCTTCCTTACAGAGTCTAGCCGATAAATGTCATATTCAAAGTCCTAAAAGTGAGTGTCCAATACTAGAAAATTTGGAAGAAAATTAATCTTTTTCTGGAACCTTGTAGTATAGTACAGAGTGTTTAAGATTGAAAAAAAATATTAAGGTAGAAAATGAAAATAGAAAAGATTGAACTTAAAATTGCCGGAATGACTTGTGAACACTGCGCCAAATCCATTGAAAAGAAATTGGATCAATTCGATGGGATTGCAGAAAGGGAAGTAAGTTATAGCGATGCGTTGGGCAGCATAAAATTTGACGCTGAAAAAATATCTAAATCGGAAATTATAGAAATTATAAATTCAACGAAAAGCTATAAAGTTGTAGGCGAGATTCCCGCAAGGGAAGAAGAAGCTGAGAAGGTTTCATTGAGGAAAAACTCAGGGAAATTTGATACTGATTTGTTAATTATCGGCGGTGGATCTGCTGCTTTTGCCGCAGCTTTGAAAGCTAGTGAGATGAATAAAAAAGTTATAATGTTTAACGATATGCTTCCGATTGGCGGAACATGCGTTAATGTGGGGTGTGTTCCATCTAAAACATTAATCAGAACTGCGGAAGCATTTCACAATGCAAATCATCCAAATTTTAAAGGAATAATTCCGGGTAAGAATAAAATAGATTTCCAGGAAGTGATTCGTCAGAAAAGAGAGTTAGTTGAAGACTTACGTCAAAAAAAATATTTGGATGTCATTCAAGGTGACGGTAATATTAAAATTATTAGAGCCCGTGCTAAACTGATTGATAATCATACCATAGAAGCCGGAGGAGAGAATTATTCAGCAGATACTATTCTAATTGCTACCGGTTCATCTACGTTTGTGCCAAATTATCCCGGTTTGGATGAAATTGATTACTATACTAATGATACATTATATGAACTGGATAATTTACCCGAACATTTAATTGTTATCGGTGGAAGATATATAGCACTGGAAAATGCACAATTATTTGCTCGACTCGGCTCAAAAGTTACAATATTACAGAGATCGAAGAGAATACTTCCCGATGAATCTACCGATATTACCGAGACCTTAACCGATTATTTGCGCGAAGAGGGGATTGAAATAATAACCGGAGTGAAAATTAATAATTTTTCTAAGTCGAACGGAAATATCAAGGTTCACTTTTCTGTTGATGGTGAAGAAATTACTCTGGAAGGTACACATATTTTAATTGCTACCGGCAGGAAAGGGAATACGGATGAATTGGGATTGGAAAATGTCGGTATTTCAACTTACGGAAACGGATTTATAAAAACGGATATACACAATTGTACCCGGATTAGAAATATTTATGCTACGGGAGATGTTACCGGCGAACATTTATTTGTCTACACAGCTGCTTACAGCGGAGCCCTTGCTGTTGAAAATGCCTTCGGAGAGGAAAAGAAAGCAAAAGATTTCTCTGTTTTGCCTTGGGTTATTTTTACCGATCCTCAAGTTGCCGGTGTTGGAATGGATGAAAACCAAGCTTACAAAGCCGGAATTGATTATGATACATCTACGTTATGGATGAAAGACGTTCCGAGAGCAATTGCAGCCAGGAATTCCAAAGGATTTATTAAACTGATACGCAATAAATCCAACGATAAACTTATCGGCGCAAGAATTTTGGCATCGGAAGGGTCCGAATTGTTGATGGAAATTGCTCTTGCAATAAAATATGGAATAACCGTGAATGAATTGAAACAAATGTTTCATCCATATCTTACTCTTTCAGAAGCAGTGAAACTTGCAGCGGTTACATTTGATAAAGACGTTAACAGTTTGAGCTGCTGTGCGGTGTGAAACTTGGTTTTGCAAAACAATTTATACGGAGATATAAATGGAAAATAAAAAATTTATCGGAGCTGGAATACTTACTGCAATAGCTGCCTCATTGTGCTGTATAACTCCAATTTTAGCTCTGATAGCGGGTGCCGGAGGATTGGCTTCCACCTTTACATGGATTGAACCACTTCGTCCTTATTTGATAGGAGTTACCGTAGTTGTACTTGGATTTGCCTGGTACGGTCAGTTGAAACCCGGAAAAGAAATTGACTGCGAATGTGAAGAGGATGATAAGAAATCTTTTTTTCAATCCACTACCTTTCTTGCACTCGTGACTCTTTTTGCAGCAGTGATGCTGGCGTTCCCTTATTATTCCGGCACGCTCTATCCAGAACAGCAAAAGAGCGAAGTGGTAGCAGCAAATTTAATTACAGCCGAATTAAAAATTAATGGAATGACTTGCGAAGGCTGCGAAGCAAATATTAAAAATTATGCACAAGCAGCCGGAGCCGATTCTGTTTCTGCCGATTACAAATCCGGAAAAGCTGTTATTAAATTCAGCGAAGAAAAAACTTCTCTTGACTCAATAGAGAATAATATAAAACTGCTCGGTTACGAAATTGAGGATGCGGTTGTAAAGAAACCCTAACACATAAATGAATATCAATCATTTGGGAGTCTCATCATGGGATTGCACATAGAAATTTTTTCATCTCCAGGTTGTAGTAAATGCGGACACGGGAAAGTTATACTTAAAAAGATTGCCGAAGAAATCGGGCAGGATAAAATAAAGTGGGAAGAAGTAAACATACTCGAGAAAATGGATTATGCAATTGAACTTGGTGTTCTATCTACCCCGGCAATTGCCATTGGGGGAAAGCTTGTTTTTGTCGGATTACCTTCCGAAAAGAAATTGCGGAAAGAAATTAATAGAAGACTGGAAGGAGTTTTATAGTGGAAGCGATATTTTTAACCGCTACAGCAGTCCTTGGTATGTTGGCCTTTTTTGAACCATGTACTATTTCCACTCATACGCTTTTTGCGGTGACTTCATTTAGAAATAAAAAAATGAGTGATATTTTTATACTTTGGCTTTCCCGAACATTTTTCATTGTTTCCCTGCTTCTTCTGGCTCATATTTTATTACCTCAAATTATTTGGCCTGAATATTTACCTCCGCTGATATTATCTGTGATGGGTGTCTTATATATTGTTTCAAGATACTCATACATCCCAATTCCTCATATTGAGTTTCATAAAATTATTCCATCCAAAAGCTTGCCTTTCTCAATTCAATTAGGTCTTTCGTTACCAGCTTGTACAATTCCATTGTTTGTAATTGTTTTATTGATGACATTGACAATCAACTCATATCTATTTGCAATTACTGCAGGAGTAATATTCAGTTTTTCATTCTGCTTACCTACATTAGTATTATCGTTTTCGGAAATCAATGATGGGAAGAAAAAATTTCTTAATAGTTCAGCACTTGTAACTCCGTATGTTTCCGCTGCTCTGTTATTTGGTTCAGCGTTGTACTTGGCAATGCAAAATGTTAATTACGATTTGCTTTCTTTTAAAAACATTTTGAAAGAACCGAGTGTTGCTGGGGTTTCAGTTGGATTTATGGCTGGACTGGTATTCAGTTTTAATCCGGTTTCTTTCGCTTCAATACCGATGATGGTTGCATATGTTACAAAGGCTGGTGATAAGAAACGTGCGTTTGCAATGGGCTGGGCATTTGTTGCCGGATTGATAATTACTCATGTTGTATTGGGGATTGGCGCGGCATTAGGCGGTGCTTGGGTTAAAAGTGTATTGGGTAGGGAATGGGGACTCTTATTGGGTCCGCTTTTGATAATATTGGGATTTTTGTGGCTCGGATGGTTAAAAATAAGGATTCCTTGGTTTAAAGTTAAAGGGCAGAAAGCTACTTCTCTTTGGGCTGCTTTTTTGCTGGGGATTCCGTTTAGTATAGCCATATGTCCTTTTTGCTCTCCCGCTCTGGTTGTTGCTTTATCTGCCAGCGCTGCAATAGGATCGGTATTTTTCGGTTTTTCACTCTTGTTTGCTTTTGCAGTTGGTAGAAGCATTCCAATATTATTGGGTTCTTGGAGTATGGGGATGCTCGAATCTATGAGTGTTTTTGTTAAGTATCAGAAAGGATTCGAAGCTGTTGCAGGTGTTGTTCTCATCATTACCGGACTTTATTTGTTGAATGAGTATTTCTTTATAATAAGTTTTTAAAGATTTGGAATCTCTTCTCAACAATACTTTTTGATTGAGCGAAGACAACAAAGAGTGGAGGATAACCACAGGTATTTTTTTATCAGCCTACTGGAATATCATTTAGTAAATGGTTTCAAATTAAAAATGTTATCTGAGTTAATCCATTCATTCCTGTTATCAATGTTCTATTTTCCTATATTTTTTGCTGCCAAAAAGGAAAAAGCCATACTTGCTATTAGCGTGATAAATCCAAAACCGTAACTTGTATCAGTCACTCCGGTTTTTACGGCTTCGTGGAATGTAATAAACAATGCCGCGAAAAGAAAGAATGTACAGACAAGTATTATGCCGCCCAATACATTTAATCCGAACTGATAGCTCTTTGAATTAAAATACAAAATCAACGGTGCAATAATTATTAAAGTAACTGAAAAAGCTGCCGTTGTGATCCATTCGTAATTTAACGGTTCTAACACAAAATTATCGAATACCGGAAGTATAGTAATTACATGATTTTCTGCGGTCCCTAATGGAACGATAAAAGATATTATAAGCAAAATAAAACTAAAAGCTCCAAAGTGTTTTTTCATGTCAATCCTTCAATTAAATAAAATCAAAAATATGAAATTTATCGGATTCGAATTCCTTATCAATTTTATTTCACACTATCTAAAATATATTGAAGAATAACTTGTTCAAAATAAAATATCATTTTTTGTATAAAAATATTTCAAGAATGTCGTGCACTAAATAATAAAAATTATTCATTTACTCTACTTATCTTGCTAGTGCTTTACATCTTCTTTTATAATTGCTCAACATTCAATTGAAAAAGGTAAGTTGCATGTTTATATTTCATATTTAAAATAATTAAATAAGAATAAGGGTTCAGATGCCAAAAGTAATAAAAAATACGAATTTTCCCGGACTTAAACTTGCTAAGCAAGGTAAAGTGAGGGATATTTATGAGGTCGGAGACGGATATTTATTGGTTTCTTCCGATAGACTTTCAGCGTTCGATGTTATAATGAACGAAGGTATTCCTTATAAAGGAATTGTAGTAACTCAGATTTCAAAATTTTGGTTCGATTTTTTCAAAAATGACATTGACAATCACATAATTGCTACTGAAGTTGATGAATTCCCGGAAGAAGCGAAGGAATATAGGGAAGACCTCGAAGGACGTACGATGTATGTAAAAAAGGCTGAGGTAATTCCTATTGAATGTATTGTGCGAGGTTATATTTCCGGTTCGGGATGGAAGGATTATCAGAAATCAGGAAGCATTTGTGGAATACAATTACCCAAAGGATTAGTTGAATCGGAAAAATTACCGGAACCTATTTTCACTCCGTCAACAAAAGCAGAAATTGGTGATCACGACGAAAATATTGATGAGCAAAAAGCCAAAGAAATTGTTGGCGAGGATGTATTTAACGAAATAAAAGAGAAATCACTTATGATTTATAAAAAAGCCGCTGAATACGCCGACGAGAGGGGAATAATTTTAGCGGATACGAAAATGGAATTCGGTTTTTATAATGGTGAAATTATTTTAATTGACGAATTACTTACACCGGATTCCAGCAGATTTTGGCCAAAAGATGATTATGAAAAGGGAAGAGCGCAAAAGAGTTTCGATAAACAATATGTGAGAGATTACTTACTTTCAATCAATTTCAATAAACAGCCTCCGGCTCCTCCTTTGCCGCAGGAAGTTATTGATAATACTTCTTCTAAATACAAAGAAGCTCTTTATCGTTTGACCGGAATGGAATTGAATATATGACACCAAAAGAAATAAAAGTTGAGAATGATAGTTTAGTTTTGTACTGGCAAGGCGGAAATAAAACTACCGTTAAACTTTCCGCTTTGCGTCGCTATTGCCCCTGCGCTATATGCCAAAAAGAAAAATCGGAACATAGCGAATTTTATATTCCACTTTATAACGATGATCAATTGAAAATTTCTAATATTTCCGCTGTGGGTAATTATGCTATTGGCGTTCAATGGCAGGACGGGCATAATTCCGGTATTTACGAATACGATTATCTTATAAGTCTTGATAATGCAGGAGATAGCTAATGCTCCTTCCTAACCAGTTAACCGGAATAAGAATATTGCTTACCCCGATTTTCTTTATTCTTTTCCTTTCCGATGATCCAATGTATCAGCAAATATCGTTAGCAGTTTTTTTATTAGCTGCCATAACCGATTGGTACGATGGCTGGTTGGCGCGAAAATTCAATTATATAACTAATTGGGGAAAATTTTTAGATCCTTTAGCTGACAAAATTTTAACTTCGGCAGCTTTTTTTGCATTCGTTGCCGTTGATATACTTCCATTGTGGATGGTAATAATTATCGTTGTTAGAGATCTTTTCATTACTTTGCTGCGTGCCTATTCCGATTATAAGGGGAAAATCTTCGCGGCAAGCATATTGGCTAAATGGAAAACATTTTTCCAAATGGTTTTTCTTTATTATATCTTGGTTCTTTATGTTTTAAGAACCGTTCCTTTCCTTGCAGAATATGATGATATATTTGCCATTCTTCTTGATCCAACCGGAATTTTAATTGCTATGATATTTATAACTGCCTTTACACTGTTTACCGGTATTCAATACTTGTACACAAACAGATTTTTAATTAAAAAACTTTTTAGTAGTGAAGCTAAATAAGGTTCACATAATTTTGGGTAGCGGTTTATTTACTGGGTATTCTCCCTTCGCTTCCGGAACGGTTGGCAGCTTGGCCGCCTTCTTAATATATTTTATACCCGGATTTAATACTTATTCTTTTTTAATTCCGGCAGTACTTTTATCCCTGTTTCTCGGTATTTTACTTGGGAGTAAGTTTGAAGAACATTATGGAAAAGACCCTTCCATTTTTACGCTCGATGAATTTACCGGCAGTTGGATTTCACTTTTATATCTACCGCAAAACATTTTTATGATAATTGCAACCTTTTTTTTGTGGAGATTATTGGATATTTTAAAACCTTTCCCTGCCAATCGTTTTGAAGAATTTAACGGAGGTTGGGGAATTATGTTGGATGACGTTATAAGTGGAATATATACTTTGATAATAATGATTATTATCAATAA
>CAZNJB010000030.1:0-38535 GCA_964573255.1 uncultured Melioribacteraceae bacterium
TAATGAAAATTGAATACCCCATATAAATTATTATAACCCCAAGAACGAAAATAGACAGGTTTAAAAATAAATTTACTAAGGGTTTATTCAGATCACTATTTGAATTTGTTTTCTTAGCCAATTCCGTTTCAATTTAAATAAAAAAATAACCGGACGAATCCGGTTACGAAAATTACAAAAATATAAGAATTATTTCTCATTCGGTTCGTTGAAATAAAATCCATCAAACGCCCGATTATAATAGAATGGGCTGTAACCGTAAGAATTGTAAATTCTGGTAGGGTCGTTGCTGAATTGTAACGATATTGAAGAATTTTCACTAATCTTATAATTTAATTGTGCACGCCTTATGTAAATTCCGTTAATATTATTAGCTACATTAGATCCTAATGACGAATATGGCGAATTGACTATACTAGTTTCCAAAAGCACATTCATATTATCGCTGATTTTGTAAAATAAACTGTTAGTATAAACACCAAGAGCCAGCCCGTTTCCGCCTGAAGCCATATACGACATACTGAACGAATGATTCATAGTAAGATTGTTAGGATTGATAAAACCAAGCACAAAACTTGAAGTTGGAGATTTTATCATTCCACCAGTCAAATCTATTTTTTTATCGAGATCGGATTTGAATTGCGCATTTACCGATATGACAAAAACAAATAAAAATAATGTAGCTAATTTCTTCATTTTAATTTCTCTGTTTTTTACTTGTCTTACAACATCATTCGTTAATAAGTTGCAAACTAATCAAATTAGTCGTTAACTTCAACAATCATCTCTATTTCCACAGGTGCATTGATAGGCAATTCATTTACTCCTACCGCGCTGCGAACATGCTTACCAGCATCACCGAACACTTCAACAACAAATTCCGAAGCTCCGTTTGCTACCTGCGGCTGTTCGGTAAAATTATCGGCTGAATTTACAAATACAGTAAGTTTTACAATTCTTTTAATTCTATCCAAGGAACCTATTTCGCTTTTAATTACACTTAAGCAATTTATTGCACACTGCTTTGCAGCATCTTTCGCTATGTCTGTATTTATATCGTAACCAACTTTCCCTTCAAACTTTAGTTTTCCATCAACCATCGGAAGCTGACCCGCAGTCATTACCAAATTACCTGTTTTAAGAGCCGGGATATATGCAGCTAAAGGCTTAGGTGCTTCAGGTATTTCAATTCCCATTTCCTTTAATTTTGCTTCGTACATTTTATTCTCCTAAATTAAGTAAAATAATATATCTATAATTTATTGAATAGCGTAAATTATGACAAATCCTTTCTCTCAAGATAGTACAAGACAATTAAAGATTGTAACTAAGTAAAAGCTTCGCACACCGATAGATGAATGTGGTGCAAGTTACAAAAGAAATTAAATTAAAACTCAACCATCCTGCGCCAAAACCGGGAATTTAATTTTACTGCTGTTAATTGACATAGGTCTAAATATTAGTTACTTTCATTGTATATTTTATATAAATCGATTAAAATCATTTTTTAGTTTCCTTCAATTCTAATCTTGGGCAATATTTTTCCTCTTCCGAAGAAAAGGGAAAAGAGTAATGTTTAATCCAATTATTATGCACAAAATGATAATTGAGTAATTTCGTTCTGATTCTATTGCCGCTCATACAAAATGGTGCTGTAAGTATGAAAAACTTAACGGTAGAATATTCTCCTCAAAACTAAAAAATGGATATCTGAAAAAATTCCTGATTCTTCTTGAAGAAAATATAAATGTTTCCATTTCCGGAAGAAGATGTTATTAGTTCGTTAGATATATAAATAGGAAAGAATGTCATAGTGTAGTATTTATTTTCGAACATTCTAAAAGTAAACAAAAAACAATTGTATAACTTATTATGAAGAATGAATTACTTGATAAATAAAAGACATATCACTTAAACAGTTAAAACTGAATTTACGGCATCCAGATAGAAATATATTGTTCTACTTTGAATAATAATCCTATTGAATATTTTTCAAAAAATTCATTCCAATAGATTCGTAATAAAATGACTGAAAACAGGCAAGTATCATGAAAAAAACAAGGTTGTTCTTTTATCTCATGCTTACATCTCTAATTTTTGTAGGCAGTGTAAAAGCTCACGTAGAACTCGACTATCCGTTTGGCGGGGAAATCTTGGAGGTTGGAGAAACAGTTAATATAGAATGGCATATTATCATATATCACAATTTGGAAAATTGGGATTTGTATTTTTCTTCTGATGGCGGTACAAACTGGGAAGTGATTCAATTGGATTTACAAGCTTCGCAGCTCGATTATCAATGGACAGTACCTTCAGTTGCAACAGAACAAGCTCGGATCAGGATTTACATGGATAATGCCGAAGAAGATTATGAGGATATTAGCGCTAATTTTACCATTAATGAAACAACTACTTCCGTTCGAATACTTGAGGAAAATCCTTTAATTTTCGGACTCAACTCAAACTATCCAAATCCATTCAATCCGTCAACGAAGATTGAATATTCAATCCCGACTTCAGGTTTTGTTACTTTGAGAGTTTACGATGCCATCGGTAGAAATGTTCAAACCTTAATCAGTGAATATCAAGAAGCAAATTATTATTCCGTTATTTTTGATGCCAGTAATCTTTCAAGCGGTATATATTTTTACAGGTTGAAAGTTGGAAAGAATTTTGTGGATACAAAGAAAATGTTATATCTTCGGTAGTGTTATTTACTTCTGAAGATTCATTAAGCCACACAATAAAGTGAATATACCTTGTTATCTAGTCTATTTGTTTGATTATAAGATAAGTTCTACGGCTAAATGGACTTTTGAGAATTATGATCTGTCTTATTTCTATTTTCTGGTGAGTGATTTACTTATTGTAACACCCTTTATTATTTTTAAAACTAGAAATTCCTTTGGCATTTTCATTATAAAGAAATATCATTTATCTAAAAGAATAATATAGAATTTGTTGAGGTAGTATGAATAAAAACGATTCACCAGTTATTGTAGAACAAACCTTTAATGCACCAATTGATACCGTTTGGAAATCCATAACAGAGATTGAGTTAATGCGTCAATGGTATTTCGAAAATATACCGTTATTTAAACCCGAAGTGGGATTTGAGACCCAATTTAGCGTACAAAGTCAAGATAGAAATTTTCTACATATATGGAAAGTAACAGAAGTAGTTCCACTGAAAAGGATAGCATATAAATGGAAATACAAGGAATACCCGGGCGATTCTCTCTTAGTGTTTGAATTATTTAAACAGAATAATTTGACAAAGTTAAGAGTGACACATAAAGTTCTGGAAAACTTTCCTGAAGATATCCCTGAATTCTCAAGAGATAGTTGTGTTGAAGGATGGACTTACTTTATCCAAAAAAGACTAAAAGATTTTTTAGAAAAATACATTAAATAAAGTATAGGGAAAAATTCAACGCAGAGTCTAAGGCCTGGTAATGAATTTCGAAAATAAAGTAATCTAAGCGTTACAGGACAATAAAAACCGTTGACAAATAAATACTACCAATAAACTTTAATTCCATTTTGGAGACAAATTCGAAGAGAGATCTATTCTGTAAATCTTTTACTACATACCTATTTCATTATATAACTAATTATTCGATCATATCATTTTCTATTCTGATTATTGCGCTTTATTAAGCCCCGATATGTAAAAATTATTATCATATTTTATTTTTCATTTTACTCCACTTCAGTGTAATCTCTGTTACCTTATTTTGTCTCTCTACCTAATAATATTATATAAAAATTTCACGATCTTCTCTTCCAATACGAAGTGCAATAACTCGTTTATATTTTTTGAAATATCAAACATTATAAATCTTTCTATTTGAAATGAATGCTCCGCTTTTGATATAACTATTACATCTTCATCGATAAAAAAATTAGACTTCTTCGAAGGATATTATAAAAAATGAACGATATGAAAAGCTGTTTAACGGATAAATACTTCAAACCTCTATGGACCCACCCGATTTTAACTCAAAAAGATTTGATAATTACTCAAATCTAGGTATCTTCGCCAGTTAAAAAACAGTGAGGAAATATGCCCGGAAATAAATTCGAAAATTTGATGGAAATAATGTATAAACTTCGCAAGGAATGTCCTTGGGATAAAAAACAAACCCATGATTCGCTGAAAGCAAACACTTTGGAAGAAGCATACGAAGTGATCGAAGCAATTGATGAAAAAGATTACGAATCATTAAAAGGCGAATTGGGAGATTTACTGCTTCACATTGTTTTTCATTCCGTTATCGCCGAAGAAAATAAAACATTTACAATAGATGAAGTAATAGAAGCTATTTCGGAAAAACTAATCCGTCGTCATCCGCATATCTTCGGCAAATCGGAAGTTGAAGACGCCGATGAGGTAGCTAAAAACTGGGAAACAATCAAACTTGAAGAAGGCAGAGAATCTGTTCTGGAAGGTGTACCGAAAAATTTACCTCAGCTCTACCGAGCGTATCGTATGCAGGAAAAGGCTTCTAAAGTAGGCTTCGATTGGAAAGAAAAAGAACCCGTTTGGAAGAAGATTCAGGAAGAAATTAACGAGTTAAAGGAAATTGAATCAACAGATAGTAAAGAAAAAATTGAAGAAGAATTCGGAGATCTTCTTTTTTCACTTGTTAATTATGCGCGTTTTATTGATGTGAATCCTGAAAATGCTTTGCGCAGTACAAACGATAAATTTGTAAAAAGATTTAATTACATCGAGAGGAAGTTCAAAGAGGAAGGAAAAGATATTACCAAATCTACTTTAGAAGAAATGGACAGATTTTGGAAGGAAAGTAAAAAATATTTTTAATCCCAAAATTTTGATTTATTGATAATTTTAGGTTCAATAAAAAGTTTGAATGAATGCAAAGCTGTACTTCGTATTTATTTTAATATTGTTTTTATTATCTTCAAATAATCTTTGAAATAATTTTTTATTATTTTGAAAGGGGGTAATAATAATAATTGAGCGCATAGGATGACGGATAAAAGGATGAACAATAAGATAGAATATACTAGTCCTGTTTTATCTCTTTTTTTGCTTTGCACTATATCTCTAGTATTACTAGCAACCTGCAACACAACCGAACCGCCGATTGACAAAACTCCGCCGGACAGCACGGTGACGAAAAAAATAATACTTGCGCAAAAAGGAGTTTCCGCTACTGAGGTATGGCTTTACATTAGAACGGAAAACTTTGATACAACGGAAACCGTTACGCTGCGGCAAAACGGAAACACAATAAAACAAATATTTATGGCTTCGGGAGATACGACTTTATATTTTGATAGTTTAGCTCCCTCAACAAATTATAATTACAAAGCCTACTTAAACGGAGATACAACCGTTTACGGAGAAGCGGTAATAAGAACGCTGGATACAACAAGCCACAATTTCAGCTACGAAATATTTACTTTCGGCGGGCAGCCGACAAGCTTTCTATATGATGTTGCAATAATAGACGAAAACGACATTTGGGCGGTGGGAGAGATATACATATATGACAGCAGCGGCGTTTATGAGAAATATAATGCAATTCACTGGAATGGAAAGAAATGGGAATTGAAGAAAATTTATTTTGATTTTCAAGGTATACCATCTTGGACCCCTCTGTATTCAGTACATGCATTTGGAGCTAATGATATTTGGTTTGAAGCTGGAATCCACTGGAATGGAGAAAAATTTGAAACAATTAAATTAAATATTGATTTTCCATCTCATGTAAATGAGCTTTGGGGAACAAGTAATAAAGACTTTTATATTGTTGGGAATACTGGGCTAATCGCGCACTATAATGGAGAAGAATGGGAAAAGATAGAACCGGACGAGGATATAAGCGAATATTACTTAAGCGATATATACGGAACAGCGGACGGGGAGGTGTATATAGTGGGAGTTGACGATTATTTCCGAAAATCCGTTCTTATTGAGAATGCTTCCGGGAAGTTCGAAGTTTTTCAAAGAAGTGATGTAGTGCCGGAAAATGAAATATTTAATCCAAAACTTTACGGAGATTTAGTGTCAATATGGATTGATGAGAACAAAACTGTTTATGCCGCAGGCTCATATTTATATAACTTAAAAAACGATAACTGGAATTATGTTAATTCTTTACCGGCAAATAAACCTTACAGAGGAACGTATGCATACTATAGAGGTTATATTACATCAATAAGGGGAAACGCTTCAAATGATATTCTTATTTCTGGTACAAATAATACATTAATGCACTTTAACGGAAAAACCTGGAGCCAGTTGGGTGAGCCGTATGACCCGAATAGCAATATAACATGGGCAAGAGTTACAATAAAAGGAAATGTTGCTGTAGCTGTCGGGAAAAAAGGAATAAATGGGATTTTAATAATATTAAAAAGATAAATAGGCGGAGTAGAAAAAAGTATTTGAAATTTATTTATTTGCATACATTTTATTTTCGTATAATCAAACAATTATACAATTAACAAAGCTATAAAATGCCGCCTAAAAAATTAACAGTAAAATATTTCGATAATGTTTTACTGTATTTATGTTTTTCGTAGTATCTGTTGGATTAGTTGCAGCATACAACACCACCGAAGTGTACTGCTTTATGTAACAAGTACACACAACAAACCCGCTGAAAGTATTGAACTTTACAGAAGTAAAACATCAAAGATACTTTTGTAGAACGATGTAACGCTCGATAAGCAATTATTAGTCGTTGATAAAGTAGATTTGAGTCTTTAAGAAAACAATATTTATACAACCACTTGTGCTACAAAAATAATGAAGCGGGAATGTCCAAAACTATTTCATTCGCGCAATTGAAAAATGGATAAATAAATTCTCAAATGATCCGAAGGAATTTACTCTTTATTTCCGTTTCCGAACTTTTCGTATGCATCGATAATATCTTTAACTAATTTATGACGAACCACGTCTTCCTTCTTAAAATATGTAAACCCTACACCGTCCACATTTTTAAGAATATCTTTTACCTGTACCAATCCACTTGCACTTCTGGAAGGAAGATCAATTTGAGTAATATCACCGGTAATTATTGCTTTGGAATTTGGGCCAAGACGAGTTAAGAACATTTTCATTTGCAGAGTGGTTGAATTTTGCGCTTCGTCCAATATAACATACGAGTTGTTTAGCGTTCTTCCGCGCATATAAGCCAAAGGTACAATTTCAATTATTTCCTTTTCTATATAATTGCGCAGTTGTTCGGGAGGCAGCATATCCTGCAATGCATCGTAGAGCGGACGTAAATAAGGATCAACTTTTTCCCTGTAATCACCGGGTAAAAATCCCAAACTTTCCCCTGCTTCTACTGCAGGACGTGCAAGAACAATTTTCTTTACCACTCCCCTTTTAAGAGCAGAAACTGCAAATGCAACGGCAAGATACGTTTTACCTGTTCCGGCAGGACCAATACCAAAACAGATATCATTACGTTTAATCGCTTCAATATAATTTTTCTGCATCTGGGTTTTAGATTTGATAGCACCGGTTTTAGTATAAAGAATGATATCTTCATAGTCATCATCGGATATTATCTGTTTGCCCTGCAATTCAAGTTCTATGATCGTTTCAACATCATCGACCGAGAGTCTGCCCGAAGTATTGAGCACATAAATCATCTCTTTAAGAACTTTTTCAACCAAATCGATCTCTTTATCGTTACCGTTGAGGAAAACATTATCACCTCTAACAGTGATAGTAACACCGAAACGGTTTTCCAGAGGTTGAATGTTTTTATCGTTGTAACCTAGAAAATCGAGTTGATTTACGCCTTCTATGCCGAAAGATTTCTTAGCCATATCGATTAAATTAAAAAACCCTTCCGGTAAATCCGGAAGGGTATAAATTTAATTTTCTCCGTCCTTAGTTTTGTTTTGGAGGAGCAGGTTTGTAATTTCTCAAAATCTTATCAAATTTTTCTTTTTCTTCTTCCGTTAAGTTAGGAATTTTGAAAACTTGTTTTGGATAGATAAGATCAGGATTTTTAATTTGGTCTCTGTTAGTGTTGTAAATTTTAGGCCAAACAAATGGGTTGCCATAATGTTCTTTCTTTTTAGCAATTCCCCATAAGTGGTCGCCGCGTACAACTGTGTAAAGAATTTCTTTCGGTTTTTCAACCCAAGCTTCCAATTGTTTTTGAAGTACATTATGTACTTGATCGAAAAATTCAGGTAAAGCACTAATTGGGTTGGATTGCAAAGCTTCCAAAGCTGCTTGTCTATCAGCTTTAGGAGATTCTTTACGAGCGATTTGAGCTCTTAATTTTTGTAATTGCGCTCTGAAGTTATCGATGTCGGCATCAGATGCACCAACCAAATCGTTTAACTCTTTCATACAATCTTCGTAAGATTGCAAACTCGCATTAGTATTTTTCAAATTATTTACTTCACTTTGAAGAGCATTGAGTTCTGAAGTCAATTCAGCTTTTTTCTCTGTCAAGCGATTAATTTCAGCTTGCCATTCTTCTTCGGTCATTTCCTTTTCCTGAGCAAATACCGCAGTAGAAATAACCATCAGCATAGCTAAAGCCATTAAAGATCTGAGTAATTTCATTTATGTTACCTCCTGATTATTAAACTTTATTTCTTAATTTTTTGAAGATTTTCTTTGGTTTGAGCTTTTGTTCTGTTGCATTGATCCAATTTTGCATTTTTCTCTGCAATTTCTCTTTCGAGTTTGGTCTTTTCGCTCTTCAAAGAATTTACTTCTTTTTCAAGAGATTTAACCTCAGCTCTCAAGGCTTCCAGTTGTGCCATTTGCTCTTCGCTAACACCGCTGCATCCCGTAAAACTGAACATTCCGGCTATTAATGCTACTGCAATTGTACCGGAAATTGTTTTTCTTATTTGATTCATAGAATTCCTCCTAATTAAGTTATTTACTTTAGAGTTAAACTTGGCAAATATAATATTTTTTTATACTATTCACACATAAAATTTACTAAATCAGCTTTTTTTCAACAAAACTGCAATATTTGTTCCCGGAAATTATAATATGATCAAAAATCTTAATATCAAAAATCTTTCCCGCTTCTACTAATTTATTTGTTACCGAAATATCTTCGCTGCTCGGTTCCGGATTTCCGCTGGGATGATTATGTAGCAAAATAATGTTCGCTGCAAGATTATCAATTGCCACTTTAAATACTTCACGCGGGTGAACAATTGAAGAATTTAAATTACCAATCGAAATAACTTCATATTTGGTAATTCTATTGGCAGAATTCAGACATATCACGATAAACTTTTCTTTTACTTCATCTTTCAACAAAGGAATAAAAATTGAAGCAATATCTTCCGGTGAAGTGATTTTTCTACCGATTGAAAATTTTTCATCCTGGGCAATTCTTTTACAGATTTCAAAAGCAGCTGCAAGCGTAGCTGCCTTATCTTTACCTATACCGTGCGTTTTACTAATTTCGCTTACGGTTCTTTGTGAAAGATCAGATAATGTTCCGTATTTTGAAACAAGTTCCTGAGCGAGAGTAATTACCGATTTTCCTTTCGTTCCTGTTCTTAACAATATTGCTAAAAGTTCAGCGTTGCTTAAACTTTGCGGACCACGTAAAATAAGTTTTTCCCTCGGACGGTCATCCAAAGGAAGTTCTTTTACTTTCATCGAAAAAGTTATTTTGTTTCAATTAACTCTTTGCATTCTGCCAAACCTTGTAGGGCAGTTTTATCATCGGGATTCAGATTCAAAGCCCGCTTGAAACATTTCTTTGCTTCTTCGATATTTTTGTTCCTCATATATATTATCCCGAGCAGAGAATAATTTTCAGACTTCAATTTATCCTTTTCTATTAAATCTTTCAAGGAATTTTCGGCTTTATCCAATTCACCCAATTCCAAAAGGATTCTGCTCTTCCACTCTTTAATTAGAGTACTCTTGCTATCGAGCGCTTCAGCCTTTTGAATTGCATCCAAACTATGATAGAGCATTTTTTTATGAAAATAAATCATCCCTTTAACTAGATGCAGTTCGGGATTAAGACTATAAATCGATTCCGATTTTTTAATATATTTCATCGCGATGTCGTATTCGTGCGTTTTCAGATAACAACTGCCGATATAAAAATACGCTTCGCTCAATAAATCATTTTCTTTGGAATCTATATAGTTATTAAAATTCAAAAGTGCTAATGTGAAATCCTCCAAATAATAATAAGCCAAACCGATTAACATATAAATCATTGGCTCTTTCTGAAGATCAAAATAATTTGCTTCGTCTACTGCATCGGAATATCGACCGTTTTTAATTAAAAACTGAATATAAAATTTGCGTACTCGTTGATCGCCGGGATTTATATCGAGAAACTTTTTTAAATTGGAAAAAGCCTTTTCAATTTGTCCCATTTTTTCAAAAAGGACAGCAAGTTTCATTACTGCAATGGATTTATAATCTGCATCAGCGGCTAACGCTCGATAAATTTGAAGTGCGTGTAAATACTTTTTTTCTTCTTCAAAACTCGCCGCTAACTTTAATTTTTCATCCAATACTTTCATATATTATTCCCATTCTATAGTTGAAGGAGGTTTGGAACTAATATCGTAAACAACTCTATTTACACCGCGCACATTTCGAATAATTTTATTCGAAACGGATTCTAAAATTTCGTAATCGAAACGGTACCAGTCCGCAGTCATTCCGTCTGTAGAAGTAACGGCTCTTAAGGCTAACACATTTTCGTATGTTCTAAAATCTCCCATAACTCCAACCGATTGTACGGGTAAAAGAACCGAAAAAGCCTGCCAAATTTCGTCATAAACTCCGAACCTAATAATTTCATCGATAAATATTTTATCAGCCTTACGCAATATATCTAAACGTTCCTTGTTAACCTCACCAAGAACCCTTACCGCCAAACCGGGACCCGGGAATGGATGCCTGCGTATAAAATCGAGAGGTAAACCTAATTCTCTGCCAATAGCCCGTACTTCGTCCTTAAATAATTCACGAAACGGCTCAAGCAATTTTAGATTCATCTTTTCGGGTAATCCACCTACGTTGTGATGAGTTTTAATCGTTACAGATTGCCCTTTAACCGGAACGGATTCTATGACGTCGGGATAGAGTGTCCCTTGTATTAAATATTCAGCGCCTTCAATCTTCTTTGCTTCCTGCTCAAAAATTTCGATAAATGTATTACCGATAATTTTCCTTTTCTTCTCCGGGTCAACAACACCGGCTAACCTGCTCAAGAATAATTCGGAAGCATCAACGTGAATAAGATTGAGATTATAATTTTTTTCAAACATATCAATTATTTGCTTGCTTTCATCGGCACGCATTAAACCGTTATCTACATGGATGCAGTAAAGATTTTTGCCGATAGCTTTGTCAACAAGAACCGCTGCAACCGATGAATCGACCCCGCCGGAGAGAGCACAAATAGCTTTTTTCCCCTGAAGTTCATTTTTTATTTTTTCAATGGCGGAATTGATAAAATTTTCAGCAGTCCAATCCGCATCGCAATTGCAAATATCAAAAAGAAAATTATTCAAAATCTTATTGCCTTCTTGAGTATGAACAACCTCCGGATGAAATTGAACACCAAATATTTTACTTACCTTGTTAGTCATAGCGGCAATAGGAGCACCCGAAGTTGCAGCACTTATCTGAAAACCATTCGGAAGAGAAGTAATTAAATCTCCGTGACTCATCCAAACAACGGAATGATTCCTAACATTATTTAACAAATCCGAATGTTCTCTTATTTCAATTTCCGCTTTTCCGTATTCCCTATCCTTTGCCGGCTCTACTTTACCGCCAAGTAATTTAGTTATTAATTGCATTCCGTAACAAATGCCAAGCAGAGGAATACCAAGTTCAAAAATTTCTTTATCAACTGTTGGTACATCATCATCGTAAACACTTAACGGCCCTCCGGAAAGAATTATTCCTTTGGGGTTCATTGCTTTTATTTTTTCCAAGGGGAAATTATGAGGATGAATTTCAGAATAAACTTTTGCTTCTCTTATTCGCCGTGCAATTAGTTGAGTATACTGAGAACCGAAATCCAAAATTAAAATCTTATTTTCCCTTTCCATCAATAATTCCTTTTATTCATATAATATCAAACTTCTATATTTCAAGGTGTGTTAATTAACTAACCTATTGAACCCCGCTTCGATTATTTCAATTCTTACTTTGTTGTAAGTGCAATAAAATATTCTGTTTTTCAATTGCTTCGTTCACATTATTAAAGAGTAACTATTGCTTATCGGGAGCAAATCCATTCTGTTTATCTTCCTTCTGCATATAACCGGATGAAGTATAAACTATTTGTAAAAAAGAATTATAGTATATAATAAATTTTAACCGAGCAATTTGTAAACACCCAAGGATTATCATCAAACCAATTTAACCCGGAAGGATTATAATCCGACTTTATCTTTCTTAATATAGTGGTATAAATTGGTTCACCTTTTAGTACAAATAAAAATTTGGGTTTTATTGTTCAACTATACTCAGTAGTTCAAAATAATTTTTCTTTTCAATAATACTGCGAGGAAAAATATTAAAATACCAATTAAGTTAGTAAAACGAATTTCAAGCGAATTCAACTACATTCAAACCGGTAACCCGGATAGCTTTTGAAATCTTTTTTTGAATAAAGCCATCCGGGTATAACCGAAAACATATAAAACGCTATTGACCGATTTGTGCTTTGTATGCCGCTGCATCCAACAAATCGTCAAGTTGAGCGGAGTTAACAATTTCAATTTTAATAAGCCATCCTTCACCGTAAGGATCGGAATTTACCAATTGAGGCTCATCTTCTAATTTAGGATTGACCTCGAGTACTTTACCGTCTACAGGAGCGTAAAGATCACTGACGGTTTTAACCGCTTCGATAGTACCGAAAACTTCGCCGCCGGTGATTTCATTTAAATCGGGATCTACATCAACAAATACAATATCACCCAATTCGCTTTGTGCAAAATCAGTAATTCCTATATAAGCTGTATTACCATCTACTTTTATCCATTCATGTTCTTTGGTGTACTTCAATTCTTCAGGGAAATTCATGGTTCACCTCTTACTTATTAAAATATTTATCAATAAACGATGTGTCATAATCACCTTTAATGAAGGCTTCCGTTTCCAGAACTTTTTGGTGGAACGGAATAGTTGTCTTTATACCTTCAACGTTAAATTCTTCGAAAGCCCGTTTAGCTCTAGCAATTGCATGCTCTCTATTATTTCCCCATACAATTAATTTTGCAATAAGTGAATCGTAGTAAGGAGGGATAGAATAATCGTTATAAACATGCGAATCAATTCTAACACCAAAACCACCCGGGAAATGGAGATAATCTATATGTCCGGGTGACGGACGGAAATTGTGGTCGGGATCTTCCGCATTAATTCTGAATTCAAAAGCATGACCAACAGGCTCTTTGGGTAAATCTTCAATCTTTTCACCGGCAGCAACCAAAATTTGCTGTTTGATCAAATCCACGTTGTGAATCATTTCCGTTACCGGATGTTCAACCTGGATTCTGGTATTCATTTCGATGAAGTAAAAATTAAGGTCTTTATCAACAATGAATTCAACGGTTCCGGCACCTTCGTAATTTACAGACTTTGCACCCAATACGGCTGCATCACCCATTTTCTTTCTAACCTCATCGGTAAGAATCGGTGAGGGTGATTCCTCAATCAACTTTTGATGGCGTCTTTGAATAGTACAATCTCTTTCACCGTAATGATAAACATTTCCGAAAGTATCACCCATAACTTGAATTTCCACGTGACGCGGATTTTCAATAAATTTTTCTATATACATATCGCCATTATTAAAAGCAGAAAGGGCTTCGTTCGAAGCGGTAATAAAAGCGCTTTCGAGTTCACTTTCTTGACGAACAATTCTCATTCCCTTACCGCCACCACCGGCAGAAGCTTTAAGCATAACGGGATAACCGATTTCTTCGGCAATCTTCTTTGCGGTCGATATGTCCTTAACTACTCCATCGGAACCAGGAACAACGGGAACACCGACCTTCTTCATCGTTTCCTTAGCAATTGCCTTATCGCCCATATCTTTTATCATTTGGGCAGATGGACCTATAAACTTAATATCGGAGTCCGAGCATATTTCAGAGAAATCCGCATTTTCTGCTAAAAATCCATAGCCGGGATGAATGGCATCTGCACCCGTAACTTGGGCTGCAGCAATAATACTCGGTATTTTTAAATAACTCTCGTTGCTTGGCGCAGGACCAATACAAACCGCTTCATCAGCAAATACAGTATGGAGAGAACTCTTATCTGCTTCAGAATAAACGGCAACAGTTTTTATGCCTAAGTCTTTACAAGTTCTAATAATACGAAGGGCAATCTCGCCGCGATTGGCAATCAAAATCTTTTTGAACAATTTTACCTCTGATTGTTGTGAATTAATCGGGTTTAATTAAAAATAGAGGCTGATTGTATTCAACCGGAGTTGCATTTTCAACCAATATTTTAACCACGGTTCCGGATACGTCGCTTTCAATTTCGTTCATCAACTTCATTGCTTCAACAATGCAAAGAACGGTTCCCGAACCGACTTTATCACCAACCTTAACGTAAGGATCCGCATCCGGAGCAGGTGCGCGGTAAAATGTACCAACTATAGGCGACTTAATTTCGTAAAGATTTTCATCCGCAGTACCGGATTCGGAAGGAGTTTCTGCAGATTGGCTCTTCGGTGTTTCCTGTGCAGGAGCCGGCGCTGCCATTTGAACCTGCTGAGGTATGGCAACCTGTTGAACAGTTTCGCCTCCGTTTTTGGAGATTTTTATTTTCATATCCCCTTCTTGAACGGAAAATTCGGTAATATCACTGTTCTCTACTACTTTGATCAGTTTTTTTATAAGATTTAAATCCATTTATTTAATCCCTAATTTTTTACTCTTTCCACATATTCACCTGTACGGGTATCGACTTTCAAAACGTCATCTTCATTTACAAAAAGAGGAACTTGAATTACCGCTCCGGTTTCCAGAGTTGCGGGTTTCATTACGTTGGTTGCAGTATCTCCGCGGAACCCGGGTTCGGTTTGCGTAACTTTTAAATTTACAAAGATTGGAATATCAACTGTAACGATCTGTTCATTATCGTCAACTAATAATTCCACTTCTTCCCCTTCTTTCAAGAATTTTTCTCCATCGCCGAATAACTGGCTATCAACTGTAATCTGTTCGTATGTTTCGTTATCCATTAGAACCAGTCCGGCTGCTTCTTTATAGAGAAATTGATATTTGCGACGTTCAACGCGAACAACTTCTACAGATTCGCCGGAACGGAATGTGTTATCCAGCACTCGGCCTGTACGCAAATTCTTTAATGTTGTTCTCACAAAAGCTCCGCCTTTACCAGGCTTTACATGTTGGAACTCTGTAATTGTGTACAAATCATTTTTGAATTTAATTATTAATCCGTTTCTAAAATCAGAAGTATCTGCCATAAACTACTCCATAAAATTAAATCATAATTAGACTTCGTAATTTATTAAAACGAAGTCTAATATTCTCAAAAAAATATATTTTTTAAGAAATTGCTTCCGGGTGAAAAATTCATATTTTTTTAGTGAAATCCTTTATTTTTTAAATAATATGCTAAAAATTGCATAAAAAGGACCAAATTCAACCCGGAATAGGTTCTTTATAGACATAAAAAACCCCCGCAGAAACGGGGGTTAATAATTTTAAAAACGATTACGATTCTTTCAGCACATTTACCAATTTTGTAATAGCTTCCTTGGCATCACCGAAATACATTAATGTATTATCTTGGTAGAATAATTCATTATCAATACCGGCATAGCCAACGTTTAGAGAACGCTTGTTAACAATAACTGTCTTTGCATAATCAACATTCAAAATAGGCATACCGAAAATCGGACTATTTTGATCGTGACGAGCAGCAGGGTTAACAACGTCGTTAGCTCCAACTATAAAAGCTATATCTACATTATTGAAATCGTCATTGATATCTTCGAGTGCAAACAATTTATCGTAAGATACTTGCGCTTCTGCCAATAGCACATTCATATGACCGGGCATACGTCCCGCAACGGGGTGAATAGCGAAGCGTACATTAATGCCTTTAGATTCTAATATATTTGCCAAATCGCGAACGGCGTGCTGTGCTTGAGCAACCGCCATACCATAACCCGGTACAATCACAACATTTTGAGCGGAATCGAACAACATAGCCGCTTCTTCTTCATCAATAGATTTAACCGGTTTCTGTACTGTATCTCCGCCAGAAGATGAAGGACCAGTTGCCCCGGCAGAATCCCATCCTCCTAAAACAACGTTCATCAATGAGCGGTTCATACCTTTACACATAATAATAGTTAAAATAATTCCCGAAGCACCGACTAATGCACCGGCTATAATTAACATATTATTACGAAGCACAAAACCTGTCATTGAAGCGGCAATACCAGAATATGAATTCAATAACGAAATAGCTACCGGCATATCTGCCCCGCCAATTGGAAGTACAAGAAGTATACCGAGTAGCAATGATACTCCTGCTATTCCAAGTAATAAACTATCTTGTTGCTCCGGATTCATAACAACCATTACTCCGGCAACAATTACGAGCAAGAACAGAAGAACATTAATAGGATTTTGAAGCGGATATTTAACCACTTTACCAGTAACAATACCTTGAAGTTTTCCAAAAGCAATTAAAGAACCTGTAAACGTTACGGCGCCTACCAAAACCGAAAGCACCATTGTAATTGTTGTTGGAATTTCAAATTCTTGATGAGTACCCAAAATATGATAGTATTCGGCAAAAGCGACTAATAAGGAAGCTCCGCCGCCGAAACCGTTCAACAGACCTACCATTTGTGGCATTCCGGTCATTGGAACTTTGATTGCAAATACTGCTCCGATGGCTGAACCGACTACCAGACCGATGATAATCCATTCGAATGTCATTACTCTTTGATCGAGCAATGTAACAACTATCGCCAAGAACATACCAATTACTGAAAGGAAATTACCTTGTCTGGCAGTTTTGGGCGATGCTAATCTTTTTATACCGAAAATAAAAAGAATTGATGCAATCAGATAAACTAAATATGATACAATTTGCATAACTTATCTCTCATTTCTTTTTAAACATTTTTAGCATTCTGTCGGTAACAAGGTAACCTCCGACAACATTAATGGTAGCAAAAATTAATGCTACAAGACCTAAAATGGTACTAGTAGTAAAATCTTGAGCTCCTGCGCTCAACAAAGCACCAACGATAGTGATACCGGAAATAGCATTCGATCCGGACATCAAAGGTGTATGAAGAGTTGGCGGAACTTTTGTTATCAATTCGAAACCTACAAATATTGCCAAGACGAAAACATATATTTGCAGTAATAAGTCAACAATTCCCATTGTGATAATTCCTTATTTTTTTAGAGTAAAGCTTTTGTTCTTTCGTGAACAACTTCTTTATTTTTAACTATTGTAGCGCCTTTAATAATTTCATCTTCCATATTGAATTGGAAGTTTCCTTCCTTATCGAGCATATGTTCCAAAAGGGCTTGAAGGTTTTTAGAATACATATCACTTGCATGAGTAGGAACAAGACTTGGAAGATTAGGTTCACCAATAATTTTCACACCGTATTTTACGACGGTTTTACCTTTCTCGCTTATTTCGCAGTTACCTCCGAATTCTGTTGCCATATCCAGTACAACGGAGCCGGGACGCATATTTTTGATCATTTCTTCAGTAACAAGGACAGGCGCTTTTTTACCCGGAACCAAAGCAGTGGTAATAACGATATCGGCATTTGTAACGTGTTTAAATATTAATTCTTTCTGTTTCTTCAAAAATTCTTCGGAAGCTTCTTTAGCATAACCGCTTTCGTCCTGCATATTTTCTTCAACGGGAACTTCAATAAATCTTCCACCGAGAGATTGCACTTCTTCTTTAACTGTAGGACGGATATCGGAAACCTCAACAATAGCGCCGAGGCGTTTTGCCGTACCTAATGCCTGCAATCCGGCAACTCCGGCACCCATAATAACCACCGTAGCAGGTTTGATTGTTCCTGCTGCAGTCATCATAAGAGGAAAAATTTTGCCTAATTCGTTAGCACACATGATAACAGATTTGTAACCGGCAAGGTTAGCTTGAGAACTCAATGCGTCCATTTTCTGCGCTAGAGTCGTTCTCGGTATTGCATCCATTGAGATTACATCAATACCTTTTTCGGCGCATTGTTTCGCCACTTCGGGATGATGCAATGAATACAAGAAAGCAATCAACAAGGTGCCTTCCTTCATCATATCTAATTCATGTTTCTTTGTTTCTGGATGCTCAACCGGACGTTGAACTTTCAAGATAATTTGGGAAGATGAATAAACATCTTCTGCATTATCGAGTAATTTAGCTCCGGCAGCTTCGTATTGTTCATCAGTGTAACCGGCATTTATTCCGGCACCCTTTTGAATTTGAACTTCGAAACCTTTTTTAATTAATTTAGAAACAACATCCGGAACTAATGCAACTCTGTTTTCTCCATGTAGGATTTCCTTGGGGACACCGATAATCACAACATTTCTCCTTAATATAGTTTGATTACGCCCCTAAACTTACAAATAAAAGAATCTTTATGTCAAATTTTAATTTTTGATATAAAGCAGAGATTTTTTTAAAAAAAGACTTGACATATAAGTGAATAGTTTTTATTTTTGAATCGTTATTCATTTAATTAATGTAAAAAAATGCGGACTAAGGAAGGAAATAAAGAGCAAGATATCATTGAAGCTGCCGTTAAGGTTTTTGCCGAATATGGATATCATAATTCCAAAATAAGCAAAATAGCCGAAGTAGCAAATGTTGCTACCGGGAGCGTCTATGTCTATTATAAAAACAAGGAAGATATACTGCTCAAAATCTTCGAAGAAATCTGGCGTCCGCTTTATACCGAATTAGTAAAAATCTCAAAGAATGATTCTCTTTCCCCTTCCGAAAAAATGGATTACCTGATCGATCTGGTATTCGATTCTTTCATTGAAAATCCGGCAAAAGCACTGGTATTTGTGAACGAACAGAATCACTTAATCCAAAGGCAGCCTGAATCGTTTACAAATTACTATCAGTTATTTATGACTGAAGGGGAAAATATTGTACGAAGCGGAATAGAGAATGGTTCTTTTAATTCAATTGATTTAAACATATTTAAGATATTTATTCTGGGCGGATTAAGGAATTTGCTACATCAATGGGGACAAAATCCTAAGGAATTCCCATTGAACCAAATTCGCCAGAATGTTAAATTTTTCTGTAAACATGGAATTTTGAAATAAAATTTTTTAACCTATTAATGAATAATGATTCATTATACATTAAGGAGTCAAAAATGAAAAAAGTTTTTTTACCCCTTTTGCTGATTTTGTTCATATTTAATCCTGTTACGAAAGGGCAGACATATAAATACGAAGATGTGATCAATTTCGCTCTTACAAATAATCCGAAATTGAAAAAATATGAAGTAAAGAAAAGAATAGCGGAGTTGAAATATAAATCGGCTTGGGGTAATTTTTTCCCGGCTGTCAATTTGGAAGGCGGATTAACCAGGTTAAATTCACCCCTTGAATTGGACTTGGAACCTTTTAGAAAATTAATCATTCAGTTACAGGCTAATAACCAAGTTGAGATAAGAAATATCTACAATATGCTCGCCGGCAATCCGTCATTTTCTCCATCTGAAAAAGCGGTTTTATATAATCAGTATTCTAGTCTGTTATCCGATGCAGTGCCCGGTTTTGCAATGACATTTAAGGATCAAAATTTCAAAGCTGCAAAGTTAACAGCAGTTCAGCCCCTCTTCCTCGGCGGGAAATTGCTCGCTTATAAAGATTACCGAAAAGCCGAAGAGAACATTTCAGATTTTGAGTATGAAAAAATTAAAAATGAAATAATCGCCGAAACCACTCTCTATTTTCTCAATACGGCGCTTCTTCAGGAAATCATAAAAGTACGGAAAGAAGTTGTTGCGGGAATAGAAAGACATAAAAGAGAAGCCGAGAAATTATACCAATCGGGTGTTATCTCACGCAACAACGTATTAAAAGCTGAAGTTGCCCTTGAAGAAGCAAAACAAAAATTATTGGAAGATGAAAACAGGCTTAATCTTGCCCTGCTGGCATTAAGCAATGCAATGGGCATGGAAGAATTCAAACCATTCAATGTTGAACATTCATTCATTTTTGTGAAGATAAATGCAAACATCGATGAATTGACTGAATCGGCGAATTATTCCCAACCGGTTCTTAAAATATTAGAAGAAAAGGCAAAAAGTGCCGAAGCCAATTATAAAATTCAACGTTCCGATTTTCTTCCTTCAATCGCAGCATTCGGAACGAAAGAACTGTATCCCGAATATCTATCAGTTTTAGAACCTGAATGGGCTATAGGGGTTCAATTTAAATGGAATATTTTTAACGGTTTCAAAGATTATCTGGAATTGGAAGAAGCCAAATTAATTGAAAAAGAAGTCGAATTCACTTCTTTGGATATCAAAAAGAAAATAAACCTGTGGATAAATAAAGCATATACGGAAATGAGAAATTACGAAGCGGAATACAATAAAATGGAGAGTGATATTCAACTTGCAAAGGAAAATCTTAGAATAAACAGTAAAAGATTCAACACCGGCATGGGAACTTCCCTTGAAGTAATTGATGCACAGCTTTCGTTGGAAAGCTCAAAAATCAAAAGGATTGTTACTCTGCATAATTACTACAAGGCTGTAGTCGATCTTTATACCGCAGCTGGTGAAACTTCAAAAGTTTTGGAAATAATTAAATAGGAGTATTGTTATGGCATTTTTGAAAAAGTATTATTTGATATTAGTCCCGGTATTACTGATAATTTTTTCGGGAATATATTTAACGGCTAATACAAAGGATGAAATAGAATATTTTGGAATAATTGAAACAAACGAAATAGATGTTGCAAGCAAAATACCTGGTAGAATAGATACAACATTCGTAAAGTTAGGAGAAAGAGTAAAAAAAGGTGATATTCTAGCGAAACTGGAGAGCAAAGAACTTGATGCCAAATTGGAACAAGCCCGCGGAGTAATGCTCGCTGCAAAGGCAAAACTCGATATGGCAAATAAAGGGGCAAGAGAAGAACAAAAAAGAGCCGCAGCTAAATTACTTGAACAGGCAAAATATCAATATGAATTTGCTAAAAAGACATATGAAAGAATGCAGAAATTATTTGCCGACAGTATAATATCACGGCAAAAATTTGATGAAATAGAATTCAAATACAATGCAGCCTTAGCGCAATATGAAGCCGCACAAGCTAAAATGGATATGGCAAATAACGGCGCAAGAGAAGAAGAAAAAAGCGCAGCCGAGGCTCTGTATCATCAAGCGTTAAATGCTTATAATGAAGCTCAAGCTTATTACAAGGAATTGAGTATAACCGCTCCAGCTGACGGAGAGATTTACGAAGTAATTGCCGAGCAGGGCGAAATAATTGCAGCAGGCTATCCGATTTTTTCCATCGTACAGCCGGAAAAAGCTTATGCAGTAATAAATGTAAGAGAAGACAATCTGAAATATTTCAAAACAGGTAAAAAAATAAGCGGATACCTTCCTGCCCTGGATAAAAATATTGATTTTGTAATTGATTATATCTCACCGGTAGGAAATTATGCTACTTGGAAACCGACGAATCAAAAGGGAGAATTTGATTTGAAGACTTTTGAAATTCATCTCTCCCCCGTTGAAGCTATTTCGGAAATACGTCCGGGAATGAATGTTAAGTTTGAATTATAGGGTTGGAAATGAATTACAAATTGAGAAAAATATTAATTGTCGAAGAAATCAGGAATCTTTTCAACAATAAATTATTGCTGACTATTACATTCATTCTTCCTGTAATAACAACAGTAATTTACGGTCTAATCTATTCCAAAGAAGTTACCGAAGAATTACCGGTTGCCGTGGTTGATTTTGATAATTCAGTTTTATCAAACAAACTATTGAATATGTTCGAATCTTCCCCTTCGATTAAACTAATCGAACAATTAAATTCAGTTGAAGAAATTAAAGAAGAGATGATGAGCGGAAAAATTGAAGGTGGGATTGTAATTCCTTCAAATTTTTCCAAAGGATTAAAGAAGGGGAATTTTCAAACAATCACTTTTTACAAAAACAGCCAAAATATTATTTCAAGTAATTTGTTATTGAAAGAAGCAGCAACTATTACGCAAACATTCTCTGCCGGTGTTTTATTGAAAAAATTAAAATCTTCGCAATTGACTCAGGATGAAGCAATGAATATTGTTAATCCGATAAGAATTCATACCAACTCACTGTTTAATCCCAATTACAGTTACTTAAATTATTTGGTCCCTGGTCTGGCATTATTTACAATTCAAATGGCATCAATGCTTTCCGGGGGATTCTTATTCAATAAAAAGAATTCTAAGGAATCAATATTTACAAGATTTGCCGTTTACTTCGTTTGGAATGTAATAGTTGCATTAACAATATTCTTAATATTGTTCCCAGCTCTACACATTAGATTTGCCGCTGAACCGTTATACGCCTTCGTGCTTACATCCTTTTATTTATTCGTAGTTATGTTAATCGGTTTGGCTATTTCAGTTTATGCGAAAGAAGAATTGACGGCAATAGAAGTAATACTATTTATTAATACGCCGGCATTTATTTTTTCGGGCTTCACATTCCCAATTTGGGGAATGCCCAAAGTCCACTCCATTTATGCACAAATAATTCCATTTACTCATTTTCTGGAAGCTTATTTACGGGTGGGCATTATGTCAGCACCAATAAATGCTATTCTGAATCAAATTCTCATTCTCGCAGGTTTCGCTGTCCTATCATTACTGGCAATATTTATTAAGGTAAGGTTAAACAGCGGGGAAATAATTTCAGCAGAGGAAAACAACAGAGAAGAATTATATGAAACATTTTAAAGAAAAAATAATCTCCGAAATAAATTTTATCAGAAAGGATTTAAACATTATCCTGATAATTCTATCCGCACCCTTGTTCTACGCACTTTTCTATGGAAGTATTTATTTAAACAAATCAGAAAAGAACGTACCTGTTGCAGTTGTGGATTTAGATAAATCGGAACTTTCGAGAGCCATTGTGAAATCCTTGAATAATCATCAATTGATCAATGTTGAATATTCACTAGCAGATCTCCAATCGGCAAAATCTTTATTACTCGAATCGAAAGTACACGGTATAATTTTAATACCGAATGATTTCAGCAAGCAAATTAAATCACGGAAAGGAGGTGACATTAATTTATTTCTGAACACCACAAGATTCCTAGTATCGAATGATATAAATAAAGCTGTAAATGAAGTTATTTCAACATACCGATACGGAATTAGATTGAAATATTTCGAGACAAAAGGAATAAACAAAACTCAAGCCTTAAACTATGTTGAACCGGTTCGTCCGGCTATACATTCGATGTTTAACGTTACTGAATCTTACGGAGATTTTTTGATTCCGGGTGTTCTGATATTAATTCTTCAACAAACATTATTAATAGGATTATCGGAAAGTATTGCTAAGGAAAGGGAAATAAATTCATTCTCAACTTTAACCAACGGTAATATTTACATCAATTTGATGGGCAAAGCTGCAATATATATTTTTATTTTTTCAGCTTATGCACTTTTCTTCTTCTCGGTAATTCTGAATCTATTCGGTCTGGAATATAAAGGAAGCATAATTAGCGGTACGGTTCTGACACTTCTATTTTTTCTTAGCATTGCCGAATTCACACTATTCATCGGTTCGTTTTTCGGTTCAAAAAAATCTGCTCTTTCAATTATCGCCTTTTTCTCCTATCCGATTTTCTTAATTTCCGGTTACAGTTGGAAGCTAAGTTCAATGCCGCAATACTTAAGACCTGTTTCCAATCTTATTCCCAGTACACCTTATTTAAGTGGAATGACAAGGTTAATAACTTCCGGAGCGGGTTTCGGAAATATATTTCCTGAATTTATAATTCTTTCCGCTCAAATAATTCTCTGGTACATTTTAATTCAAATTAGATATAAAAAATTATTAACAAAACTGAGAGAGGTATAAAATGAAAATTAGAATATTCCAAATAGCAGTGATCTTTACATTTATTTCAACGATTACATTTGCTCAAAATTACAATTCTATCGGGTTGGTTTCTTCCAATCTAGTCAACATCGAAAACGACAATAAAATCAGTGACATAGAACATCCCTTTGGTTACGGTTTTATTTTTGGAAGAAGCCTTTCCGATAATGTAACAGCAGCAGTTACTTTCGAATATGTAAAAGGAAATTTGGAAAATAATTCGGGTGAACAAAAAGATTATCGCGCACACGTTTCTGTCTTTGTAACCCCTATTAAGTTCGGTAAGTTCGCTCCCTATTTTTCGGGCGGAGCGGTAATTTCTCAAATTAATACTACGTTAAATAATCAACCCGAAGAAAAAGACACCAGAATGTTCGGACGCTTCGGTTTGGGTGTAGATTATCAATTCATCGATAACTTCGCAATTAACGTTGATTTTGGCTTTTACTCAAACGGCCTTAAATTCAACGGTATGTCGAATAGTATTGGATTAAGATTTATCTGGTAAACCATTACCACCCTCCTAAGATGCGGCGGGCTTAATTGCCCGCCGTTTTTCTAAATAAATCAATAATTTCATTTGCCGCTATACCAACCATTATTTTCAAGAACTGGAACTTCCAATTCCTTATATGCAGTATTGTCAGGATCCGCTTTAGGTAAAGAACCGAATGATAACACATTAGTCGGACAACTCGAAATGCATGTGGAACATCTGACGCACTCCACATCATTCATTGGAATTCCTTTATTAGCATAACTCATTACGTCAATACCCATATGACAAACCTTAGTACAAATATTGCACGATATACATTTCTTCTTTTCAGAAAATATTCTGTATTTTGTGAACCGTGCATAAATGTGCATTAACGCTGCAAGGGGACACCCAAATCGGCACCAAATTCTTCCGCTCATAAAGAAATATACACCTAATCCTAAAACGCCGGCAAATATTACATCAATAGCTACATAATAAAACGTATGGAAAAAATCTGCAGTATAATTAAGCGATTCATTTATCACCGGTATTCTTATATTATAAACGATTCCAATCAGTTTGAAGAGAGTAATGATAAATGCCGCTCCCAAAATCCATTGTCCTATATTTTCCCACTTCTTAGCCTTAGCTCCATGCGGTGCAAGAGTTCTATACTCATCTCCCAAAGTTTCGGCTAATCCTCCGCAAGAACATATCCAGCCACAATAAGCACCTTTACCCCATTTATATACTATTGCTGGGATAATGACAAAGGTTTGAATTATGCTGAACACCAACCAAAAGGTTGTAATGTGTGAATTATATAAATTGCTGAAATTAAGAGGCCAAGCAAGTATAAAGCCATAAGAACGCCAATAACTTTCACCGGGAAATATCTCTGTCATTATAAAGCCGTCTTTCGCTCCCAAAGCCCCTATCGAACCCAAATAAGGAAAGATGAATTCAGGCAAAAGGAATAAAAACATTACTTGAACTATCATCAGCGACCAGGTTTGCCGTTTTATATATCCAGTCGGCTTTACATGTATTCTTCGTAAACCAAAGATTACAATCGTTAATGAATACATTGCAGTGTACCAAAACCCTTGCGATTTGCCAAGCAATTGATATCCAAGATAACGCCCTCCGAAAAATACGATCAAGAAGAATATCCCCATAACAATAAAATACAAATACTTGAAAGTTTGCCAATTGGGTTTTACATCCTTTGAATGACTTTGTATGAATCGAAACAGCACATAAATTCCGAGTAGAACAAAACCGATAAAAGAAACATAAGCTACTAAAGCATTAAAATATTTTGTTGCATTCCATACGCGCACTTTATCCGAAAACAATGAAGATAATAGAACACCCGGTAAAGTTAAAACATGATACCAAAAATTTGTTGAAAAGAATGTGGAAACCGCATCTCCGAACGAATCTATTTTAAGATTAGTAAAGTGCTTAAAAAAAGAAGCTGAACTTTTTCCGAAATACAAGACTCCGGCAAACAACAATAGAAGTGCAAATTGGAGCTTACTGAAGGTATCCATTTCACCTTCCAGTTTAATACCGCTCCGTTTGAAAAATTCTACCGGTAATTCTCTTCCAATCAACACAAATACCATCGAATTCTGAATGCTGAATTTCTCACCCTTGGAATCCTTAAGCACAACTTTATCATCGAGTATTTCAACAACTTCCGTTTCCATTAATTTCTTAATTTTTCCTTGAGAAACTAATTCTTCAAGCTTATTAATATTACCTTCTTTCGGTCTGCTGAACTCTTTCTTTCTGTATGAAATGGAAACTGATTTTGCATACTCTGCAACCGCAATAGCGGTTTCGAGGGCACTATCGCCTCCGCCTACAATCAATACATCATGTCCCAAGGAATCCGCTGGGTCGAACAAACGATTAAATACTTTTGGTGTACATTCTCCCGGCACATTCAACATTCTAGCATTACCGGATTTACCGATTGCTAAAATTACACGGAGGCATTTATACGTTTTTGAATTAGTTTTAAGCTCGAAATAATTGCCCTTCTTCTTTATTTCCTCAACCATTATACCTTCAACAATTGGCAATGGAATATCTTTAATTTGTCTTTCTAACTCTTGAATTAGAGTTTCCTTGCTCCCGTTTTGAATTTTCAAGTCGGATTTTTGCTCATAACTTTCCGGTTCAGCAAAAATCGGTTTGCCTTTTGGAAAATTTATTATAGTACTGAATTTTTGAGAAGATTCGAGGATGATAAAATTACATTTATTCTTAGCGGCTTCCAATCCCGCCGATATTCCCGCCGGTCCGGCACCGATAATGATAAAATCATAAATTGCACTATTGTTATTTCTTTTTCTGGCTTCCAGAAATTCTTTATCATTCAATAAATAATCTATCCTAGCCTTGCCGCTTTCAGCCGCTAATTTTAATAGCGGAATCCCTGTCAAATCACCGGCAACGAAAATACCCTTCACCGAAGTTTCCCCGTTTTCATCAATTAAAGGATAGCGTTCAACTTCTCCAACGGGATTATCTTTTTGAAGCCAAGAAAAATATTTGTTATTCAATAAATCCATTAGTAAACCATTTATTCTATTATTTTAATATTCAAATCTTTTATTTCTTAAAGAGTAAAATTTTTGACATTTAATATTGTTTAATAAAATAAATATTTTCTCAAGCAAATGAATATTCAATGGGATTATATCATCGTAATAAAGTTATGGTTTACAGATAAATGGTTTCATCAAACTCTTGTTATTTTGGCTCCCAATTCATTCAATCTTTTATCAATCTCTACATAACCTCGGTCAATTAATTCCACGTGGTCAATTCTGCTTTTACCTTCTGCTGCCATAGCGGCAATAACAAGTGCAATGCCTGCACGAATATCTGGACTCGATAATGACTGTCCCCGCAAACGGGATGGACCGTAAACCAGAACACGATGCGGGTCGCACTGCGTGATTTCTGCCCCCATAATAATTAATTTATCTACAAAAAACATTCGCGATTCGAACATCCAATCGTGACAGAGGGTCACACCTTCCGTTTGTGTTGCCAATACTATGAAAGGACTCATTAAATCTGTTGGGAAAGCGGGCCACAAACCGACTTGTACTTTATGTGTTCCGCATTTTAAGTTGGATTTTTTGATTGTCAAAATATTATCCTGCAATTCAAAATCAACACTCATTCTATTCAAATGATAAAGAGTCATCTGCAGATGTTCTTCTACAGCATCGTGAATTACAAGACTGCCGCCTGTAGCAGCTGCTGCAACAGCAAATGTTCCCGCTTCAATATGATCCGGAACAACGGAATGTTCAAAACCGGAAAGTTTTCTGCTACCTTTGATAAATATTCTATTCGTACCCTCACCCTTTATTTCTGCGCCCATCTTTTTGAGAACAATTGCCAAGTCTTCCACATGCGGTTCACTTGCCGCATTGTAAATTGTAAATTCACCTTCAAGATTTGCAGCCAAGAGCAAAGCATTCTCGGTAGCGGTAACTGAAGCTTCTTTTAAGAATAATTTTTCTCTTCTATCGGAGGAAAGAATTAATTTATAAACATCGTCATCAAAATTTTCTTCCGCACCCAAAGCAGAGAAAACATCAAGATTGCTATCCAGTCTTCTTCTTCCAATTACACATCCTCCCGGCGGTGGAAATTCCGTATGACCGAATTTCGCTAAAAGAGGCGATGCAAATAATATTGAAGCCCGTAATTTACTCGCCGATTTTTTATTCAATGAAGAATGCTCTAATTCTCCCGTTATTATTATAGTTGAAGAATCCTGCCATTCTACTTTTCTTCCAAGTTCAACAAGTAAATCGAGCATAACTTCAACATCTCTAATTTTAGGGACATTCTTAATCAAACAATCTTCATCAGTTAAAGCAGCGGCTGCAATTATTGGCAGAGCGGCATTTTTATTTCCGGCTACTTTAATTTCTCCTTTAAGCGGGGTTCTGCCTTCAATAATAAATTCAGACATTAAAACTCTCCTACAAATTCTATTTCCGTTTCCAAATCTATATTCAACTTTTCTTTAACTTTATTCTTAATTAACAAATGCAAATCAAAAATATCCTTCGCCGTTGCGTTATTAAAATTTTCGATGAACGCCGCGTGAGAAGGGGATATTCTTGCACCGCCTATTTCATACCCTTTTAATTTCAATATTTTATCTATTATGTAACCAATGGAAGTGGATTCCAATTTCAGCTTATTTTTCTCCTCTTCGCTTAAATTTTTGAAAACACACCCGGCAGAATCTTTCGGCTGAATTGATTTCTTTTTTGCCCAAAGGGAAGCCTTCTCTTTTGCAATTGAACCGTCACCTTTGGGTAGTGCTAATTCAACACGCAATACAGTCTCTTTCGTTTTATGAAGCTTACTGTAGTCGTAATCGAAGTCAAAATAATCATTATCAACTTTTTTTATTGAACCTTCCGAAAAAAGTTCCGCCGAAATAATATAATCCGAAATAAACTTATCCCCTCCGTGCAAATTCATATAAACTGCACCACCAAGCGTGCAAGGAATTCCTGCAAAACTTTCCAAACCGACAATATTATTATCGAACAATTTATTCATCAAATATTGAATTCTCACACCGCTTTCTGCAATAACTCTTACTTTTTCATTCTCTCTACTTGTAGACTCATTAAATGTAAAATCAAATCTTGCTTTAACTGTTTTGGTTTTTAAGGATGAGTTAAATTCCCCGGTAATTTCAAAATTATTGGCGTTATTTAAAATCACAAATCCGTCTATCCCCTTATCGGAAATAACTACATTACTTCCTTTGCCTAAAATGAAATATGGAATATTAAATTGCCGGAGAGTTTTTAAAACATTAAATAATTGATTTGAATCGGTTACTTCAACAAAGTATTTTGCCGGTCCGCCAACTTTTATTGTAGTATAATTTTTGAGTGGTTCATTTTTTACAACAGTGAGATTTAGTTCCGCTAATTTTTTGGTAATCTCGCTCATTGTTATCAATGGTTCTTAATTGAAAAACCTATTGAACTTAGTAACTTACGAGCGTTTAATGCATCGCTTTCAGATTCGAAGGATAACCGGAATGTTCCACCTGTACCCTCTCTAATCTTCAACAATTCGATATCCTTAATATTTATCTTATGGTCGAATAGTGTTGATGATATTTGGCTAATTACTCCCGGTTCATCTTTAACGAATACAAAAATATCGTATAACGGATTGAGAAAACCTTTTGCATTCATCGGAATTTCATCCCTCTTCCGGCGCGAAGTTTCGAACTTTTCGCTAAGTTCCTCTACGGAAAAATTTTGCACATCGGATTTAATTTGCTTCAATTCCTCAATTAAATTATCGAGAGCCAATTCAATTTTATTCTTATTGAATTTAATAACCGATTCCCAAATATCGAAAGAGCTGGATGCAATACGCGTCATATCCCGGAATCCGCCGCCTGCAAAATCCATATAGTTTATGTCATTACTCTTAGCAACGGTATTGATTAAAGAAACCGAAAGTAGCTGAGGCATATGACTTACATACGCAATCACTTCATCGTGTTGATAAGGATTCAGAAATACAACTCTGGCTCCGAGCATTTTAACGAAGGAAATAAATTTATCGAGATGTTCCCCTTTAGGCGCTAATGAAGAGATTATGTAAATAGCGTTTTCGAAAAGCAGCGGATCCGAATTCACATAACCGCCACTCTCCTTTCCTGTCATCGGATGCGCCCCGATATAAACACCTCTACTCCCAAGCTCACTCCAAACATCGTTCAGGTGTCCCTTAATACCGCAAACGTCGGTTAATACATTCTCCTCGCTCATCATCGGAGCCAATTGTTTAATAATATCAACAGATGCTTCTACCGGAGCAGATAATAAAATAAGTTCGGAATTAAGGCAATCTTCTATTGAATCCAGCTTATTGTCAATAACTCCTTCCGAAAGTGCCAAATCGCAAGCTGAAGAAGTATCATAAGCGGAAATTTCGACTGAGGCATTGCTATTTTTAACGGCTTTAGCAATTGAACCGCCAATTAACCCTAATCCGATTATACTTATCGATTTAAAAGACACTATAATGTTCTACCTAAGGCTTCTGCAATTTTATTTAATTCTTTAGTAAGACTAATGAACTCATCAGGCAACAATGCTTGAGGGCCATCGGAGAATGCATGTTCGGGATCATCATGTATCTCAATCATCAATCCATCCGCACCCGCTGCAACTGCTGCTCTTGCCATCGGAGGCACTTGATCTCTTAATCCGGTAGCATGCGAAGGATCTGCAATTACCGGCAAATGGCTCTTCTTATGAACTACTGGAATAGCCGAAAGATCGAAAGTGTTTCTTGTATATTTTTCGAACGTACGAATTCCTCTTTCGCAAAGGATTACATCTTTATTTCCGCTCGCTAAAATATATTCAGCCGACATCAGCCATTCTTCAATTGTAGCCGATAAACCTCTTTTCAACATCACAGGTTTTCCCGCGTTTCCGAGTTCTTTAAGCAAAGAAAAATTCTGCATATTCCTTGCACCGATTTGCAATATATCGGAGTATTGTGTTACAAGGTCAATTTGGCTTATCTGCATAACTTCAGTAATTACCAACAATCCGTATTCATCAGCAGCGGCTCTTATAAATTTCAATCCATCTTCACCAAGACCTTGAAAAGAATATGGAGATGTACGCGGTTTAAAAGCTCCGCCTCTTAATATTTGTGCACCGGACTCCTTAACTACTTTTGCCATTCTAAATATTTGATCTTCACTTTCTATAGAACACGGACCGGCCATCATTACAATTTTATTTCCGCCTATTTCCACGTCTTTAATTTTTATCACCGAATCTTCCGGGTGGAAATTCCTGCTTGCTAATTTATAAGGCGCTGTTACTCTGTAAACATCGGCAACACCGGGAAGCACCTTTACTTTTCGTATATCAAAATCAGGTTTAACTCCAATTGCTCCGAGAACCAGACTTTGAACACCCTGCGATTGGTGAACTTCGAATCCATATTCTTCTAAGTGATTAATTACATTTGTAATTTCATTTTTAGTCGCATTTCTTTCGAGAACTATTACCATTTATCTATTTCCTCATATAATTTTATTCATGAAATTTTTTCTCTCCGGCTCTCACTTCAAAGGGTAGATGATCTTCCTTCGAAGGTATTGCGCACGAATACGCCGGGCTGTATGCGCAATAAGGATTAAACGCCAAATTAAAATCGATTGTATATACATAATTGGGGTCTTTGTTCAATTCAAATTCCAAATACCTCCCTACACCGTAACTTTCTTTATTTGTCGTTTCATCGGTGAACCAGATACTGTAATAAATTTTCCCGTCAAAAGAAAAATTTTTATATACATTCAATTTATAATCTTCACCGTCGTATTTAATATTCAAATATCCAAACCGAACCGCTTTCCTCGGCTCGCCTTTTGTACCGTAAATTGTTACGGTATCCGGATGGTCATAATAAAAAAGTTTACTCTTAAATACAAAGTCTGGATCGACATCAAAATAATTTAACGGATGGAATACAACTTTTTCCGGATTATTAAACGGTGAATTGGGATTTGAGATCATATCCAAATTCTTCTGGTAGCGGATCTCTTCGATTTTCTTAATATAAGCTTTTTCTTCGGGAGTATAATTTTTTTGACAGGAAATAACCAATAATAACAAAATTAAAGAAAGGCTGAGTATTTTATTTGATTTTATCATCGTCCACTTTCTTTTTTAGTTCACTTAGTTTATTTAATGCTTCAATAGGCGTAACGTTGTTAACGTCTATATCGCTAATTTCTTTGCGTAATTCATCGTCTTTAAATTCGAACAAATTGAATTGACTATTGTCTTGATTCTTAAATTTAGCAATTTTGGCTTTCTTCACCTCGTAAGGAGTAAGTTCCTTACTTTCGAGATTCTCTAAAATCTCCTTTGCTCTCCGTGTTGTAAATTCGGGCAAACCTGCCATCATAGCTACTTGAATTCCGTAACTATGGTCAGCACTGCCTGAAGAAACTTTGTGCAGAAAGATAACCTTATCCCCATACTCTCTGACTTCAACTTTGAAATTATTGATTCGAGGGAAAATTTCCGCCATTTCATTCAGTTCGTGATAGTGCGTTGCAAATACGGTTTTAGCAGCCACATCCGGATTCTCGTGCAAATATTCAGTAATCGCCCACGCAATTGAAATTCCGTCGAATGTACTGGTGCCTCTGCCTATTTCATCCAGCAAAATTAAGCTCTTATTGGTTGCATTATTCAAAATATTAGCCGCTTCCTGCATTTCGACCAAGAAAGTACTTTCTCCGGCAGTAATATTGTCGCTTGCACCTACACGCGTAAAAATATTATCTACCAAACCGATATGTGCTTTTGCAGCCGGGACAAAAGAACCTATTTGTGCCAGCATTACTATCAAACCAACCTGACGTAAATACACACTCTTACCAGCCATATTGGGACCAGTAAGTATAATAATTTGGTTTTCGGTATTATCCAATCTAATTGAATTCGGCTGGAATTTTTCTCCGGGCGGTAAAATTCTCTCAACTACCGGATGTCTTCCATCTGTAAATTCAATTATTTCCGATTCGTCTATTTCGGGTTTTACATAGTTATATTGTTCCGCACATTCTGCAAGCGACTGGAAACAATCCAGCATAGAAATAAGATTTGCATTGTTTTGAATTTGCTTTACGTAAGCAGAAGTAAATACCCTGATTTCATCAAATAAGTGATACTCAAGATCTTCTATCTTTTCCTGAGCATTTAATATCTTATCTTCCCATTCTTTCAATTCCGGAGTAATGTATCTTTCGCTATTTACAAGCGTCTGTTTACGTATGTAATGCTCAGGTACTTTATCCTTATGAGCATTGCTAATATCTATGTAATAGCCGAAAACTTTATTGAAAGATACTTTTAAACTCGGAATATTTGTTAATTCCCTTTCTTTAGCCTGTAAATTTGCAATCCAATTCTTTGCATTCTTTGAAATATCCCGTAATTCATCCAACTCGGGATTATATCCGCTCCGGATAATCCCTCCATCTGTTAAGGCAGCAGGCGGATTATCTGTAATTGCCAATTCAATTTTTTCACAGACAGCTTCTAAAGAATCAAGTTTTTGTGAAATGGAGAGAATAACCTCATTATCCGATTGCTCTAATAACTGTTTGATGACTGGAATCTTTTGCAGAGAAGTTTTCAGGAAAACCAGCTCGCGTGGATTGGCTCTGCCGGTACAAATTCTGGAGATCAATCTCTCGAGGTCGCCTATTTCCTTTAATTCGTTTTGCAGATTTTTTCTTAAAGTCTTATTCTTAAAAAGATTATCTACCGCTTCCTGTCTTTGTTTAATCGGTTCAAGCTTTCTTAACGGAGCCAGCATCCATCTTTTTAATAGTCTTCCGCCCATGGCGGTTTCTGTTTTATCCATTATCCCGATTAAAGACCCTTCCTTGGCTCCGTCTTGCATTGTATACATAATCTCAAGATTTCGCTTAGTTGCAAAATCGAGCTGCATATATTCGGAAGGATTGTAAACAGAAATCTTATTTATGTGTGAAATATTCTCTTTTTGTGTTTCCTTCAGATAATTCAGAACTGCTCCGGCAGCACATATTCCCGAATCGAATCTTTCTATTCCGAACCCTTTCAAATTTTGAGTTTGGAAATGATTTATCATTAAATCTCTGCCAAAATCGTAACTAAAAATCCAATCATCTATTTTAGTTACTCTGATATTCGGCAAAATCTTTGCAATTAACGGTTCAAGCTCATTTTTCTGTTTTTTCGAAATGAGTATTTCAGCCGGATTTATCAATCCAAATTGATTTTGCAATTCTGAAGCAGGGACTTGATACAAATAAAACTCGGCAGTTGAAATATCGGCAAATGAAATTCCAGCGGTTTCACCTTGAATAAAAAATGCCGCTAAATAATTATTCCTTTTGTGATCTAATAATTTATCGGAGAAAGCCACTCCAGGGGAAACTACTTCAACAACCTCTCTTTTTACAATCCCTTTCGCAAACTTCGGATTCTCCGCCTGTTCACAAACAGCAACTCTGTAACCTGCTCTCACCAGTTTAGGCAAATATGTATCGAGTGCGTGATGCGGAAACCCTGCGAGAGGCACTTTTTCCGCTTTGCCGTTTGAGCGTTTGGTTAATGTAATTCCCAGAGCTTTGGATGCAAGTTTGGCGTCTTCTTCAAATGTCTCGAAAAAATCCCCCACCCTGAACAAAAGAATTGTATCAGGATATTGCTGTTTGATCTTATAATATTGCGCCATTAATGGTGTTGAAGTAGCCATGTAAACTCTGTAAAATTTAAAACTTAAAAATAGCTACAAGCTAAGTGAGTTTCAATGTTTGAACAGTCTTATTCTGCGGCTATTATTCATTAATAAACAGCTAAAAATGTAGAGAGTTAATTATTGAATCAAAAATCGACTATATACTACAGATGATATTAGATAAAATAAATATTTCATCTGAATATTTTTATTGCTTTCCACTTGCTAATATACCATAATATGACACGGTACAACATAATCATTCCTTATTTATACTTATATTTACGTAGCTTTTTAATTGATTTTCACTGTAATTTGGTCGGAGTACGAATTGCATATAGCCAAGAATATAAGAGAAAAATATAATATTGAAACTTCCTTATTTGAATTAAACGGAAATCTAGTTTTAGCTGATTTCAAAAATGTAAGAATTTTAGCAGAAAGATTAAACAAGATACGGAAAGGTCAAAATAAAGTATCCCCCGGAGAATTAAACGCAATCGGTTTATTGGATGAAATTTACCATTTCGTATTGAGCATTTACGAAAAAGAAATAAATCCGGGTGTAACTGAAAGAGCCTACAAATACCTGGAAGAAGAAATCGGCGAAACCGTCTTCAATTTTTTCATTCAAGATTTCGTACGCTTGTTCCCACCAATACCTGTATATAATGGCGAAATGAGTGTGGAAGAATATTTATCCACCAAAACAAACAATAAATCAAATTCCGAATTGGCTCTTGAAGAATTGCAGATGCTATATTTAGAAAATCTAAATCCCGCCGCTTGGAAATTAAAAGAATTATTCGACTCGAATTATTTTGGTGATAGGAACACTTATCTTTTAATAGTTAAATCACTACAAACTTTTTACTCTAATGAGCCGAAAATCGGTCCCGAAAATTTGGATGTAATTTCATTCTTCAAACAGCCGTTCGAGCTTTATCCCAATGATTTGGAGAAACAGCTTTTCTTCATTAAAGAAAAATGGAAGGATTTTATCGAAGATAAATTTAACAGTAGAATTTTAACGGGACGGGATATATTCAAAGAAGAATTCAAATTAGAAGGAATTGGCGGAGGTAAAGGACCTGCAATAGTTCCACAATATAAACCAGCTGAATCAATTCCTCAGCTTTCTTTAGGCAAATCGGGGTATGATTTTGTTTCGGATAGTATCAAGGGATATGAAGAGCCGGAACAATTTACTCCCGACGTTCATTGGATGCCCAATGTAGTTTTATTAGCTAAAAACACATACGTTTGGTTGGATCAACTATCAAAAAAATACAACCGTGAAATAAAAACCCTTGACCAAATTCCGGATGAAGAATTGGATTTGATAGCATCCAGACATTTCAATGCAATTTGGCTGATAGGCGTATGGGAGAGAAGCTCAGCATCGAAAAAAATAAAACATATATTGGGAAACACTGATGCCGTTGCATCTGCTTATTCGCTATACGATTATGTAATCGCTCAAGATTTAGGAGGCGAAGAAGCTTATAGAAATTTAGATGCCAGATGCAAGCAAAGAGGAATTCGACTTGCAAGTGATATGGTTCCCAATCACACAGGAATTTATTCGGATTGGACGATCAATCACCCGGACTATTTTATACAAAGGAATGATCCGCCGTTTCCCAATTATAAGTTTACAGGTAAAAATTTATCCGAACATCCAGACATAGAAATCAGGATCGAAGACGGATATTATTCACGTACGGATGCAGCGGTTGTATTTGAATGGAAGAATAACAAAACCGGAGAAGTGCGTTATATTTATCACGGCAACGACGGAACAAATATGCCGTGGAACGACACCGCACAGTTGAATATGCTTAAAGCCGAAGTGAGGGAAGCGGTAATACAAAAAATATTCGAAGTCGCACGCCGTTTTTCAATAATACGCTTCGATGCTGCGATGACATTGGCAAAAAAACATTTTCAACGGCTTTGGTATCCTCAACCGGGCACGGGGGGAGATATACCATCCAGAAGTGAGTACGCCCTTACACGGAAGGAATTCGATGAATTCTTTCCCAAAGAATTTTGGCGGGAAGTTGTGGATAGAATTAACGAGGAATTACCCGAAACCCTTCTGCTGGCCGAAGCCTTCTGGCTGATGGAAGGTTATTTCGTTAGAACCCTCGGAATGCATCGCGTTTACAACAGCGCTTTTATGCATATGATGATGAACGAAGAAAATGATAAATACCGGGATTTGATTACTAACACGCTCGAATTTGATCCTGATATACTGAAACGATATGTCAATTTCATGAGTAATCCCGATGAAGAAACAGCTATTAAGCAATTTGGTGTTGATGATAAATATTTCGGTGTGTGTGTTTTAATGTCCACTTTACCGGGGCTACCGATGTTTGCTCACGGGCAGATTGAAGGGTTCACTGAAAAATATGGAATGGAATATAAGAGAGCTTATTACGATGAGGAACCGAATGAATGGCTGATTGATCGACATAACAAAGAAATTTTTCCTCTTTTACAGAAAAGATATTTATTCAGTGATGTTGACAATTTCTGGTTCTATGATTTCATAGATGAAGCCGGACATATAAACGAAAACGTTTTCGCCTTCACAAACAGTTTTAACAACGAAAAAGTATTGGTTCTTTATAATAATAAATACGACAGAGCCTGCGGTAAGCTTTATCACTCCACACCTAAAATAAACAAGAATAACGGCTCGAAAACAATGACAAGTAAAACTTTAAGCGAGGCTTTAGGCATTCGTCTCGATCCCAATTACTATTATATTGTTAAAGAGCTTACTTCCAAACAAGAGTATCTTTTCAGCGGCGACGAATTTTCGGATGGATTGCATTTAGAGCTCGATGGATTTAAGTACCGTGTTTTTTGGGGATTTGAAGAAGTGTATGACAAAACCGGAGAGTTGCGTTTATTGAAAGAAAGATTGCAGCGGGAAGCTGCACCAAGCATTGAAAAGGAATTGGAATCTTTACGTCTTCAGCCACTTCACAATAAATTCGAAAAGTTATTTGAAGAATACTTCATTAAAGAATTTGTTAGAACCTTTGTTTTGAGTAAAGATGCGAAAACGGCACCGAAAGATGTTCTTCAATTATTAACAAATCGCTGGAAGGATTTAATTGACGAAATTAAAATTGTAACAAATAATAAAAGCATTGAAAATAACGATATTCGATTAATAAAATTCTCTTATTCACTGAGATTGTTAAGCGATATACTCGAAGAAGAGAAATTCGAGAAAAAAATTAAATATTCCGGTATTCCGAAAGCGGTTGTAATTTCCGAAAGGAACAATTATAACGAAAATTCATTAATGTTACTGCTTTTCCATATTCTGGAAGAATTGCAGCAAAACCTCAAAAGCCCATCTGTTCATACTTTATTGGATGAATTGGAATTGAATAAATCAATCGATAAAATTCTTCGTCATTCCGGCAGAGGCAAACGCGGAATTTATTTCGATTATAATTTGCTGAACATTTTATTAGATGTAAGCACTACAATAAATAAATTAACAAGTACGGCAGGAAGTACCAAGA
>CAZNJB010000031.1:0-37827 GCA_964573255.1 uncultured Melioribacteraceae bacterium
CACTTATATCACCTGAATAATCCGCGGTTGAAAATGAAAAATAAAATTTACCGCCAAACCAAATTAAAATGAATAAAATCAATACTGAAACGACTATTCTAAAAATCCATTTTTTCATTGCTTCCTCAAAACATTTATGAATTCAAAAAAATTAAATTATTGAATTTTCTCTTTAAAAACATCATTGAACTTAGCTTTAAGATAATTTGCTGTAATCCAATTTCAGGGCAAAAATCTGCACACTCATAAGTTAAAAGTATTCTTCAAGTTAAAAATTTTAGAGCAATACCGTAACAAATAAAACAGTTAGCAAATTATAACAACTTAAAATTCGTAATAATACGAAGGATTATAGACTAAAAAGCCGGCATAAAGCCGGCTAAAAATGGAGGTCTAATGAGATGTTATTTTTTCTTTTTAAGGCCTTTGGGACTTGGGAAAACTCTATTTTTTAATTTCCCGATATTACCATCGAATAGTGTACCGGGATTCATAGAGGATTCAATTGCAAATACTTTCCCTTTTTCATAACCGTTGACCAATATTGTATCGGTCTCTGTTTCCACGGTTAATTTATACTTAGCCGCTCCCAAAGTATCCAATGATACATCATCTAAATATTTAGTTCCGTTCAAACTGGTTAACTTACGGAGTGTACGAATAATTTCAATAGAATCCGCTTCCGCACCGAGAGCCAGCCACTTATCATTTACTTTATGCAATTCGTAAGAAGAATCTCCCGGAAATTCAACGGATACTTTATTCCATTTTTCGTAATCACCTTTTAAAATTGTAGGATCTCGCCAGCTATCGACGCCTTGGTTAAAAGTCATTGACAAAAATCCTTCCACCTCATATACGTCTTTTTCATCTGCCAAGCGAACGAAAGTATTCATTGTTCTCGGTTGATGGAAGGCTAGTTTACCGATCACTAAATCGAGTTCAAGGTCGTCATCTTCAAATACTTTTACGCGAGTAGCATTATCCTCAACCTCGTATTGCGCCCATTTCTTTTCGCTGCGTGCAGCAACACGTTTAGGTTTAATTTGCAGCAATTGATTAAACATATTTTTTATTTTACTTGCAGGAACGTTATCCACTTTACCGCTGTCGAATTCCACAAACCAGTTCATATCCTCGCGATAAAGTTTTATTTCCTTACCGTTTAAAGACTTTGGCGCAATAATAACCGATGTAACTTCAGAAGTATCAATATCTACTATTTCTTTCTTAAAAGTGCGTTCGTTCTTGCCCAAATCGGTTAAATAGATTATACCAGCAACAACCAATAAGGCAACAAACAAATAAGTCAAATAATTACTATTCGATTTTTTACTAGACATAATCTACCGCTTGAATTTGTTTGCGAATTTTTCTCTTTGTTTGAAAACGAATTATTCCGTAAATAATAATCATTAAAATCGGGAGTAAGAAATTAACATATTTTATAACAGCTTTCGTTCCGTCTTCCAAATTCACATCTAACGGTCTGGATGAGACACCTTTGGTTCTCAAAGCAATCAAACCGGTATCGTCACTCAACCAATCGACAGCATTTACCATTAGGCTCACATTATCCGCTTGAAGCTGCTGAGCTTGATTTCCCTCGCCGTTTGTAGCAAAATCGCCGTCGCCGAAAACAACCATACGGCTTTCATTATCCCCGGCTAATTTACCTTCCAATGCAACTGCAACGGTTAAAGAAGGATTCAGGAAATCGCTCGGACGCCATTGACGCATTACATCGAAGAATAACGGCGGAGTTTTAACGCCCGATTTCTCTGATGTTTTCGCCAGCCTGTAAACTTTTATAGTTGTATCCTTAGGTTCAACTTTAACCGCACTTACGAAAGGCATCACTACCGCTTCAAGTCCTTCTGTGATAGGATGCTTTGCAAAAGTACTTATTACGGGAATATAAGGGAAACTTACAGGTGTGTTCATCACAAATATTCCCTGCTGCTGACGAACCATCACATTGGAACATTTGGTATCAACAATAAAATTCTTTTCGACCGTAATTCCGTATTTTTTAAACCAATCAAAGAAATTCGTTTTAACTTCGGAGCCTTTCGAAGTTTGAAAATCACCTTCAACCCTATTCAATGCGGCTAAAATTTTTCCGCCACGTTTAACAAATTCATCCAAATAATTTAAGTCGCGTTCACTTACGGAATCTTTCGGTGCGATAATCATAAGAGTCGAAATATCTTCCGGCACTCCCGAAGTATCGGTAAAGTTGACTTCTTCCACTTCGTACATAACTTCGAGTAATTTATTCATTTGCTGCATAGCAGAAAGAGAAGTTTCCCCGTGTCCCTGCAGCAATCCGACCTTCGGTTTCTCGCTGACGGTTAATTTTTTAATTGCCGATGAAAGTGCATATTCCATTGCAGCGCCGGGCTGAATAAAAGGAATCGGTTCTGTTTTATCTCCAAATTTTAGAACCGCACCCAAATAAGCGCGCTGCTGTTTCATCTGGTCTTTTTCCCGAACGTTAATCATTATCGGCTGAATGCCGTTCTGTTGAGCTTCCATTTCAATTTTCTGATCTTCGTTCGGATTGATAAATTCGTAAACCACTTGTCCGTCGGAGTAGTTATCGTATTCAACCAAAAGGTCTTTAAAATCTCTCCTAACCCTTTCTATATCCGGCGGAAGGTCTTCGGAAAAATACGCCGTAACCGTTACGGGTTCATCCAATTCCGAAAGAATATTAATAGTAGCGTCGCTTAAGCTATAACGCTGGTCCGCCGTAAAATCCAATCTTACGAACAAACGGTCGGAGATTATATTTACTAAAACTATTATCCCTAAAACTAACAGTATCGTTTTCTGAATTTTCTTTCTTGTCAACATGGCTATTCTTTACTCTACTATATTTCTTTTTGAAAGTGAAATTTGAGCTAAAATTAGACCTAAGAAACAAAGAGATGCAAAATAGATAAGGTCTTTGGAATCTACCACGCCTCGCGAAATGGATTCGTAGTGAGTTGAAATACTAAGATAGCTAAACAATTCGCCTAACGTTCCGGTAAAATTTGATGCTAGCACATCAAAAATAATCAGAAAGAATACACCTATGAACAAAGAGGTGAGAAACGAAACAATCTGATTATTTGTAATAGAACTGGCAAATAGTCCTATGCTTATATAAGCGGCACTAATCAATATCGTTCCGAAATAACCGCTCCACACCGCGCCGTGGTCTATTGGACCCAAAGCCCAAACAGTTATGTAATAAGGCAAAGTAAGAGCCAGGGCAATAACAATTAAAAATAATGCAGCCAAAAATTTACCCAATACCACTTGCCAATCGGTAACCGATTTGGTTAAAAGCAATTCTATTGTACCGCTTCTTTTTTCCTCGGCTATCATTTTCATAGTAATTGCCGGTATAAAAAAGAAAAGCGTCCAATAAGCAACAGAAAAGAAAGGCTGCAAGGTTGCTTGACCGATAAAGAAAATATCGGAACCGAAAAGCCAGGTAAAAAATCCGCTTAATCCCAAAAACACCGAGAGTAATATATAAGCGGCTAAGGAATCGAAAAATGTGTTCAATTCTTTTCGTGCAATAACTAATACTGGTTTCATCGCTCAACTAATTTGTTGTTAAATCTCTGAATATATCTTCTAATTTTGTTTCGATAGGAGTGAGTTCGTTAAGTACCCACTTTTTATCAACGCAAAGTTCAAAAATTGCTTTGCGCGATGATTGATTTTCTTTGCTGTTGACGATAAAACTAAATTTACCGTCATCTGCAGGATCGACCATTGCAACGGTATCCAATTGCTGCAATGCGGAAATAACTTCGTCTTTATTTTCCGCTTCGGCAATTTCTATTTTAAGCACTTCGCTGCCTTGAGCCTGTTTGCGAAGCATGTCCGAAGTACCGTCGGCAACAATCTTTCCTTTGTTAATGATAAGAATTCTATCGCAAGTAGCTTCCACTTCGGGAAGGATGTGAGTACTCAAAATAACCGTTTTTTCTCTTCCTAATTCACGAATAAGTTTTCGTATTTCCACAATCTGGTTCGGATCTAAACCGGTAGTCGGTTCGTCGAGTATTAAAATTTCCGGATCGTGAATCATAGCTTGAGCCAAACCGACACGCTGTTTATATCCTTTCGAAAGCTCACCTATCTTTTTATGCTTTTCGTCGTTTAATCCGCATACCTTTACCATTTCGGCAATTCTCTTTTGGATATTCTCTTCTGGAACGCCTTGCAAGCGCGCAACAAAATCGAGATAATCCAAAACGTACATATCGTAATAAAGAGGATTGCTTTCAGGCAGGTACCCAATTTTCTTTTTAACGGATTCGGGGTCTTCCAAAACGGAAATTCCGTTTACCTTTACATCCCCGTCCGAAGGCGCCATAAAGCAGGTGATAATTTTCATTGTGGTGGTTTTACCGGCTCCGTTGGGACCCAAGAACCCTAATATTTCGCCGGTTTTTACTTCGAAAGAGATATTGTCTACAGCCCTTTGAGTACCATACTTTTTGGTGATGTTTTCAACAACTATACTCATATCTACATATTCCGTTTTTTGAACTGGGCAAAATTATTTTTTCAAATTCAATTTTTCAAATCGAGTAAAATTGGAGAACAAGGGAATTGTACAATCAAAAAAAATTTAAGGTTCCAAATTTATGACCTTTTTTTTGTTTTTATTCCCTCCTCGGTTGCGGCAATTAAAGTATCGCAGAGATTGAGGAACAATCCATGCTCAACTATACCGGCACGCCCTTCCAATTTAGCGGCTAATTCCGCTGCGTTTTCAATCACTCCAAAATTAGTATCGAGTATCACATTTCCTTCGTCGGTAATAAATAATTCGCCATTTTCTTTTTTTCTAAGAACTGGATTTCCGCCTATTGATTTCAAATAGTTTTTCTCCGACTCAACCGCAAATTGAATAACCTCTATTGGTACAGCCCATTTCTCACCCAAGTTTTTGGAAAACTTAGATTCGTCCACGATAATGATTTCAATTTTGCTCGCTTGCGCTACTATTTTTTCTCTTAAAAGAGCACCGCCTCCACCCTTAATTAAGTTAAGATTTTCGTCAACTTCATCGGCTCCATCTATCGTCAAATCGATTACCGGATTTTCCGTTAAAGAACTCAGCGGTATTCCGAGGGAAGATGCCAATTTGGATGTAGCTTCTGATGTGGGAACACCAACAATATTTTTTAATTCGCCCGATTTTAACTTCGCGCCTATTTCTTCTACTGCAAACTTTGTGGTACTTCCTGTGCCAAGTCCAACAACCATACCGCTTTCAATAAATTCAACCGCTTTAATCGCGGCAAGCCTCTTCAATTGGTTTATATCACTCATTGTCCTAAATAATTTATTAACAATTGCGAAAATTAAAGCAGAAGTTCCGAAGTAGCAAATTACCTGAATATGATTAGTTTGAGATGGCTTGATTGGAAACGACGGGGATGGTAAGCTTACTGACCAGACCTGCCTGTCATTTTGGTTGGAAAAGTTAAAAGGTCATGCGAATTAACTGGCAAACATTTCGTTTAAAGGTTTCAACATTCTTATTCAATCTTTTCTCTTTGAGTTGATCTAATTTTTTTATAAACAGCAGGAAATGATATTATCAATAGTAACAAAACGAAATATTTCTCAGATGGATTAAAAAAGGAAGATAAAATTAATATAAATAACGCTACAAAATAAAGTCCCAAAAAAATTATGTTTTTGTTTTTCTTCATATCTTTGTGCTCCCAATTATTAATAATCAGTATAACGCTCCGCTTCACGCACGGCGGTTTGTCAATGCACCACGTAGCATTCGCAAAAGAAACAACTTTGGTAAATACACCTATCGTTAGCAAGCAGTTGTTAAGCCAAAACTAACACATTTACCAACCTTTAGTAAACAAAAGTCACCGCTCTCATCAAACCACAACCTCCTCTTCAACTTTCAATTAAAAGCCGACAAAGACAACTTTCTGTTCGTCAGCAATCGCTTGAATGGGGCACAGTTGGCATCTATATCCTTACTTCCATTATCGGGAATAGAACTTCGTTATTAATTGTGGTCTTCACGTATTTGAATCCTGTTTCCAGTTACAGGGGTCTTTTCGGTTGCTTATCTAACTTCTCTTTTAACTTTTGTTCCTGTTTCTTTTTCTTCTGTTTCTGACTCTTGTTCTTATCCTTCCTGCCGCCTTTGTCTCCCATTGTATAGCTCCTTTTTTATTATCAATTATCTTCTCGCCGCAAAGGGCGATACTTCGAAAGTTATGGTTTTTCGTATCTTCATTGTCCTTTCGGTCAACTATGCCTAAGCGCTATAATAATGTTTTATAATGTATAACATCCGACTTCACCGGCTGGAGGAGCGGCTTTGCCGCGAATACGGGCTGGTGTAAGGAGTTGTTATACAGTATTTTTAAATTTTTCAACACATGAATTAACCTGTGTTTTTAAAAAACCAAAATAATCATTGCATAATTCTTGGATTGCTTCTCTAGATAGTCTAGATTCATCTTTGTCCAATTTAACAACACCTTTAATCTTATAATCCTCTTTATCCAACAAGACATCATCCTTTTCATCTTCAGGTGATATTGTTATTTCAACTTCTTGCCCTTCAATTTTTTTTAACATTTTATCAATAGTTGGATAATACTCTTCACCAGGAATTAGACAATCCATAAAATAAAAATCCGTCTTAATTCCCGTCTTCTTAGTGCTTAAAATTCTTAATTCATTTATCTTTTTTAACAAATTAGATTCTTTTTTGGATAATTTACATGATTTAAACCAATTTTCCCAACCAGCTATATTATTAAATTCGTGACGCATTATCCAGGTGGTACTTCTTGCCGCATTTAAGTATGCACTAAGGATATAGTCAAAATAAGGATAATTTGGATTTAGCTGATCAAGAAAATATTTAGCTTCATTTAATTTTCTTTCAGTGTTTGTCATTTTATTTTTATGTATAAAGGTTTTGCAAATAACTTGTACGCCCCGAAGTGCGATGACAAGCTAACAACGAATATTTATTTAATAAAGCCGTTCTTAAATTTCCTTTAGATAAATACGGCGAGCAAATTCACATTACACAATTCCCAATCTAACAGAAAAACCAAGTGTATCGACAAAACATAAAACTACTACAAAACCCGCACGAGTAAGGCGGTCAAGTTTATTTGTGGGTTATATTGTATTTAATATTTATATTTTTCTAAATATAATTTAGTGCCAACTACATTTATAGTATAATCTGGAACAAGAGGTGATACTAAATATTTGTCAAGTAAGTATTTCTTATTTTTTAAAATATATTCTGAAGTATCAATAACACTTTGTTCAAAATATTTTCTGAATAAATATAAGCGATCAAATTTTGTTTTTTTGGTTATTAAAATTATTGAAGTGTCATTTATAAATTTTAATTTAAGATCAACAATATTTTCATCCCAAGGTTCAACTTCCTTCTTAGACCAAACATATTCTTTGTAATTAAAATTTAATGTATCTTTTATAGAATCTGAGCTATAAAAATCATTCTTGGATAAGTAAGGTTGTATCTTTGATTTTCTATAATGGTCATTAAATATATAAAGTATGGTTGGAACCAAAATTATAATTGTAGTTATTTTTAATAATTCAAATCTAAAATTGAATATTTTTTTCACAAAGAAAACTGCAAAATAGGTAATATTAAATACTAAATAAACAACTACAGATAATAATAATAGACTTGATAGTTGCTCAAAAGTAGAAAATGAATTAACAACAATTTTAGATAAATTATCATCGGAATATATAGTCTTTAAATGAATTAAAATCACAAATGTGATAATGAACGATATTATGTATTTTATTATTTCTTTCTTTATAATTTTCATTCCATATAAAAACAAAGATCAGCTGCCAACAAAACGCCATTCAAAACGCCGGCGGATTGTCGGTCCGCTGGAGCAATTTGTTATAAAGCATCAACTTATGATGATATCTGAATTATATTTTTTTAATTCTGCAATAAACGTTTCAAAATTATTCGGAGATATGTAATATTTGCTTTTATTTATCTCAGTAATCTCTAATCTATCTAATGCCATAGCATATGACGCCAGGATATTTTTTGTTTTTTCCACCTTTACAATATCTTTAATATTTACCTTTCTTTTAAAAACCCAGCATTTAATAAAAAGCTCACCCTTTTCGATTTTATAACTTGTACTATTCCACAGCCAAAAAGAGAGCAAAAAACTCAAGACGAAAATAATTAAAATTGTTACAGAGAAAGAAAAGATTAAAAATGGGATTATTATTATTGGAGCACTCCAAATTACAAAAGTATAAAACTTATCTTTCTTTGGTAAATATTTCATTTGTAGTCTCTATATTTTTTGCTTTATTACTGCGTCGCTTTTCACCCGACTTGCCCCGCCTATTTTTATCTTAACGGATTATTAGAACGAAATTTTATTCCGCCTGATAATCCGGTGTTTTCATCCATCTAACATACCAGTTACCGCGAACCTTGATTTCTGTTCAGCGTTTATATGATAATTCTGTTTACACCTTTTTTGATAATTCTTAATCCTATAAGAATGGGCTTCAATCCTTTTAGCTCCGCAGCCTACTTTTTTCATTTTAATTTTGATTGTTGTAAAAAGATTTGAGTTTTTTCCCCTGCTTACTCGTATAGAATTCCGCCCTTTATTGTAATCGTAATACATCATAATATGTTATTGTCCGATTATAAGTATTCTTTGTATTTAAAATAGGAAAATATTTCTCACATATCAACCCAGAAGGAGATAATATTTAGGAAGGGGCTAAATAAGGTTTTCGTCATTAGTCATTTGGGATAGAAATACAGTGAACCGTGTTTAATTATTTAGGTTGTTCAAGTAATGCCTGTGATTTGAGCCGTGCTTAAATTATACTAACGGTATAGGATCATTGGACGATCGCTTGACCTGATGAATGGACGGTTCAGCTGCGAATAAATAAAGGGAGCGACATAACTATGCCTCCGTTCGCGTAAAGCAATTAACTCCGTTGGCCCGCCCGGATTTACCCACCTGAATCTTTATACACGTTTTATCAAATTACATTTTCTCTTTGACTTATAGTCACCCTATTTCAGGGAAGGACACCATTTCTCACTTCTAATATTTCTTATTTCTAGTTTCTAGTTTCTTCTTTTTTAGAGCCTCCACTCCCTTTGCCAATTTATTTAGGCTACCAAATCAAAAGAACATGCTTCAGCACGGATTCTGCAATTGTAATCCACGTTTGTGAAATGTACTTTCATCCCAATATCCGCAACTGCTTATTTTTTTTGATTTTAAGGCTGCTTGTATCTAAATTTAAGGTCTGTATTTTTTAAAGATGTCAAATTTGGAGGAATAGAATACTATGGGTATGATGGCCCGAATGAGAAATCTCGCACCGTGGTTTATAATTACCGTAGGCGGATTGTTCGTATTGTTTATGGTTTTATCAGATTCAAAAGTAACACAAATTTTAGGTCAGAGGACAAATAACGTCGGTTATATTGACGGAGAGCCTGTCACCTATCAAGAATTTTCACAATTAGTTGAAACTGCAAGAAATAACCGTGTTCAAGCAACTGGACAAGATATTCCCGAAGAACAGCTTAATTTCTTTAGAGATCAGGTTTGGGACGCTTACGTAACCCAGAAATTAATCGAAAAGAAAATTGATGAATACGGAATAATCGTTTCGGATCAAGAAATTAGAGACGCCCTCTTGGGACCTAATCCACCTAATGTAATCAAACAATATTTCATCGATTCTTTAGGCAATTTTGACAGAGAAAGATACGAGCAAGCAATCTTCGATCCTCAGAATAAACAAGCCATGCTTCAAACCGAAGAGATTGTTCGTCAGCAAAAATTACAAGAAAAATTAGAAAGTTTCATTAACTCATCAATCGTGGTTAGCGAAGAAGAAATAAAAGAAAAGTTTATTAACGATAATATAAAAATGTATGCTGACTACGCTTTCCTAAACGGATACTTTGTAGCCGACTCGTTAATAAGTTACGACGAAGAAGATTTACGTAAATATTATAACGAACATCTTGATGATTACAAAATAGAAGCACAACGTCAGTTAAAATATGTTCTGTTTAGAGAAAAAGCTTCCAAAGACGATACTCTTTTTATTCAGAAGAACCTTAAATCTATTGTAGAAAAGTTGAAGAAAGATACAAGTTCTTTTAAAACTTATGTGGAAATTTACTCCGAGGTTCCTTATAGAGTAGATACTATTGCAATGAACAGAGTTCCGATTTTAGTTTCCGATAAATTTTTAAATGCTAAGCCTGGCGATATTATTGGTCCGGTAATTACATACGAAGGCTATGTAGTATATAGAATTAAGGGAATTAAAAAAGGTAAAAAGGAATTTGTTCGCGCTTCACATATATTAATAAAGACTGACGGTAAAAACGACGAAGCAGCAAAAAAAGAAGCAGATGCTATTTATCAGCAATTAGTAAACGGCGCAGACTTTGCACAATTGGCGAAAGACAGATCTGATGATCCTGGTAGCGCGGTACGCGGCGGCGACCTCGGATGGTTCAGCAAAGGTCAAATGGTTAAATCATTCGAAGATGCAAGTTTCAAAGGGAAAATCGGGAAAGTTCAAAAGCCTATTAAATCCCGTTATGGTTATCACATAATATTGGTTACAGGAAAAACCAAAAAGAAATTTGCTGTAGAAAAAATTGTAAATAAAATTAAACCCTCTGCAACTACTGTTGATAGAATTTATAATGAAGCCAGCGATTTTGCATACTTAGCCAACAAAAATGATTTCGACGAAGAAGCTGAATTATTGAATTACACTGTTTCCGAAACCCGTCCTTTCAAAGAAGATGCATTTGAAGTTCCGGGATTAAGCGGAAATAAAGGATTAGTTCAATTCGCATTCAAAAATGACCTTGGCGATATAAGCAAAGTATTCAAAGTTGATTTAGGTTATGTAGTTGCGAAGATATCGAATGTTATCAATTCCGGATTTAAAGATTTTGAAGATGTTAAATCACAAGTAGAAAATAAAGTTAAAATCGAGAAGAAAAAAGATTATGTAATGAAACTTGCCGCAGAAATAAGAGAAAAAATTGGGGATAGCGGCAATCTAAATATTGCAACCGAAGTTTTCCCTAAAGCGGTAGTTAGTTCCGCACAAGGTTTCACCGCACTTGATATGATACCCGGAATAGGTAAAGAACCTATTTTTGTTGACTACTGCTTGAAAGGAGAGATAAACAAAGTTTCTGATCCTATCAGAGGTACTCGTGGAGCTTACTTAATTAAAGTTACCGATAGAACTCCTTTCGACAGTACAAGTTATCAAATTCAGCACAATACAATTCGCGATCAGATATATCAAATGAAAAAAGCGAAAAACTATCGCGAATGGATTGAATCAATTAAGAAAGAAGCTGACATTGTTGACGAGAGATATCTTTTCTATCGTTAATTAAAATTTTCGACACTCAAAAAGGTTCGGCTTTTCAGTCGGACCTTTTTTATTTTAAAGTACCGGATATTTACACTCATAAAGATTTATTTTTTTTATAATTTAGTAACATGAAATTGAGAACTACTATATTTATTCTATTATTCCCCTTCTTTTCACTTTTTGGTCAATATGCCGAATCCGGTTTTTCTTTATCCATAAGCGCCAATTATACCACAACTTCCCGATTATTTCTCAATCCAAATTCTTCCGATCGTTTCATTAGAGAAACTTTCGAATCACTGGATAACATTATACATTATTCAATGGATTTGCGTTACCGCTTGAGCAGCATTACAGCAATAGGCTTAAATATTGAATTGATAAAAAAAACTTACTTTGGGAAAAACGTTACAGCGTCTTCGCCGTCGGGTGTAATCCGTGTTGAAGTTGAAGACGGTTATATGATAATTCCAGTTGAATTAAATTTAATATACCTACTGCCGTTTTCGACTAACTCACTAAAATTTTATATGTCCGGTGGAGCGGGTTTTTATTTCGGAAAGCATATCAGAAATTTCGGCAACGCAGAAATTGAAAGCAAAGAAGACGGAATTCCATTCGGTATTCAAGTTGAAGTAGGAATGGAATATATGATATTCGAAAATCTTTCAACAAGATTTAATATGCGTTTCAGAGATCCGGAAATTACTTTCATATCAAATTATAAAAGCAGGAATGTGATTTATAATAATACAAATATATTGCTGCCGATAAAATCTTTTACCACAAAAGTTAATATCGACGGGGTAACTTTCGGTTTGGGATTTGTTTTCCACATTTAAAACAATCAATATATTTTCATTCTTATTTACTAACTTTAATTAATTATACTTCATTCATTTAGCTTTACTAATTATCAATTAGCCTGTTAATCATGTAACACTTATATTTGCCGCATGAAAAAGAAAATAATTTATTTAACCGGATTCATGGCAAGTGGTAAGAGTACATACGGGAGAATACTCGCAAACGTACTCGGATGGAAATTTTATGATCTCGATAAATTGATTGAAAAAAGAGAAGGTAAAGAAATTGTTGACATATTTAAAGAATATGGAGAACAATATTTTAGAGAATTAGAAACTAAAGTATTGAAGGAAATTAGCGATAGTGAGAATATTGTTGTCGCTTTAGGCGGCGGAACAATAGTTAACGATGATAATTTAACCATCTGCAAAGATAGCGGAGTAACGATTTATTTAAAATGCTCGGTTAATACTATCTTTCATCGAATTAGAAGAAAAACAACAAGACCCCTGTTCAGGGATTTAATTATGCAGGGGAAAAACAAAGAAATTAAAGAAAAGATTACCAGCATGCTTGCCGAAAGGGAAAAATATTATAAAAAAGCCGATTTGATTATCAACACAGACAAAAGAAGTTTGGGAAAAACAATAGACTATATTAATCATAGACTAAATAAATACATATGAAAAAAATCTGCATCGATTTAAAATATCATAAATATAATATCGAGATCGGAAGTTCATTAGTAAAAAGTATAACCGGTTATATTAACGAACATCATTCCAATACAACGGCATTTTTACTTGTCGATAAGAGCATATTAAAAATTCACAAGGATAATTTCATTAATCCGATTATTGAACTGATCGACGGTAAAACAATAGTTTACCCATTTTTGGCAAGCGAAAAAAACAAAACATACGATAGCATAATTAAAATACATGCTGCAATGCAGAAGAAAAAACTCGGAAGGGATTCTTTGCTAATTGCTATCGGCGGTGGAATTACAGGTGATGTTGGTGGATTTGCGGCAAGTACTTATATGAGAGGAATTCCGTACATCCAAATACCAACAACTCTTTTAGCCGCGGTAGATAGTTCCGTCGGTGGTAAAACTGGAATTAATTTTAATGGTGCAAAAAATTTCATAGGATCTTTTTATCAACCTGAAGCCGATTTTATAGATACAAGTTTATTTTCTTCTCTCCTAGAAGAAGAGATTATCTGCGGCACAGGTGAAGTACTTAAATATGCATTCCTTACTGATATTCAATTTTATAATTATTTAAAAAGAAATATCGATAAATTAATTTCATTGAATAAGACCACACTTCAAAGAATAATCGAAGAATCCGTTAAATTTAAAGCCGCAGTGGTAATTAAAGACGAGAAAGAAAGCGGTTTGAGAAAAGTCTTAAACTTGGGACACACTTTCGCTCATGCTTTCGAATCAACTTTAAATCATAAAATAAAACACGGTCAGGCGGTTATTGTAGGACTTACAGCCGCCCTTCACCTTTCGTTTCAAATGGGATTATTAAACGAAAAGAACTTGCTTAAATATTTATCTCTTCTGGTTCCGTTTTCCGAATTCATCAAATTAAAGATAAATGATCCTGCTGCATTATATAATGCAATGTACAGCGATAAAAAGAATAGAAGAGGAAAAATTAAATTTGTTCTATTGGAAGATATAGGAAAGATATTACTGGATGTTGAGTGTCCGAAAGAAAAAGTTATTAAATCAATTGAGTTTGCTCTGCAATATTTTTCGTAGGGGAAAAATACACTTTGCAATAATTGCATTATTTGTTTATTCAATTTCTTTTGCGCAATCCAATCACGAAACTCGCGGAGTATGGATAAGCACAAATTATAGATTGGACTGGCCACCGAAATCGTTGGATGAACAAGTCCAAAAACGTGAGTTGACACATATCTTAAAAGATATTCGCAAAAGAAATTTCAATACTGTTTATTTTCAAGTACGCAGCGGCGGAACGTTAATCTACCCATCAGATATTGAGCCACTTTCTCCCTATATTCCTCACCTCTCCAAATCAACACCTTCCTACGATCCGCTAAAATTTGCTGTAGAGCAGGCACACAAACAGCAACTCGAAATTCATGCTTGGATAAACGTATTCAACGTTACACCTAATTACAACGAAATAAAAAAGTATGATAATTTTATAATGAACCGTCATCCCAATTGGATAGTCGCTTCACACGTTGACGGTACAACTAAATATTGGATAGATCCCGGTCTACCCGAAGCAATACAATATTTAATAGATTTAGTTCTCGAAATAGTTGAAAGATATGATATTGACGGCATAGTGTTAGATTATTTAAGATATCCTGAAAAAAAGTTCAATGATGATTTTTCATATACCATTTACGGCGAAGACAAGGAGAGGGATAAGTGGAGACGAGAGAATATAAATTCTTTTATGGATTCACTTTATAAGAAAGTAAAGAAACTAAAACCTTATCTTAAAATTGGTGTGTCACCACTTGGCGTATATAAAAACAAACATAAAAAGCTATTTCTTTCGGCATTCGAAGATGTTTATCAAGATGCCTTATTCTATCTAAAAAACGGTATTGTCGATTATATTACGCCTCAAATATACTGGCCTATAAATTTTAAACCTTCATTTAAAAATTTATCGAAATTCTGGATTAATAATTCTTTCGGTAGAAATATTGTTATAAACATAGGAGCCTACAAACCGGAAGTAAAAAGAGAATTGTTCAGTGAAATTAAGACAGCGCGTAAATTAGGTGCAGAGGGTATAGCCATTTACAGATATTCAAATATAAAAAACAACCAAAATATTAAGTTCAATTCTTTCGTATTTCCGAAGGAAATGTTTTTTATCGATAAGTCAGTTCCTAAGGAGCCTAAAAATTTAAGTGTAAATATTAATTCAATAAATCCATTGTCGATAATTTTGGGATGGTCAATTCCGAAAAATTCGCCAGATAAGTTTGCGCTTTATAAGTTTGCTGGGAATAAACCGGAATTGATTACTCTATTACCAGGCAACCGGAATTCAATAAGAATCCAAATATCCAATCCGGAAAGCTCCAACTATACGTTTTCTCTAAAATCATTGAGTAAACTAAAAAATGAAAGCCCGAGTTATTCAAACAAAGTAAGCATTAATATTAACGAATTGACCGGAATTTATAATTCCCTCTCAAATGAATCAGATGAAACTATTCACTTAATTCAGAATAAATATTTATTTATTAATTCGCTCACTTCAACAATAGTTAAAATATCAACCAATAATAAAAAGAATGTAATATCACTTCCTATTTTAAAAGGGCCTAATTTAATTCCGGTTGATATCTCCACTTCGGCTGTAACATTAAATGTTGAATTGAATAACAAAACTAAAGTTATTAACTTAAATAAATAATTTAACTTAATAGAGAAAAGAAATGAAAGTGTGTTATCAATTCATATTACTGGCAGTATTATTCCCCATTCTAACTTCCGGACAAATAGATACCACTATTGTTCCGTTAAACGAAATTGATTCAACAATAGTTCAAGACGTTAAATACGCCACAGTAGATAATTTCACACATCAAATATTGTATGAAAGCGATAAAGTATATTTGCGCAAAGTTGTTGCGGAGAAATTATCCGCAGCAAATAAATATTTACAGAAAGAATATAATTTAACAATTAAAATATTTGACGGTTACCGTCCGCTTTCAGTACAAAGGAAAATGTGGAAAATTATGCCTGATTCACGCTACGTTGCTAATCCAAAGAGAGGAAGCAGACACAATCGCGGTGCTGCGGTTGATATTACACTTATTGATTCAAATGGAAATGAACTGGCAATGGGAACCGAATACGATAATTTTACCGAAAAAGCTCATTATGATTACAAGGATTTAACGCAAGAAGAAAAGAAGAATAGAAAGTTGCTTCGCGATACTATGGTTAAATTCGGTTTTGAGCCATTAGAAACCGAATGGTGGCATTTTGATTTTAAAGGTTGGAAAAATTTTTCACTGATGGATATAAAAATCAATTAGTCATTGATTCGTTTATTGAAGATATCATCGCCATTCTGAATTTATCGAGTTCTACCGGTTTTTGAAATATGTGCTTAACACCAATCTCCCTGTATGTTTGTTCAATTCTACCGGTTAATTTTCTTGTGAGCACAATAAAAGAAGGTTTAAGGGATATTTCATCGGCAAGTTGAATTTGTTTGATAAAAGCATCGCCGTTCATCAGAGGCATTTTGTGTTCGGTAATGACCAATAATGGATTGATATTTTTAACTGCTTCGAAAGCGGCTTTTCCATTCGGTGCGTCTTTCACAATATATTCCGGTAAAATACTCTTGATCAACTTAGCATAAAGGATTCTATCGGTAAGCAAATCATCTACAAGTAAAATGGTTGACGAGGAAACAGGAATAGTAAAGTAAAACTCGGTTCCTTTCCCTACTTTACTCTTAACCCAAATTTTACCACTATGTTTTTCCACAATTTCCTTAACTAAAGATAATCCCAGTCCAGTTCCTTTTTCACCGGAGGTACCCAGAGATGTAAATTTAGAATCGACTCTAAAGAGTTTTTCCATATCTTCTTTTCGAATACCTAAACCGGTATCCTTTACGCTGAATTGAACTACATGTTCGTCAGCAATCGGCACAGCATTTATGGTAATACTTCCTCCGGGATTCGTAAATTTAATAGCGTTAGATACCAAATTGTTTAACGCTTGAAGCATCAAACCTTCGTCTGCATGAATAAATATTTGTCTATCAACCTGCGAAACTAAATTAATATTTTTCTTTAATGCCGTACCGCCTAAAATGTTGACACATTTATTTGCCAATAGACTAGCATCCAATTTTTTCGGCTCAAACTTTATCCTTCCTGTTTGCAATCTCGTCCAGTCGAGAAGTGAATTTACCAAATCGAGCATGTTCTTTGCCGATTCTTGGATGAAAGATATGTATTCAACCTGTTTATCTTCTGGTAAATCCCTGTTATTTAGGAGTACATCCGTGTAGCCTAAAATAGAACTGAACGGTGTACGAAGATCGTGGGATATTATTGATATAAATCTGTCTTTCGATTCATTTATGTTTGCTAATTCTTCTGCAGAACGCTTGAGTTCTTCTTCGGCACGTTTGCTAAGTGTAATATCTGAAACCAAACCCACTATAGAATTTATGTTTCCCTCTTCATCCCTATTAATATTTATTTTATTCCGCACCCATAAAATATTACCCAACTTATTTACAATACGATATTCCACTTCACCGTTTAAAACGGATGTATCCGAATAAATTTGTTTAAACTGCCGTACAGTATTCACTCTATCCTTTGGATGAATCATTTTAAACCAAAGGAATCTCTTCTCCTTCAATTCATCTGAAGAATACCCCAGCATTCTTTCAACCGAAGCCGAATAAAACACGGCTTCTAATTTTCCGTTTTTCCTTTCAGCCATCCAAAGGAAATCGTTAATAGCATTGGTAATATTGCGGTATCTTTCCTCACTTTCTTTCAATAATTGTTCGGATAATTTACTCTGTGTTATATCTCTTACAATAAAGACTATGAATCTTTCTTTACCGCTTGAATAAGAAGTCAAGGATGCGCTGAAAATCGGCTGTACATCTTCAATTCTTTTCCCTTTAAATTCTATTTTTGCGCTTTCCTCTTCCCCCCGTTCAATTCTTTGAATCGAGTCCGCAACTAATTTTATATCATCCTCATCACACAATTCCAGCGGGTCAACTCCAAGAACTTCCTTAATAGAACTAAACCCGAATTTTTGTGCGAACGAATCATTTGCCAGAGCAATTTTCCTATTTTCAAGAACCGAAATACCATCCATTGATGCTTCAAATACCGATCTGATAAGAAGCATATCTTTCTCAGCTTCTTTCTTTTCGGATATATCGGTCATTATTACCGAATAGTATTGGACTTCACCGTTTAAATTTCTAAACGGAGTTACACTGGCTAATACATATATTGTTTCCCCAGATTTATTAGTAAACGGAAATTCTAGCGAAGCGCCTGAACTGCCGAATAATTTGTCTACTGCTTTTGGATTTTCTTTTAAAAATTCGGGATTGATAAAAATTTCAAAATTACTATTTAAAATCTCTTCTTCGGTATAACCGGATAAACTTATAAGGGAAGGATTTACATAATTGATTTTTCTTTCCAACCCCACGAGCAGAATAAATTCTTTACTGGATGTAACAATATTTCTATATCTTTCTTCAGAAAATCGCAGCTCTCTTTCAATCCTTGCCCGCATTGTTTCATCGGAAGCAATACCTAAAATCGATTTCTCATTGTCAATTTCAATTTGTGCCAGCTTAACATTTACAAATTTTTCTTTTTTATTAACTTGAATCCTTAATTCACTCTCCCACAACCCTTTTTTATCGAGCACTTCCTTTAAACTGTTAAAATACTCACTGTCAAAACCTGGGAGTATTTTTCCGATAAATTTTCCGAAGACTTCACTTCTCTTATATTCAAATATTTTCTCAGCGCCTTCGCTCCAAAAATTAATTTTCCCTTCGTTGTCTACTCCAAACACGGAATCAATAATCGATTCCGAAACAAATTGAAATTTCTCTAATTCTTTTATTTCTTCAGCAGTATATTTCCCGGATATTTCAAGAAGCTCATCTATCGTTACAATTATAATTTTTGAATCATCATTCTTCGAAAATAATACTACTCGAAATAGATGACTACCACCAGTTAAATTGCCTTTTATTAACTGTTCCTCCGGAAGTTTGGAGAATAAATCGACTAAATTTTTATTGAGCTCTTCATCCTGAAAAATAGAAGCAATCTTCTTCGCATTAGATTTAATGATTTCCGAATTCTTAAAATTAATCTTTGAAGTTATAATTTCTCCCTGAGAAGAAATTATAAAAACACCTTCGTGAAAATTTTCCAAGAGGGAAACAAATTTCGTTGTTTCGTTTTTGTTCTGCTTTGCAAGTTTAAATAGATGATCTTCAAATACCGCAAGTCCTCCGGTAAATTTATCTTCATCGAAGAACGGAACAACTTTTAAGGTAATATTATAAATACCCTGCTTGGTTTGTAGTGTTTTAAGAGTTAATTCAAGCGGAAGGTTTTCTTCGCTGAACGATTGCGCATCTTCAAAAAATTCGAATAAATCAGGCTCAAACTTAATGCCGATAATCTCATCTTTCTCCGAGTAACTTAATATGCCCAAATTAAATACATTCTCATTGCAGTCTACAATATTAAATTCCTCATCAAAAAGGATTATTCCCAAAGGAAGATTGTCAAAAATTTCATTGCTGCTATTTAATGATTCAATTCTTTTTACGGCCATCAATTTACTCAAAGAAAAAATATGGGAAATAATATATGAATAATAGAGCAAAATATAAAAAAATTAGGTTAACATTCCTTAATCTAATTTCATTAATAAAATGCATTGAGCGGCGCTTTTTTGGATGAACATAAAAAAATGTCCCCCGGAAAGAATAATAATGAAAAACATTAAGGCAATATTTTTTACTTTTGTATATATAGATAATTACAATTTATCAGAAAAATCGACAAGGAGAAAAGTATGGCCAACCTCAATTTAGAACAATACGGGTTGAAAGACGTTCAGGAAATTTATCACAATCTTTCTTATGAAGAGTTGTTCAAGCATGAAACCGCTCCGGAATTGGAAGGATTCGAAAAGGGCGTAGTAACTGAATTCGGCGCCGTAACAGTAGACACCGGAATTTTTACCGGTCGTTCCCCTAAAGACAAATATATTGTTGAAGAGGATGAGAACAAAGACAATATTTGGTGGGCTGGTCCTAACAGAAAGGGTTCCGACAACAAACCCATTTCCGAAGAATTATGGAAAGAATTGTATGAAAATTCAGTTCAACAATTAAGCGGGAAAAAAGTTTATGTAACAGATGGATATGCAGGGGCAAATGAAGATACGCGATTAAAAGTTAGATTTATTACAGAAGTCGCTTGGCAGTCGCATTTTGTAAAAAACATGTTTATTAGACCTTCGGAAGAGGAATTAGAAGATTTCGAACCTGACTTTGTAGTATTAAATGCTTGCAAAACAACTTATCCCAAATGGAAAGAAAAAGGGATGAATAGCGAAGTTTATGTAGCATTCAACTTAGCTGAAAAAAGAGCCGTTATCGGTGGAACCTGGTATGGCGGCGAAATGAAAAAAGGTATTTTCTCGATAATGAATTACTACTTACCTCTGAAAGGAATTGCTTCGATGCACTGCTCTGCCAATATGGGCAAAGACGGTGATACGGCAATATTCTTCGGTCTTTCGGGTACAGGTAAAACAACTTTATCTACCGATCCCAAACGTGCTTTAATCGGAGATGACGAACACGGTTGGGACGACGAAGGTGTATTCAACTTCGAAGGCGGTTGCTATGCTAAAGTAATTGATTTAAATCCGGAAAAAGAACCGGATATTTACGGCGCAATCAAAAGAGATGCTTTACTTGAAAACGTAGTTTACGATGAAAATGGTAAAGTCGATTTTTCGGATGCATCCAAAACACAAAACACTCGCGTTTCTTACCCGATTTATCATATTGAAAATATTGTTAAACCCGTTTCCAAAGGAGGTCACGCAAAGAACGTTATTTTCTTAACTGCAGATGCATTCGGAGTTTTACCTCCGGTTTCCAAACTTTCCATGGATCAAACAAAATACTATTTCTTGAGTGGTTATACAGCTAAAGTAGCCGGAACGGAAAGAGGAATAAAAGAACCCGTACCGACTTTCTCAGCTGCATTCGGAGCTGCGTTCTTACTCCTTCATCCAACCAAATACGCTGAAGAATTAGTGAAGAAAATGGAACAACACGGTTCTGTGGCTTGGCTTGTTAATACCGGCTGGATTGGCGGTCCATACGGTGTTGGTAAGAGAATTGATATTGTTCCAACCAGAAGAATTATTGATGCAATATTAAACGGCGACTTAAATAATGTTGAATACGAAACATTACCTTTCTTTAATTTACAAATTCCAAAAGAAGCTCCCGGAGTTGACAGCAACTTGTTGAATCCGCGTAATCTTTGGGAAGATAAGGAAGCATACGACAGACAAGCAAAAATGCTTGCTCAAAAATTCATTGAGAATTTTGAAAATTACACCGATAACGAGGAAGGTAAAGCTTTGGTCGCTGCAGGACCTCAGTTATAATAATTCCTTTGAATTAAATTTAGCCCATACTTACTGTATGGGCTTTTTATTTTTAAACAAAATCTCCTGAAATAAATACTAAAAAATGTTATTTATTTCATCCAATATCTTCTCCGTAGCGCCGGTATTGGATTTAACATAATCACCGGCAATACGCCCTAAATTCTTTCTTTGCTCACTATTGGATGTTAATTTACGAAGGACTCTGTAAGCTTGTTTTTTGTTGCGAACCACAAAACCGGCACTGAGTTCGACCAGCTTTTTCGCTTCTTGAGAATTGTCTATTTTCGGTCCGAAAATTATTGGTATTCCGTAAACCGCCGGTTCTAATACATTATGAATTCCCTGCTTGAAACTTCCTCCGACATATGCCAAATCCGCGTAATAGTATAATGTTAATAAAATTCCTATTGAATCGATTATTATTATTCTTTCCCCATTGTAATTATTCATAAATGAGAATCGAATTGTCTTTTCAGTTTTCGCAAAAGTATTTTCTATTTTCTCCAAATGAATTACAGTCGGCTCGTGCGGAGCAACAATCATAACAAAATTTGGGTCATATTTCAGCAACTTTTCTACTGCAGGGAAAACAACCTCTTCATCGCTTTCCCAAGAACTGCCGAAAACAAATACCGTCTTACCATCGAAAAAATTTTCGCGGAATAATTTTTTCTCTCTTGCCTGCAAACTCTTCTGATACACCCTGTCGAATCGTGTATCCCCTACTACTTTTAGTTGCTCGTCGCTAATATCGAAAGCTTTAAAATTCTTTTTATCCTCTTCCGAAACGCATAAGATTTTAGTAATATTTTTATATAGCGATTTATGAAAACCTTTTGCAACAGGCAATTTTCTACGGGTATTTTCGCGCATAGTTGCATCAACTATAAACGACGGAATTTTTCTTTTTTTTAATTCCCAAATTACATTCGGCCAGATGTCGTAGCGCATAAATACAGCCAATGCCGGACGAACTAAATTCAGAAATCTCTGCACTCGTAAGGGAGTATCTAACGGTATATATGAGATAATATCCGCATAAGGATAGTGGAGAGAATTATCATAGCCAGAAGGTGAAAAAAAGGTTACAACAATAAAATAATTTCTTTCTTCCTTTATTCTCTGAATTATCGGCTTTGCCTGCTCAAATTCACCCATAGAAGATGAATGGAACCAAATAATTTTATTCCTCTTTTCCTGTCCCGCTAAATTGATAATTAAATTCTCAAATAATTTTCTCCTATCCTTCATCCCTTTTCTGATCTTTCTACTGAAAGGATAGACTAAATAAGCCATCGCCATTATAAGCGGGAACACAATATAATTATATAAAAGGAAATAAATTTTCATATCACACTTTCGTAAAAACTTTTGAAATTATCAAATAAAAATTCTGGTGTTAAAGAACGCATACAATTAAAATGTCCCTTTGGACAACTTGATTTACCGATGTGACTGCAAGGACGGCATGTTACTTCATTATTTTCTAGCACTAAATTTTTAGTGCCATAAGGAGAAAAACCAAATTCTTTTACCGTTGAACCGAATATTGCTATAACCGGTAATTTTAAGGCCGTTGCAGTATGCATTAATCCCGAATCGTTGCATACAAGCAACTTGCACTTTTTCATATCTGCTGCGGTTTTAAACAAATCATTATCATTCGATAGATCTATTACACCATTTACCGAAGATGCTATTTCAGCGCAAACTTCCCTATCGGAAGACCCACCGAATAATACAGGAGTAAACCCTTTGCTCAATAGTAATTCCGCAAATCTCTTTTGATAATCGATTGGATATTGCTTTGTAAAATGCTGTGAACCGGGACAAATACCAATATATTGTTTACCGTCATTTAGATTGCTCGAAATATTTTCCGGCAAAAATAGCTCCAAGCCCTTTCCGTCCAATTTCAAACCGTTTAATGCGCTTGCATATCTTTCCGGAATGGAAACGACAGGCAGTAATCTATTAATCTTAAATTTAACGAGTAAAAATTTTCTTATGGAAGGTTTCTGAAATCTTGCCGTTTCTACTTTCAGTATTTGGGATATTTTTCTGCTCCTAAAATTATTGTGCAGATCCAATATTAAATCATACTTTCGTTCTTGTAGTTTCGAATAAAAATCGGGTTCATCAACATAAATATATTTGTTCGATAAATGAGGATTGTATTTAACAGCATCGATGAATTGTTCTTTACAAACAAAATCAATTTCCGATCCGGGATATTTGATTTTTAACGCCCTTATTACCGGTGTAGTAAGTAAAATATCCCCAAGCGAACTTAATCTAACTATCAGTATTTTTTTATAATTCTGCTGCATATGCTATAAAATCGAACTATGAAATTTAAATATTAAATTGCTTAGCGCCTAAATTTTATGTAAATACTCCGAAATTATTTGCTGACTTTTAGATAATACCCGTATATATATTTGGGTAAATACGTCCACTTAATTATTTTTGTGTAATAATTTTTTGGAGAGTTTATGACAACGTTGAATGCATCACAAGTTCAGCCTGCAGATCCAAAATCTGTGGAAAAACAAGTTTATAGTATTGTTGAGAGATATAAAGAATATTTACCGATTGAGAATGATAGAAACAGACTTGCATTTACATTAGTGAAATATCTGACCGAGAATGGGGATGCGCCTGCGATTGTAGTTAAAGTGAATAAATTGACTCTTGAAGGTATGACCGAATCCGAATTGGCAACAAAATTGGAAGAGGACTTAAAAAGCGTAGAATTACCCGATTAATTTATTTTTTCTCTGTTTAACAATTTCGTATAACATTATTCCCGTGCTGACAGAAACGTTCAAACTTTGAACCTTACCAAGCATTGGAATTTTCACTAAAAAGTCACACTTGCTCTCGATTGAAGGGCGCATACCTTTCCCTTCGTTTCCGAGAACTACTGCAGTCGGCATATCGTATTTGATTTCATCATAAAATTTATCCCCTTTTAACGATGTACCAACAATCCAAAAACCTTCTGATTTGAGTAATTCCATTACCTGAGATAATTTATGAACTCTGCAAATTTTCAGATGATTTACTGCACCGGCAGAAGTTTTTTCAACAACATCGGTAAATGAAACGCTTTTATGAACCGTAGAAAAAACCGCATTCACTCCGGCTGCATCTGCGGTTCTTAATATTGCTCCCAAATTGTGAGGATCTTGAATCGAATCCAGCAGTAGAACCAATGGTAGTTCAACTTTACTCAATTCGTTAAAAATTTCATCGATGGAATAAAACCTAAGATCCGAGGCTATAGCTATTACGCCTTGACTATTACTTCCCTTTTCCAGTTCGGTAAATTTATGAGCCGAAAGTCTGGTAACATTTATTCCCCTCTTCTTTGCCGCAACTATTATTGCATCAATAATTTTCCCGTGTTGATTGAATGCGATGTAAACTCTATCGACAGTTACATTTTTATTCAACGCTTCTAATACCGGTTTTCTGCCAATTATTCTTTTCACATTCCCACCGGAAAATTAAAATTTATACTCGGAAATTTTTTCGAGCGGAATTTCTTGCTGCTGACCATCATCCATATTTTTAAGAACACACATACCTTTCGTGTATTCCTCGCCGCCGATCATTAAAACATATTTGGCTTTTAATCTGTTTGCTTCTCTCATCTGGGCTTTAACACTTCTGTTAAGATAATCTAATTCCACAATTTTCCCGGAGCGTCTTAATTGCAGGGCAAGACTATAAGCTTCTTTAGATAATTCCTTATCCAATCTGACAACGTAAATATCAATCGGAAGGATATCCTCTTTCAATAATCCTTCGTTTTCGCAAGCCAATAAAATTCTTTCCATTCCCGCTGCAAATCCAACTCCGGCTGTACTGCTGCCGCCCAGTTGTTCAATAAGCAGGTCATACCTTCCACCCCCACATAGTGCGCTCTGTGAACCAACGCTTCCGCTAACTATTTCAAATGTTGTATTAGTATAATAATCTAAACCGCGCACCAATTTCGGGTCAATCTCATATTGAATTCCTGCTGCTTCAAGAATACTTTTAACGGCTTCGAAATGTTCAAGGCTCTCATTATCGAGATGATCAATCAACAGCGGAGCCTCTGCAACTATTTTTTGATCGCCTTCATCCTTGCTGTCAAATATTCGAAGAATGTTTGTCGTAAATCTTTTTTGGCTCTCTTCGGAAAGAGAATCAAAATGAGGTTGCAAATATTCCCTTAGCAATTCTTTATATTTTTCCCTCGAAGTCGGAACTCCCAATGAGTTTATTTTAATATTCAAATTCTTTAAACCGAGATTACTCAGAATTTCATAAGCGAGAATAATCATCTCAGCATCGAGCGAAGGATCTTTACTCCCTATTGCTTCAGCCCCGAACTGATGAAATTGTCTAAACCTGCCTGCTTGCGGGCGTTCCTGCCTGAACATCGGCGAGATATAATACAATTTATTCAAATTATATTTTTTACCGAGTGAATGCTCGATGAATGCTCTTACAACCGCAGCGGTCATTTCAGGTTTAAGCGTCAAACTTGTATCGCTTCTATCTTTGAATGTATACATTTCTTTCGATACAATGTCGGTCGCTTCGCCTATGCCCCTTGCAAATAAACGTGTTTCTTCAAATATGGGAGTTCTTATTTCGGTATAATGAAATGAATGCATAACCTCACGAACAAGTTTTTCGAGGTTATGCCATTTATTTATATCATCGTATAAAACATCTTTTGTACCGGTAATTGCCTTAATCATAAAATCTTCTCAATTAAATAGATTCAAACTTTTTTTCTTCATCACAAAAAATTTGCAGCACTTCTTCTTTAGATTTTGCATTTTTTAACGCAGAACGAAAATCATCACTGTTCATCATTCGGGATATTCTGCTCAACAATCTAATATGAGGAGCAACCATATTCTCCCTAGCCGCTAGTAAAACAATAAGTTCTACCGGCTGTCCGTCGAGTGATTCGAAATCAATTGGAGATTTACATCTGCCGAAAGCCAGAAGAAGATCATTAACCGAATTGGTTTTAGCATGTGGAACCGCAAATCCTTTGCCTACACCGGTCGACATAATTTTCTCTCTATCGAAAACGGCTTTTCTGAATGCATCTAAATTTACTACTTTATTATTACCCTCAAATAGATCAATCATTTCGTTGATAACGCCGTTCTTATCATTCGATTTTAAGTCGAGTATTATGTTTTCTTCAGTTAATAATTCGCAAATCTTCATTTTTTACCATCACAATTTATTTTAATATTAACTTGTTAAAATAATGAAGGCTATAGTTTATATCAATTTAAAAGCTATTAAATCGATAAAAAAAGCCGAAATAATTCTTGATGATTTCATTAATATTCCCCCTGATTATTAATGCAACTCATTTAATCAAACCTATCTTATTCATCCCAATTTTAGTACATAACGATTCGTGTCAGAATGTGTTAACCAACTAAAAGAATTTTCTGGAGTATTCAATTCTGAATTGTGGCAAAATTACCCGTTTCGATAACTTATTCGGACTTATACCCTTATTGAAAGCTCAATTTTGAGAAGATATTTTTAATAATGCAAAAATCGCAATATGAAATTTAGAGGAAAGAGAACCTTCTGTAATTTACTAAATTAAGTTTAAGATACTAATAATCCCACGGGAATAGATTATTTTAATTCACTGACCGCTCTTCTTAAATTCCTGAGTTGCTCTTTTCTTTCTAATGTAATAGGCGGAGCGACGCGTTCCTCACAATCCATTATACCGCAAGATTCACAAGTATCGTTGACTATCTGGTATGGAATGCTTTTATCCTCGGAGAATTTAATTTTATCTTTTGAAAAATCATCTAACAAGAACCCGATTGTTACGCTGTAAAGGTTACCCGTTAAAAATCGGCTCGCTTTTGACATTGAGATTGCAATAAAGTCATCGGAAGAATTATGGAAATTCGAATGAATTATACCTGGGAGTATATCGACATCTTCCCCCAGCAATATACGCGATTTTAATTTTTTCAAATTTTCGATCGAAATCCATCTGCGGCAATAATGCTCAATGCTTTGGTAACCGCCCGGATTTCTTCTGATATTCAGTCTTACTTCCTTGGAAAGATGATAATCATCCGAATCAATTCTGGAATTAAAGCGAATAAAGAAATATTTATTCAGACCTAAATATTTCGGCGCCAGATTGCTTATCCTTTGAAAAAGCATTTCGGGCGATGTGTGATATTTTTTTAGAAATTTAATTAATAATTCTCCACGCCATTTTTTTAAGGAGAAAAATTTCTGCAGATCCAACTTAAACAACTCTTTATTTATTATTAACGCATTAGCCCAGTAGGACGATCTGAAATTATTTAATAAATGATCGAAATTATCGAGTGCTAAAGAGGAATAAATATAACTTCTGTCTTTAACCTCAAGAAAGTTATAGGCTAATTCTTTTGCAACAATGAATAGCTTCTGTTCATCCGATAAATTCGGATTAAGGAAAAGTTTCTTGCCTTCGTCTTTTTTTACGTAAGCTCTAATATTCCTTAATTCGGGGAATTGGCTCATCGAAACATCATCGATGGAATAATCGTATTCCATTTCTAAAATGGAAGTTAATTTTTTATACTTAATAGGGTTCTCACAAAAAACATTAAATTTCCCGCAAAAATCATCAACGGAATCTTCCAATTCGGAAAAGTAATTATCATTTATTTCCTTATATGTCCTGAGCGCAGTTCTACTGAAATTATTCTCACTCATTTCAGAGGACTTAGCCAAATCGATAATTGTTGATACGAGAGCGCTTAACTGCAAAGAAGCAGAGGACATAAGCGAAATAAATTTATTCAGGTCAATACCGTAATGATCTAAAGGAAGTTTCTCAAGAATATTTGACTCCAGCAAATCCCCTATAGGAGCTAATTGCTTGGTTAATTTGAGTGAAACTAATTTATCGTATGTAATATCTAACGCCGAAGCTAATAAAGCAATTTTTTCCGATTTTGGATATTTTTTCCCGCTTTCAATTTCATTCAAATACGAAACGGACATACCACATTTTTTCGCCAGCTCCGAAAGCGAAAGACCTTTCTCGGTTCTTAGTTGCCTTATTTTAAGGCCAAGAATAAGTTTTATATATGACTGAGAGATTTCCATTTACCATAAAAATTAATATTACTAGTTGTAAATATAATAAAAATGGAGTTTAGCCGACAGCAAATTTTCATTTTTAGCGAAATTTCGCTTGACAAATATGAATAATTGATATATTTTTCTAACAACTTTTTAACAGTTGTTTTTTCAAATAATTTAAGGCGTCTGAATGATGGAAAAAGAAGACAAAGTAAAACGCTTATTCGATATAATTGATTATCAATTAGAAAATTTCCCGAAGGACGACGCTCTCTGCGATAAACCCGTCGATTCATGGCGAAAATACTCCACTAAAGAAATAAAACAGAAAATCGATGAAATCAGTCTCGGTCTATTGAAAATGGGTTTCGACAGCGGCGACGCTTTTGCGATCATTTCTGGCAATCGTGTTGAGTGGAATTTGATTGATTTGGCAATACTTCAAATTGGCGGAACCGATGTGCCGATGTACCCCAATATGAGCGAAACCGATTATGAATACATTTTTAATGATTCCGAAGTAAAGCTTGTATTCGTTCAAAATAATGAATTGTATAAGAAAGTAAAACGAGTACTTCCGAATTGTCCCACAATTAAGAAAATTTATTCTTTCGAAAAAGTTAATGGCTGCGACTTTTGGGAAGATATTCCGAACAATGCTGATGAATCCCTCAGAGATAAATTAGAGTCAAATAAAGCAAATGTAAAAGAAGATCATTTAGCCACACTTATTTATACATCCGGAACTACAGGTGTACCGAAGGGAGTTGAGTTAACACACAAAAATATATTGGCTAACGTAAAATCAATTCAAGCGATTATGCCGATAAACCATGAACAAAGAATGATAAGCTTCCTTCCGTTATGCCATATATTTGAACGTACTGCAACATATTTTTATATGTACGTGGGAGGATCAATCTATTATGCGCAAAGCATAGATAAAGTTGGTGATAATCTAAAAGAAATAAAGCCCAATTTTTTCACAACGGTTCCGAGATTGTTAGAAAAGATTTTCGATAAGATAATGGAAAAAGGACGTGATTTACCACCCGCCAAAAGAGCAATATTTGGCTGGGCAGTAAATTTGGCAAATCATTATCATCCGATGGGTAAAAACAACTGGTTCTATAATTTTCGTCTTTTCTTTGCAAGAAAGCTCATCTTTTCCAAGTGGATGGAAGCATTAGGCGGAGAAGTTAAGGGTGTTATCTGTGGTGCGGCTGCTCTTCAGCCACGTTTAGCCCGTATTTTTACTGCAGCCGGCATCAACGTGAAAGAAGGCTACGGCCTTACCGAAACTTCTCCGGTCCTAACTTGCAACCGCTTTGAAGAAGGCGATTACTATTTGGGTAGTGTCGGTATCCCAATTCCCGGTGTACAAATAAAAATTTCCGATACCGGCGAAATACTCGCTAAAGGAGATAATATTACGCAAGGATACTTCAAAAAACCGGAAGAAACGGAAAAAGCTTTTGACGAAGATGGCTGGTTCCACACCGGCGATGTTGGCGAATGGGTTGAAGGAAAATTCCTTAAAATAACCGACAGAGTAAAAGAAATGTTCAAAACTTCCGGCGGCAAGTTTATTACTCCACTGCCGATTGAAAACAAAATGAAAGAATCCAACTTTATTTATGAAATAATGGTTGTGGGAGAATATAGAAAATTCTGCGCCGCCATTGTTGTCCCTAATTTTGATTTCATACTTAAATGGGCAAAGAGAAAAAAATTAAACGTCAATACCAGGGAAGAAATTGCAGCATCGGAAGAAATAAAGGAACGTATTTGGAAAGACATTAGAAAGTTCAACAAACGCTTTGGTCATATTAAACAAATCAAGAAATTTGAAATGGTTCCAGATTTATGGAGCGTAGAAACGGGCGAATTAACTCCTACTCTTAAGTTAAAGAGAAGAGTAATTAAAGAAAGATATAAAGATTTAATTGACAAAATTTATTCCGAATAATTAATCATTAAACATAAGAAAAGATATGAAAAGAAAAATCAACAAAGTTGCAGTAATCGGTTCTGGAGTGATGGGCTCGCGCATAGCAGCTCATTTTGCAAATATCGGGTGCAAAGTTATTCTATTGGATATTGTACCCAATGAGTTAACCGAAGCTGAAAAAGAAAAAGGCTTAACCTTAAATGACAAAGTTGTAAGAAACAGAATTGTAAACAACAACCTGCAAAATGTTTTAAAGTCTAAACCGTCTCCCGTTTATGAAAAATCGGTAATCAATAGAATTACTACCGGTAATCTGGAAGACGATTTAAATTTATTATCCGACGCAGATTGGATTCTGGAGGCAGTAATTGAAAGGCTCGATATAAAAAAATCTGTGTTCGAAAAAATTGAAAAATTCAGAAAGCCCGGAACATTAATTACCACAAACACTTCCGGTATTCCTATTCATTTAATGCTGGAAGGCAGGAGCGAAGATTTCCGCAAACATTTCTGCGGAACACATTTCTTTAATCCACCGCGGTATCTACAGCTCTTGGAAATAATTCCCACACCCGAAACCTATCCCAAAGTAGTAGACTTTTTAATGCATTACGGCGATTTGTATCTCGGTAAAACAACGGTTCTTTGCAAAGATACACCCGCTTTTATTGCAAACCGGATCGGCGTATTTAGCATGATGGCAGTAATTAATGCAATGCAAAAAGTCGGATTAAACTTTAAAGAGGTTGATACACTTACAGGACCATTAACCGGTAAACCGAAATCAGCTACTTTTAGAACCGCCGACGTTGTGGGCATTGATACATTCGTAAAAGTTGCTGATAATATTTACAAAGACTGCCCTGATGACGAAGCGCGTGAAATCTTTGCCGTACCCGATTTCATAAGAAAAATGGTTGAAAACAACATTTTAGGCGATAAAACAAAACAAGGATTTTACAAGAAAACGAAAGATGAAAATGGTAAAAGGGTGATCCTTCAAATCAATCCGGAAACATTTGAATATGAACCAACCGGCAAGCCTAAATTCGCCTCAGTAGCTGCGGCAAAGCCACTGGATAATTTAAAAGACAGACTTAAAATGCTCGATTCGGCAAAAGACAAAGCCGGTGAATTTTTGAGATTGGTAAATTACAATGTATTCGCCTACAGTTCTAATCGTATTCCCGAAATTAGCGATGAGTTATATAAAATTGACGACGGAATGAGAGCCGGATTCGGCTGGGAATTGGGTCCCTTTGAAATTTGGGACGCACTCGGTGTAGAGAAGACAGTTAGTAAAATGAAAGAATTAAACTTCTCCCCTGCTCCTTGGGTGGAAGAAATGCTTCAAGCCGGCTTCAAATCCTTCTACACAATTGAAAACGGAACTAAGAAGTTTTTCGATATTAAATCCAAGTCCTATAAAGAAATCCCGGGTAAAAGCGGTTTCATTATTCTCGATAATCTAAGAAATCAAACACCCGTCTGGCAAAATTCAGGTTGTACATTGCACGATATAGGCGACGGAATATTGGACTTGGAATTTCACACCAAAATGAATTCTTTAGGTTCGGAAGTACTGGAAGGAATTATAAAATCAATCGATATCGCCGAAAAAGATTTTCAAGGTTTAGTTATCGGTAATAACGGCCAGCATTTTTCTGCCGGTGCTAACTTGGCTATGATGTTTATGTTAGCTACCGAGCAGGAATACGACGAAATTGATTTCGCGGTAAGAACATTTCAAAAAGCCACGATGAAAATACGTTATTCAGGCATCCCCGTTGTTGTTGCGCCTCACAATCTCGTCCTCGGCGGCGGCTGCGAAGTAGCTCTTCATGCCGATAAAGTACAAGCCTCCGCCGAAACTTATATCGGCTTGGTTGAAGTGGGTGTTGGTATTATTCCCGCAGGAGGCGGAACTAAAGAAATGACTATGAGAGCTTCCGATCAATATACTCCCGATTCTCCCGAGCTGCCTGAACTTCAACGTAAGTTTATGAACATAGCAATGGCTAAGGTTTCCACGTCCGCTAAAGAAGCGTTCGAAATGGAATATTTTGTTAATGGTCGCGATAGCATTACGATTAATCCTAATCGTGTTATAGCAGATGCAAAAGCCGAAGCCCTGCTTCTTGCAAATAAAGGTTACGTTAAACCTACTCCAAGAGAAGATATTAAGGTACTCGGTCGCTCTGCTTTAGCTACTTTATTGCTCGGCATTTATTCATTTAACAGAGGTCATTATATATCCGACCACGACAAAAAGATAGCCGAGAAATTAGCTTACATTATGTGCGGCGGAGATTTGACTGAAGGAACTCTTGTCTCGGAACAGTATCTCCTCGATTTGGAAAGAGAAGCCTTTTTGAGTTTAATTACTGAAAAGAAAACACTAGAAAGGATTCAAAGCATTTTAACAACTGGAAAACCATTAAGAAATTAATTTAATAATAAATAGAAGAAGTAGAGTTATGAGAGAAGCTTATATAGTTGCCGGTTATCGTTCAGCGGTGGCGAGAGCCAAAAAGGGCGGATTCCGTTTTTATCGTCCGGATGACTTGGCAGCAGACGTTATTAAACATTTATTGAAACAAGTTCCCGAACTCGATCCTCACCGAGTTGACGATGTAATTGTAGGCAATGCCTTCCCGGAAGCTGAACAAGGGTTACAAATTGGACGGATGATTGCTTTGCAAGCACTTCCGGTCGAAGTTCCCGGTTCTACATGTAATAGATTTTGTGCTTCCGGCGTCGATACAATCGCTACTGGCGTTGCAAGGATTCAATCTGGTATGATGGACTGTGTTATCGCCGGTGGTGTTGAATCTATGACAATGGTACCGATGACCGGATGGAAATTGGCTCCAAATTACAGAATTGCGAAAGAACATCCTGAATATTATATGGGAATGGGATTGACTGCAGAAGAAGTAGCTCGCGATTTTAATATCAGTCGTGAAGACCAGGACGAATTTGCTTACAATTCTCATATAAAAGCTATTAAAGCTCAAGACGCAGGATTGTTCAACGATGAAATAGTACCGATTGAAATTGAGCAAGTATATGTTGAAAACGGAAAAAGAAAAGTCAATAAATTTACCGTTGATAAAGATGAAGGACCGCGTCGTAATACTTCTATTGAAGCATTGCAAAAACTAAAACCTGTTTTTGCAGCTGATGGAACAGTTACAGCTGGGAATTCTTCCCAAACTTCCGACGGCGCTGCTTTCGTATTGATAATGTCTGAAGATATGGTTAAAGAATTAAATCTAAAACCAATTGCAAGATTAGTTTCTTATGCTTTAGCCGGTGTCGATCCCAGAATAATGGGAATAGGACCTGTTGAAGCAGTACCGAAAGCATTGAAAAAAGCAGGTATGACGCTTTCAGATATTGATTTAATTGAATTAAACGAAGCGTTTGCCGCTCAATCGCTAGCTGTTATGCGCAAACTAGATCTTAATCCCGATATTGTCAATGTAAACGGCGGAGCAATAGCTCTCGGTCATCCACTCGGATGTACCGGCGCCAAGTTAACTGTACAGATCTTAAATGAATTACGCCGCCGAAATAATAAACACGGTATAGTCACTGCTTGCGTTGGCGGCGGCCAAGGTGTGGCAGCTATTTATGAATTATTGAATTGAAATTATTTTTAATTTTTATGAGGTTTTATTATGGCTGAAGAAAATAAAGAATATTTGAAAGGCGGAGAATTCGTAATAAAAGAATCCGATCCTATGAACGTTTATATTCCCGAAGATATGACGGAAGAGCAGCGGATGATTGCCGATACCGCACGGGAATTTGTAGAAAAAGAAATCATTCCAAATGTGGATGATATCGACAAACAAAAGGAAGGATTAACGGAAAGCCTGTTAGAAAAAGCCGGCGAGTTGGGACTGCTTGGCGCGTCCATACCCGAAGAATACGGCGGTTTGGGTGAGAACTTCAATACCAACACAATACTTTCGATGGAAATGGGTAATGCACATTCATTCGGGGTTTCATTTGCGGCTCATACAGGTATAGGAACGCTTCCTATTTTATATTACGGAACCGACGAGCAGAAAGCAAAATACTTGCCCAAACTTGCTTCGGGTGAATTAAAATCCGCTTATTGTTTAACGGAACCGACTTCCGGTTCGGATGCACTTTCGGCTAAAACTACAGCGGTTCTTTCGGAAGACGGGACTCATTACATTCTTAACGGACAAAAAATGTGGATTACCAACGGCGGTTTTGCCGATATACTAATCACATTTGCACAGGTTGACGGAGATAAATTTACCTGCTTTATTATTCCTACCGACTCGGAAGGGTTCACAAAAGGTGAGGAAGAAAACAAGTTAGGAATAAAAGGTTCATCCACACGCGCACTCTTTTTGGATAACGTAAAAGTACCCAAAGAAAATGTTTTGGGAGAAATAGGAAAGGGACATTACATTGCTTTTAACGTCTTGAATGTTGGAAGATTCAAACTCGGTGCTATGGTAACAGGCGGCGCTAAAAAAATGGTATCAATTGCCGTGCAGTACGCGAATGAGAGAAAACAGTTCGGCAGACCGATATCCAGTTTCGGTGCAATAAAATATAAATTGGCAGAAATGGCTATCAAAACGTTTGTATCCGAAGCAGCGGTTCTCCGTACAAGCGGATTGATTAATAACCTTGAAGAAAATTTGATTAAAGACGGAGTATCATTCAGCGATGCCTTAATAAAGGCAGCCGAGGAATACGCAATTGAATCCTCCATAATGAAAGTATTCGGTTCAGAAATGCTCGATTATGTTGTGGACGAACTGGTGCAGGTTCACGGAGGATATGGATTTTCGGAGGAATACCCGGCAGCACGCGCATATCGCGATTCCAGAATAAACAGAATCTTCGAAGGAACTAACGAGATCAACCGTTTACTAGTTGTGGATATGCTCGTTAAGCGTTCGATGAAAGGAAGAATTGATTTGCTGGGTCCTGCTATGGCAATTCAAAAAGAACTCCTTTCAATTCCCGAATTCGGGGAAGAACCGGAAGGCTTGCTCGCAAAAGAAATGAAAGCCTTACACAATGCTAAAAAAGCAGCGCTTATGATAGCAGGTTCGGCAGTTCAGAAATTCATGCAGAAACTGGCTGAAGAACAGGAAATTATTATGAATATTACCGATATGCTGATTGAAATATATACCTCTGAATCTGCAATTTTGAGAACGCTTAAATTAGCCACTCTCAAAGGAGAAGAAGAGGCTAATATTTACGCAAATATGACGAAAGTATATTTGAGCGATTCGCTTGAACGCATTAATCTCTACGGAAAGCACGCTATCGCAGCGTTTGCCGAAGGTGATGAATTGAAACTCCTTTTAATGGGAATGAAACGCTTCACTAAATATGATACTGTTAATACGACAAAACTTCGTAGAGAAATAGCGGATAAAATGATTGAAGCGGATAAGTATTGCTTTTGAGTTATTAGGTTAAATTAATATCTTTGTACCTTGGCGGCTCTGCGGTTAGGAATTATTGCGGAGCCGTATTTATTTAAAGTTATAGTATTCTCGAAGGAAAAATTATGAGCGAATCTTTATACACACAACCGATGCTAAAAGAAAATTCATTTAAAGGCAAAACAATAGTTGTAACCGGAGGAGGAACTGGACTGGGTAAAGCAATGACAAAGTATTTTAGCGAATTAGGAGCTAATGTAGTAATATCAAGCAGAAAAATAGAGGTACTTGAAAAAACTGCGGAAGAGATAAGCTCAAAAACCGGGAAGGAAGTTTTTCCAGTTCAATGCGACGTTTCCGATTACAAACAAGTGGAAAACATGTTGAATGAAAGCATTAAAAAATTCGGAAAAGTGGATTCGCTTGTAAACAATGCCGCCGGAAATTTTATTAGTCCAACCGAACGACTTTCGAACCGAGCGTTTGATATAATCGTAAATATTGTTTTGCGAGGAACTTACAACTGCACTCTCGCATTCGGAAAGGATTGGATTTCTAAAAAGGAAGGAGGAACGATATTAAATATCGTTACAACTTATGCTTGGACAGGTTCTGCTTACGTTGTTCCCTCTGCAGTATCAAAAGCGGGAGTGTTGGCTCTCACACGTTCTCTGGCCGTTGAATGGGCTAAATATGGAATTCGTTCTAACGCAATTGCACCGGGACCGTTTCCCACCAAAGGCGCGTGGGAACGACTTTTGCCGGGAGATTTAGCTGAGAAATTCGATTTCACAAAGAAAGTGCCTTTGCGCCGCGTAGGCGAGCATCAGGAACTTGCAAATCTTGCGGCTTATTTGATTTCCGATTACTCGGCGTATATTAACGGCGAAGTAGTTACTATCGACGGCGGTGAATGGCTGCAAGGCGCCGGACAATTCAATATGCTGGAAGCCCTGCCGAAAGAGATGTGGGATATGATTGAAGGATTTCTGCGCAACAAAAAGAAGGAATGAGAAATACTTTTTTCCTTCAGGCAAGCATAAAACATCATTTTAACTTATTAATTCCATGACTATATTTGTACTAAAGCAATATTAATAAAAAGGATGTTTTATGTCTTGGATAAGGGAAATTGAAGCGGAGGAAGCAGAGGGCAGACTAAAGGAAATTTATTCCGAGATTATCGGTTCGAGGGGGAAACTTTCGAATATAATGAAAGTTCACAGTCTTTTACCCGAAACAATGAAAACCCACATGGACCTTTACCTTTCTGTAATGTTCAACAAAAACAGCCTTTCGCGGGAATTAAAAGAATTAATCGCTGTGATTGTTTCCATTTGCAATAACTGTGAATATTGCATTAATCATCATGCCGAAGCATTGAATTTTTACTGGAAGGATGAAGAAAAGATAGATGCTTTGATTAATGATTACCGGAATATGGACTTACCGCTCAAAACGTTAGCTGTAATCAGCTATGCTGAGAAACTCACTCTTAACCCTCACAGACTCGCACCAGCAGACGTTGAAAACTTAAGGGCAAACGGATACACCGATGAGGAAATATTAAATATAAACCTAATCATCAGCTATTTTAATTTTGTTAATAGAATCGTTTTAGGTCTTGGCGTTGAATTTAACGAAGAAGAGTTAAGAGGCTATAAATATTGAATTATTGCCGAAGATTGTTTCTTTTATTTGAAAATCTAAGCATCCAATAAGTAGTAAAAGCACCAACTACAATTAAATAAATT
>CAZNJB010000032.1:0-36134 GCA_964573255.1 uncultured Melioribacteraceae bacterium
GCATACGATGATATACTTATTTGTTTCGTATGGAAATTTGCGCAGCCCAATTCCTGAAACATTCGATGATTTTAATTTATATAATTTCCCAACAATCAAAAAAAAGATAAATTTGTGTTAAACTCCATTGATCTAAAAGAAAATATAATTTATATTTGCCACTCCATTTTGGAAAAATATTGTGGAAATATGAACGAGAGATATAAAAACTGGTCAATTACTAAAGGGGACTATCAAAAAGATATTGATCACCCTCAAAATTATCATCACGGTTACATCAACTGGAAAAAATTAAGTAAAGTTACAAAAGTTGCTATCGGAGTTGGAGTTACAATAATTTTACTTTCAATAATTATTGCAGCTATAATAAACTAACGGTATCTATCTAATTTAAACTTTTCGCCCAAATAAAGTTTGCGGACTTCCTCATCCTCAGCCAAGTCATGAGCTGAGCCTTCTTTAAATATTTCTCCGTTAATTAAAATATATGCTCTATCAACTATACTCAATGTTTCGTGCACATTATGATCGGTAATAAGAATACCTATTCCTTTATGTTTCAAGTTCGCTACAATATTCATAATATCTTCCACTGCAATGGGATCTACTCCAGCAAATGGTTCATCCAATAAAATAAATTTTGGATCGGTAGCTAAAGCACGAGCTATTTCACATCTTCTTCTTTCACCACCGCTTAATTGAATACCCAAACTTTTCCTTATATGAGTAATACTCAATTCTTCCAATAATTTATCAGTTTTTTCAAGCCTTTCAGTTTTAGAAAGCCCCATCACTTCCAATACCGCCAGAAGATTATCTTCCACAGTCATTCTTCTGAACACGGAAGCTTCCTGCGGTAAATAACCGATTCCTTTCTTCGCTCTTTTATACATCGGCAAAGAAGTTATCTCATCGCTGTTTAAGAAGACCTTCCCACCGTCAGGTTTTATCATTCCAACTATCATATAGAATGTGGTAGTTTTTCCCGCACCGTTTGGTCCGAGTAATCCAACTACTTCACCTTGTTCCACGTTTATTGAAACTTGATTTACTACTTTACGTTTCTTATAAATTTTTACGAGATTTTCGCTGCTTAATTTTAATTTGTTGTCCATATCAAAATATCTTCCGTGTTCCTATTACTTGTTTTATAGTAGGTCTGTTTTTATAAATTTTGAATGTAGGTAAAGTAAATTCTTTTTCCTTACCTGCCACTAATTTTTCGGGATGATATTCACTTACCGGAGTTCCAGCCATATTCACCTTTACTACTTCATTATCCTCAAATATTATCTCTGCATATTTTGCACTCGATTTTATTAACCCGTTGGGCTCATTCTCTTCGTAAAGATAATAAATACTAAGCACATTACCGTTCACTTTAGTTCTTTCAATATTTCCGTCTTTAAATTTAAGCACAACATTATATCCCGAAATCTGATCGAAACGGAAATCGAAATTTTCATTTTGGCTAATCAATACTGCGTTTTTAACAACAGAAATTGAATCGAGTGAATTATCTTTCAAATAAATAAAAACGGAATCTCCCGCAAGCTGGGAATTTTCGTACCAAAGAACCGGTTGATTGGCTTCGTCATTTATTTTATAAGTAAATATTTTATTCTCATCTCTGTAGTACATTGTTAAATCGCTTACCGACGAGAAATTTCCCCTCTTCAACAATACCGAATCCTTAGCAATCAAAACAGAAACTGTATCGTAATACGATTCCATAATTTCAGAAGAAAGATAAAGTGTATCGTAACCCGTAGAAGTCGAATCGACTTTTATCATCAACGGACGCCCCTTAAGAAGCGTGTAATTACTATCGCCGTAATTAAAAAATTCATCGCTATAAATTGTTAATCGATCCTTTTCGCTAACTATTTTAGTATTACCAAACGCATGCGAATAATCCGTTTCGTTCAAGTATATTAACGAGTCGGTATATATTACCGCATTGGAATCAATTACTATTACATTACCGATAGCTAATGAAGAATCGTTGGAATTAAAGTAATATAATTTATTAGCTGTCATTTTTTTCGACGAATCGGTAAGAACAACATTTCCATAAAAATGTGCTATTTCTTCATTTACGAAATAATATCCAGAATCGGCCGTCAATTCGGAAGAACCGTCAACCATTCTAATTCCGCTGTGAGAAAATGCTTTTTCTTCCTTTCCATAATAAAAACCTGTATCGGTAAATATTTGAATGGAATCCTGAGTTATAACAACATTGCCGATTAACTGAACCTGATCGAGTGTTAGGTTCTGCACAGCTCTCTCACATGTAACCTTAACTTTGCCGTGCGTCATTACCACGTTACCAATAAATTCACGGAATGAATAGAGCCCGACCTTCTTTCCGACAAAACTATCTCCAACTATAACGATTTTATCCTGTGCATTAAGGTTCGTAATAAAAGCAATTAATAATAATATTTTCGCAAGTCTTAATGTCATTTCTTCTTAGTAGTAATGTAAGTAACTTTGTAAATGGTATAGTTGCTTAAACTTTCATCTGATACAAATCCGTATCCTTCCATATGATCGTCGCCATCGTCGATAGTAACAAACTTATCGGTTGTAATCTTCCTTTCCCTGTTCTTCCAAATTAACTCTTCGGTTTTTAATACAACGCCACTATCATTAATTGCAACCACACTGTCTATTGCAAACATGTTTTTAGTTAAATCGTCAACCTTTCCTTTTTTGGAAGTTAAAGTAGAAGTAATATTTCCTTCTGAATCGAAGAAATTAATTTTTACTTCTTCAAGATTGGTTACTTTTTGATTCTGAAATACATATAAATGTCCGGCATATAAAATTGCTTTAATCCTATCTCCATCGGAAAATTGAATTTCGGCATTCCAGCTTTCTTGGACGGGTAGTTCACCCGAACCCAAATTTTGATCGATGGTCGGTTTTAATTTATCTTCCCTGCAAGAGATAATTAAAATTACAAATAAAAAAACAACAACTGATTTCAACTTCATCTACGCTGTAATCCTAATTTAACCAAATCGTGCAAGTGAATTATTCCTACAGGGTAATGATTTTCGTCAACAGCAATAAGTGTTGTAATTTTGTATCGTTCCATTTCCTGCAATGCGAAAGAAGCCAAATACTCCGGATCGATTGTTTTCGGATTTTCTGTCATTACATCTTTTGCAGTTAATCCGTTAATATCTGTGGTTTTTTCTAAAAGACGGCGTAAATCACCGTCTGTGATAATTCCCACTAATTTTCCTTCGCTATTCACCACACTAGTTGTGCCTAAACGCTTTGTCGTTATTTCAAGAATCGAATCTTTAAGTGAAGTATCTTCTTGAACTTTCGGCAATTCGTCGCCGGTGTACATTATTTCGCTTAGTCTTAACGACAAACGTTTGCCCAAACTTCCAGCAGGATGAAGAGTTGCAAAATCTTCCGGTGTAAAACCTCGCTTCTCCAAAAGGGAAACAGCAAGCGCGTCCCCCATCACCAGAGTTGCGGTTGTGGATGCAGTAGGGGCTAAATCGTGCGGACAAGCTTCAGCGCTCACACTAATATCCAAAACTACATCACACCGTTTAGCTAACTTGGAATCTAAATTACCAAGCATACCGATAATTTTAACACCCATTCTTTTTACCATCGGGACAAGATTCAGCAATTCTTCCGTTCCACCGCTTTTTGAAATCACAATCAAAATATCTTCTTTACGTACCATCCCCAAGTCGCCGTGAAGTGCATCAGTCGGATGCATATATATTGCCGGTGTACCGGTAGAATTTAACGTAGCAACAATTTTCCGAGCAATCAATCCGGATTTTCCCATACCTGTAAAAACAACACGTCCCTTTGAATTGAAAATTAATTTGACGGCTTCTACAAATCGTCCGTTTATTCTGTCGTATAACCCCTGTATAGCTTCTAACTCAATTTTAATTACTTCTTTTGCTTTTGCTATTATTTGTTCTTCAGACAATTTATTTTCCTCTTAATTTGCTGAAAAATGATTTTTTAACTTTCGGTTTTACTTTGTTAAAATAAGAATAATCCAATTCTATTTTTTTTAAATATTTATTATATGAATAAAATCCCATTCGTATCTCATCATCGGTAAGAATTTCGTGATCGGTGAAAATCCTTTTAACGTCGAGAGCAATTTTAGGATCCTTCTCGCCTTTCACTCTCATTATTTCATTGTAAAGATTTGCCATTGGGATAAAATGATTTACTCCAGTTTTCTTAACGTAAACCCAAATTCTTCTGTGCTTGGGTGCAATTGCAAGAACCGCTTCTGACGGTAGAATAGTTATTTCTCTTAATTCCGAATTATCGCCCGGAGCTTTTTGCCCCGGCAACCAATCCGAATAAGTAAAATCTTTTCCCTTTCTTTCAACTATTTGATAATCAATTTCAAAAATGTTTTCAAATTCTTCATGCAGCAATACATAATACGTTTTCCCGTCAATTGTTTTATATCCGGCAGCAATTACGGGTGAGGAAGGTGCTGTAAGATCAATAACATCCGTCTTTTCGCCGATTAAATAGTTGTTTCCGCCAAAACGTCCGTTGCCTATTACAAACAAATTCTTCAATTTTTCATTTATTGCTGCATAGCCGCTTCTATTTTCTGGAAGAATAAAATCCAGTAATTCTTTTTCTATACTATTTAATTTCCTTGGAAAAGTCATTTCAATTTACCCGTTCATATTCTCCTTTCAAAAAAGAAATTAACTCGAGCAGCAATTCCTTACCGGCAGATGAATTAAATTTAATATCTGCGATTCGCTTAACTTCTCTCCTCGCATCTGCAGGACAAGCGGAAATTTTCACCCTTTGCAATAAGGGCAAATCCAAGATTCCGTCGGCTACGAACATTACTTGATTGTAATCGATATGCAATTCATTCATAATCTTTTCCGCAGAATTTACTTTGTTCACCGATGATGTATAAACCATTATTTCTTCCGGAAAATCATCGGGGAGTTTTCCGAAGGAAGTTATAACTGCTAAAGTTATCTCCTTCTCATTACAAACATTCAATAATTTCAGCAAAGTTTCTTTTGAATATCTTTCGGGACTACTCCCTTCCGGAACTAGCACACCTTGATAATCTAGTATCAATAACTTTATTTTCTCAATATTATTCATCCCCTCCTCAACTATCATACTCTTATTAGTACCCAAAATATCCACTTTCTCTACCAACAGCTAATCTCAATACAATTCCAAATATAAAATATAATCCAAAAACTACCGTTTGTTTCAACAATCGGGAAAAAGATCTATAATATCCATACAACATTTCACAGAATACATTTAATAGCCGTATTATCTCTACCTCTCTTCCTTCACTACATCATCTATTTTAAGTATCTCCGCAAGTGTATCTTCCAATTGCTCTAATGGCAATTGACTCGCAGCATCGCTCAAAGCGTTCTTTGGATTTGGATGAACTTCCATAAATAAAGCAGCTATACCTATAGATACTGCAGCTTTAGCCAAAGGTTTTATATACTCAGGTTGTCCACCGGTAACATTTCCTTGTCCCGGCATTTGCACCGAATGAGTTGCATCCATTACTACTGGATAACCAAGTTCCTTCATCATTATCAATCCACGCATATCAACTACTAAATTACCATAACCGAAAGTTGTTCCGCGTTCAGTAAGAAGAATGTTTTTATTACCGGTAGCTTCTACTTTTTCCGCAGCGTGTTTCATATCCCAAGGGGCTAAAAATTGTCCTTTTTTAATATTAACTATCTTTCCTGTTTCCCCAGCAGCGGTTAAAAGATCCGTTTGCCTGCATAAAAATGCCGGAATTTGAAGTATATCAGCAACTTCGGCAACTTTAGCAGCTTCGGAAGGTAGATGTATATCAGTTACAATTGGAAGGTCAAAATTCTTTTTAACTTCTTCCAATATCTTGAGAGCTTCTTCAAATTCCAACCCCGTAAAAGAATTGACCGAGGTTCTATTCGCCTTCTTGTAACTCGATTTAAAAACAAAAGGAATACCAAGTCTCTCTGTAATTTCTTTTATCCGTTCGGCAGTTCGCATCACTAAATCTCTGCTTTCTACCACACACGGTCCGGCTAGCAAAGTAAAACGTTTATCGTTACCAATCGTAAAATCTTTTAATTTAATTTTCATCTTATTCGAATAATGTTTGTTGTGAATCGTTTTTTAATCTTTTCCTGTTAAAACGTGCATAAGCCAAATCTGTTGCTTCCCTACCCCGCGGCGTTCTCTGAATAAAACCCTGTTGGATTAGAAATGGCTCGTAAACTTCTTCAATAGTACCTGGATCTTCATTAACGGCAACTGAAAGAGTATTCAATCCTACTGGACCACCTTTGAATTTTTCGATTATAGCGAGAATAATTTCCTTATCCATCTCGTCCAAACCGTATTCGTCAACTTCCAATGCAGTTAAAGCTTTTTTGGCGATAGGAAGATTTATCTTACCGATATCATCATAATCGGCGAAGTCGCGAGTTCTACGTAAAAGTCGATTGGCTACTCTCGGAGTACCTCGACTTCTTCTGGCAATCTCCAAAGCCGCATCATCATCAATCTCGATATTCAATATATCCGCCGAACGTTTAACTATGCTCATTATCAATTCTGCGTCGTAATAATCCAATCTGGATTTAATCCCGAACCTGTCGCGCAGAGGCGCTGTTAATAACCCCGCTCGTGTCGTGGCTCCTATTAAAGTATATTTAGGAAGCTTTATCTGTACACTTCGCGCAGATGGACCGGTGTCTATCATTATATCCAATTTAAAATCTTCCATAGCGGAATAGAGATATTCTTCCACCACCGGACTAAGCCTATGTATTTCATCAATAAATAGAACAGATTTTTCCTGAAGATTGGTGAGTATTCCTGCTAAATCACCCGGTTTTTCAAGAACCGGTCCCGACGTAACTTTAATGCTAACACCCATTTCATTTGCAATAATATGCGCCAATGTTGTTTTCCCCAATCCGGGAGGTCCTGTTAATAATACATGATCCAGACCTTCGTCACGCTTTTTTGCCGCACCGATAAAAACCTTCAGGTTATCTGTAATTTTCTTTTGACCGAAAAACTGATCAAATGTTTTCGGTCGGAGAGCGTGTTCAATTTTTTTATCTATTTCATTCCCGATAGGATTTGTTGTTTCCGATTTTCTCATTTATGCACCGACCAATAATAAAACTTTCTTTTTAATTATTCTGGCTTTATCCATAAAGGTAACCAATAAAATAATAAATAAAAACATTATTGCTACTGAAAATAAGGTTTGACTCAACGAGAAGGATTCTCCAACAAAATAATGAAGTCCCGGCGACCAAGCGGAGCCATAAAGTATGACTAAATGAACTGCATATATTAGCAATGTGTTTCTACCCAACAATAAAATTATATTCGGTATTCTTTTCACTTCGAGAACCAGAAATGCTATGAGTGCATTGAGCAGAATAACCGTTCCCAATCGAATCAAAACAATATTTATATTAGATAAATATTTTCTGCTAATCAATTCATCCGGCAATATCGTTGAAAAGAGAAATGAAAAGAGCAGCAGTACTAATCCTATTACCGAAAGCTTAATAATAAATTTGAACTCACGTTGAACACCTTTATTTTTAGCCAAATAATTTCCGAGCAAGCTACCACTCAGTACATAAGCCAGCCAAGGGAACAACGGGAAAAAGGAACCGTATTGATTTGTAAAATAATCTGCCAGCCAAAGAGGAAAAATTTGCAGCCAATCGTAATTAACAATTAAGGGCGAAATCAGTATTAAGAGTATTGTTACCGGAAGAACGGCCTTTTCGTAGTTCATATTTAACTTTGATGTAACAAAAAATATAGAAATAATAGCTAGCAGCCCGAATCCTATTAAATGAAGTGCATCAACTGTAAAAAAGGTAATCCATTGCTGTTCTGTTACATTGGAAAAATCAATCAACCTCCAAGTTGGATACCGCAACAAATAACCAATAAAAACAAGTAACGCAAAACGTTTTAACCCTTTTTTTACACGGGGATTTTCTTCGAATCTTTTGTTGTTTAATTTAAATAAATATGTAAACGCTACTCCGGCCGTAAACATAAAAATAGGAGCCGTAAATCCTCGCATTGTATGCCATACTGTATAAAATACAGATTCAAATGTACGGTATTCAGGTGCGAGAAGAGTATGAACAGTGTGCCCTTGCACCATCATAATTACCGCTAAGGCACGCATAATGTCTAAAAATATTATTCTTTCGCGTTTTTCAGTCAATGTCTTTTATTATAATAATTTAACTTATAAATTTACTGATTTTTAGAAGCATCTTAAAATACCTTCGGTATAATTTGCTCTTGAAAGTACTCTGATTTTTCAGTGCATTCTTTGTTACTCTATAATATCAGTAATTCTTTTTCGTTACTAATTTAGTAATAATGTTAAATACTGTGAAAACCAATCGTTAAGTGGGATTATTTCCTAACTTTACTAATGAATTTAGAGGATGTTATTAAATCTATCATAATTAGGGTGGGAATAGAATAAAAAAAAGAGTAGCCTTAATTCAGCTACTCTTTTAAATAAACAAGCAAGGAAAATTATATTGTTACTTTTCTTCTTCTTCTTTTTTGTCGTCTGAAGAATTTTCTTCAGCTTTTGCGTCATCTTCGTTTTTAGATTCTTCAGCAGGAGCTTCTTCTGTAGCTTCTTCAGACTCTTCTGCACTGTCAGATTCTTCTTTTGCAGCTTCTTTAACTTCTTCGGCTTCTGTTGTCTCTTCAACAACTTCAGCTTCCTGAACAGGAGCTTCTACTGGCTTTTCTTCTTTTTTCTTGGTTTTCTTTGGTTTTTCTTCAACTACATCAGCATAATCAACCAATTCAATAATAGCCATTTCAGCGGCATCACCTCTGCGTTGACCTAATTTAACAACGCGAGTATAACCGCCCGGTCTGTCGCCAATTTTTTCGACTATTTCGCCAAAGAGTTCTTTAACTATTTCTTTATCCTTTATAAATCTTGCAATATGTCTGCGATTTGCAACAGTATCTTCTTTTGCTTTAGTAATTAAAGGCTCAACATATGTTCTCAATTCTTTTGCTTTAGCAACTGTAGTTTTTATCTTTTTATGTTTCAAAAGAGAAGTAGCCAACAATCTGAGTGTAGCTTCTCTATGAGCCGAAGTTCTTCCTAATTTTCTGCCTTTAACTCTATGTCTCATTCTTCTACCTTAAAATAAATTATTTATCAGTTTTAGCATTAATATATTTATCTACATCCATTCCAAATTCTAATCCGTAGTTCTCAACAATTTCGCTGAGCTCGGAAAGAGACTTACGACCGAAATTACGGAATCTAAGCATTTCGGATTCATCACGGCGAACCAAATCACCAAGAGTTTTAATATTTGCCGCTTTCAAACAATTATGAGATCTAACGCTTAATTCCAAATCGTCTACGCTTGTAAGTAAAATCTTACGTAGTCTTTCGGTTTCTGCGTCTTCAACGCTTTCTTCTTTTTCTTCTTCCTGCTCAACTTCGAAATTGATGAATAACTGAACGTGATCTTTAAGAATTTGAGCGCAATTAGAGAGCGCATCATCCGGAGAAATTGTTCCGTCAGTTGTAACTTCGAGAGTCAATTTTTCGAATTCGTTACTTTCCCCGATACGAACATTCTCTACATTGTATTTTACATTTTTAATTGGAGTAAAAATCGAATCGATCGGAATAATTCCAATTGTTTGATCAGGAATTTGTTGCTGATTAGCAGGCACATAACCTTTACCGAAGCCGAATCTGACTTCCATATTTAATTTTGCGCCTTCGTTCAAAGATGCTATATGTTGATCCGGATTCAATACTTCGATATCAGGGCAGGCATCTTGCAGATCTTTTGCAGTAACTTCTCCCGGTCCGGTAACCGATATTTCCAATTTGTCCGATTTTTTATCAATAATTTTCATTCTAACTTTTTTCAAGTTAAGAACGATCTCGGTAACGTCTTCTACAACGCCGGGGACAGTAGTAAATTCATGCAATACGCCTTCAATTTTAATGGCAGTAATTGCTGCACCGGTTAAGGATGAGAGCAGCACTCTTCTAAATGAATTACCTAACGTAACACCAAATCCTCTCTCTAAAGGTTGAACCGTAAATTTTCCATAAGTATTCGTAGCAGTTGCTTCTTCTAATATTACACCGTCGGGTAATTTTATAAACGGATAGCTCATTTAGAATCCTCTCAATTATTAATATATTATTTAGAATAAAGCTCAACGATTAACTGTTCATTAGCGTTAAGCGGTATTTGATCTCTTTCAGGTAAAGCTTCGAAAGTACCCAAGAGATTCGCTTTATCTACGGTTAACCAACCGTACATGTTATCTTTTGTTCTTCTCAATGAATCGTGAATAATATCGAGCTTTTTACTTTTTTCCTTCACGCTGATAACATCGCCAACAGAAACCAAGTAAGAAGGAATATTAACTGCCTTGCCGTTTACCAAAAAATGATTATGGAGAACAAGCTGACGAGCAGCTTTGCGAGAGGGAGCAAAACCTAAACGGTAAACAACATTATCCAATCTTCTCTCTAATATTTTAAGTAAGTTTTCGCCTGTAACGCCTTTTTGGCGGTTAGCTTTATCAAAATAAGCTCTGAATTGACTTTCTAACAAGCCATAAGTTCTTTTAACTTTTTGTTTTTCACGTAACTGAACACCGTATTCGGAATATTTACCCCTTCTGCCTAATCCATGTTGACCAGGGACATAGTTTTTCTTTTCAATCGGGCATTTTTCCGAATGACATTTACTTCCTTTTAAAAATAATTTCTGACGTTCTCTTCTGCACAATTTGCAGCTCGGTCCAGTATATCTTGCCATCTACAATTTCTCCTAATTAAACTCTTCTTCTTTTAGGTGGTCTACATCCGTTATGCGGTATTGGAGTTATGTCTTTAATAGACATAATTTGTAAGCCGGCGGTATTCAATGCACGAATAGCGGCTTCTCTTCCCGCACCGGGACCTTTAACTAACACATCAACTTTACGAAGACCTAAATCATACGCTTCTTTAGCAGCCGCTTCGGCAGTAACTTGGGAAGCAAACGGAGTGTTCTTTCTGGAACCTTTGAATCCGTTTTTTCCAGCCGAAGACCAGGATATTGTATTTCCATAAATATCGGTAATCGTTACAATAATATTATTAAACGATGCTTTTATATGGGCAATACCCATTGCATCAACATGAACTTTCTTTTTTGTTTTTCTTGCAGTCTTAGCCAATTCACTACTCCTGATTATTAACTATTTCTTACCTGGTGCTTTTTTCTTACCTGCTACAGTTTTACGTTTACCCTTTCTTGTTCTCGAATTTGTTCTGGTTCTTTGTCCTCGAACGGGTAAACCTCTTCTGTGCCTTAAACCACGGTAACATCCTATATCCATTAATCTCTTTATATTTTGCTGAACTTCACTTCTAAGAGCACCTTCAACTTTTATTTCTGCAGTCATTATTGCTCTAATTTCAGCTACTTCCGATTCGGTTAGATCAACAATTTTTTTATCCGGATCGATGTTTGCTTTTTTAAGAATCTCCATCGCCGTATGCTGTCCTACACCATGGATATAGGTTAAACCTATATAAGCTTTTTTATTCTTCGGTAAGTCGACACCTGCTATACGAGCCAAATCAATACCTCCTAAATTTAATTAACCTTGACGTTGTTTATGTTTTGGATTTTTGCAAATCACTCTTACAACGCCTTTTCTCTTAATTATTCTGCAATGTTCACACATTTTCTTTACTGAAGCTCTGACTTTCATCACAAGACTCCGCTATTTATATCTGTAAGTAATTCTTCCTTTATTTAAATCGTAAGGAGATAACTCAATTGCAACTTTATCTCCTACCAAAATCTTAATGTAATGCATTCGCATTTTTCCGGAAATATGAGCTAATATTTCGTGTCCATTATCCAATTTCACTCTAAATGTTGCATTCGGTAAAGTTTCCGTTACAACTCCGTCTACTTTTATTGGTCCTTGTTTTGCCATATTAAACTACCGTTAATATCTCCGGTTTACCATTAATAATTGCTATTGTATGTTCAAAATGAGCCGAAGGTTTTCTATCGCTCGCATAAACAGTCCAGCCGTCGTTTTCAACATCGACCCTGTGTTTACCGGCATTCACCATCGGTTCAATTGCTATCGTCATTCCATTTTTAATCAAAGGTCCTTTTCCCTTTGGACCAAAATTCGGAATTTGCGGCTCTTCATGCAAATATCTTCCTACTCCGTGTCCACATAATTCTCGAACGATTGAAAAACCATTCTTTTCAACATATTCCTGAACAGCGTATGAAATATCTCCGATTCTATTGCCAGCTACTGCGGCATCTATACCCAAGTAAAGCGATTTTTCAGTTACTTCCATTAAACGCTTTTTCTCATCGGATATTTCACCAATAGCAACCGTTAAAGCCGCATCTCCGTAATATCGGTTTTTAAGAACACCGACATCAATGGAAATGATATCACCATTTTTAAGAACTCTGTCGCCAGGAATTCCGTGAACCACTTCTTCATTCACTGAAGCGCATATTGTACCAGGAAATCCTGGAGCACCACCTTGTGAATATCCCTTGAAAGCCGGAATTGCATCATTGCTTCTAATATAATCTTCAGCAATTTTGTCCAACTCAAGGGTTGTGATTCCGGGCTTTGCATAACTTTTACAAAGTTGCAAAGTCTCGGCAACAATTTGACAACTTTCTCTTATAAAATCAATTTCTTTTTTACTTTTAATTAAGATCAAAGAACAGCTCGCTTATCCTCTTCTACTGCGTAATTTACCGGATTTCATAAATCCGTCGTAGTGACGCATTGTTAAATGAGATTCAATTTGCTGCAACGTATCGAGTGCAACACCAACAATAATCAACAAACTTGTTCCACCAAAGAATGATGCAAAACTGCCTGATACTCCCATACGTGTAATGAAAGCAGGAAGTATTGCAACAATTGCCAAGAAAATTGAACCCGGCAATGTAATCTTAGTTAAAATATTATCAATGAACTCGGCAGTTTGCTTACCGGGACGAATTCCCGGAATAAATCCGCCTTGTTTTTTCATATTTTCAGCTACATCTTGCGGATTAAAAGCAATTGCCGTATAGAAATATGTAAAGAACACTATCATCAATCCGTAAATTACGGCATACGAAATTGAAGTATAATCAAAATACGATGCAAAAGTTTGCATAAATTCATTATCCGGGAAAAAGGATAACATCGTACTCGGAATAAACATAATTGATTGCGCAAATATAATAGGCATAACACCAGCTGTATTAACGCGCAATGGAATATACTGTGTTACTCCACCATAAACTTTTCTGCCTACAACCCTTTTAGCATATTGAACGGGAATTCTTCTCGTTCCCTGTGTTACAAGTACAACACCCGCAATAATAAGAGCCATAAAGGCAAGAATAACAATTTCAATAACTATATTTCTCTGACCGGAATTGAGTAAGCGGAATTCATCCAACATAGCAAATGGTAAACGGTTGATAATATTTATAAATATAATCAAAGAAATTCCGTTTCCAATACCTTTATCGGTAATCTGCTCACCCATCCACATCATAAAGACAGTACCGGCAACTAAGAAAACAACCGAAGAAATTGTAAATCCGATACCTGCAACTTCAGCGGGTACAACGGGTTGTCCGTTAAAATTAATGCTGTTCAAATGAATTGTAACACCCCAAGCTTGGAACATTGAAATAAATACTGTTCCGTAGCGTGTTAACTGGGTGATTTTCTTTCTTCCTTCTTCTCCTTCTCTCTGAAGTTTTTGAAAATAAGGAACAACAGCACCTAATAATTGGATAATAATCGAAGCACTAATATAGGGCATAATACCAAGGGCAAAAAGAGCCGCATTCTTAAATGCCCCTCCAACAAACATGTCGTAAAATCCAAAAAGATTGTTGGATGTGCTGTTCGACATTGCATCGGCTAACAAACCCGAATCAATACCGGGTAATGTAATATGAGAGCCGATTCTTACTATCACAAGCAAACTGAGAGTATAAATTATTCTCTGACGTAGCTCGTGAATTTTAAAAATATTCCGGAATGTGTCCTGAATTTTTCCCATTAAGCTTTAATCTCTTTTATGGTACCACCAGCTTTTTCAATTTTTTCTTTTGCAGAAGCACTGAAAGCGTGAGCTTCAATTTCGAGCTTCGCAGTAATTTCTCCGTTCCCTAAAATTTTATATGGAACCGCTTTGTTAATTACACCTGCTTTATAAAGAGTAGCAGGATTAACAACGTTATTTTCTAATTTGTTATCATCTGCCAATTTTTGCAAACGAGAAAGATTAACCGGTTGATAATGAATTTTAAATATGTTTGTAAAACCTTTTTTAGGAACGCGTCTTTGCAAAGGCATCTGACCACCTTCAAACCATGCACGATGTTTTGCACCTGAACGAGATTTTTGACCGTTCATACCGCGTGTAGCAGTTCCACCGTGACCGGATCCTTCTCCACGACCAACTCTTTTACGTTTCTTTATAGACCCTTTAGCATATTTTAAATTACTTAATATATCCATTTAATCACCTATTCTTCAATTTCATCTACTTTAACTAAGTGAGAAACTTTATTTATCATTCCTCTTATTTGAGGAGTATCATTATGAACTCTGCTATAATTCGGTCTTCCCAATCCTAAAGCTTCAATAGTAAGCTTTTGACTTTTCTTTCTACCGATAATACTTCTAATTTGTGTAATCTTCAATTTTTTAGCCATGCTCATCCTCAATTAAGCATTAAACAATTCACTTATTGTTATTCCGCGTTTAGCAGCCATTGTTCTTGCATCAATCAGATTCAATAATCCGGCTAAAGTTGCTTTAACTTGGTTGTGCGGATTAGATGATCCGAGTGATTTAGTTAATATATCTTGAACACCTGCAGCTTCTAAAACTGCACGAACACCGCCACCTGCAATCAATCCGGTACCTTCAGAAGCTGGTTTTAAAAGAACTCTTCCAGCTCCATATTTACCGATAATTTCGTGCGGTATTGTTCCGTTTACAACAGGAACACGGTATACATTTTTCTTTGCGTCGTCAATTCCTTTGGAGATTGCATCCGTTACTTCGTTAGCTTTTCCCAAACCAACGCCTACATGTCCGTTTCCGTCACCTACAACAACAATAGCATTGAATGAAAAACGGCGACCGCCTTTCACTACTTTTGCTACTCTGTTAATATGAACTACTTTTTCTTTTAGTCCGTCTAAACCCGATACTTTTTGTGGTTTCAATTTATTCTCCTATACTTCAGAATTTATGACTCTAAAATAAACTTATCTTTGCTGCCGGGACAGGATTCGAACCTGTACATACGGCTCCAAAGGCCGCTGTCCTACCGTTAGACGACCCGGCAAAGACTAAACTTGTATTCCGCCTTTACGAATTCCTTCGCAAAGAGCTTTTACACGACCATGGTAAGCATATCCGCTTCTATCAAATACTACAGTTTTAATACCGTTTTCTTGAGCTTTTTTAGCCAATAATTCACCAACCAAAGTTGCTTTAGCAACTTTACCTTCGGCTTTCTTTATCTCATCAGCAATTTCTTTCGAAAGAGATGAGGCCGAAAACAATGTCTTTCCAACAGTATCATCTATAACTTGAGCGTAAATTTGATTCAAACTTCTATACACAGAAACTCTCGGTCTTTCGCTAGTACCGACAATTTTCTTTTTAATTCTAATTTTCTTCTTTTCTCTTCTAGATAAATATTTAGTCAACATTTTATTCTTATTCTCCTGCCTATTTATTAACCTGCAGTCTTACCAGCTTTTCTTACAATTTGTTCGTCTGAGTATTTAATTCCTTTTCCTTTATAAGGCTCAGGTTTTCTGAATGATCTTATTTTTGCGGCAACCAAACCAACTAATTCTTTATCGATACCGGTTAATTTTATCTGTGTTGGAGCAGGTACTTCCAATTTAATCTCTTTAGGAGGTATGAAATAAATTGGATGCGAATAACCAATGTTCAATAATAAATTTGAACCTTTAAGCTCTGCTCTGAAACCAACACCTACAATGTCCAGCGTTTTAGTATAACCTTCGCTCACACCGGTTACCATATTCTGAATTAGCGCTCTGGTTAATCCGTGCAATGCTCTATTTGCTTTAAGATCATTCGGGCGTTTTACAAGTAATGTATCACCTTCTATCTCTACGGTAATATTAGGATGAATGGTTCTTTCCAATTCACCTAATTTACCTTTCACTCTTATTTTATTCCCGTCTAACTTTACTTCAACATCCTTAATGTTAACCGGTTTTTTACCTATTCTAGACACTTTTAAACTCCGTAAAATAAATTACCAAATGTAACAGACTATTTCACCACCGATATTTTGCTCTCTGGCTTGCTTATCAGTAAGCAAACCTTTAGAAGTAGAAATAACACAAATACCCAAACCGTTAAGAACACGAGGGATATTGTTTTTATCGGCATATTTTCTTAATCCGGGCTTACTAATTCTTTTCAATCCGGTAATAGCCGGTTCATCATTTATATACTTCAAATAAATTTTAAGTACATTCTGTTTATTATCTTCAATAACTTCATAATCTCTGATGAAGTTATTCTTTTTCATAATTTCAGCTAAATTAACTTTCATATTAGAAGAAGGGCATTCAACCCATCTCTTACCGGCTTTTACAGCGTTTCTAACTCTCGTCAATAAATCTGCAATCGGATCAGTTACTGGCATTTAATTTCTCCCTTAGTTACCAACTAGATTTTTTAATACCTGGAATTTCACCTCTGAGCGCCATTTCACGAAATACCAATCTCGAAATTCCAAATTTTCTATAATAACCGCGTGGTCTGCCGGTCATCATACAACGATTGTGTAATCTAACCGGTGAAGCATTTTTAGGTAATTTTTGCAATGCTTCATAATCACCTTTTGCTTTCAACTCTTTTCTTAGGTCAGCATATTTAGCAACTAACTTCTGTCTTTTTGCCTCGCGGGCAGCCATGCATTTTCTTGCCATATTCTACCTTAACCTTGTTTCATTTCTTTTTTACGGAACGGAACACCGAATTGAGCTAACAATTCATAACCTTCGCTATCTGTTTTTGCAGTAGTAACAAAGGTAATATCCATTCCACGAATTTTACTTACTTTATCTACATTAATTTCAGGAAAAACTATTTGTTCTTTAATTCCCAAAGTATAATTTCCTCTTCCATCGAAAGATTTATCGGAAATTCCTCTAAAGTCCCTTACACGAGGAAGAGCTACGGAAACTAGTCTATCTAAAAACTCATACATTTTCTCTTTACGAAGAGTAACTTTCGCACCGATTTTCATTCCTTCTCTGAGTTTGAAGTTAGAAACCGATTTTTTAGCGGTTCTAATCAATGCCTTCTGTCCGGTAATAGTTTGCAAATCCGCTATCGCTTCATCGAGTGCTTTTGAATCTTGAACAGCTTCGCCAACACCCATATTAACAACTATTTTAGAGAGCTTAGGAACTTGCATAACATTTTTATAAGAAAATTGTTTCATTAAGTTCGGCGCAATCTCCTCTTTATATTTAATAAATAAACGAGGAGTAATTTTTTCTTCCACAATAGCTGCGTCAGCTTTTTTGCTCTTCTGTGTCTTTGTCTTATCTTGCTCTTTCTTTGCCATAGTTAGTTCTAATCCTTAAAATTAAGCTAACATTTCGCCACTTGATTTATAGATTCTTACGCTTTTTTTCTTGCCGGTTTTTTCATCAATAATAAGTTTTTTGCCTATTCTAGTAGGTTCATTAGTTTTTGGATCAATTACCATTACATTTGATGCATTAATAGGCATTTCCTTTTCTATAATACCACCATTTGGATATTGCTGATTAGGTTTTGTATGACGTTTTCTTATGTTAACGCCTTCAACAATAACTCTATTTTTCTTAGGAAACACTTTAAGAACCTTACCGGTTTTTCCGGCATCGTTTCCGGCAACAACAACAACTGTATCTTCTTTTTTAATCTTCATATCAGCATCCTATTCCTTATAATACTTCTGGTGCTAATGAAATAATTTTCATAAATTTTTTATCGCGAAGTTCGCGTGCAACTGGACCAAAAATACGAGTACCTCTCGGTTCATTGTTATTATTAAGTAAAACAGCGGCGTTCTCGTCAAATCTAATGTAAGAACCATCTTTTCTTCTAACTTCTTTTTTAGTTCTTACAACAACAGCACGTGAGACCTCACCCTTTTTAACACCACCGTTAGGAATTGCAGCTTTAACAGCAACAACAATCATATCACCAACGGAGGCATAACGTCTTTTACTTCCGCCTAAAACCTTTATACAGCGTACTTTTTTAGCACCGGAATTATCTGCAACTACTAAATTTGTTTCTTCTTGTACCATTTCAAGCTACTCCTTCTCGTACCGTATTACTTAGCTTTTTCAACTATTTCTACCAAACGCCAATTTTTATTTTTGCTTAGCGGTCTGGTTTCCATAATTTTAACTACATCACCAATTCCGCATTCATTCTTTTCGTCGTGAGCCATTAGTTTGGTTGTTTTCTTAAAATATTTTCTATACAAAGGATGAGAAACGCGTCTTTCAATCGCAACTATAATGCTCTTATCCATTTTGTTTTTAATAACAACGCCAACTCTGGTCTTTCTGTTTCCGCGTTTTATCATAAAACTTTACTCACTCCTTAGTTTTTATTCTCTATTTTAGCTTCTAACTCTCTCTGACGCAAAAGAGTTTTCATTCTGGCAATATCTCTACGTGTTGAACGTATCTTCGCAGTATTAGTTAAACTCTTTATTGCATTTTGGAACTTAAGATCGACCAAATTAGTTTCTTCTTCTTCTATTCTTTTGATCAATTCTTCGTTACTCATTTCTCTAATTTCATACATTTTCATAACGAAAACCTTTAATTATTCTTTATAATCTGGTCTAGTTACAATTTTAGTTTTTATAGGCAATTTATGTGATGCCAAAGTCATTGCTTCGTAAGCCAATTCTTTAGAAACACCAGCAACTTCAAAAAGAATTCTACCAGGTTTAACAACAGCTACCCAAAATTCAGGGGCGCCTTTACCTTTACCCATACGAGTTTCGAGAGGTTTTTTACTAACGGGTTTGTCAGGGAATATACGTATCCAAACCTTACCGTCTCTCTTCATTCTTCTAGTCATAGCAACACGGCAAGCTTCAATTTGTCTTGATGTAATCCAAGCTGCTTCGGTTGCTTTCAAACCAAAATCGCCAAAATCAACTCTATGCCCGCGGTGAGCTTTTCCTTTTCTTCTACCGCGATGCGCTTTTCTAAACTTCACTCTTTTCGGCATTAACATAATGACAACTCCCGTAAAACTTTAATCAGAAATTCTTTTACCTAATACTTCACCACGGCAAATCCAAACCTTAATTCCAATGGAACCATAAATGGTTTGAGCGGTAGCCGTTGCATAATCTATATCGGCTCTAAGAGTATGAAGAGGAATACGTCCTTCTTTATACTGCTCTGTTCTTGCCATTTCCGCTCCGCCTAATCTACCGGAACACATAATTCTGATGCCTTGAGCACCCATTCTCATCGCGTTCTGAATAGCGCCTTTCATAGCGCGACGGAACGAAACTCTACCGGATAATTGAGCTGCAATACTTTCAGCTGTTAAATGAGCATCCAATTCGGGACGTTTAATTTCAGAGATCTGAACTTTTACATCCTTTCCGGTAAATTTCTTTAATTCTTCTTCCAATTGGTTAATTTCTTTACCGCTTTTACCAATTACAACACCGGGACGCGAGGTATGGATAGTTAAAATAACACTCTTAGAGGTACGATTAATAATTATTCTAGCTATGCCTGCTTTTTGTAATCTGTTTCTGATGTAACGACGAATGTTTTTGTCTTCCATCAATTTTGTGGCATAACTACCTTTTTCGTACCAGTTAGATTCCCATCCTCTGATAACACCGACTCTAAAACCTATTGGATTAGTTTTCTGACCCAAAAAATCCTCCTGATATTAACTCTTTGTAGCTACTACTATTGTTAAATGATTGGATCTTTTACGTATCCGGAATGCTCTACCCATTGGGGCAGGCTGAATTCTCTTCAAGGTTGGACCTTGATTTACGAATACTTCCTTAACGAAAAGGTCCGCAGGATCGTGATTAGCTTCTTCATCTTTATTAAAAAGATTTGCAACAGCAGATCTCAATACCTTTTCAGCATCCCTAGCAGCATGCTTAGGACTGAAATGTAAAATTTCTAAAGCTTTATCAACAGATTCGCCGCGTATTTGGTCTATAACCAATCTCATCTTTCTCGGCGAAGAACCTATATACTTATGTGTCGCTCTTGCTTCCATTTATCAAATTCCTCAATACCTATTTCTTTCTCGCTGCTTTTTCTGCTTTCGTTCCGGGATGACCTCTGAATATTCTAGTTGGTGCAAACTCTCCGAGTTTATGTCCAACCATATTTTCAGAAATATACACCGGAATCATTTTATTTCCGTTGTGAACTGCAATTGTATGACCAACAAATTCGGGAACGATCATACTTGCACGAGACCAAGTTTTAATGATCTTCTTCTGATTTTTTTCGTTCAAATCACGAACTTTCTTCAGTAACTTATAATCTACAAATGGACCTTTTTTAATTGATCTTGGCATAACCTAATCTCTAGCTTTTTCTTCTTCTTACAATATATTTATTAGATTCTTTTCTTTTCTTACGTGTTTTAAGACCCTTAGCAGGTTGACCCCAAGGAGAAACTGGGTGACCACCACCTGAAGTTTTACCTTCACCACCACCCATTGGGTGATCTACAGGGTTCATAGCAACACCTCTAACATGAGGTCTTCTTCCTAACCAGCGGCTGCGACCGGCTTTACCTAAACTAATGTTTTCGTGATCCGAATTACCTACAGTTCCGTAAGTTGCCATACATTCAAGGCTCACTAATCTAACTTCACCGGAAGGCATTTTTAGTGTAGCATATTTTCCTTCCTTAGCCATTAACTGTATTGAGGTTCCTGCCGATCTGCCCAATTGACCGCCTTTACCCGGTTTTAATTCAACATTATGAACAAAGCTACCGAGTGGAAGGTCTTTCAATTTCAAAGCATTTCCAACTTTAATTTCGGAACCTTCTCCCGCAGTAACAGTATCACCTACTTTTAATCCGTTAGGAGCTAAAATATATCTTTTTTCACCATCAACATAATGTAAAAGAGCAATTCTTGCTGAACGGTTCGGATCGTATTCGATAGAGAATACTTTTGCAGGAATACCGTGTTTGTCTCTTTTGAAATCAATAATTCTATATTTTCTTTTATGACCGCCACCACGATGTCTGGATGTTACTCTACCTTTATTGTTTCTTCCACCGCTTTTCTTAAGAGAAACGGTCAAAGATTTTTCAGGCGCAGTTTTTGTAATTTCATCAAAAGCAGACACCGACATAAATCTTGTCGCTGGAGTCATCGGTTTTAATTTTCTAATAGCCATTTACTAAACTCCAATTCCTAACTAAACTTCACCAAATAAGTCGATTGTTTGACCTTCTTTAATCGTTACTATCGCCTTTTTATAACGAGGCGTTCTACCGGAAAAACGACCGCGCTTTGTAAACTGCGTTTTTGTTTTCCCTTTATGTTTAATAGTATTAACTGCAATAACATCAACTTCAAATTTTTCTTTTACAGCTTTTGCTATTTCAATTTTATTAGCATTGTAATCGACCACAAATCCGTATTTTCTTCCTTCTTCGGAAATTATGGTCATCTTTTCTGTAACTAACGGTCTTATTAAAACAGATTTCATCTTTAGTCCAAGCCTTAATTTAACGTGCCAACTAAACTATCAACTGCACTTTTCTGAAGAACAATAACTTGATTGTTCAGAAGGTGATAAGTTGCAGCCTTGTTCGCTTCCAAAATATTTACTTTAGGAAGATTTCTTCCGGATAGATAAACATTTCTTTGTTTACCTTCAGTTAAAAGAAGAACCTTTTTACCATTAACTTTTAGAGCATCAAGGAGTTTTACAAATTCCTTTGTTTTAGGAGCATCGAAATTAAAATCCTCAACAACTAAAATTTGATTAGCTTTAGCTTTATAAGAAAGAGCGGATTTTCTAGCTAATCTTTTTACCTTAACATTTAATTTTTGTCTATAGCTTCTCGGGCGAGGTCCAAATATTGTACCACCACCAACCCAAAGTGGGGATCTGGTTGTACCTGCTCTTGCTGTACCTCTACCTTTCTGACGCCATGGCTTTTTGCCGCCACCTCTAACTTCAGAGCGCTCTTTCGCTTTATGTGTTCCCTGTCTCTGATTAGCCAGAAATGCCTTCACGTCCAAATAGATAACATGATCGTTAGGCTCGATAGCAAAAATATCGTCAGATAATTCAATCTGTTCGCCTGATTTACTTCCGTCTATTTTAAGCACATCTAATTTCATCACTCAATCCAAACTACTTATTTACTTCTACAATTGAATTAACTGCACCGGGAACGGCACCATTAACGAATATAATATTCTTTTCTGGAAATACTTTTACAACTTTCAAATTCTTAACTGTTACATAAGAACCACCAGTTCTTCCCGCCATTCGTGTTCCTTTAAGAACGCGTGAGGGATAAGAACTTTGTCCGATTGAACCAGGAGCTCTCAATCTATCTCCCTGTCCGTGAGTGGTTCCACCAACACCGCCAAAACCGTGACGTTTCATAACGCCTTGAAAACCTTTACCTTTACTTTTGCCTTTAACAGTTACCTTATCACCTTCGGCAAATAGTTCAGCGGTTAATGTATCGCCTACTTTATAATCGGCAACATTAAAATTTCTGAATTCTTTTAATATTTTAGCGGCTTCAACATTTTGTGACTTAAAATAACCTTCTAAAGGTTTATTTGTATGTTTACTTTTTCTTTCACCAAAACCAAGTTGTAAAGCTTCGTATCCGTCTTTATCTGCAGTTTTAACATTTACTACTTTGCAAGGACCTACTTCGATGGCAGTTACTGGAATAATTTTACCATCCTCGCCGTAAATGTTCGTCATTCCTAATTTTTTACCTAACAATCCGGGCATATCATTAATCCTTATAACTTAATCTCAATATCCACACCCGCCGGAATATCTAATTTACTAAGTGCATCGACGGTTTTGTTATTAGAGTTATGAATGTCAATGATTCTCTTATGGGATCTAATTTCAAACTGTTCGCGCGATTTTTTATCAACGTGCGGCGAACGGAGAACCGTAAATAGTGACCTGCGGGTGGGTAACGGTATAGGACCGGAAACCACTGCGCCGGTACTCTTAACGGTCTTAATAATCTTTTCTGTTGACTTGTCAATCAAAATATGATCGTAAGACTTAAGCTTAATTCTAATTTTTTGACCAGGCAACTTATTTATCTCCTTATTCTTTAGATAAAGATGGGAAGGCTACCCTTCCCATCTGTAATAAAATATATATTATTATTCAATAATCTTAGTTACAACTCCCGCACCAACGGTTCTACCACCTTCGCGGATAGCGAATCTCAATCCTTCTTCCATTGCGATTTCGCTAATGAGTTCTACGGATAATTTAACATTATCACCAGGCATTACCATTTCAGTTCCTTCAGGAAGTGTAGCAACACCAGTTACGTCAGTTGTTCTGAAATAGAACTGTGGTCTGTAACCGTTGAAGAATGGAGTGTGACGTCCACCTTCGTCTTTCGACAATACGTAAACTTCGCCTTCGAATTTTTTATGAGGTGTAATCGAACCCGGTTTAGCCAAAACCATACCTCTTTCGATTTCTTTCTTGTCAACACCTCTTAAAAGAAGACCAGCGTTGTCACCTGCTAATGCAGAATCTAATTCTTTACGGAACATTTCGATACCGGTAACAACAGTTTTCTTGTGAATACCGAGACCAATTAACTCAACTTCTTCGTTAAGTTTAACTTCGCCTCTTTCCACTCTACCGGTAGCAACTGTACCACGACCGGTAATAGAGAATACGTCTTCAACAGGCATCAAGAATGGTTTGTCAACATCTCTTTCCGGAAGAGGAACGTAAGAGTCAACAGCATCCATTAATTCGTAAATGCATTTTAATCTTTCATCATCCGCACCTACACTATCATCAGAAGCTGCTTCCAAAGCTTGAAGAGCAGAACCTTTAATGATCGGAATTTCATCTCCTGGGAATTCATATTCACTCAAGAGTTCTCTTAATTCCATTTCTACTAATTCTAATAACTCTTCGTCGTCAACCATATCAACTTTATTCATAAAAACAACGATTCTAGGAACACCTACCTGACGTGCAAGAAGAATATGTTCTCTAGTTTGAGGCATAGGACCATCAGTAGCCGCAACAACCAAAATAGCACCGTCCATCTGAGCAGCACCAGTGATCATGTTTTTAACATAATCCGCGTGACCGGGACAGTCAACGTGTGCATAGTGTCTTTTTTCAGTTTGATATTCTACGTGTGCAGTTGCGATTGTAATACCGCGTTCTCTTTCTTCCGGTGCATTGTCAATACTATCGAAAGTTCTTTTTTCAGATAAACCTCTCTTCGATAAAGCCATTGTAATGGCGGCGGTAAGAGTAGTTTTACCGTGATCCACGTGTCCAATAGTACCTATATTAACGTGAGGCTTACTCCTATCAAATTTTTCTTTTGCCATCGATAACTCCTTGTTGTTTATTTTCTTATTTTTTAAGTACTATTTATTTATGCTTCAATTGATTTTGGCTTAGGAGCCTTTTCCAATATTTCGTCAGCAACTGATTTTGGAGCGATTTGATAATTTTCGAACTGCATAGTATAAATCGCTCTTCCTTGTGTCATTGAACGCAAACGTGTTGCGTATCCGAACATTTCCGAAAGCGGTGCATGAGCACGGATAACTTGAGCATCCTTCCGCGCGGAAAACCCTTCAATTTTTCCACGTCTGGAGTTCAAATCTCCCATTACATCACCGAGATATTCTTCCGGAGTAATAACTTCAACTCTCATAATCGGTTCTAATATAACCGGACCGGCTTTCAAAGCTCCATCACGGAATGCCATAGCACCCGCAACTTTGAAAGAAATTTCATCCGAATCCACATCATGATAAGAACCGTCATACAATTTCACTTTAACGTCAACTACTTGATAACCGGCAAGAACACCGTTTTTCATTGCGTCTTCAATACCTTTTTCGACAGCAGGAATAAATTCTTTAGGTATTGCACCGCCAACAATAGCATTTTCAAATTCAAAACCTTTTCCAGGTTCGTTGGGTGAAATCTCAAGCATTACGTGACCATATTTACCACGACCACCAGATTGCTTAACAAATTTACCTTCAGATTGAACCGATTTAGTAATTGTTTCGCGATAAGCTACTTGAGGTTTACCGATATTTGCTTCAACCTTGAATTCACGTTTCATTCTATCAACCAAGATTTCAAGGTGAAGTTCACCCATACCGCTAATTAAAGTCTGACCTGTTTCCTCGTCAACTTTAACTTTGAATGTAGGATCTTCATCGCTTAATTTTGTTAATGCATCGGATAATTTATCCTGATCAGCTTTTGTTTTCGGTTCAATTGCAATTTGTATAACAGGTTCAGGGAATTCCATTCTTTCAAGAATGATTGGATCGCTATCATCGCAGAGCGTATCACCGGTTCTTGTATGCTTCAATCCAACGATTGCGCAAATATCTCCGGCACGCACATTATCCATATCTTCCCTTCTGTTAGCGTGCATTAAAAGAATCCTGCCAACACGTTCTTTTTTAGAACTAACAGAATTATAAACATATGAGCCTGCTTTTAGCTGACCGCTATATACACGGCAAAAAGTTAATTTACCCACATAAGGATCGGTCATAATTTTGAATGCTAAAGCAGTAAACTTTTCATTTTCATCAATCTTACGGACAACTTCATCATTCCTATGCGCGTGATGTCCAACAATCTGTCCGATATCTGCCGGTGAAGGCAAGAAATCGACAACTGCATCGAGTAATTTTTGAACACCTTTATTCTTAAATGAAGAACCGCAAATTACAGGAACGATTTTTAACTGTCTTGTTGCTTTTTGAAGTACGCTAATTACTTCTTCTTTAGTGATTTCTTCTCCTTCAAGATATTTTTCGAGGAGAGTATCATCAACATCAGAAACAGCTTCAAGCATTATAGTTCTATACTTTTCAGCAACAGGAAGTAAATCGGCTGGGATCTCAATATCTTCGTAAGTAGCGCCAAGAGTTTCTTCGTTATACATTCTGGCTTTCATTTCAATAAGATCAATAACTCCGGCAAATAAATCCCCAGATCCGATTGGCAATGTTAAAGGAATCGCATTTGCTTTAAGACGATCCTTCATCATATCCAATACATTATAAAAATCTGCGCCGACTCTATCCATTTTGTTAACAAATGCAATTCTCGGCACACCGTATTTATCTGCCTGACGCCATACTGTTTCTGATTGCGGTTCAACACCGCCAACGGCACAGAAAAGAGCGATTGCGCCGTCGAGCACCCTTAATGCTCTTTCAACTTCAACAGTAAAATCAACGTGTCCTGGTGTATCTATAATATTTATTTGATGGTCTTTCCAAAAACAAGTTGTAGCTGCACTAGTAATTGTAATACCACGCTCTTTCTCTTGTTCCATCCAATCCATCGTAGCAGCGCCATCGTGCACTTCACCAATTCTGTGCACTTTACCGGTATAATAAAGTATTCTTTCTGTAGTAGTAGTTTTACCGGCGTCTATGTGCGCCATAATTCCAATATTTCTAATTTTCGATATGTCAACTCTCTTCTGCGACATCTAAATTCCCTTCTAATACATCGTTACCATTTAAAGTGAGCGAAAGCCTTGTTGGCTTCAGCCATTCTATGCGTATCATCTTTTTTCTTAACCGAAGATCCTTCGCCTTTTGAAGCGGAAATAAGTTCGGCAGCTAATTTTTCAGCCATCGATCTTTCTTTTCTATCTCTAGAATAATTTCTCAACCACCTAAAAGCCAAGGCTATTCTTCTATCGGGGCGAACTTCCATAGGTACCTGATAAGTAGCGCCGCCAACTCTTCTGCTTCGAACCTCGATAAGAGGCTGAACATTATTCACTGCTTTTTTGAAAACCTCTAAAGCATTTTCTTTCGTTCTCTTTTCAATAAGATCGAATGCTTCGTAAACTACTTTTCTGGAAGTCGTCTTTTTACCGTCCCACATCAAGTAGTTTATAAATTTAGCGACCAAAACATCATTAAATTTTGGATCAGGTTTAATAAAACGTTTTTCAGCTCTTTTCTTTCTCATATCTCTTACTTAGCCTTTGGTTTTTTAGCGCCGTACTTAGATCTACCTTGCTTTCTGTCTTCAACACCGCTAGTATCCAAGGTTCCGCGAATAATATGATAACGAACACCGGGAAGATCTTTAACCCTTCCTCCGCGAATCATTACGATCGAGTGTTCCTGCAAATTATGTCCTTCACCCGGAATATAAGCAGTAACTTCAATACCATTAGTTAAACGAACCCTGGCCACTTTTCTCAATGCAGAGTTCGGTTTTTTCGGTGTTGTAGTGTAAACTCTCGTACACACACCGCGCTTTTGAGGGCACGAATCAAGTGCTCTCGACTTGCTTTTGGAAACGATTTGTTTCCTACCTTTTCTTACCAACTGGTTTATTGTTGGCACGTAAATCCTCCTGAAAATTTTACGTTTTCTAACAAAATTCAGACTCCCAATATAGAGAGTTTTTTCTGAAATGTCAAGAAATCTTGACCATTATTTAAAGAGTTATTTCTTAATTTTTTCTTCTTTTTCCGAGCTTTCCTCGTCAACCTTTTCGGCTTCTTCTTTAGCCTTTGCTTCCTCAGCTTCTAATACAATTTTCTTGTATTTCTTCAAGCCTGTTCCGGCAGGTATTAAATTACCCATAACAACGTTTTCTTTCAATCCGTGCAAGAAATCTTCTCTTGCTTCTATAGCGGAATTTGTAAGAACTTTTGTTGTTTCCTGGAATGAAGCAGCCGAAATAAAGCTTTCGGTAAAGAGCGCAGACTGCGTAATTCCGAGTAATACGTTATCGAATGTTGCAGGTTCTGCATCACGAACCTTAAGCGGTTCTTTCTCTTTCCTTTTCAAATCATTCTGTATTTCACGGTATTTGAATCTGGTTATTAATTGTCCAACTTTTAATTTTGAACCACCCGGATCCTCAACTACTACCATATTACGCATTTTTTCATTTTCTTCGAGTAATTTATTCCTGTTCGCGAGATCTTCTTCGATAAACATTGTATCACCCGAAGAAATGATTCTTAATTTTCTTAACATCTGGCGAACTATAACTTCGATGTGTTTATCGTTGATTTTCACACCTTGCAAACGATAAACGTCCTGAATTTCGTTAACCAGATATTCCTGTACTGCGTTTGTACCTTTAATTTTCAAAATATCGTGTGGATCAATTGGACCGTCGGTAATTTTTTCACCGGCGGGAATTTCATCACCTTCCTGAACGAGAACGTGTTTTCCGTAAGGTACGTTGTAGACTTTCTGGATAGTTCCGTCGAAAGATTCCACAATTATTTCACGAGAACCTTTTTTACGAGCTCCGAATTTAACAATACCTTCGATTTCGGAAACTATAGCAGGATCGTGTGGGCTACGAGCTTCGAATAATTCGGTTACTCTCGGCAAACCACCCGTAATATCTCGTGTTTTGGAAGCGGAACGAGAAATTTTAGCCAAAACAGTACCGGCAGGAACCGTCTCCCCTTCTTCTACGGATATATATGCTCCGATCGGAAGGTTGAATATTTTAGCATTTCCATCTTCTGATTCAACAACTATTGATGGTGTTAAATTTTTATCTTTTGATTCGATAACAACTTTCTGTACGTGACCAGTCTGTTCGTCCGTAACGGGTTTGATAGTTTTGTTATCTTCAAAGTCGATGTATTTGATTTTACCACCGACATCAGTCAAAATAACTGCGTTATAAGGATCGTGATTGTAAAGAGGAGTTCCTTTTGTTATTTCCTGACCGTCTTCAACCATCAATTCAGCACCGTACGGGATTTCGTACATTTTAACTTGTCTACCGTCGCTATCGATAATTCCTATAGAACCGCGTCTTCCGGTAACAACTTTAACGTCGCCAAGATGGTCACTCTTCACTACGTAGTTGATACGATCAAATTTGACAGTACCACCAACAGAAGTTTCCACTTGAGATTGACTTGCAATACGTGATGAAGTACCACCAAGGTGGAAGGTACGGAGTGTAAGCTGAGTACCTGGCTCACCAATTGACTGTGCAGCAATAATACCAACAGCTTCACCAACTTCAACTAATTGTCCTGTAGTTAAGTTTCGTCCGTAACATTTTGAACAAACACCGCGTTTCGATTCGCAAGTGAGTACCGTACGAATATATACTTCATCAATCAGAGCATCGTCAATTCTTTCTGCGATTTCTTCATCAATTAATTCACCGGCTTCAATAATTAATTCATCGTTGCGAGGATCGTAAACGTCTTCCTGAGCAACACGACCAATTATTCTTTCTGCCAACGGTTCTCTTTCCTGCTCAACATCTTTGAGTGCAGAAATGTAAATACCTCTAATAGTACCGCAATCTACTTCGGAAATAATAACATCCTGAGCTACGTCTGTTAATCTTCTGGTCAGATAACCAGCATCTGCGGTTTTAAGAGCGGTATCTGCAAGACCCTTACGAGCACCGTGAGTAGAGATAAAGTACTCAAGAACCGAAAGACCTTCTTTGAAGTTCGCCACAATCGGGTTTTCGATAATTTCGCCGGATTGACCGCTTAAACTCTTTTGCGGTTTCTGCATCAATCCTCTCATTCCGGCTAACTGTCTAACCTGTTCTTTAGAACCTCTCGCACCGGAATCAACCATCATATGGAGCGAATTGAAGCCTTGCTTATCATTTTTCAATTTATTCATCAACGAAACGGATACATTAGTAGTAGTGAACGTCCAAATATCTATAATCTTATTGTAACGTTCTGAATCTGTAATAAGACCCATTTCGTGTTCTTGCATAATTTCATTTACTTTTCTATTAGATTCCTCAATAAGTTTCTGTTTTTCCTCCGGAATAACCATATCGCTAAAACTGATGGAAATACCTGCAGTTGTAGCATATCTATATCCGAGTTCTTTCAGATCATCGAGGAATTTCGCGGTAACTTGATTTCCAAGCTTAATGAACATCTTGTAAATGAAACCGCTAAATACTCTTTTAACGAGCAATTCATTGAAGAAGCCCATTTCTTTGGGAACTATATCATTGAATATTACTCGTCCGACGGTAGTTTCAATCATTTCACCGTCTATTTTCACTTTAATTTTTGCGTGAAGATCAACAACTTCCTGATCGTAAGCTATTTTAACTTCTTCAGGATCATAGAATATCATTCCCTCGCCTTTTGCACCGGGTCTAACTTTAGTTAGATAGTAGCATCCGAGTACGATATCCTGAGTAGGAACAACAATTGGATTACCGTTCTGCGGCGAAAGAATATTATGTGAAGAAAGCATTAAAAGCATTGCTTCCAACTGAGCTTCGTAAGAAAGGGGTACGTGAACCGCCATCTGGTCACCGTCGAAGTCAGCGTTGAATGCCGTACAAACCATTGGGTGAAGCTGAATAGCTTTGCTATCAATCAATATCGGCTGAAATGCTTGTATACCCAAACGGTGAAGAGTAGGAGCACGGTTTAAGAGAACCGGGTGACCTTCAATAATTTTTTCTAATATATCCCAAATAATGGGTTCTTTTCTATCAACAGCTTTACGAGCGCTTTTAACAGTTTTATAATATCCGCGATCGATCAATTTACGTATTACAAACGGTTTGAATAATTCAACCGCCATATCTTTAGGCAAACCGCATTGATGCAACTTGAGTTCCGGACCAACAACAATAACCGAACGACCGGAATAATCCACACGTTTACCTAAAAGGTTCTGACGGAAACGACCCTGCTTACCTTTGAGCATATCGCTCAGGGATTTCAGCGGTCTGTTACCATCGCTTCTTACGGCACTGGTTCTTCTTGAATTATCAAACAGCGCATCAACAGCTTCCTGAAGCATTCTCTTTTCGTTTCTCAAAATAACTTCAGGAGCTTTAATATCGATTAATCTCTTCAAACGATTATTTCTAATGATCACTCTACGATAGAGATCATTCAAATCAGAAGTTGCAAAACGCCCGCCTTCCAACGGAACTAAAGGACGCAATTCAGGCGGAATAACCGGAATGATATCCATAACCATCCATTCCGGATTATTTGTAAACTTACCTTCTTTGGGGCGGAATGCTTCGAGTACTCTTAATCTTTTCAGAAGATCTTTTCTCTTTTGCTGAGAGGTTTCTTCTTTAAGACGAGCTTTCAGTTCATAAAAAATCTCTTCAATTGGTGTGGAACGAAGCATTTCTCTTACTGCATCACCACCAATTTTCGCAATAAATTTCTTCGGATCATCATCATCCAGAGCATCGTTATCGTGCGGAAGCGTAGAAAGAATTTCGTAATACTGATCTTCGGAAATCAAATCTTTAACGGAAAGTCCGGTTGTTCCGGGATTAATCACAACATAAGATTCGTAATAAATAATTTTTTCCAACTCTTTAGTTGTCATCCCAATAATATTACCAATTTTGGATGGCAGAGCTTTAAAGAACCAGATATGAACTATCGGAACAGCAAGAGTAATATGTCCCATTCTTTCGCGACGAACGCTTTTTTGAGTAACTTCAACACCGCAGCGATCGCACACAATACCTTTATACCTGATGCCTTTATATTTACCGCAGGCGCATTCCCAATCTTTAACCGGACCAAAAATTTTCTCGCAGAAAAGTCCGTCTTTTTCAGGACGGAAGGAGCGATAGTTGATTGTTTCCGGTTTGGTAACTTCACCATGTGACCTGGATAGAATATCGTCCGGGCTAGCTAAGCTTACGGTAACTTTATTGATATTTCTAACTTTAAGTTCTTGAGCTCTAAATCTCATAAAACTTTCTCCTTTGGTAATAAAAAATTTAGTTTAGTTTAATATCCAGACCTAATCCTTGCAATTCCTTAATCATAACGTTAAAGGCTTCCGGTATATTCGGATCTTGCATATTTTCGCCTTTAACCAAGGATTCATACGTTTTCGCACGACCTTGAACATCGTCACTCTTAACAGTCAATATTTCTTGAAGAGTATGAGCAGCACCGTAACCTTCGAGTGCCCAAACTTCCATTTCACCGAATCTTTGACCACCAAATTGAGCTTTACCGCCAAGAGGCTGTTGAGTAATAAGAGAGTATGGCCCAATTGAACGAGCGTGAATCTTATCATCAACCATATGGCCTAATTTAAGCATATAAATGTAACCGCAGGTAACTTTTTGGTGGAATTTCTCGCCGGTTCTTCCGTCGTACAGTGTTGTTTTACTGCCTTCTTCAATTCCGGCTTTTTCCAGATATTCTTCTACTTCTTGAACTGTCGCACTATCGAAGATTGGCGTTTCGAATTTAACTCCGAGTTTCTTACCTACCCATCCTAAAGCAGTCTCATAAATCTGACCGATATTCATACGAGAAGGTACACCAAGCGGGTTGAGAATAATATCAACCGGCTCGCCGTTTTCGTCGTAAGGCATATCTTCAACAGGAACGATCTTGGCGACAACACCTTTGTTACCGTGACGTCCTGCCATCTTATCACCCACGGAAAGTTTTCTCTTCTTGGCGATGTAAACTTTTGCCAATTGAACTATTCCGGGTGCAAGCTCGTCACCGCTTTGGATGTTCAACTTTTTGAGTTTGAAATCTTCTTCGATATTAGCCAATTTATTAAAGTAATTTGCAAATAAAGCCTTAGTCATTTCATTAGACTTTTCATGTTCATACCAATCTTGGGTATAATCCAATTTTGTAACGTCTTCAATTGAAGCGAAAGTATTCTCTTTAATAACGGTTCCTTTCTTAAGAACCACCGTACCGTCGAGATCTCTAACACCTATAACGGTTTTTCCACCACCAATTCTTGTTAGTTTATCTACTAACTTATTATATAGTCTCTGTTTCTCAGCGAGGAAATTACTTTCTAATTCTTCAATCTGTTTTTTCTCAATTTTCTTAGATTCAGTATCTCTTTTCTTTCTACTGAATAATCTTGTTTTAATAACAATTCCCTTTAATCCGGGAGGAGCTTTCAACGAAGCATCTTTCACATCACCGGCTTTATCTCCGAATATAGCTTTAAGTAGTTTTTCTTCCGGCGTCGGATCGCTTTCGCCTTTCGGAGTAATTTTACCGATAAGAATATCCCCTTCTTTGATGAGGGCACCTTCACGAATAATTCCATTTTCGTCAAGATTTTTGGTAGCCTCTTCACTCACATTAGGAATATCTCTTGTAAGTTCTTCTTCGCCGCGTTTTGTTTCGCGTACTTGAAGTTCGAAATCTTCAATATGAATTGAAGTATAAACATCTTCGGCAACTAATTTTTCGCTAATAATAATAGCATCTTCGAAGTTGTAACCGCGCCAAGGCATAAACGCAACGCGTACGTTTTTACCAAGCGCTAATTCACCGTGATCAATTGCAGGACCATCGGCTAAAACATCACCTTTTTTAACTTTCTGACCTGATTTAACAATTGGTCTTTGGTTAAAACAAGTTTCTTGGTTTGTACCGTTAAACTTAGTTAATTTATATTCAACTCTCCTATCGTTGTAGAAAGAAGTTAAGTGCTCGAAACTATCTTCTTTTACTTCATACTTAACGATAATTTTTTCTGCATCCGCATATTCAACTACACCTTTATCTTCTGCCACTATAATGGTTCTGGAATCTTCTGCAACTTTTGCTTCCATTCCGGTACCAACAATAGGAGCTTCGGTAACCATCAATGGCACCGCTTGACGTTGCATGTTAGAACCCATAAGCGCACGGTTAGCATCATCGTGTTCGAGGAAAGGAATAAGAGATGCTGCCACAGATACAATCTGGGAAGGAGCCACGTCCATCAAATCTATATCTTCCGGATGCACTACAGGGAATTCACCTTTTTTACGGCATTTAATTCTATCTTTCAAGAAATTACCATTTTCGTCAATAGGTGCATTCGCCTGTGCAATAATGTATTTATCTTCTTCATCTGCAGATAGGTAAACGATTTCTTTAGTTACTTTACCGTTAACCACCTTTCTGTAGGGTGTTTCTAAAAATCCGTAATTATTAACAGTAGAATAAATAGTCAGTGAGTTAATAAGACCAATATTCGGACCTTCAGGAGTTTCGATAGGACAAAGACGTCCGTAGTGAGAATGGTGAACGTCACGAACCTCGAAACCTGCTCTTTCTCTTGTAAGACCTCCGGGACCGAGAGCTGAAACTCTTCTTTTGTGAGTCAACTCTGAAAGCGGGTTGGTCTGATCCATAAACTGAGACAATTGGTTTGTACCGAAGAAAGCGTTAATAACAGAACTGAGGGTTCTAGCATTAACCAATTCTTGCGGCTGCATATTTTCACTATCGCGCATATTCAAGCGTTCGCGAATTGTGCGAGCCATTCTAGCCAAACCAACATTAAATTGCTGCATCAACTGTTCGCCAACTGTACGAACTCTTCTATTTCCGAGGTGGTCAATATCGTCTACGTTAATATTTCCATTTTTGAGGTGTATTATATTTTTAATAATAGCAAGAATATCTTCGAAAGTGAGAACACGAACATCAGTTGGTATATTTAATTTTAACTTATCATTCATTCTAAAACGACCGACTTCGCCTAAGTCGTAACGTTTATCGTTAAAGAATAATTTTTCGAGTAAAGCTTCGGCAGTTTCATAATCCGGAGCTTCACCGGTTCTTAAAGCTCTGTAAATCGCTAATAAAGCTTCTTCCTTATTGGTGGAAGTATCTTTGCGGAGCGTATTAAGAATTAAATCCTGTTCGTGTGATGTTGGAGATTGAATAAGTTTTAATTCTTCAACTGTAGAATTTTTAATATCTTCGATAGTTTCTTCAGTTAATTCTGTATCTCTAGCGGCAAAAATTTCACCGGTAGTAAGATCGATAACGTCTTCTGCAACCAATCTGCCTGCGTGCAATTCTGGATCGAGGTCTTCTTTTTTCAACTCTTCAATCATATCAAAGAGTCTCAATATTTGCTCATCGGTTTCGTAGCCTAAGGCACGCAGAAGAGTAGTGGAGGGGAATTTTTTCCTACGATCCACATAAATATAGAGTATATGATTTATATCGGTTGCGAATTCTACCCATGAACCGCGGAAAGGAATAATTCTCGCCGAATAAATTGGAGTTCCGTTCGGGTGAACAGTTTGAGAAAACGCCACACCAGGCGAACGGTGCAACTGAGATACGACAACTCTTTCGGCTCCATTAATAATAAATGTACCACGATTAGTCATATAAGGCAAGTTGCCTAAATAAACTTCCTGTTCTACAGTATTTACAAACTCTTCATTTTCGTTTTCGCGAGTAGAGAGTCGTAATTTCGCTTTCAGAGAAGCGCTATAAGTTAATCCTCTTTCCTCGCATTCCGGAATGGAAAACCGTGGTTTTTCCATTTCATAATTAATAAAATCCAATCGGAATAATTCTTTATTATCCGTTATCGGGAAATTTGCAGTAAATACAGATTGCAATCCCTTATCTTCTCTTTTATCGGGATCAACCTGCAATTGCAGAAAATCTTCGAAGGATTCTAACTGAATATTCAACAAGTCTGGAATATCAAGAACGGGAGTAATGGACCTGAATGATATTCGATTCGTTTTTTTGTTTATGTTTTGATTTTTCAATCCAACCTCCTCGAAAGAAAATTCTTACTATAAAAATGACGCAAAAGTGGTAAGACGCACCTCACCGCCTTACCACTTAGGCAAAAATTAATCGTATAATATGTATTTTATAAAATATTATAATAAATTACTTAAGTTCTACAGTAG
>CAZNJB010000033.1:0-28761 GCA_964573255.1 uncultured Melioribacteraceae bacterium
ATTCCGTCAATATTTTTTCATCTTTTTCAATATTAAACGTAATATCATTAATACTAACTGATTGCTTTTTAGTTGAGATCAAATACATTTCAATTCTATTCTCAGTTTCGTTATACTCAGCTTTGTGATAGAAACTGTTAATATCGAAATTAGTTTTAAGTGTTTTATTTAATACCTTCAGAATATTAAGATTAAAGAGATTAGTGACCCCTACCCTGTCGTTATAAGCGGCGGTAATAATCGATCGCTCCTTCACCAAATCGATACCAATAAGTAAACTGCCGTTTTTTCCACACTCTTTTCTCATTGATTGCAAGAACTCTTTTGATTCCTCTCTATTAAAATTGCCGATAGTTGAACCGGGGAAAAAGATAACTCTGTTTTCAATTTCAGAGAATGATGGAATAACAAACGGTTTGGTATAATCAGCGGGAAGAGGCTTTATGTTGAACTGTGGATATTCCTTCTTTAGCGTAGCTACGGATGAATAAAGATGCTCTTCGGAAATATCAACAGGAACATAAGCTTTTAGATGCATCATATGGTTGAGTAATATTTTTGTCTTTACACTACTGCCGGAACCGAACTCTATAAGCACAACATCATTTGGAATTGCTTCCACGATCTCGTCAACATTATCTAATAAAATTTTGATTTCTGTTTTGGTGGGATAATATTCTTCCAGTTCGCAAATTTCATCGAATAATTTCGAACCGACTTCATCGTAAAAATATTTACTCGGTATCCGTTTGGGGGTTTCCTTTAAACTCTCTATTACTTCATTTAACATACAGCCTCATGCTCCCAATTTTAATATTGTTCTTATATTTGTTCCATTAATAATCTCATTGTTAGAGCTAAAATAAACAATTCAAAGCCCGATTTGCAGTAATATAAAAGATATTTCCTCTATCAATTTTAAGAAACATATATCCTTATATCAGCAGACTCTCTTAATTCTATGTTTCCCTCGAAAATGATTTATCATCTATAATTCCTGTCTATACATTCATTAGTAAAACGAATTAAATATCTCTTGCCAATCTCATTCCCATAAACTGCCAACGGGAATGAGGATAGAAGAAATTTCTGTATGTATGTCGAATATGAGTAATAGATGTGGCACAAGAACCGCCTCTAAGAACATACTGATTAGCCATAAACTTTCCGTTATATTCTCCCAGAGGTCCTTCGGGCGTTCTATATCCGGGATAATTAACATACGGGGAGGCTGTCCATTCCCAAACATCCCCGAAAAACTGTTTGGATTTACCCGTCTCATTATTTAATGGAACAGGATGAAAATTATTATCTTCAACAAAGTTTCCCGTTATTTCAAAATTCTTCGAAGCTACTTCCCATTCTGCTTCTGTAGGCAAACGCATTCCTTTCCATCTTGCATAAGCATCAGCCTCATAAAACGATATATGCGTTACCGGTTCCGAAGGATTTACTTCCTTATAACCGTTCAATGTAAACGAACTCCAAACACCATTATTTTTCTCCCAATATAAGGGTGCTTTCCATCCATGCTTTTCAACTTCCATCCATCCATCGGATAGCCAGAACAGAGGATTTTCGTATCCCCCATCATCAATGAATTCCATATATTCACCGTTAGTTACCAAACGGTCGGCAATTTCGAAAGCATTCAAAAATACTTTATGCGACGGTTGCTCATTATCGTAAAAGAAGCCTTCCCCTCTGAAACCAATCTCATAAATACCCTCAGCAATTGAATCGAATCTCATTGCCGGAATATCTGCAGTGAAATTATCCTCCCGATTATTGAAAACCGGATGCAGCGGATTTAACGCAAGAACATGTTTTATATCGGTTAGCATTAATTCCTGATGCTGCTGTTCGTGATGAAGCCCGATATTAATTCTAACTCTATATTTTTCGAGCGTCTCTTCTGAAACTTTATCTATAAACCTAAGCATTTGATCATCAACATATTTACGGTATTCAAAAACTTCTTTTACGCTTGGTCTTGAAAGCAAGCCCCTTTCAGGACGCGCCCATCTTTCCCCAGCTTGCACATAATATGAATTAAATAAATATGGATATTGAGGATTGAGCAATTTATAATCATCGAGTTCTTCCCTTAAAATAAATGTTTCGAAGAACCATGAAGTATGCGCTAAATGCCATTTGGTAGGACTGACATCCGTCATTGATTGAATAACCATATCTTCCGGCAAAAGAGATTTGGTTAGTTTTTCGGAAAAGTTACGGATTTCAGTATATCTTTTAGTAAGTTTTTCCCTCAATAAATTGTCGTCGGGGTAAATTTCTATTTGTTCCCCGTAAATATTTTTTGAACTCATATAATATTAAGATTTATTAATGCCATATAGATAAATTGAAATGAAAATAATAACAATAATAAAGCTAAGGATTTAGATACCATTCTCAAATATTTTGACGAAATAATTTCAGTTGATTTTGATGTCATAGCAACAACAATAAACTTAGCTCCAATTAACCCTGTATAAAAAAACAACAGAAAAAATATTGCATAAGAAATATTGTTATTTCCGTAATTTAATATTGTCGGCGCACCGACAGTAAACCAAAATAAATAAGGATGAGGGTTCAAATAGTTGGTAATAATTCCTTTTATCAAAGTCGAATCAGTAACTTTGTTTTCATTTAATGATAATTCATTAGTATATGTTTCGTATGCGAGATATATAAGGAATGCTGCTCCCAATAATGAAATAATTCCATAAAAGAATTTCGCATCACTTAACATATCCATTGAAACAATTGAAATAATTACAATCGGGAAATCAGTAATTAGTGGAACAATTGCAACTAAGTATCCATCTCTTTTGCCATGAGTAATTGTTCTGCTTATGGCAAAAGCAGTTAAAGGGCCCGGACTAATACCGCCTGCAAACCCCAATACTAACGCACTAATTATAACCGAATACAATTTAATTAAATACTTTTATTACCGGATAAACATTTAACTTTTTATCGAAATATGGAGAATGCTTGTAAAAGAAATTCAATCTTTTCCTCGGACTTGCAGCAAAAGTAGAATCCGTTTTAATTAATCTATTAAATTCATTCCTTAACTCTTCATTTTCACTATACATTTTTTTAGCTATCGGTTCCATAGAATAAGCTTCGAAATATTCTTTCTGCTCGAATATGTTATTGAACAATCCCCATTTTAAGAATGAATCGGGCGAATCCGGTTCTAATAAATATAAGATAATTCCGATATTCGGTTGATGAGGATTGATGAGGAAATCCCCTTTATTACCAATAATTTTTGCTTCCTTATTCTCATAAGTAAACTTGGGTGAAAAATGCCCCTCATAAGGGAATGATGCGAATTTCACATTATTAAAAAGAGTTTCGACACCGTCGAATTCCTCCTTATTGTCTAAACTATCTACTTTAATTCCGTGTAATTTCATTATTTCCACTAAGTGTGAATATTCTCGTGGGATTAAATATAAGGATGGAACTCTCACAAATTTTACCGGCATCGAATAATGAAAATATGGCACTTTGAGATTGAGCGGTTCTTGTAAATATTTTTTTATTTTAGCACCGGCTATAAAACTTGAATCAAAATAAGGTTTCTTACCTTTGTAAAGAACCGTATCAGCCTTCTCAATAATTTTAAATTGAAATGGATAGTCGTGTTTAAGATAATATTCGGAAACATATTCATCTGCCTGCAACGAATTTGAAATTATTATTTCTCGATTCTCATTTGCAATTTCAATAACGGAGTTTAAGAAACTTTTTGTGGAAAAAACTCTCTCCTTATAAGGTTTAAGCATATGTGTTTCAATTAAAATCCCAATCCGGTTTTTCATAGCAGCATATCCGTGAGAAAACCGTGGGATGGAAATCCAATCTTTAACACCGTTTCTAAAATCCCCTTCTATATAGCTTACGTAAGGAAAAATTAAGAACCCGTCATCCTCCACGCTCTTCTCAACCTTCGGACGTAGAACGGACTTGACCCACTCTCTCTGTGGTTCATATTTTAATAAATGATCATCAATTCCATATGTAATTGTGTACTGATAATCCGCACCGTCAGTTGTGTGCGTATCGATAAAAATATCAGGATTAAATTGGGTAAATAACTTTAACAATGCACGCATCTCCGGCGTGTCTGCCTTCATATAATCTCTATTCAGATTAAAGTTTTGGGCGGTTGTTCTCCATCCCATTTCTTCGGGTCCGTTTTGATTTATTCTGTTATATCTTGATCTCCTTTCGTGGCCGTCAACATTGAATACCGGAATAATGATAAGTCTACTATTGTTGATTAAATACTCTTTTTCCTTAGTAATTAATATTTCTTTCAACAATAACATACACGCATCTTTGCCTTCAATCTCCCCTGAATGTATGCCGTTTTGAATCATAATTACCGGCTTGGTTCTTTTAGTTAAATCCGGATGCGCTTCAAAATCCCCCTCTTTATCAACAATAAGGTAATACAACTTTCTTCCCTGGGGTGATTCACCGAATTCGTGTAATTCTGCATAATTAGAATTTTCGGAGAGTTTCCGAAAATATTTTATTGTATTGTTATAATCATCCGTTGATATATATCCGCTTCTTTCAAATAGAGTTGTAAAATCATTTTGAGCTGAAATTTGAACAGTTAAACAGCAAATAATTATAAAAGAGATTACTGATTTCATCTGTAATTCACCGGTTTTGTTTTAGAAAATTCCATAATTTAGTACAATAATAAGAAATAATTTTTTATTTTAATAAAACTGTAACTTACTAAAAAGTGGTATTTTATATGGAGCACTATTCATTTTGGTCTATCCTGCCGCCAATTGTGGCAATAATATTAGCAATACGAACAAGACAAGTTTTTATATCACTATTATTCGGAATATGGCTCGGATGGGTAATTTTAAGGGATGGAAATTTAATTACCGGAACAACCGCAACAATTGAAGCTCTAGTAAATGTTTTCAACGATGCCGGGAATACTCGCACAATTATGTTCAGTTCTTTGGTAGGAGCATTAATTGCTTTCATTCAGCGTTCGGGCGGAGTTGAAGGATTTATAAATTTTGTTAATAAAATATTAATCAAGATAGAAAATAAATATTCCGGGAAGAGCAGAAAAATTGTTCAGTTATTTGCTTGGCTTACGGGTACTTCTATCTTCGTGGAGTCGAGTATCAATGCATTAACAGTCGGCACTATTTACAGACCGATATTCGACAAAATGAAAATACCTCGTGAAAAATTGGCTTACATAGCCGATTCAATTTCAGCCCCTACCTGCATTCTTATACCACTTAATGCTTGGGGAGCATACATAATGGGATTGTTAGCGGCACAGGGATTCGAGAATCCATTCCACGTATTGTTGAGTGCTTTCCCGTTCAATTTCTATCCAATGCTCGCAATGGCTATGGTAGTAACGATAATTTTAACCGGTAAAGATTTCGGTCCGATGAAAAAAGCCGAAAAACGAGCAATCGAAGAAGGCAAAGTAATTCGTGACGGAGCAACCCCTTTAATTTCAGCTGAAGTTGTTTCAATGGAAAAGAAGGAAGGAGTTAAACCCAAAGCAATAAATATGCTGCTACCAATATTAACAATGGTTTCTATGATGCCGATTATGTTAGTATTGACCGGGTGGAATAATGTTGAAAACATACAAAATTATACATTCTTCAAACAGATATTTTTGGCAATCGGACAAGGCTCCGGGTCAACCTCGGTTCTTTACTCAGTCCTAATTTCTATTACAGTTAGCATAATTCTATATCGAAAACAAAAAATATTCTCCTTCAATGAAACAATTGACCTTATGTTCAAAGGGATAAGCGGATTAATTCCATTGGCACTTCTGATGATGTTGGCCTTTGCTATCGGAACAGTCTGCAAAGAATTGGGAACCGGAATTTACGTTGCTGAAATTTCGAAGAACTGGCTTTCTCCAAACTTTGTCCCCTTCATTATTTTTATAGTCGCCTGTTTTATTGCATTTGCCACAGGAACTTCTTGGGGAACATTTGCTATTATGATTGCAATCGGAGTACCAATGGCCACTTCCCTTGAAGCAAATGTTTATCTAACAATCGCTGCGGCTCTCGGAGGCGGAGTATTCGGAGATCACTGTTCCCCCATTTCAGATACTACAATCATTTCGTCTATGGCTTCTGCAAGCGATCATATCGACCACGTTAAAACACAATTACCTTATGCACTTACAGCCGGAGTTATTACTGCATTTATGTACTTGATTTTAGGATTTTGGGTTCATTGACGAATACTAAAATGTCTCTATATTCGTTGACATTACTGTCCAAAAAGCTTATTTTATTTATACAAATAATTTATTAAGGTATTTTATCCTGTTTGCTCAAGTCTTCATAAAACTGGAGGACCAATTATGAGTGACAATGATCAAGAAAAATATATAAAATACAGGTTTCTTCAGTATTCAGCAAATTTTTATCTTTCCCCTTCAACACCTATAAATCAGCAAACTCCAATGGGATCAAGTGTTGATACACAAGTATATACAGAAGAATCAAATGTCATTTATCCCACTGGCGAATCAACTACAATCGAAAAACCGATACGCAAAAGAAGAGAATTTTCAGCCGTAAAAGCCGGATTAATCCTCCTTTTTGCACTTATAATTAGTGGAGCATTAATTATTTACGCTCTGAGTAGATTCATCGGATAAGAAGCATTTTCTTCGTTTCCACAAATCTTTCGGTTTTAATTCTGTAAAAATAAACACCCGATGAAATACCTGCAGCGTTCCATTCCACTCTATATCTGCCGGCACTCATCTTTTCATCTTTTATTAGATAGATTATCCTTTCTCCCAATACATTATAAATACTAAGCGAAACAGTGGATTCTTCAGGCAAGGAAAAAGATATATTTGTTGCCGGATTGAATGGATTAGGATAATTTTGGTCCAATCGAAATTCTTTCGGCATTACTTCCAATAATTTCACATCCGTGGAGAAATCAGTCTGTAGATCATCAAAATAAATTTCTCCGCCATTTGCATTTCCGCCTTCTCTAAAAATTTGAATCCCTTTGAATTCTACAGCAGTAAAATTTAATGAGCTTAATTGTACCTGCTCCATTTTCCACCCTGTAAAATTCAATGTATCGATTGCCACTTTTTGAATATTCCCGTTTTGATCGCTGAAGAAATAATTTAGAATATTGGATGAATAATCTCCGAATACACAAACTCCCAATAAATCGGAATTCGATACATCAATTGATGTGGACAGAAATATTGTCACCGCAGCTGTATCGGAAGTAAATTCATATTGTAAATGAGCCGAAGATACTCCGGATATTTTTCGCGCACTACTTAATTCAATGACCGTATTGTTTCCGTCAATATTAAATGTTACCTCCCGACTTCCGGAAATTGCCCATTTTAAATCCGATTCAAAATTATCCGCAATATTTCCATCGACAATTGTAGAAGAAGTTGTGGTGAATGAGATTACAGTTTCCTCTCCATAATTTAATCCTTCTACATCACTTATTCCGCTTTTCAATATCACTCGGTACTCCGTATTCTTCTCCAAATCGTCAACCGGCTCAAACCCTATTATTCCGGAAGAATAGCCGGATTGATCTACAAAAATATTTACAAAGTTATTTTGCGGGTCGAGGAAAAGAATATTGCCCGAAAGTGAAGATGCATCAATTGCCCCGTCAAAATTTAATTTAATCAGTACTGAAGTACTCACATCATCTTCACCAATACGCGGATAGTGATCAACTAATCTTAATTTTTCTCTGGTGTGAAATGTGATCGATTGGCTACTAGCTAAATTAACCCCGAAATAGCTCTTCGCATCAGTGGAAATAGTGAATTGATAATCTGTTGCCGGCTGTAAATTATTTGCCGGAACGAATATCATTCTTTTATCGTCGTTTTCCCAGATAAAATTACCTGGCGTACTCGGCAATGAAGAAAAGGCGTTTTCCACAGATGCTCTATCCATACGAATATCGAAATCCAATTCAATTGTAGATAATAAGCTCACATCTGTTTCGCCGTTTACCGGAGAAAAAGATACAACTTGGGGCGCATTCAAATTAGGCACTAATTCCAGAAATCTATCGTAAAACTTTGATTGATTTGCCGCTGCAGTTACCGAAAAAGTATCCGGTTTAAAATTTTCTGCTTCAACAATTATTGTATAATCCCCCGGTTGAATAGAATCGAAGAAAAAGAAGCCGTTATTCTTATCATCACCGGTATAAATTTTTCCTGCCGGCAATAAGGTAGCGATGAAATTATTTACCGGTTTTAGATTGTCGTTCGTACCGTTAAGAGAAAAATAATCAACTGATTCGAGCGGATTACGTAATATTCCTGCAACAATGCCATTATCCACATCAGTTAAGTTGAAATAATCTATCATAGAACGCAATATTGCCCAAGCTTCGTGCTTTCTATATTTTGAATTCATTAAGCGCCAAGATTCGGGGATGTAATCGTGAAAAGATCCTTCCGACAAAGTACCCGGCATGTTCAAGGTTCTTAAAACACCAAGATTAAAACCAAGGAAAGAATAATCTCCTCGAGAATAAGAAGTAGTAGTTCTGTTAGTCGAGAAAATATGATTCTTCATCACGTCTGACATTGTTTTAGCCTGCGTGAATGCCGGCGCTCCGTTAACTTCTTTATAAAATATTACTGTATAATTCGCATTCCCTTGAAATCCGTTTGAATGAATGGAATGGAAAAAATCCGCATCAAAATTATTTGCATCGGCATCAATTACTGATAAAGGCAAATCATCTGATGAGTTATTGGAAGTTCTGCTAATTTTAACAGTTGCTCCCATGGATTTCAATAAATCGTAAAGATATAATCCTTTTTCGAGATTGCTTTCAGATTCCCAGAATCCTGTAGCTTGAATAAACCGATCGTTGGAGTCGTGACCGCCATGTCCGGGATTGATATAAATTCTAATTCCGCTAAAGTCCTGAGCAAATATTGCCACACTTAAAAGAAAGAAAACCAGCACTTTCATTATTCATCTCCCTCCATTTTTAATTTGGCAATATAAATGTTACCCTCTAGATCATGGAAAACAGCCTCCTTTCCATCATTCGACCATTGTGGATACATTTCAATAATATTCTCCGTATTGGTTAATTGTATTCTATTTTCACTAACTGTATCAAAAATCCAAATATCGGAATCTATGTATTTGTAGCCATCATCTACATCACTCATAAAAATCAAATATCTTCCATCCGGTGACCAATGGGCAAAGTGAGCATCTTTCCCGATGCTGTGAATGATATTTCCGTTTAGATCAATTATAAAAGAACCTTCCGTTCCGTAAGTAAAAACTATATACTTCTTATCCGGAGATAATTCCACCCACACGTAAATTCCTTCACCGAACGGTTTAAGGATTTTAGTACTTCCATTTTGATGAAGAACAATTTCGGAATTTTCATTCGTTACAAATAAACTCGGTAATTTTTTGTTAAGAGAATAAACTCTATTTTCTAACGCGTAAATAATTTCATCATCAACTTTTATTGGAGGCAATAACTTTCTGCTTTTTCCCTCTATAACTTCTGTCTTTTGGGAGAATAGATTATATTTTTTTAACGAGAAATATTTGCGTCCGTTTTCCAAAACATGTGTTCTAAAATACACCGTTTTATTTAACACTTGCGGAAAATACCCGGCGCCAAACTCCCCCGTAACAGTTATTAACTCATTTGTTTGTATATTGAATAAGAATAGTCCTCGATAATTTTCTTTAGACAAAAGTAATAATTCTGAATCTATGAATTTAGGATGAAAATACTTCCCATCTAAATCCAACTTACGAACTGTTTCGACAGAAATGCTTTGAGCAATAATTGACGTAGTTAATAATAAATACAATATAATTTTCATCAATTTATATTCCTTCAAATTTATTAATTACAATGTTTCCCTGGTTATTTACAGTTAAAATATATTTATTATTAGAAGAGAAAGAACAACTTTTTATTCCATTAAAATTAATAACTTCTTTTATTTTATTCCCACTCAAATCATAAATTATCAATTCCGAATTCATTAACTTCTGGTCCGAATAATCTTCCTTTATACCTGCCAGAAAACGTCCGTCGTTGCTAATTACCGGATAAGAAATATTTCCGGGTAATTTCATTTCAGAATTTTTCTTTCCCAAAAACAATCCTTTAGTTTTAAGATAATAAGCAATCAAACCATTTTTGTAATCCATCCAAATTATATCATCATTTTCCGGTAGTTTAACCTCTTCATTTAATTCATCGAAATATGATAATTCTTTACCTTCAAAGAAGAAATACCCTTCCGGTACTTCGGCTTCAATATCATTTAAATTTTTATTGAATATCCGGATATAATCATTGAACTTCACTAATAATTTGTTATCCAAATAATTCAAAAATTTTATTTTAGGAATTGAATCGGCTAAACAAGTTAATGAGGAATCAGAACTGCAATAATAGTAGAGCGAATAAGACAAGCGCGGTGAATATACTTTAGTAATAAAAGCTATATCTTCATCAGCGAAAAGAAACTCGGTAACTTCGCCTTCGAATATTTTTATAATATCATCCGAGTTAACATCAATTAAATAAATTGCTTTACCCTTTTGCAGACCGGTTGCTGCTATAAATTTATAAGTCGGAGAAAGTATTGCCTTTTCGAACTGAATACCGTTAAATTGGAATCCTTTGTTTATAAAGGAAACTTTCTCGGAAGTTGCTTCTTCTTGGTTTTGCGAACAAGAAAGGAGGAATAATGATATTAACAGGATACTTGCTCTTCTCACTAAAATTTCACCCTTTCAGGTATTGAATCGGTTGTTGTATCTTTGCCGTAATCTTCCTTGTCTCTTTGATGAGCCGATTTGAAATCTTTCGGCTTTTTGAGAACAGAATCTGCAGCAACTTCCGTTTCTTCAAGCTTTTTATGCTCACTTTCCTTTTGGCTGCAAGAAATAAACGCTAAACATATGAGAAATAATATATATTTTTTCATTTTAACAACATCATCTTTTTAGATTTAATCTGCTGATCACCTTGGGAATTACTATATATAACTTGATATATATACATACCTGAAGCCACTTTATTTCCATCATTATTGAGAGCTTTCCAAATAAATTGGTGACTACCGGCATTTAGATTATTGAATGATTTAGTGAAAATACTCTCACCCAAAGAATTGAATATTCGCAGAACTACTCTACCGCTAACCGGAAGACTGAATTTAATTGTCGTTTCAGGATTAAACGGATTTGGGTAATTTTGATAGAGAGTAAATTGCCGCGGAATAATTTCTTCGTCTTCAACTTCAACTATTGTTGAAAACCAATCCAATATTCTTCCCATCAATTCAATTCTTTTAGATTCGGGATAAATGGTTTCAAAAGGCACAGTCAAATAGATCAAACTTCCGTTTTTAGTACCCATCGGGAATGTTCCGTGAAAAGATATTCCCGCTACACCTTTCGCCGTAGTTACACCTACAAATTTTATTTCTTCATTTGCACCGTTAATTCCTCTTATTGCATCCGGCCAATCAACGTCAAATGTACCGTGACTTCCGTTATCGAAGCTAAAAGATGACATCCCATCAAAAATACCACCTGCAATCGGTTCCGCATTGTAATAAGAAGAGCTTTCATTGTTGGGCGCATCAGCAACATAACGAGCTTTCAAATAATTTGCATAAAAATCGAGATCGTCTGGTGAGGAATAACTGCTTCTCCCTAAATCCCAACCGATTTCAGCACCACTAACAAACAGATTACCGCCATTATTCAAAAATGCCTTAACCGAATCTTGTTCAAATTGATTAAACGTTTCATCGGCAGTCGATTCATCACCCAAAATCCAGATTACAGTCTTATAATTCCTGAGAGATAACTTCCCGCGAAAAACAGCATCATTGGTAGTTGAAGCAAAAGAATATCCGTTTTCCAATATAGGAGTAGCATACATCCTTATATAATCGAAGGTATTGTTTGTATTCGCTGTTCTATCGAATCCATTTACCACCAATATTTTATTTTCATCTGGGGTTGCAGGACACCCCGCCAATACTTCCGTGGCTTTGGAAACTCCGCCATTATTCTTTGCCGCAACTTTGAAATAATAGACATTTCCCGGCTGTAATCCTTCAACAATAACATCATTCGAAACCACTTCCACAGTATCATTGAAATTTTTTCCATCTTGACTCATCATTAAAAGGAAACTTGTTGCTCTGCTGGGAATATCAAACTTTATTCTCAATGTACTGTCAGTATCGGCAAGAATACGAAAAGATCCCGGGACACCGGGTGAAAGCACAACTCCGCTTCCGAATTTATAATCGAGCAAATTCCATAATTCCTGCCTCGGACCGTCGTAACCCAGCGCCCACATTCCAACACCTTTTAAGTTCTTCGATATCACCAAATCATATTTTAATCCAATTGAAGAATCATCGTCGAACCAAACTTGATTCCATTCACCGTCATTCCATCTATACCAGGGAACTTGATAAGTGGAATGCCATAACTTGCCGTAAACCTCCGATTGTGCTTGTGCGGTTCTAAAACGGGGAGAGTTAACATAATCAATTACACTGGAACCGGGAGAAGATGATTGGGTTTTGAAATAAATACCAAAATAAGGAACACCTAAAATTAATTTTTCGGGTGTGCTATTTACAATGGCAGAATATTGCGAATTCAGAGTGTTTGAGACATTTATAGAACCACCGGTAAGAGGTGCACTCGGCCCGCTGTTATCACTCCATTTACCGAAGAAATCGTAGCCCATTATAAATAAATAATCACAAGCATTTGCCAAACCGACCAAATCCCATGAACCGCTCCAATTAACTGCCGGTGAAGCAAAAGATACTTCCGCATCGGGATAATGAGCATGAATAGAATCGGTAAACTCTGACATAAAATTAACTATTTTACTTCTTCTATCAGATGTATATAATCCTTCAAAATCAACATTTACACCGTCAATGCTATAAACTTGAAATTTGAGCAAAGTGTTTAAAATTAAATTCCTTTTTACGGTTTCATCCGTAATTATCTTCCTGATCTCATCTTTCCTAAAGTTTGTTAAGGTCATTATAATTTTCACACCGTTGGAATGAGCCTTGTTTATTACATCAGTCCAAGGCCATTGTGCAGGATTAGATATATTCCCGGAAATAGATACCGGGAAATCGAAACAAGCAATATGTGTGAGTAAATCGTATCTAAAATATTGGTGACTTCCGCTAACGTATTCCCAGTACGGGAAAAAACCGAAAACAGTTGTACTTAATTCTTTCTCCAAATTTTTATTTAAAGGAATAATAGGTTCATTTATGTAGGGATTAGTTGGAATTTTCGATTTATCGACTTTATATTTCTCTTTGTCCCAATAATGGATACCTCTCTCATCTTGCCCGAAAGAAAGGGATGCAACAAAAATTATAACAAACAAGAACCACTTAAATCTCATTTACATCTCCGAAAAATATGTTTCTTAAATTTTACAAATTAAGACACAAAATACAATTAAATAGCTCACATTGAAACAGTTTTTCATCTTACTTTTGTATAAAAAACTTTAATTAGATATTTTTAGAACAACAAACACCAAAAATACTGAAGGGGTAAAATAATGTTAAGCGAAAAAATAACAAAAGGATTGAATGATCAATTGAATAAGGAAATATTTTCATTTTATTTGTATTTGTCGATGGCTGCATATTTAGAGAACAGCGGATACACAGGAATGGCAAATTGGATGAAATTACAATCACAAGAAGAACATTTACACGCAATCAAATTTTATGACTATATTTTACAAGCTCGCGGAAAAGTTTTATTGGACACAATCCCTAAACCAAAAACCGAATGGACAAGTCCAATGAATGTATTCGAAGAAGCGCTGGAGCATGAATTATTCATTACCGAATCGGTTAATAAATTGGCAGGATTAGCAAATTCAGAGAATGATTACGCAACACTTAATTTTGTCAATTGGTTCGTTACGGAACAAGTTGAAGAAGTTTCAACAGTTACGTCAATAATCGATAATTTTAAGATGATCGGAGATAACAAGAGCGCGTTGTTTATGCTCGATAGAGAATTAGGCGCTCGCCAACTTACACAAACTGATCAATAATTTTTTTTAAGATTGTTTCCTTAAATGTTATTTTTAACTATATTTGAAATCTTGATTTTTTAAGAAAAGTATATTGGAGTAGATGAAATGGCGAGAAGATGTCAGTTGACCGGAGTTGGACCCAAAAGTGGAAGTTCAATCTCTCACGCACATAATAAAACCAAAAGAAGATTTCTGCCGAACTTACAGAAAAAAAGAATTTGGGTTAAAGAACTCAACCGCTTCGTAACCGTTAAATTAAGCACCAGAGCTTTAAGAACAATTTCTAAAAACGGTACCGCTGAATTGGCAAAATTAATAAGAGACAAAAAAATTAAAGTATCATAAAGAAATTTTAAGCCCGGTTAGCCGGGCTTTTTTTATTCCCATCTTTTTGAATTTCCGCAATGATTTATATAATTTGTTCCCCAAAAAAATTGGAGATTCGGTTTGAAATATATATTTCTTTTTCTACTGTTCATTGCCAGCCACTCTACAATAAAATCACAAACAGCTGCTCAGCTAAAAGAATATAAAAAACTCGCAAAAGATATAATCAGCAGAGCTCTTACCGAAGAAAAAGGTTACAAACTGCTGACTGAGCTATCAAAAATAGGATCGCGTTTAAGTGGTTCTCGCGGCTCATACGAATCAATTAATTGGGCCGAGGAAAGAATGCTTGACCTTGGAATGGATACCGTTTGGCTTCAAGAATGCCGGGTTCCTCATTGGGTAAGAGGCGAAGTAGAATCATTGAGTATTATTGCCGATAGCAATAATAACAGGCCACTTGCGATAGCTGCGCTCGGCGGAAGCATCGGAACATCTGCTGACGGAATCACGGCTAACGTAATAGAAGTAACTTCTTTTGAAGATCTCGAAGCACACAAGGAATTGGTTAAAAACAAAATTGTTTTTTACAATTTCCCCTTCGATATCACTCAAGTGAATACCTTCAAGGGTTACAGTACAGCTGTCAAATACAGAGTGTACGGCGCAAGCAGAGCGGCAAAATTCGGCGCTTTAGCTGCAATTGTCAGATCAGTCGGGACAAATACGGATAACGTACCGCATACAGGTACGATGAGATACGATGAAAATCTGCCTAAAATTCCAACAGCTGCAATTGGAAATTTAGATGCAGATTATTTGAGCAGTGCGATAGCCGCAAATGATTCTTTAAAGCTCAATCTGAAATTATCCTGTAAAAATTTACCCGATACACTCGGTTATAATGTTATCGGTGAATTAAAAGGTTCCGAATTGCCGAATGAAATTGTTCTTATCGGCGGTCATTTCGATAGTTGGGATAAAGGGATAGGGATGCATGACGACGGAGGACCTTGCATCCAAACTATGGAAGCAATTTATTTACTAAAGCAATTAGGTATTCGTCCAAAAAGAACCATCCGCTGTGTTCTTTTTGCCAATGAAGAAAACGGCGGAAGGGGAAGTAAAAAGTATGCTGAAGAAGCTGTAAAAGATTCTTCTATTTATCATTTAGCCGCACTAGAATCGGATCGGGGTGTTTTTACTCCGCGCGGTTTTTCCGTTACTGCCGATTCTGCCGTAATCGAAACGATGAGAAACTGGCTGCCAATATTAAATGAATGTTTAATCGATTGGATTCGTCCAGGTGGAAGTGGAGCCGATGTTAGTAAAATAAAAAATGCAAAGGCTTTAATCGGTTTTGTACCAGATTCTCAAAGGTATATGGACTTACATCATTCTGAAAAAGATGTCTTGGATGCAGTCCATCCGCGAGAAATGGAGTTAGGATCTGCTGCGATAGCCATACTTGCTCTGCTAATAAGTGATTTCGGCTTATAAGATATTTTAACGAGTCACAGCTATAAACTTTATAGCATTTTCGCTATCGAACAATAGTGTTTAAACTTTACAAATTGCATAAAGACCTGAATTACGTAGAAGGCTTATAAAACAGAGTAACATTTGAATTAAAAAATAAAAAGCCGGGACAGGACACCCCGGCTTTCGCGGCTTGTGAAGGGATGAAAATGAAATCTATCTCATTTTTACAGATTTTTTTCTCCTAACCGTTCTGTTTGATTGCGTATTTACTTTTTTTCTGTTATTTCTTTGTGTCGGTTTTGAGATTGTCAATTTTCTGTTCTCTCTGTTTGTTAATTTATTTTTAGAAACGACACTTCTAGTAGTGGATTTATATTTATTCTTTTTTTCTTTTTTTTGCCACGTCGTCCAACTGGGTTTCACATGAGGAATAATCTTTTTTGTAGGCTCTTCTTTCTTGGGCTTAACGTTTTTCACTCTGCCACTGTGTTTAGTTCTGCGTATATTTTCATTTTTGGCCCTTATGTTTTCAAGAATTTTCGAATTACCTCTTTTCCAACTTCTATTTTTAGCTTCATTTCTCTTATTGCCTCTGCTGTTTTCTCGCTCAATTCTTTTTCTATTTACAATTTTATCGGGCACATAATTTTTTTCAATTCTGTTAGAACCTTCATCATATCTAGAAGGCCTGCCTTTCGGATTGGTTACAAGAATTGAAGCCGTGATTTTATCACGGATTAATGAAGTTCTCTCAGCACGTTTAATCTTTTCTCTTTCGATTCTTCCATAATTTTTAATAGTTCTTTCGTCCGGTTCATAAACTCTTATCACACTATTTCTATGACCGATATTTTTAGAATTTCTGGCATTAGTAAATACAATATCCCTAGTTCTAATTCTTCTCCCGGCTCTTCTTTCAACAAATTTCCGGTCAATTCCTCTATTGACTATTCTTCCGTCTCTGTAGGCATAATTTGTTCTGTATTTTGTTCTGGTAAAGAATCGATGAACATGATTAGCACTTATGTAATAATCATAAACCCTATCGCTGCAGAATCTTCGATAATCTACAAAATGCCAGTGATAATAATCGTGATGCCAATTAACAGAGAAATAAATTCCTACATTTATACTAAAAGATGCGTAAGGAGGAAGAGGCGCCCAGCCGATGTATAAATCGTCGTATCTCCACTCTACCCAAGCTGGAGCCCATTCGTAATCTGGAATCCAAATCCATCCGTAATAATCATCGTAAATCCATCTTCCATAGTGATATGTGATCCATCCAAAAGGTTCGTACGAATCCCAATACCAACCGTAACTCGTCCATTCCCATCTTCCTATGGAATATGGAGACCAGCTGTAATTTACTCTTACCGGACGCCATACTAAGAGATCTCCTTCCAGCTCTATCCACTCGCCGTATGGGGAAAGTTCGTAATAGAAGTAATTAATATTTACACTATGATAGCTTAATAGCTTCCCTTCAGTTTCTTGAGTAAATGCTATAAGCGCTAAAAACAAAACTAATGCAAACTTTTTCATTTTTTCCTCCAATGATGTTCACAACTATGTCGACAATTAATGTGCCAATAAAAAGAACTATCTTTGAAGCGTTTTCAGTGATTACTTTTTCAACTGTATATTTTTTAGGACAATTAGTGTATTAAGAAAATTTTAATGGCTTGAATGTTTTAAGTTTCTTCAGAATTTAAGAACCCTATACATCTCTCGAATTCATCCAAAAATAAACTAGTTTTGCCCTGGTGTCATTTGTTTTAGAAATGATGCGATCATCGAGTTCTCTCAATTTGATTGTTGAAAATGTTTAGAATATCTGATTTCAAAACCGTAACTTCCTACAGCAAAGATCATTTAGAAGAGATTTCTTAGTAAACTAATAAACAGAGATCAACTTGTTCATATTCACGTTTTCGCAATTTATTTTTATCCATTTATTTCAATGAAATATGCAATCGAGCTCTATGCCGTAAATCACATCGTAATTGGATAAAACATAATGATTACTTAATTTATAAATATCATTAAAATCAATTTTAGGAGTAAAATGAAGAAGGTATCAAAATTTATTTTACCGTTAATTTTAATTATTATAGTTTCATGTTCCAAGAAAGAAGACCCTAAGGAAATTCTAATGTTAAAAGAAAAGATTTCAAAATTTGCACCTACAGTAATTGAATATGACCATTCATTGTTGGACGACAGACAAAAAATTGTAGTTGAAAAACTTTATAGAGCTGCTAAAATAATTGACGATATTTACCTTGATCAAGTCTATTCGAAAAATCATGAAATTCTCAAGGAATTATCTAATCCAAAGAATGAAAAAGAAAAATATGCTAAAGAATTATTTGATATAATGTTCGGACCGTTCGATAGATTGGATGATGATAAACCTTTTTACGGAACAGATCCCAAACCACTCGGTGCGAATTTTTATCCCGAAGATATGACAAAAGAAGAATTTGAAAATTGGCTAAAAAAGTATCCGAGAGATAAAAATAGCTTCACTTCTGAATTAACTGTAATTAGAAGAGATGGAGATAAACTTGTTGCAATTCCCTACTCTGAATATTATAAGGATCAATTGACTCAAATTTCCAAATATTTGGAAGAAGCAGCTGAATATGCAGATAACAGAACATTGCGTAGATTTTTATTATCCAGAGCCGAAGCGTTCTTGAGTAATAACTATTACCAAAGCGATATGGACTGGATGGATCTTAAAGATCATACAATTGAAATAGTAATCGGTCCTTACGAAGTTTATGAAGACGGATTATTCAATTACAAGGCATCGTTCGAATGTTTCTTAACTATCATCGATCCTGATGAAAGCGCAAAATTAAAGAAGTTTGCTAGTTATTTAAATGAGATGGAAAAAAATCTTCCTATTCCGGACAAATATAAAAACTTTAACAGGGGCAGCGAGTCACCCATAGCGGTTGTTCAAGAAGTTTTCAATGCCGGAGACGCAAAAGCCGGAGTTCAAACCTTAGCCTTTAATTTACCCAATGATGAACGCGTGCGAAAAGCTAAAGGCTCTAAAAAAGTTATGCTTAAAAATATTCACGAGGCTAAGTTCAAAAAATTGCTCTTCCCTATCGCCGAACGTGTTCTTGATGAATTGGAGCTTAATTACGTCACATTCGACGCATTTTTCAATCACACTTTAATGCACGAAATGTCACATGGAATAGGTCCCGGGTTTATTACCGTTGACGGACGTAAAACCGAAGTTAAAAAAGAATTAAAAGAAACATATTCCACGATTGAAGAATGCAAGGCGGATATCCTTGGAATGTTGAATAATGTATTTATGATTGAGAAAGGGGTATTCCCCAAAACTTTCGAAAAGCAAATTTGGACAACTTATCTTGCCGGAATTTTCCGTTCAGTTCGCTTTGGCATCAACGAAGCTCATGGCGGTGGAAGTGCAATCATCTATAATTATTTGCTCGAAAACGGTGGATACGAATATGATGATGATAAAAATGTTGTTCGTGTAAATTATGATAAAGTATATGATGTATTAAAACAATTGGCTCATGAACTATTAATTATTCAAGCTACCGGGGATTATCAAGGAGCAAAAGATTTGATTGCAAAATATGCCGTTCAATGCGAGTCGATTAAAGCAATCGTATCAAAATTATCCGATCTCCCCGTAGATATTAAACCGATTTTTCAAATTGAAGAAGAATTAAACGGAAAATAATTTACTTAGAGCGCGTTCCCTTCAACGCGCTCTTCTTAATTCATCCCTTTATTCTTACATATTTGTCAAAAAATAAACAAAACCAATTTCAGAATTTTAATATTTTTGAATTGGTAATTTTAATTATTTGGAGAAGTAATGCCTAAAAAATTTTTTGAAGATAAACGACCTCATAACGGATTAACATATAATGAATATTTGAATTTATTTGAGAAAGAAATTTCCGAAAAGGAAAACATTGATTTAGACGAGAAAGAAAAAGTATTATTCGATTATACAAAACTGAATTATCAGAGAAGTCTTAGAATTCAAAAATCATATAAGCCAAGCGAAGAATTGGTTTCTATAATCAATGGAATTAAAGCACCCCAATTATGGATGGTTCTTACAGAAACTTGGTGCGGAGATTCTGCTCAAAATTTACCCTACATCGCAAAAATAGCCGAGCTAAACAATAATATCGAATTGAGAATTTTGCTCCGTGATGACAATTTGGATATAATGGATCAATATTTAACTAACGGCACATCTCGAAGCATCCCCAAATTAGTAGCTTTCGATAAAGACGGTAATGAATTATTTCAATGGGGACCCCGACCTAAAGCGGCACAGGATTTGGTGATTCAGTGGAAAGCTGAAGGGCTATCGAAAGATGAGTTTATAGAAAAGCTGCACTTGTGGTACGGAAGAAACCGCGGAAAGGAATTGGAGGAAGAATTCCTATCTTTATTACAGCAAAAATAGGAAAGAATACTAAATGCTATCTTTTTGAAGTAGTTTGTTCCTCATACTTCATTTTGATAATCTATTCACAGATGTACTGAATGGAAAGCTATTTGCTCAAGGAAATAGTATGATTGTTCACGGATATTTACCCGTGAATACTTCCCAATATTTTTCTATCGAGTAAAGAACGATTTCATATTTCGTTTTATATGAAATACTAATTTCTGTAACTAAAAGGCACTGCAATTTTCAATTTGGTTCTTATATGTTTACGGTTTTCTTCAGCCGGCAAGAAGTGGGTATCGAGTATTGCAACTTCCGCTGCTTCATCACAGCCGTGACCCATTTTCTGCAGTACTTTTGTATCCCGCACATAACCGTATTCATCAATATCAGCTTCCACAATTACTGTCCCTTCCAATTTAAGCCTTTTAACTTTACTCGGAACAACCAAATGTTTTTCAATTTCTTTGATACCTCCTTTGGGCTTGGGACAAATTTCAGCGTTACAGGAAAGAAGTTGAATTTGAGACACTAGCAATTTTTCTTCGACTTTTTCTTTTTTTACTTCCTCTTTAATTTTTTTAACCGGCTCTACTACTTCCACTTTTTCAATTGTTTTTGCGGAAATAACCGATGCCGTATCATATAAATCATAGTTTTTCTCATTTAATTCTTTTATAGCGATTCCAGCCGGTGATTTTTCTTCATCAAATTCAAAATCTTCGAATGCAAATTCAGGTGTATCTATAACCGGTTTGTATGATTCTGAGAGTTTACTCTTTTCTTCCTTCAGCTTAAAATCAACTGAAATAACAACCCAAGCGTCAACTACTTGTCCGTTATTTTGACCCGGTAAAAACTTAACCAAACGAACAGCATTTATAGCAGCCTCGTCGCATCCCAGCCCTAAAGATTTTTCCACTTCAATTTGTTGTGGATTCCCCAATTTATCTACATAAACTTTCAAAATCACTTTCCCTTCTAAGCCATACAAACGAGCATGTTCGGGATATACAACGTTTTTCTGAATTGCTTTGATCCCCCCAATCGGTTCGGGACAGAACTCAACGTCGCAGAGATAATTATTCCCCTTTTTTCTCTTTTCAATTTGAGAAACCGCTCCCTCGTAAGCCTCTAAAGGCGGGACGAATGTATTATCTTTTTCAAGCTTGATTTGCTTCACCAATTTACCATTTTCGTAACTGCGCACTTCTTTTAACGCACCGTTCGAATAATAGAACTTGGTCAAGCCGTCACGCAAACCGTCTTTAACAGAAAATTCGGCTTTAACCAATCCACTCTCATAATAATATTTCACCCAACCATTAATTTTCCCATCGGAATAGAAAACTTCTTTTCTTTTATTTCCGTTTTCATAATACCAAGTTGAAAAGCCGTTCAATACATCCTTAACGTAGTTAATTTCGGATTCAATCTTTCCGCTGGGATAATAAAATTTAAGAACCCCGTCCTGTGCGGATAGAATAGTTGAAAAGGAAAATATTACTGCAAATACCGATAGAATTCGTGCTGCCATATCAACCTGAAAAAGTATAAAAAATTAATTGAAGGTTTATTATTACAAACTAAAGTTCAAAATTAAGATTCATAAAATGAACAAAAATACTCAAATTACAAATATATTTTTGGGCATATCAAAGGAGGGAATATCATACTAAATATACAAATTTACTTTAGAAATACTTTCCCAATAAACAGTGTGCTAAAACAACATGGGTTACAGATAATTCCAACCATCAATTTATTTTCGAAATATATCCATTGAGAGAAAAATTGTTAATTATTAAATAAAACTTATTCATTGTTAACAACAGTGAGTCTCGACTGAATGTAATACGAGAAGTCAAATGGTTTGAACGGAGTAAGTAAGTTTTTAAATTTTATGAATTAGCTGTAAATTAAATAATATAAAACAGAATAATATTTGAGAATATTTTACGAATTTATTTTAAGGCAATACTAAAATTGAAAATAATTTGGATACTACTCGTTGCAGCCTTATCAATCCAAGCTCAGAATAAGGTTATTACTTCAGAACTGTTTGCTCCTTTCGCTTTGCCCGAAGCAAGAAAAGCTCAGGAAAAAGAATTACAGAATTACGCAAAATTATTGAATAATTATTCACGTACTAAATCCGACGAAAAAGTTATACTACACGCGCTTAAAGAATTATCGTTAGCCTTACGCAGAGATTCCCTAGTATTTACAGGACTAAAACAACTATTGAATAATTACGAACAAAATTCCACTAAAATAAATTCTGCCACCATTACAGCGGCAAAAGCATTGTATCCAAATAAATTTAATAATGAGATAAAAACAATATTGCAAACGACTTCAGATAAAGAAGTTTTCGCCTATTCTGCTGTTTACTTATCAAAGTATCCACAATGTATTGATTGTGATACGCTTTTGGAGATACTCGAAAATAAGTTCCCAGATTACAAATCCGATGATTATTTATCTTTGCTTGCTGCAACACTAAGAAACAAGAATAAAGAATTGAGCAAAGATGATGTCGTTGAATTATTAAGTTCGAAATATCAGAAGAATAAAACTATTATTTTCAGCATACAAAGGAAGAACAGAAAATATCCGGGATTAACACTAATACGTAAGCCCAACGGGGAATTCCTGAGAAATAAAAAAGGAGAAATATTCACTGTTCGGCAATTAGCTTTAGCAGTGGGTAATTTACCGGGATTTATGCACGACGGGAATACACCGCAAGGTATATTTTCAGTGGTTGGATTTTATGTTTCCCCCACTCCTTCAATCGGTCCAACACCAAATGTTTTAACTAGAATTCCCTTCGGAAAACCACCGGAGATATTTTTTCACGGACTAAACAAATTTAGCAAATGGAATGTTGAAGATTATGCAAATCTCCTTCCTGAAAACTTAAGGAAGAATAAGGATTTATACGAAGCGTTTTACGCCGGTAAATTCGGTCGCAGACTATTAGTCATGCATGGTTCTGTTGATAATTTAGATTATTATAAGTCGGAAAATTATTATCCCCTCTCTCCTACTAAAGGTTGCCTATCAACAATTGAAATTTGGGATTCTACCGGAAAAAACATTTACAGCGATCAAGCTAAATTGATAAATGCATATTTCTCTGCCGGAATTTTAAAAGGGTTCTTAGTTGTATTTAACTTAGATAATCAACAGAAACCCGTCTCTTACGATGAAATAAAAGAATTAATTGAAGAAGTCAGTAAGAGAAGATTAAATGCAAAAGGGAATGAATAAATTTGCAGAAAATAAAAAAACCCGCTTTCACAAATTTGAAAGCGGGTTCTGAACAAAACCGATTATTTATTATTTAATTATTTTTGCTTCTTCCACAAGTAACTCATATTTATATCCGGCACCGAAGTCTTTATCCAATACCAACTTACCTTCAATCGAGATAACTTCACCGACTTTTGTACTTTCATTGGAAGTAACCAGCAAATCGTTTTTACCTTCAAAATCGGAACCATCTTGAATATGTATCCAATTCCTACCCATTATTTGAGGATTATATTTCACAACCTTTCCTTTAATCTTAATCGTTTTACCGGAATAATTGTTTTTATTTTTGAATACTTCGGCAATTTTAATAAATCCATCAGGAGTATCAATATTAATATCAGAATTTATAACTTTATTTTTTTTGATATCCGGATGTCCTGAAGGCAGAGTTGTCAATCCTCCGGTTGTAGTTAAAGTTTTTGCAGCATCTTCCACAAACAGAATCGATTCGAAAGTTCTATCGAGCGTTTTGCTATGGAAGTCTTTCATTTCCATCGTTTTAGAAAAATATACTTTTTCACCGGGTTTAACATCCATTGCGCGAACTGCTATCCAGTAATCCTTTCCTTTCTCTTCCACATTTAAATAAGTATAACTATCAGCGGGAATCACTTCTTTTACCACCGTAGAATGCATTCCATCAGGAAGTTTCTCCTGCTGTTCTTCCTGCATATTGCCACAACTGATGACCATAATTGTCATTAACGTAATTACTAATAGTTTCTTCATCATTTCCTCTTTTTATTATTTGAGTAATTCTTCTATTTCATCCATTACTTGATTCATTCTTTTCATCGTTAAATTAAAAGCTTCCGGACTCAATGGATCTATTCCGGCTTCACGAATTAAATCAATTGGGTATTTTGAACCGCCTCCGGTAAGTATTTTGAAATAATTATCCACAGCGGGTTTACCTTCGTCAAGTATCTTTTGAGCAAAAGCAGTTGCGTAAATTAACGATGTTGAGTATTGATATACATAATATGAATAATGGACGAAATGCGGTATATAAGCCCATTCATATGCGATATACGGATCGACTACACAAACACCTTTATCTGTTCCGTAATATTTTTTCACAATATTATAATAAATATCGCTCATCACTTCGCCGGTTAACGGTTCTCCGTTTTCCACTTTCTTATGAATTTCCAATTCAAATTCCGCAAAGGAAGTCTGACGGAACACAGTGGTTCTCAATAATTCAAGATAAGAACCTAATAGAAACAGCTTTTCTTCTTTAGTAGTAGCTTTTCTCACCATATAATCATTGAGAATACTTTCGTTGCATGTAGAGGCAATTTCGGCAACGAAAATCGGGTAATCGGATTTAATGAACGGCTGGTTCTTATTGGAAAAATAACTGTGCATTGTATGACCGAGCTCGTGAGCAAGAGTGGAAAGAGACTCGTAATCATCATTCCAATTCATTAAAATATACGGATGATAATCGTATGCGGCACCGGAAGAATAAGCCCCGCTTCGTTTCCCTGCATTCGGATAATAATCAATCCACCTATCGTTAAAGGCTTTTCTAAGCGTTGCTACATATTCATTACCAAGAATTTTATACACATCCAGCAATATTCTCTGTCCTTCGTCAACTGTAAATTTCATATCAACAGATTTAACAATAGGACTGTAAAGGTCATAATAATGCAAGGTATCCAAGCCAAGCATTTTCTTTTTCAATTCCAAGAACCTGTGTAGCGTTGGTAAGTTCTTGTTAATTTGCTCTATCAAGTTTTCATAAAGCTTAACGGGAATATTATTTTTATCCAGAGAATATTCGAGAGCCGTTTCATACTTTCTGCTTTTTGCAAAGAAATAGTCTGTTTTAACTTTAGCTGCCAAAATTGCACCTAAAGTATTTTTAAATTTTCCGTAATTTTCGAAAAATACTTTGAACACTTTCTCCCTGTCGCTTCGATTGGGTACAGTCCTGTACTTTGTATAAGCGGAACTGTTTAACTCAACTTCTGTACCGTCGTTTAATTTTACTTTCGGAAAAGGTTTTTCCGCATTTTCGAATATCGCGTGAATTGTTGATGGATTAGACGTCAACATTCCTGCGGTAGCCAATATATTCTCTTCCGAAGCACTCAAAGTGTGTTCTTTCAATCTTAGAATGTTATCAACTAAAATATCAAATCTGCTTAACCGCTTTTCTTCTGCAAAAAACTGTTTAATTTTTTCTGAAGAAATGGATAGTATTTCGGGATTCATAAAAGAAGTTGCTTCGGAAATTTTTGTTCCGAGAGATGTTGCCAATTCATTGTAATTCTGGTTTTCACTAACACGAAGGTCTTCGTCACTTAATCTTTGTGCATAATCACTAACTAAATAATAATCTTTAATTAATTCTTCGTAAGTGCTAAGAGCATCATAAAATATCGCAGCCGATTCCGAAAGTTTGCCTTTGAAAGAAGCCATTTTATCGGCTAATTTTCCCACCTTTTCAAGATCTGCTTTCCAATCATCAATATTAGAGTAGATAACAGTCAAATCCCATTTGTATTTATCGGGAATTTCCTCACGATTCTTTTGTGCATTTAAGGTAATTGTTGCAAGTAAGAAAAGAACAAATAAATTTCTAACACTATTCATATAAAACTCCATAATTAGATATTTACATCCGTAAAATAGTAAATAAATTTGGGAAGGGGAAAAAGATGGAATATTTTTACATTTTTTTCGACAAAATTACATTTAAAACGAGCTATATCGATCACAAATTTTATCGTAAAAGCAATTTTCGGATTATATAATAGCTTGGCGTATTTATATACCTTTGTATATCTTGGATTATTGCTTACCTTATATTTTGTTTAAAAAATAATATTAGGAGTAATTATATTGTTAATAGATGAGGAATTTATTAAAAAAGAAGAGCGATATATTGAAGTTATAGCAACAGATATTGCAGATTTGGCTACGATGGGTTTTGGTTCATTAAATAATTGTATAAGTGTTTACAATGCTTTAATTGAAAAATATGAACATGTTAATTTTAATATAATCAGAACAAAAGCTGACTTAGATAAAATTATCTACCGTAAACCGGATTTAGTATTTACAGGTATTAAATATGTTGTTTTTAACGAACCTGAAATAACAAAAGACATAAAAGATAAAATATGGATTTCAGAATATTTGGATAACGGCGGAATTAATTATACTGGTTCTGGGAAAGAGGCAATAGAATTAGAATTTAGCAAAGATGACGCAAAAAGAAGAATAGTAGAATTTGGTATAAATACAGCTTCTTATTTTGTTGCCAAGCCAGGCATGTACAAAACTGCTGATGAACTTCCGGTCTGTTTCCCTTTATTCATCAAGCCTCTACGCGAAGGTGATAGTAAAGGAATAGGGAGTGATTCTATTGCTTATGATTTTGAAGATTATCAAGAAAAAGTTCAAAGTATTTACAATTCATTTAAACAATCATCTTTAGTAGAAAAACATCTAAGCGGTAGAGAGTTTACGGTTTCAATTCTTGGGTCAGACTCTAATAATGAACCGAGAGCGATGCCAATAGAAATAACTTTCCCTGATCAAAATTCATATAATAGAATTCTGAGTTATGATACCAAAAAGGAAAATAAAGAAAAGACAATTGCCATAGAAAATGAAGATATATTCAAAAGTGTAGTATCAATTGCCAAACAGTCTTTTTTAGCTTTAGGTGCCAGAGATTATGGTAGAATTGATATTATTATGGATGAAAATGATTGCCCTTATTTTCTTGAGGCAAACCTAGTTCCAGGAATGACGCAACGCCCAAATGATATAGCTTCCAGCTATTTCCCCCGTGCAAATTTTATAAATAAGCATATTACATACTCAGAGACAGTACAACAAATTGCAGATATTTCATTTAACCGTATGAAAACAAAACTAGTACAAGAAAGGGTAGAATCTTAAGTTAGATTTATGCCTAAAAACTGCTGCTTGTGATAGGCTGGCAAAATGTTCGCAATTTAAACTGTTTAAGCTTATGTCATATGTACAATTATGAAGTTTGTTTTTCGTATTGATCTGCTGTTAAAAAGCAGAGAGTAAATGGAAATTTTATTAGAATATGAAATATGAATAATAATTGTGGCATTTTCGTTAGTTAACTAAGTATTCTCTAAAATGACAGCCAACCTGCACGGGAAATAGCACAAGATAAGATTCTATTAAATGGAATAATATTTTAATAAACTTTGTAAATTTGAGTACAAGATATTTATCATCATCCTCACTATAAATTTTAATTATCGATTCTTTTTCGCTATCAACCTCCAAGATTTATGAAAATCAATAATCTTCAATACTAACGATCTCGTTTTTATCAATATTGTCTAATCTTAATGTACGACAGTTTGTACTTCATCCCTACTCTCTTTCAAATGAAAATGCCTTGTACCTTATTTATTTATAAGGCTTTACATTCGTTGGGCCTAGAGGACTCGAACCTCTGACCCTCCCGACTTGGAAAGTCGGGATGCTCTAAACCAACCTCCACATCTAACATACAAACTATATATTGAATGACTTTTAGGGAAAGAATTTGAGTGAGATTTTTTAATGTGAAAATAAATTTTAAATCGATTGAATAACTGATTCTTTACAACGTTAAATATAAGAAGCAATACTTATCAACTCTTTAAAATAAAAAACGCTCACATCTTCTTGTGAGCGTTTCTCTGTGGGGCCTAGAGGACTCGAACCTCTGACCCTCCCGACTTGAGAGTCGGGATGCTCTAAACCAACCTCCACATCTAACATACAAACTATGTATTAAATTACTATTAGGGGAAGAATTTGAGTGAGTTTTTAATATGGAAATAAATTTTAAATTGATTGAATAACTGATTATTAGCAATGTTAATTAAAATAAGAAGCAATACTTATCAACTCTTTAAAATAAAAAACGCTCACATCTTCTTGTGAGCGTTTCTCTGTGGGGCCTAGAGGACTCGAACCTCTGACCCTCCCGACTT
>CAZNJB010000033.1:28861-35813 GCA_964573255.1 uncultured Melioribacteraceae bacterium
AAGCAATACTTATCAACTCTTTAAAACAAAAAACGCTCACATTTTCATGTGAGCGATTCACTGTGGGGCCTAGAGGACTCGAACCTCTGACCCCCTGCTTGTAAGAAAGCTTAAGCATCGTTTTTATACCATTTTTCAGCTTTTTAAGCCGCTTTTTATGCTATTTCTACTATATTTATATAAAAAGTGTTATAATAGTGTTATAGCATAGCATTTAAATCTACATATTCTGTACTTTTGAGACCAAGTATTAAATAATCTTCAAAATTAACTTGAGTGACAAAAGCGGGTTGGAAAATGTCCATTATGAATGATACCGGTTTGCCGTTTGAATCTCGGAATAAATTCAAGCCGTCAAAATGTTTATAAACCCAAACCGGTTGATATAAACAACTATGAATCTCTTTGAACTTAGCTCTCACGGCCGCTTCTGAACCTTCTTTGAAAATATTACTTCTTATCTCAAGTTCCCAATGCATTCCCTTTGAAACCCATTCTCTATGTCCATTAATTACAGATTCATGGAAAAACCCTTCTTCTTGCGGCTCATCACGAGTTATTAGAAAGTTAGAAAGCTCTACTCTAATTTTATATGGTGTAAATGAATGTGTGCCGGAACCGTCATTGGTAAAACTAATTGTATTAGTTCCTTCTGCAGTTATTGTGAATGCAGAGGGACTTATTACATCATTCACAACATAGTAATATCCTGCTATTAAGCCAGATGGCAATGTTCCTGTAGAACTAAACACAACTATATCGCCAATACTTAATCCGTGTCCACTACTTATTATTAAACTTGAATCAACTGCAGAATTTGTTGTGAAATTAGCGGGCGCGCTTGCAATCTGTTTGTATAAACAAGGATTTGTTTTCCCAAATATCATTTCGGCCACTCCTGAATTATTTTAACTGTTTTTTCTATAATATTTATTCTAGCGCTCAAAAATGCCCTTGCAATGAAAGAATCTCCCGTAGTAATTGTTTCCCTGTAATATGCACCTATTAATGCATCTTCATAATTTTTTAATCCCGCAATAGTCGAAGCCGCCATATCCCAATAAGTGCTAGAAGTTTCGCCCGGATTTGTTCCCCTATAAAGGAAGAATAAATTATTATAGAGTTGATGACTGTTTTTCGTTCCACCGGATCCTTTTTCCAACTTAAGATTCAAAGTGTTCGCCGTGCTATTCCCGTAATTAGCACGTGTTGAAAAGTTAACTTGCACATTATAATCAGCTGCCGAATTCGATTCCTCATAAGAATAATTATACTTGAAATCGTCATTAAAACTTCCTTGCAGCCCATCTGATTTAGGTCTTAATTCATAGTAATCTGTTGTATTGTATCGGACGTAAAACCCAAAAATTCCGCAGATTGTTTTTAAAAAATCAAAGAATGTAATTTTCATACCATTATCTATATTTGGTGGATTTATCAATCTGCAATCGAATGCAAAAGATTGGTTAAGACAATATAAAGCACTTTCATCCATCACATAATCGGTGAATATTTTCCCGTCAAACGTAATAGAATTAACCGGCCATAATATTATATTCATCCCTGCTATATTGAAAATCCTATCAAGCAAATATGAAAGCTGAACATTAGACAAATCATAATTATCCTGAATGCAATATTTATTTAAATCTGGTTTTGCCCATTTAAGCGTTGATACGTCTCCGGGTATAATATCAACCAAATCTTGCCTGAGTTTATCTGTGTAGATTTTGAAAATATTTGTATCAACAACCTCAACAAAGTATTGCAAGTTATCCTCTATTCCGGCTGCAGAACCATTAAACGAAATCACATCGCCAGTAGAAAGTCCGTGAGAAGTTGTGGCGATAGTATCCAAATTATAATTAATTGTAAAACCCTTTCCGGTATTCCAGTCAACGGCGCCTTGCACCAATTCCTTTCTTAAGGTAGGATAATCGATTAGATAATTCTTCAGTACCGTTAACCTCGATGAAATTTCCAATCGCCATTTTTTTTGCCAATCATATTTGATGATTTTACTAATTAGCCCTGCCCAAATCGGCATTCCCGTTGTTATATTCTCAACGTGAATTATATCTCCCACATTCGGATCGGGCAATGTTCCGCTTCGGAAGTTAGTGTTTAAAGATAGATCCATTCCTGTTGCTTGCATTTCGAAACTTCTATTTCTTTCGATATAAGGACATTCATCAATTTCAATTATATAGTCTGAAAAGTCATACCATAAACCAGATATTTTTATTTGTATCTTATAATTCATTTAAATTCACTCCGGCTTTATTTAATCTGTTAATATTCGGTTGAACTACTTTCGAAGTGAATTCACTTCCATCAATTTTATTAACTATTGTTACAATAGGTTTGTTTTCAATTGAATTGATAGTTTGCGCCTGAATGGCTGTTAATATATTTTTTAATAGTTTGTCGGTATTCCCGGCGCTTGTAGCTGGCGTTACACTTACTTTTTCCCCAGTTTCAACCAAAAGAGGGTAGGTGTCTTGTGGATAACCTACCGGAACTGTAAAACTTCCACCAGAAGATAATCTTGGTACATTCGCAAAAGATGCAACTTTTTTACCATTTTCAAAAACTCCGCCTGTATGACCCTTCGAAGATATTGCTGAAACTCCTCCAATTATTGCGCTAATTATTCCCAAGGGTCCAGCAGCTGTATTAAGAGCATTAGCCGAATTAAGAATAGTAGCTATTCGCAAGGCCATTTGAACCATGATATTAAATTTTGATAGCAATGAATCCCCTGATTGATCAAACGCACTACTAATTACGCTGCTTAATTCCATTGCCGCCTGTAAATTCTCATAATTCATTTGTCTTTCTTTTTCGAGCGATGCGTCTATATATTCAAGTGTCTTTTCTCCCTTTACTTTCACGAAATCAAGTTCTTTTTGTTTTAGCTCGTCTTCTCTTTCTTTTTTCCACTTTGCTAGCGTGTCAGTATCTTCTTTTGTTATTTTAGTCCTTGGTTTATAGAATATTTCCCATTTTTTACCCGAAACAAAGACAGCTAACATATCTTCGTTAAGCTGTTTAATCTGTTCCAACTTCCATTTTTCTACGTCTACAGCATCTCCGGCTGCTTTTCTCATTGCTTCGGCTTCAGCTTCAATTTGCTGTAATTTGTAACTGTAATAATTCTTTGAAAGGAATTTTAAGTCGTTATAAAACTTTGCAATTATTTTTGCACGCTTATCGGCCACTTTCTGATCAGCTGTTATATCTGATTGACTTCCCGGAGATATCCCTCCGCTTTTGGCAAATTCTTGTTTCTTCTTTTCGGCATTGCTCCATATTTCTTTAACGTTTTTCCACAGCAGTTCGAAATTACTTGCTATATCGGCTACTCCGGATTTAATCGAATTTGCCGCTTCTTCAAATTGCATCGTGAGCAAGTTGTACATTCCTTTTCCAACCATTCCTATTAATGTCCAGATGTGCTGCAATACCGTTGCTACCAATAGCAGATCCGTCCCTAAAACTCTAGCGACTGCACCTAAAACATTAAATATTGAGCTGTTTTCTGACATTTTGGCTGTAAGGGTAGAAATATAGTTTATAAGTACCTTAAAGGTAGGATTTAATTCATTTCCAATTATCTCGAGCAATTCTTTATATTGCTCATTCATTCGCCTTTCGGTGTTAGCTAAACTATCCTTGGTGCGAGCGTAATCTCCAACAGCTTTACCAGATTGTTTATATGCTTCATTAAGAATCAAAACGGCTTTTGCTTGTTGTTCAGTTAATCCCCGAGTTGTAATAAGCCTTTGTATTTCTCGCTTAAATTCTGGAGTGTTCTGTCTTATCACTATTCCCAAAGATTTTGCGGATTCTGTTTCTCCTAAAATTGCTTTAGTAAGCGCTTCGCTGGCTCCTTTTGCTCCTCCGGAATAATTTGTGAAAGAGGCTAAATCCTGTGCTAATTCATTTACTCTAAGAGACAAATCCAACGCTTTCTTTTCCGTAAAACCGAATCCAACGAGAAGATCTCCAGTGTTGCCTAAAAGTTCTCTTGCTGTTGTACCTGCCACTCCAAAATTTTCAGCAAAATTATCTGCAAGGTTATTGGCCTGTTCTTTTAGCGATTCAAACACAGTATCGAATTTACTTCTAGTCTCCTCGGCGTTTCTAGCAGCATTCTTAGCTTCTGAAGCAAAATCCCACGCTCTTTTGAGTGCATATAAGGCGGCAATTACTGCAGTTATTTGAGCATTCATACCTTTGAAAAAACCGGTTGTCTTTGATTGCGTAAGTACAGCTTCTTTTTTTATTCCGGATAAAGCATTTTCCACCGATCTCAGTTTCAATTTTGTTCTTTCAATGCTAGCAATGTCAGCATTCATCTTTATTTTTTTCTGAAGTTCTGCTTTCAATCTTCGGTGTAATTTTTCAACTTCATTCAATTTCATTTTCATCAATGAATTTTCAAATCTGAGTTTCAGTTTTGAAAAACTTTCCTCAATCTGTTTTGCTTCTTTTTTGATGAATGACCTTGCATCATCAATATCTTTTTTTAGTTTATCTTTTCTCGCACGAATTTCAATATAAGCGCTACCAGTTTTCACTTCTTTAGCCATTCTTTCCCTCCCATACTTCGGGGAACAGCATTCTGTGTTCCATTTCTAATTCCAATTGCTTATCGTTTGTTGTTAAGAACTCAAATTTTTCGCCGCGGAGATAATTCCCCCAGTTCAAAGCAAATTCCAATCTGTCACGGTATTGTGTTATCGGCAATTGTTCTGCTTCTTCGTATGTAAGATTTGAAATGTGTGCGACCAACCCCGTTTCAAAGGCTCGACTTATTGACTGGGCTTTTTTTTTTCGGAACTCTCAGTTTTTTCGAGTTCTTCAATAACTGTTTTTACTAAATTGTGTATTTGACTGGGTGTCAAGTGCTGCAATAAATATTTAGATGAAAGCTTTCTTTTCAGGCGAAACTTTCTGAAAAATCTCCATCGTTTTAAATTGTAAATATTCAATTTGAGCGCGTCGCGTAATATCTCTATAGATAACATTGTGTTTGTTATCGGATCAACTTTTTGATCCGGGAAATTATCTCGAACATATTCATGAAAAACATGAATATCGGCAGCCGTCCTTTCGTGGAGGACGAGCTGCTCGCCGAATAATTCTATATCAATTTTCCTGAATTCCATTTTATACTGCAGCATAGTTGTTTTTAGTAACACCGCCGTTCACTTTTATAGTATAGCTTACTCTTATTTCACCATTAATGTTTGCTGAGATCGACATTGCCATAAGAGTTGCCGTTCCAGTAATCTCTTTATTCGAAACCGCGCCGGTTTTGTAGACAATTGCAAAGGGCTTTTTGTCTCCAGGCATTAAGCCTAACCCTGTTTCAGTTACGCCGCCTTGCCACGTTCCGTCTATGCTGTATTTTTGAGCACCTTTCACTTCGCCTTGAATCGACATACTTTCGGGGCGAAAGTTTCCGGCAACCGATATTCCAGTAGCGAACGTTAAGGTAGCACTCTGTGCAGTTTGCAGAGGTATCTCACTCGAATCATCCTGAAGCCACAAATCGAGTTTCGATTTTCTTTCGGCAAAACCCGGTTCAAATTCCGTTCCGTCTCCACTTGTTCCTGAATCGGTTACGTCAACTTCATCAAAAGTGACTTCGTAACTGGCATCTGTCACCCAGTAGTTTGCGGAATTAAAAAGGAAATTCATATTTTTCCCAACCTGAGCGATGCCGCCACTTTTAACAACACCTTCTATTTTTAATTCACGGGTAGCTCTTCCTACAACCGTTTCTTTCCCGTCCCCAGCAGTTGCTGAATCGGTTACGTCTGTAACATTGAACGCTTCATCCCAATTCGCTGATTGAATGTCGACGTCCGCGCCGTTCCATTTGAAGCTCATCAGTTTACCTAAAACTTTGCCCATAATTTTCTCCTTTTATTTTTTTTGTAATTGAATTTTATAATCTGCGGACCATTGCCAATTATTCAGCAAGGTTCTAATTTCACGCGGAACCGTAATTCGATCCACGCTTAAAACATACCAGTTTGTTAATGAAAGATTATTCTCGCATTCGTTAAATAAATCATCCAATTCTTTACCGATGTCATTTACTTCACTCGAACTTAAGTTATTGGAATAAATTGAAAATTGAATAACTACATCTTCATATTTAGTGCCGCTGTCTCTATCTAGATCACCCGAAACAACTTGATAAACCACGTATGGATAGGTGATTGTTGTATCGGTGTTTTCAAAATAATAAAGCCTTCCACCTATTGCGGTTTTGAAAGCGTTATCGGAACCAACTAATAAATCAAATATTTTCTGTTTTAAGTCATTATCCACGAGCGAATATCTCCGTGATTTTATCAAGATTTTCATAAACAGCCGGCCGCAAATAAGGTTGAGCCGGCATGTTTACTTTACTAACAAGGAGAAACATTGGAATAATTTTTCTCCCGCCGGGGGTTTTGCGCGCAAGAATAGGATGAAGACCGTCTTTTTTTATCATAAATAAATCGTCAAAATCACTTGCTTGTTTATTCTTTGCGGACGGATGAATAGGAATCGTCAATGCCTTTTTCATAACAGGTTTAATTTCACCGCCGAGTTCCTGAATTGCCGCATATTCAGTATTGGCAAGTATTCTTGCAAGCTGCTTTTCCGGCATTACTTCAAAATCAATTGAATTACGCAAATTGCCCAAATCTGCCGGAGTCTTTTTCCTAGCTTGCCCGGCGGCATACTCTCCAACGGCATATAAGCCGTCAACAATCTGCTGATCTATAAAAGAGTTCAATTTATTTTCATCGAATTCAAATTCCAATTTTAACTCCCAATTAAACTAGCAATTGCAATTGCCACCGCCGCAATCGTTGTCCAGAACCAGTGATTAGAATAGAACGGCTGCGGTTTTTCGACTTCAATTGTTTTGTAAATTCTTTTTTCT
>CAZNJB010000034.1:0-33776 GCA_964573255.1 uncultured Melioribacteraceae bacterium
TTGCGGAGAGGGAGGGATTCGAACCCCCGGAGGCTGTAACACCTCAACGGTTTTCAAGACCGCCGCATTCAACCACTCTGCCACCTCTCCTCATAACCGGTTGGTTAACAAATTTTCAAAATTTGAAGCGAAATTATAAGGATTTTATTTCATAAATGCTAAATTCTTTTTCACAGTTTTTTTAGTGTCTAAAACATCATTTTTTGTATCTGCCGTTTTATCACTATTTTGTGCTCCTTGTTTTGGCTTTATTCAATGAAATTTATAATAATGTTAAACAAATAGAGATTTATGCTAAGATGAAAAAATTATTCTTTTTTACACTCACGGGAATTCTTTTGGTTGTATTAACGAATTGCAGAGTAAACGAACCGCAAATCGATCGTGTTCCACAATGGGCAAAAAGTGCCGTGTGGTATCAAATATTCCCGGAAAGATTTAACAACGGCGATAAGTCGAATGACCCAACTCCCAAAGATATGGAAGGTGTTTGGCCTTATTTTATACCTGAAGGCTGGCAAGTTCATCCTTGGACGAGCGACTGGTACAAATTGCAGCCTTGGGAAGAAAATACCGGTCACGATTTCTATTGGAACGCGGGAATTCGCCGTTACGGAGGGGATTTACAAGGTGTGATAGATAAATTGGATTATTTGGCCGATTTGGGAATCAATGCAATCTATTTTAATCCGCTTTTCGAGTCGAATTCACTACACAAATATGATGCAACAATGTACAGGCATATCGATAATAATTTCGGTCCTAATCCGGAATTGGACAGACAAATATGGGAGAGTGAAAATCCGGCCGACGAAAAGACTTGGAAATGGACTACAGCAGACACATTGTTTCTCCACTTAATTAAGGAAGCTCATAAAAGAAATATAAGAGTTATTATCGACGGTGTGTTTAACCATGTCGGTACTCTATTTTGGGCATTTAAAGATGTTGTGGAAAAACAGGAAAAATCAGAATTCAAGGATTGGTTTACAATCAAAAAATTTGATGATCCGGGAACACCTGAGAATGAATTTGAATACGAAGGCTGGTACGGTGTGAAAGATTTACCCGAAATTAGAGAAGATGAAAACGGATTAGCAAAGGGATTCGCAGATCATATTCACAAAATAGTTAAGAGGTGGATGGATCCGGATGGCGATGGTAACCCTTCGGATGGAATTGACGGATGGCGTTTGGATGTGGCTGAAATGGTGAATCACAATTTTTGGAAGAAATTTAGAATTTGGGTTAAATCCATAAATCCGGATGCATACATTGTTGGTGAAGTTTGGTGGGAAGATTGGAAAGTTAATAAAATGTTTAACGCTGCACCGTGGCTAAAGGGAGATCAATTCGATGCGGTGATGAATTATAGATTTACACGTGCGGTAAAACAGTTCGTTTCCGATATTAAAATGGGAATAGGTCCATCAGCTTTTGTTGATTCTTTATTCAACCAATACCGAGATTATGACAAAGAAAATTTATTTGTGTTGATGAACCTGCTCGGAAGTCACGATACCGAAAGACTTTCCTCCCTAATTGTTAATCCGGATATATGGTACGATCACGGTGCTTTACCGAGAGCCGATAACGATTGGGATCCTCGTAAACCGAATGAAACGGAAAGAGCCAAGCAAAAATTGATGGTTGCGCTCCAAATGACATTACCCGGCGCACCGCACATTTATTACGGCGAAGAAGCAGGTATGTGGGGTGGAGACGATCCGGATGATAGAAAGCCGATGGTTTGGCCGGAATTAAAATATGAGGATGAAACGCACCATCCTTTCGGTAAAACGAGGCAGAAGGATAAAGTGGAATTTGATCGGAATCTCTTTAACTGGTATAAGAAGATGATAGCTATCCGAAACGGCAATAAAGCTTTATCACTCGGTGATGTCGAATTCAAAGTAATTGATGAGGATAAAAAGATACTTGCATATAAAAGAAATTACAAGGATGATACAATTCTTGTAATTGTTAACAATAATTCCGGTAGTCAAGTGATTTCTCACAATTCATTTTTCGAACTGGGCGGATCAATGAAGGATTTGGTTTCAGGGAATGTTTATGACAACATTACCGAAATAAAGTTTGAGCCGTACCAAATAATGGTTCTAAAAATAACGGAATAATTTTCAATCATAAAAAGCGGCAATCGAATATGATTGACCGCTTTTTTTATTTTTATCACTTAATATTTATTAACAAATTTTCAAGTTGAAGAATAACTTTATTACTCCTTTATTTACGCCCGGAATATTTAATTACTCTTTAGTTTCGAAATTTAATCACGGAGTTATTGATGGATATAGTCAAAAAAATTGCAGAAGAACTGAATTTACGCACTGAACAAATCAATACTGTACTTGCTTTATTCAAAGAAGATGCAACAATTCCTTTTATTGCCAGATACAGAAAAGAAAAGACAGGCGGATTGGATGAAGAGCAGCTCCGTGATATTGAAGAAAAGTATAATTATTTAACTCTTCTCGAAAGTCGAAAAGCAACTATTCTCAAGAGTATAGAAGAGCAGGGTAAATTAACCGATGAGTTAAAAGCAAAGATATTAAAAGCCGAAAAGTTACAGGAGGTTGAAGATCTTTATCTGCCCTATAAACCGAAGAGAAAAACTAGAGGAACGGTAGCTAAAGCAAAAGGTTTAGAACCTCTGGCAATGTTTATCTTGGAGAACCCGGAATTTGACGGCGATTTTATTGCAAAACTTTCCGAATTTGTTGATGAGGAAAAGGGTGTAAAGAATACCGACGAAGCTTTGCAGGGAGCTAAAGATATTATCGCAGAAATGATTTCGGATAATGCGGAAATTAGAAAAATAGTACGCGAAATTTTAAGCAGCGAATCCGTTGTAACTTCCCGCAGAGTCCTTCTTCCTGAAGAAACTGAAGAGAATATGCAAAATGATAATTATCAAGTTTATCACGATTTTAGAATAGACATTAAAAGCATTAAACCTCATCAAATTTTGGCAATTAATAGGGGAGAAAGAGAAAAATTCCTAAGAGTGGGATTAGAATTCGAGAAGGATGAGATCTTAAAAAATATTTATGATAAATTCGTTCAAAACGATTCGGTATTCGAAGAGATTTTGAGGGAAACGACCGAAGATGCTTTTAATAGATTAATTTTCCCCTCTTTGGAAAGAGAAATAAGAAAAGAATTAACAATTATTGCGGATGAACATGCAATTGAAGTATTCGCTTCAAATTTAAGACAGTTGCTTTTACAGCCGCCGATCTTGAATAAAATAATAATGGGAATTGACCCGGGTTATGTGAGCGGATCGAAAGTTGCGGTTATTGATGAAACCGGTAAATATATAGAAGGAAAAACAATTTATCCCCATCCTCCTCAGAAGAAGATGGCTGAAGCCAAAAAAATTGTAAGCGATTTGGTGAAAAAATATAATGTCGAATTAATTGCAATTGGGAACGGAACAGCAAGTCGTGAAACGGAATTAATGATAGCCGAATTAATTAAAGAGGAAAACTTAAACTGTCATTACCTGATCGTTAATGAAGCGGGTGCTTCGGTTTATTCGGCATCAAAATTAGCTAAGGAGGAATTTCCCGATTTGGAAGCCAGCCAGAGGGGTAATATTTCTATTGCTCGTCGTGTGTTGGATCCTCTAGCCGAACTCGTTAAAATTGATCCTAAATCTATCGGTGTTGGTTTGTATCAGCACGATGTCGATCAGAAATTATTATCGAAGAAATTGGACGATGTTGTTGTGAGCTGTGTGAATTATGTGGGTGTAGACTTAAATACTGCTTCGGTTTCACTCCTTACTTATGTTTCGGGATTAAATAAAAGAATTGCAAAAGCCATTGTTAATTATAGGGAAAGCAACGGAAGTTTTAATTCAAGAGCCGAATTGATGAACGTTAGCGGCGTAGGGGAAAAAGCATTTGAACAGTGTGCGGGCTTCTTGAAAATACCGAACGGGGAGAATCCTTTCGATAATACATTTATTCATCCGGAATCGTACCAAGCTACTGAGAAGTTATTGGAATTAACCGGCATTCAACCTTCTGAAATAAGTAACAAAGGTGCAATTATTGAACTGTTCGTTAAGAATAAAGGGTATGAAAATATAGCCGAAAAAATCGGTGTTGGTGTTCCTACGCTAAAAGATATTATTGAGAATTTGAAAAAACCGGGCAGGGATCCCCGAGAAGAAATGCCAAAGCCAATTTTAAGAAGTGACGTTCTTAAAATGGAAGATTTGAGAGAAGGTATGGTATTGAAGGGAACGGTCAGAAACGTTGTTGACTTCGGCGCATTTGTTGATATCGGTGTAAAGCAGGACGGACTTTTGCACATTTCCGAAATTGCGGATAAATATATTAAACATCCGCTTGAAGTCTTGTCGGTTGGTGATATAATAGACGTAAAAATTCTTTCCGTAGAAGTTGAACGCGGTAGAATTTCGCTGAGTCTTAAAATATAGACTTAAGTTAAATCTACTATAGAACCGAACTCCGGATCGAATAAGCGTTTGTATGTTCTTAATGCGAAAGAATCGGTCATTCCGGCAATATAATCGCAAACTAAGCGAGCTCGTTTTTGTTTATCCTCTTCATTGCGGATGACGTAATCGGAAAAGTCGGGTAATAGTTTAACGTCTTTTACCTCTTCAACATAATTTGCATTGAGAACATCAAAAATTTTGGTGAGCATTGCATTCCCTTTGAACTCCATTTGGTGAAGCTGTGCAGATTGGAATACGAGTTCTACCGAAATGCGTTTATATACCTCTGCTTTTTCGAAGCATTCTGTATCAATTACCAATTCATATTTATAACGATTGGTTAAATCGTTCATAAAAGTATCGCGTTCTTTAACCGAGCATGATTGAACAAAATCGCCTATTTGAGAACCGAATTTTCTTTTAAAATCTCCTGAACGAATCCATTCCATAATTTCTTCGAGATAACGTATTTGGTTTTTCGTCAACTTACCTCTGTTTTCATCAAGCCATCTCGAAATTCTTGCAATGGTCATAAAGCCCGCGTAAATGCTGTCTACAATGTCGTGAACCGCATAAGCAGTATCATCTGCCCAATCCATTATTTGGCATTCAATACTTCTAAATTTATTCATTTCTTTGGGTGAATTAAAATCGCCGGTTCTCGAATCAAAAACAAAATCTACATATTTTTTTTGTTCGTTGTATAAGAAATGATTTAGCGGCTGTTCAAAATCCTGATATAATGCTTTGTATTTTAATATGCTGTCGATGAATGCGCGTGTTGCATTCATTCCTCTTCTTCTTTTTTCGATAGTGTAGAAAATTTCCGTGATTTGTCGTAATGTTTGTGCATTCCCTTCAAATCCGCCGTAATTTTTCATAAGTTTATTTAATGTGCGTTCGCCTGCATGACCGAAAGGAGGATGACCCAAATCGTGAGCCAAACAAGCAGACTCAACTAAATCGGTATCTATAAAATATTCTTCGTTAAATATATTTTTCTGGGAATGGTTTAAATAATTACAAATACTTCTTCCAATTTGCGCCACTTCAATCGAATGAGTTAATCGTGTTCTGTAAAAATCAAATTCACCTGGAATAAAAACTTGCGTTTTCCCTTGAAGTCTTCTGAACTCGGATGAATGGATAATTCTATCCCTGTCAATTTGAAAGGGGGTTCTGAAATCGTCGTATCTTGGACTCTCTTTAATCCTTGCAAAATCGAATTCGGTGTAAAATTTGTTTTTCATAATCAGTAATTTTTGTTTTAGATATATGTGAAGATACTAAAAATGTTACTCTTAAAAAATTTAATCAATTTCTGATAACTAACTGTTTTTGAATTGTTTTTAGAGTAAAGGGGCGAAATATTTACCTTGATTATTTTATGTTTTGCCTTTACTTTTGAATTAACTCTAGTAAAAATGAGGATTAAATGAGAATTAAATTGAAATTAATGACGGCTGTAATTTTTTTTCTGAGTTTCAGTTTATATTATGCTCAAGGCGAAGCGGCAGTACCCTTTTTAAAATTACAACAATCGCCCCTCTTTATCGGTGCGGGTGAAACAGGAGCTTCGATGCCTACCGATGATCCGGCGGGGTTCTATTTTAATCCAGCTAATTTGGGCAATTTCTCCAGAACGTCAAATTTCGGATTGTATATAATGCCTTATCCTTCCGATTGGATGTCCCTTGGTCTTAAAAATAAAACTATGGGAATGAGTATAGGTTATAATTTTGCCGACTCGAAAATTAATTTACCCATTTCAATTGGTTTAGGATATATACACAACCGGTTTGACTTCGGCACTTTTTACCAGGGTAATGATTCTTTTGAAAGCTACGATAAATTTGATAACTTCAGTTTTGGTATCGGTGTCGACTATTATCTACGTTTTAACCTTGGTATTTCTTACAAATCCTTTTATTCCCAGCTCGGTAATATTAATATTGGTGATTCAAAAATTTTAGCTAGCACTTCGGGAAGTGCTTACGATTTCGGCGCTATGCTTACAATTCCAATTTCCCATTTACTAATTGAAAAGTATCAGTATTCATTGAATGACAATGCTTCTTTGATTCCGTCTTTTAATATAACTTTTGGTTATTCACTCAGTAATTATGGAGATGAAATTAATTACGGAGAGCCTGCTCAATCCGATCCCATTCCCCGTTCAGCGCGTGTCGGTTATACTGTTGATTTTGGTGTGAAAATGAAATTAAATAAAAATATTGTGAGCGTTGCTAAATTAAGTCTTATAACCGAAGTTAGTGATGTTTTGATAAAAAGGGGAATAGGGGATAATGATAATTTATACATCAACTATCAAGGGTTTTTGGGAGATATTTCTCTATTCGAAAATTTAATTTTGCAAAAGGGGGGGGAAGATGTAACTATTCACAGGGGAAGCGTTTTTGATTTTTTGGAAACCGCAACATTAATGTACGGAAAAATTGACGGAAGAGGGTATTATAACAAAAGAACTCATGGCTTAATTATTCGTACTGACGGTATATTTAAATTACTTCTTTCTTCTATCGAGAATCCAAATATAAAATTTATGGCTGAGCACCTTTCGTTTCAATATTATAATGTAGAAAATATTGTAAAATCAAAAATTGAGGGAATATCTCTCCGTATTAAAAAAATAAATCTTGCGAATTTCGGATTTTAATATTTCGAGTTTCATATTACATTTTAGCTGCTCTTGGAAATTAGTTCCCAGAGCAGTTTTTTGCTTATAATCAATCCGGAATTAATATCTTCTTCCTGTAAAATTTATATTATATTTCAATAGTTAATAATTAATTTTTATGCAATCATGACGATAAGAGAAAAACAGAGCGATTTAATAAAGAGATTTGAGGATTTAAGCGATTGGGAAGAAAAATATACTCAAATAATCAAATTGGGTAGAGAACTGCCCGATTTGCCGGAGGAGTATAGGGTTGATAAGAATAAGGTTGAAGGTTGTCAATCGCAAGTGTGGATGCATGCGGAATTTAAGGACGGCAGAATATACATACATGCTGATAGTGATGCAATGATTGTAAAAGGACTAATTGCAATTCTGGTAAAAGTTTATTCAGGGCATACACCTGATGAAATTTTGAGTACTCCACCAGATTTTCTTAAAAAGATTGGTGTTGATACGCATCTTTCTCCAACCAGAAAGAACGGACTTTCGGCAATGTTAAAACAAATTCAACTTTACGCCGTTGCGTTCAAAGCACTCGGCTCTAACGGAGCAAATTAATATGCTGGGATTAAAAGTCGATTCTAATGCGGAATGGATAGATGCTGCTAAAGCCGATCTAATAAGCGTTATTATCGATCACGCCAATTGTGAAAAGAAGGCTGCTCAGACCGGGATGAATTTGATTAATGCATATCCGGATAAAACTGAGCTGATCCTTGCAATGGCAGATCTTGTTGAAGAAGAAATAGATCACTACCGTTCGGTTGTTAAAATATTGAAAGAAAAAAATGTCACCTTAACACGCGATAAAGGGGATGAATATGCTCAAATGCTGTTTAAGGGACTTCGAAAAACTCAGCCTGAACGATTACTCGATCACCTTTTGGTTGCCGGAATTATTGAAGCCAGAAGCTGCGAAAGACTTAAAATACTTGCCGATAATATCGAAGACGATAAACTGAAAGAATTCTATTTAAAGCTGTTCCAGTCGGAAGCCGGTCACTATGTTACATTTGTTAAGCTCGCGAAATTATATTTTGCGGAAGATGAAGTAAACAAGAGATTGGATGAATTAACCGATATGGAAGCCGCAATCGTTAAGAACCTCCCTAACAAACCGCTAATGCACGGATGACGGAATAAGTCAAGTTAATTAATCGGTATTAAATTAAATCAGTTTGCTTTTATTGCACTCCAAACAATACTCAACCAACCGGCAATAAGAAATAATCCACCTATTGGTGTAAAGAAAACGATGAATCCAACACCGCTGAGTGCATATGTATACAGTGAAAATGAAAAGAGGAATATTCCGGTAGAAATTAGAATAAACGGTATCTTTATTTCCATTTTATCGTAAAACGCTAAACTCAGTAAAACCACGGAATGAATTAAATGATAGTGTGTTCCGGTTTTAAAAATATCGAGCATCTTTTTACTTAACATATCGTTGAATGTATGCGCTCCGAATGCTCCGAACGCTACAGCCAGAGCACCTGAAATTCCGGCAATTATTAAATAATGTTTCTTTTTCAATTTAACCTCAAGATTTTTCCTAATTAAATTAATTCTCCAAATTCCGGTTATTCGAAAGAGGTAGAATACTTAATGATACCAGTTAATAATTCTTAAAATTTCTAATGATAATTTATATATTTGTTTTGATAAATAAACGCAGAAACGGAGGTTTAAATGGCAATTCAAACAGTTAATCCTGCAACGGGAGAAGTGATTAAAGAATTTGAGCCCTTTACAAACGAAAGAGTTGATGAAATTATAAGAGATTGTGATAATACTTTTCAAAAGTGGAAAACCACCGACTTTGAATTTCGTAAGAGTTTAATGTTGAAAGCCGCTAATATTTTAAGAGAGAGAAAACATGAATTGGCTGAATTAATGACATTGGAGATGGGAAAGCCAATAACACAGGGGATAGCCGAAGCGGAAAAATGTGCTTGGGTGTGTGATTATTACGCTCAGAATGCGGAAACGATTCTGCGTAATGAGATTATTTCAACGGACGCATCAGAAAGTTATGTCCAGTTCGATCCTTTGGGAGTGGTGCTTGCCGTAATGCCTTGGAATTTTCCTTTCTGGCAGGTTTTCCGTTTTGCAGCACCGGCTTTGATGGCAGGGAATGCAGGAGTGTTAAAGCATGCCTCTAATGTTCCTCAGTGTGCCATTGCTATTGAAAATATTTTTAAAGAGGCGGGATTCCCTAAAAATGTATTTCGTAATTTATTGATCAATTCCTCTCAAGTAGAAGCTGTTATTAATAATCCTTTGGTAAAAGCGGCTACTTTAACCGGCAGTGAATATGCAGGGATGAAAGTGGCGGAAGCTTCCGGTAGAAATTTGAAGAAAACAGTTATGGAACTGGGCGGAAGTGATCCGTTTATTATTTTATCCGATGCCGATTTGGATAATGCATCATCGGTTGCAGTTACAGCGCGTTTGATAAATAACGGTCAAAGTTGTATCGCGGCAAAACGCTTTATAGTTGTGGATGATGTTTACGAAGAATTTCTGAATATGTTTGAATCGAAAATGAGAGCAGTTAAATTAGGTAATCCGATGAATGATGAAACTGAGTTGGGGCCAATGGCAAGAGAAGATTTGTTGCTCGAATTGCATAGTCAAGTAATGCAATCGGTTGATAAAGGTGCCGAGGTAATTGTGGGTGGAAGAAGAATTGAAGGAGAGGGTTCTTTCTATCCTGCTACAATATTAACAAATGTAAAACCCGGTATGCCAGCGTACGAGCAGGAATTGTTCGTTCCCGTAGCTTCAGTTATTAAAGCAAAGGATGAAGCAGATGCAATAAGAATTGCAAACGATACGAATTATGGTTTAGGTGCATCGCTATGGACTAACAATATCGAAAAAGCTAAAGAACTTTCGCATTTAATCGATTCAGGCAGTGTATTTATAAATGGGTTGGTTAAATCAGATCCTCGCTTGCCTTTCGGTGGAATAAAGCTCTCCGGTTACGGTCGTGAACTTTCTCACTACGGAATAAAGGAATTTATAAACATTAAGACCGTGTGGATTAAGTAGGGAGAGGTTGGGTGCTGGATTCTGGATACTGGTTGCTGGATACTTGATGCTAGTTGCTGGATGTTTTGTAAAATTAAAATATTTTTATCAATAAAATTTTGAGGTAAAGATGAATTATAAGGATTTGGAAATTTGGCAGCTTGCCAGAGAACTTGTAAAAGAAATCCATAATATGACGATTCATTACCTCCCTAAATTTGAGATGTTTGAAGAGGGAAGTCAAATAAGACGTTCTATTAAATCTGTTAAATCCAATATTGCTGAAGGTTTTGGACGAAGACGTTATAAGCAAGAATATATTCGATATATTATTTATGCTCTTGCTTCAAATGACGAGACTATTGATCATCTCGATACATTAGTAATTACTGAATCTTTAACGGATAAAGAATTAATCAATAAACTAAACGATAAGCTAATTTTATTAGGAAAGAAACTGAATAATTTTTGTCGTTCGCTCGAAGAAGGACATATGAGTATAAAATAGGAAGGAACAGATGAAGCATAATTCAACAGTAACCAGCATCCAGAATCCAGAATCAATTTCAAACTCGGCGACGCGCTGCTCCTGGTGCGGCACAGATCCGGTTTATATTAAATATCACGATGAAGAATGGGGTTTTCCGGTTCATGATGATATTAAATTATTTGAAATGCTTTGTCTCGAAGGACAGCAAGCTGGACTCAGTTGGATAACGGTTCTTAAAAAAAGAGATAACTATAGAAAAGCTTTTTACAACTTCGATCCGCAGAAAATTATCCGTTACGTGCCGGGGAAATTCGACAAACTTATGGAAGATGAAGGGATAATCCGGAACAAATTGAAAATCGAATCTATTGTGAGGAACGCAAGGGCTTTCTTGCAGGTGCAGGAAGAATTCGGTTCTTTCGATAAATATATTTGGAGTTTCGTTGACGGTAAACCGATTATCAATAATTTCAAATCGACCGAGGAAATACCTGCCAAGACGGAACTTTCTGATCGTATCTCGAAAGATTTAAAAAAGCGCGGTTTTAACTTTGTCGGTTCTACTATTGTATATGCATACTTACAAGCAATTGGGATGGTAAACGATCATATTGCAGATTGTTTTATCCGGGAACAATTAATTAAAATGTAGATGATTTTCCGCTACTTTTGTTGAATTATTTATTCAATAAAAATATTTTAAATCGTGAATGTTAGAATATTACCGTTCAAAGTTGAATTATATTTTTTCAATGGCTGATTTGCCGGACCGTTAACGACTCCACCGGAAGTATTATATTTTGAACCATGACAAGGGCACATTGCAGTGGAACCAATAAAAGCACCCACTTGGCAAGATTGATGTGTGCAAGTTCTGCTTAATACCGTTGCGGAAGTCATTGAGGAACGTATAATAAAAATACCGTTTGAAGGAAGATTGTTGATATCATTCCTGGAAAGAGCAATTGTTCCGCCTACATTCTGCAAAACGGAATATTTTGATTCGGAAATATCGATGGTAAATGTTTTGGATTCGTTTGGTCCAACCGGATTATCCTCACTCGAACAACTTTCCAGAAATTGAGCTAACGTTGTGCCTGCGGCAATTAAAGTGATACTTTTGGCTGATTGGGATATAAAATCTCTGCGAGATTTTTTACCTTTTTTCATAGAATGATCCTTTCATAGCTAATACAATTATTATAATATCCTTTTTTTAATAATTGTTATTTGTCGCCTATTTTACAGAATAGGGAAATAATCGCTTGGAACGCTTCTCTTAGTACCCAACAATACAATTCTTAGAGGAGAAATCAAACGGAGTGATGAGTTAAACAATAGTTGTTGATAGATAGTTTCGTTTTTTCCCTTTTTAAATATAAAGGAAAATATTATCCCTTCAACAAAAATTATATATTTCTTCTCAGAACAAAGAAGAGAGTTAAATATTTAACAGATGTTTTTTTATTCTATTAATTGGTCTAAAACTAAGAAGTGAAATTCAATAAAAAAGGGAACGGGCATGCCCGTTCCCTAGATGCTGTGGTATAAATTAAAATTTATTTTATAAAATCTTCTACAATAGTATCGAATTTGTCCAATGCTTCATCAATTTTACTTATATCTTTCCCGCCAGCGGTTGCAAGGTGAGGTCTTCCGCCTCCGCCTCCGCCAAGTATTTTGGCTACTTGTCCTACGATTTTACCCGCCATTAAATTTTTGGCTTTAATTAAATCGTCGGAAACAACGCAAACCATATATACTTTTCCTTCAACTTCGGAAATCAATAAGCCGGCTCCACTTTTCATTTTGTTGCGAAGCTCATCTCCCATGGATTTTAATTCATCCATATTTGCCGCGTTTACTTTGCCTTTAAATACTTTAACGTCGGCAATTTCATTAGGTGATTGAACAATTGAATCTATTCCGCCGAGTTTTTCTTTTAATTTTAATTCGTTTAATTCTTTTTCCAGTTTCTTCTTTTCTTCGAGTAATTCGAAAACCTTCTCTTCATTCTTACGCTGATTTTCGATTTGAGAAAGAATATATCTTTCAACGCCAGCACCGGTAACGGCTTCAATTCTGCGGACACCGCTGGCAATCGAAGATTCGCTGATGATTTTGAACAAACCTATCTGCGCACTATTTTTAACGTGAGTTCCGCCGCAAAATTCCATTGTGAAATCTCCGAACTGAACAACGTTAACTCTGTCCCCGTACTTATCACCGAAGAACATAAGTGCGCCCATTTTTTTAGCTTCTTCGAAAGGAATGTTGCGGTGATGATACAAATCTATATTTTCACGAAGTTTTTCGTTAATCAAAGATTCAATATCCCGTATTTCACTTTCGCTTAATTTGGAAAAATGTGTGAAGTCAAAACGGAGTCTGTCCGGTCCTACATAAGAACCGCTTTGCTGAACATGAGTACCTAAAATTTTGCGCAGTGCGGAATGCAGAAAATGGGTAGCCGAATGATTACGCATTATATCCCATCTTCTTTTTGCATCTACACTTGCTAAAACATCTACTCCGTTTTGTAATGCATCTTTGTATTCTACGATATGAAGAACAATATTATTCTTCTTATCTACATCAATAACATTAAGAGAGGAGTTTTCAATGTTTAATTTTCCGATATCGTCAATTTGTCCTCCGGCTTCTACGTAAAAGGGAGTTTTATCCAAAACAACAATCGATTTATCGCCTTCTTTTTTTACTGCTAGAGTTTTAGCAGGAGTACTTAATTCCTCATATCCGGTAAATTCTGTTGCGGGTAATCCGGAAATATTCAAATCTTGTAAATCGTTAACAACTATATTGACTCCGGATATTTTATCTTTCGTTGATTTACGCGCTCTTTCTCGCTGTTCGTTCATCAACTCTTCGAAACGCTTTTCATCCACCGCAAGTCCAATTTCCTTTGCCATAACATTTGTAAGATCGACGGGGAATCCGAAGGTATCGTAGAGTTTGAATACGTCTTCACCCGGAATTACTTTAGCTCCTTCAGAAGTAACTCTAGCGGCAATCTGTTCGAACAGTTCTATACCGCGGTCGAGTGTTGCGTTGAAGCTTTCTTCTTCAGCTTTAATTATCTTTTCAATATTGGTTTTATTCTCTTTAATTTCCGGGAATACGTCACCCATAGTTCTTACTAAAACGTCAACTAACTTAAATTGGAAAGGTTCTTTCAAATCAAGCTTTCTGCCGTAACGTGCTGCGCGTCTTAATATTCTGCGGAGAACGTAACCTCTTCCTTCATTACCGGGAACTGCTCCGTCGGCAATAGCGAAAGTAAGCGCCCTAACGTGATCGGCAATTACGCGCATAGCAATTTGGTGTTCTTCTTTTTCGTAACCGATGCCTGAAATGTTTTCTATCTCTTTTATCAACGGTTGGAAAACATCTGTATCGTAATTGGAAGATTTTCCTTGAATTACAGCGCAAACACGTTCGAAACCCATTCCGGTATCGACATGTTTATTAGGTAAATCGTGCAGTGTGCCGTTTTGATCTTTGTTGTATTGGATGAAAACAAGATTCCAAATTTCAATACATTCGGGAACTCCGGCGTTTACGTATTTAGGGTTATTGTAGTCATCCCCAAGATTTATATGGATTTCCGAGCAAGGACCGCAAGGACCTGTATCGCCCATTTCCCAAAAATTGTCTTTTTCGTCAAAGCGTAATATATGGTCGGGATTTATATCGGTTTTGCTTTTCCACAATTCGAATGCTTCGTCATCCGTGCGATAAACCGTTGCCCACATTCTTTCTTTGGGCAATTTCCAAACTTCAGTCAATAATTCCCAAGCCCATACAATTGCTTCTTCTTTGTAATAATCTCCGAATGACCAATTTCCAAGCATTTCAAAAAATGTATGGTGGTATGTATCGTGTCCTACTTCCTCCAGATCGTTATGCTTTCCACTTACGCGAATACATTTCTGTGTATCCGCCGCACGTTTGTAATCGCGTGTTCCTTTACCCAAAAATACATCTTTGAATTGGTTCATCCCTGCATTGGTAAATAAAAGTGTGGGATCGTCGTAAGGAACCACCGGTGCGCTGGGCACAATACGGTGTCCTTTATTTTTGAAAAAATCTAAAAATTGCTGTCGTATCTCTTGAGATGTCATTTCCATTCTATATTTAGTTTAAAAATTAAGCCACAAATATAATAAAAATTGTCTGCTTGATTGATTTTGCCAAATTATGCTGCATAAAAAATAATATCTTTAATACTAAAAGGCCACAAATAATTGATTTTTATTGCTCTTAGTGATACTTTTACATAATTGTATAAAATAATTTCCAAACGGTATTGGGTAAATACAACAACTTAAACGACAGCGAGTTATTTAAAAAGATAGCCAAATACGATTCAAGGGCTTTAGAAGAGCTTTACGATCGATACTCTCCCTTGTTATATACTTTAATTAAAAAAATATCCCCGGATGAGAATACTGCAGAAAATATTCTCGTGGAGGTATTTGCAATAGTCTGGAGAAAGATCGATAAATACGATTTTAATGCTGACAGTCCATACACTTGGCTAGTAACCCTGGCACGGAACAGGGCTATCGATACACTCAGAAGAACACGAACCGCTTCTAATACCAGTCATTATAATGATGAGTACGAAGACTACTTTATTCTTCCAACACTTTCCGAAGAAATTGACAGTCTCGATTTACCCACAGCGGCGAAAATTAGACCGAATATGGAAAAAGCTCTTGCAAAATTAACCGATACTCAGAAATATGTAATTCATCAAGCCTATTACGAAGGTTACACTATCAAAGAAATTGCAAAGAAGTTAAATATTCCTATTGAGACGGTTAGGCAAAAAATTATGACGGCAGTTGTTAATTTGAAAGAAAATCTATTGTCGGGTGATTGATGGCGGATAATCAATTACGAGAAATGATAAGTGCTTTTGCCTCGGGCTGTATGGATAGAGAAAATTTTATCCAGTTCAAGGAATATTTAAATTCCGGCGGTTCCTTGCCCAAAAAGGAATTGGGTGAATTGCAGAATACAATGGCTCTTGTTCCGATAATTTTAGAATTGGAAAAACCTGATCCGGAACTCAAACGAAGAGTTGCCAAAAAATTACTCAGTTTACAGGATGAAATTAAAGAGAAGATAAAACAGAAGAAGGCGAGATTAGCTGAGGAAAAAGCGAAAGGTAATTTAAGCGCCTCCGAAGCTGATATCGATTTTCCGGATTTTGAAGCAACTTTTACTACTAGAGAGATTGAAACATTAAAGACTTTAGACCAAAAAAGTTCTGCGGATAAAATAAAAACCGAGGAACAGAGAAGGACAGTTTCGGAAGCGGATAAGCGTGATTATAAAAAAACTAAAACTGCGGTCAAGAGAACAGCAGAAAAAGTTTCGGAGCCTAAATCGAGTAAAATGGCATTATTCGGTTGGATTACAGCCGCAGTTCTTTTTATTCTTATCATTATTACTTATTTCTCCCTTTCTTCAGGTACGAAGGAATTGGAAGAAAAGCTGAAAAGCCAGGAAAAACAACTCGGTTTGTTAAAGAAAGAGTTGGCGCTTAACAAGCAGATAGTATCGGAATATAAAGAGCTTATTCAATTTTTGAAAAATAAGAACAATTACATTGTGGAACTCACCGGTGGAAGACAGTACCCATCGGCGATGGGAAGGCTTATTATTTCATATAATTCCGGCGAGGGTGTTCTAATCCTTGAAAATCCGCCTGCATTGGAAGAAAACTTTTCTTATCAACTTTGGCTGGTAACAAAAGGAAAATCTATTTCTCTCGGGACTCTTTCTAAGGAGAAAGATAAACTTTATTATTATATCTACAATATTCCCAAATTGAGTCTTAATGAAATTGACTTATTCCGAATAACCAATGAACCGAAAGAAGGATCGATAATTCCTTTAGGTAATACTTTACTTTATGGAAGTGTGCCTAAATTCTAATATCTCTCTCTTGATAAAAGTAAATTTATCCCTATAAACACCAAGAATACAGGCCAGTATCCGTAAATAATATTGGATAGGTTGTTCGCATATCTATTAAACCAAAAGTAATTATAGCTAAGCGCTATAAATCCAATTAATAATAGTGCGATTGAAATGAAGAGTAATTTCTTTTCCTGCGGATTATCAAAAAACAATAAAAATATTGCAATACCCGAAATTATTGATAATACAGGGAAGGGGAATGTTGATTTGTTGAGTAGCTCAAAATTTTCAATTACAAAATAATAAATACCGCTCATAAAGATAAAAACGGAAATGAATAGAACTACTCGCTTATTCTGTCCGATATTCACTAATACGCCGAGCCATCCGAATACTATTAATGTGATAAATATGGCATTATGAATTACCAACTCACTGAAATATGTGTTCCTAAAAGCATAAATTAAGCCAATTATAATAAAAAATAATCCGGGCAATATTTTTGAAATACGGTCAATCAAGGTTACTATCTCTCAATAGAAAAAATAATACTAAATAGATTATAGCTCCGATACCCGCCGTTGCAAAACTAAAGAGCATCCAAATCATTCTCAATGCATTTGCGTTTACGTCCAAATAATTTGCTAAACCGCTGCATACGCCGAAAATCTTTTTATCATCTTCTCCTAATTTTATTAACTGGTAATTCTCCTGGGAGTAACTGAACAAGTCATCTTTATTTATAATAAGAATCACTCCTAACAGAATAAAAACTGACGAAATAATAAAAGTGTTGCTGAATTCAAATATGTTTAAAACACTGAAGATAAAAGTATTCTTTAAAATGAATAGAAAACCGGAAAATACAAGTACTATTCCCCAGAAAAAATTTCCGTTTGTTGTAAGTTTAAGTTCGTTCAATTTGTGGCGAAGTAAAATAGAAAAGATAAGATAAACAAGAATTCCCATTCCTCCCCAGAGAATAAGCAGTGAGAAAATGGTTCTCAATAAAATTACGGATAATTCATATTTTATGGATAAATAAGTACATAAACCCAAAAATATTTTTTCTTTTGCAAGATTATTTAATTTACCGGGGTTAATACTTTCAGGTCTATTTATATATTCGCCGTCGTTCATATTAAAATTACAGAGGGCTTTTCCGAGTGTTAATTACTCTTAGTTCTGTTACAATTTTATCTACTATCAAATCATCTCTTGTCGTTTCGAAATCATCAAACAACTGAAATTCGAAAGCTATTGTTATTTTCGGGACAAATTTATTCTTCAATAATTTTTCATAATATCTTTTGCCGTATCCAATTCTTTTTCCGAATGTTGTCAATGCAACTGAGGGAATGATAAAAAGGTCAACGTCATCCAACGTATCGTTGATTCCGATTTTGGGTTCCAAATACCCTTCTTCATTAATTTGTAAATTGTTCCAACCGGAAAAACTTCCCCTTATGAAAGTGTTTGAGATTGTATTGAGTTTTGGAATAACAATGGATTTTCCCCAACTATCCATTAAATTAATTAATCCGTGAGTATCCACTTCACCGGGACGGCTGGAGATATAGCAATGGATAGTATCTGCTAGAACAAAATCGTCCAACTGTTTCAATCTTTCGATAATCTTTTCCGTTTTCCGTTTTATTTCTACATCGGAAAAGTCTTTTCTTCTCTCAAGAACAAGTCGTCTTGCCTCAGCACGCGGTATTAATGATTTTATTATCACAAAATGGAATTTTTTAATTGGAAAACATCATTTCGAATATATAAATTCACTCAATAATAACAAAGAAAATAATATTTCCTTTGCTATTTAACCCTTAATTACACCAATTGGTCGCAGTTTTGCTATCTTTCTGATAATACCGGAATTATGCATTACATCAATTACATCCGAAACGTCTTTGTATGCTTCCGGCATTTCTTCTGCAATAGTTCTCATTCCTTTTGCTCTTATTTCAACTCCTCTTATGTTCATTTCTCTTATCAAATCCCTGCCTTTCCCTTGTTTTAGAGCCTTATGCCTGCTCATTAATCTACCCGCACCGTGACAGGAACTGCCGAAGGTTTCCTCCATTGCTTTTTGTGTTCCAATACCTATAAATGAATAACGTCCCATATCTCCGGGAATTAGAACCGGTTGACCGATATTTTTATAAACTTGAGGTAGTTGTTGGTTCCCTGCGGCAAAAGCGCGAGTGGCTCCCTTTCTGTGAACGCAAACTTTTTTAATTACTCCATCTATTTCATGCTCTTCTGTTTTAGCTATGTTATGGCAAACATCATAAACTAATCTAAATTCCAGTTCTTGATCGGAAATAGAAAAAACCTTTTTGATTGCTTTATTCGCAAGCGACATAATCACTTGACGGTTGTTCCATGCGAAATTTGCAGCGCATTTCATTGCGGAAAAGTAGTTTATGCATTCTTCGGAGTTAAGAGGTGCACAGGCTAATTGTTTATCCGGTAAATCATACTTGAATCGTTTTTCCGCTTTTACGAGAATTTTCAAATAATCATCGCAAATTTGATATCCGAATCCTCTCGATCCGGTATGAATCATTACTAACAATTGACCGGGGAAAAGTCCAAAAGTTTCAGCTGTAACATATTCATAAATTTCATCCACAATATCGAGTTCAAGGAAATGATTGCCGGAACCTAGAGTGCCGGCTTGATCGAGTCCTCTCTCTACGGCTCTTTGACTAACTGATGCAGGGTCGGCTCCTTTCAAACATCCCTGCTCTTCGGTAAATTGAATATCTTCGCTACTCCCGAGTCCATGCTCTATTGCCCATTCAGAGCCTTTAATCATAATTTGAGATAAATCTTTTGGCGACAATTTTTTTATTGCTCCAGAAGCACCCACACCGGTTGGGACGGTCCTAAATAATTCTTCGATCAATTTGGGAATTCTCTTTTTGACGGTCTTTTCGTCAAGGGAAGTTCGCGCAATTCTAACTCCGCAATTTATATCGTAGCCAACCCCACCCGGGGAAATTACGCCGTCATTAATATCGGTTGCGGCAATTCCTCCTATTGGGAAACCGTATCCCCAATGAATATCGGGCATAGCAAGGCTATATTTTTGAATACCCGGCAGATGGGCAACGTTGATAACCTGTTGTAGCGCCTCATCGTTTTTTAGATGCCCTTCCAACATTTCCTCTGAAGCATAAATTCTTCCGGGCACTTGCATACCGCCATATTTGGGTATCTCCCAAAGATAATCGTGAATCTTTTCTAATTTTATCTCTCTTATTTTCATAATTACTTTATTGAAATGAACTGATAAGAAGTTACTCAGGCATTTTGAGAAAGTCAAATATAGTATGTTTATAATATTGAGATTTCTTTTGTAACAAGGAAATAGTGAAAAAATCTAAAAACATAATTGTTAATAATATTTTAAAATTATTTGTACGATACAAATAAAATAAAAAACCGGGCAGCCGCCCGGTGAAGTGAAATTTTTATCAAATTAAATTTATTGAGACTGCGCGAAGTTTATCAGATTTTATTTCATTAGTATCATCTTACGGCTGGCAGAAAAGTTGTCGGTTTCAATTCTGTATATATAAACACCGCTGGGTAGATTAGCTCCGTTAAACTCAACACTATATTTGCCTTTGGCTTTTGTTTCGTTCACCAAAGTTGTTACTAATTGACCGAGACTGTTATAAACCCGTAATTTAACAAATGAAGATTTAGGGATTTCGAAATTTATAATAGTGCTCGGGTTAAATGGATTTGGGTAATTTTGTTGCAATGAAAATTCAGAGAGTGCAATGGAATTATCATCCACACCAACTTGCAGAGGATTATCCGTCCTTTCAAACATAAATCCGGGGGTATTAATAACTTGTCCTCCGATTTGGCTGAAATCATAAGCAGTTGCAGGATAAAATTCTTTTACAATCCAATTGTTTTCAGCTATCCATATAGTTCTTTCCATTGTGAAAAATGGAAATTCCTGCGGTGGCAAAGGGGGCGGAAGAATTTGCAGTAAAAAGAAAAATGAAATTTTATTGTTGAACTTTTTAGTATTAAATACTCCTGCTGGAACTTCAATTGATTCATCCGGCAGTCTTTCCGTTAATCCTTTTACCCTTAAATTAATGTTTAGTGTATCCAAGTTAACGGAAAAATCCTGAGAGAAGAGTTCAACCTGTTGATTAGTTGTTGCAGCAAAATCAATGAAAGGATACCAGCCATCCAATGTAGTAAGTTGTGAAATGAATGATGAATCGAATATAAAAGCTATGACAGAATCAATCATTTCATTAAATGCTAAATATTCATAAGCTTTACTTCCATCGAGTTTGATGAAAGTAGAATCGAAGTAAGGACTGAAATAAATATAGTCTACTCCTGAATAAGAGGATAAAATGAGATTGCTGTTTTCGCCTTGATAGATTGTTTGAACGGCAAATGAATCAGCCCTGAAAAATTTTAATGAGTCAATTGGATTGTTAAGAGAATCGAGCGGTGTTCCTAATGAATACCAGACAGTTCCGGTATTGGCTGGAAAGAAATCCGAAGCTGTTTGTGAATAAGTAAAATTCAGTGCAAGAAGGGGAAGGAAAAAATATCGAATTAAATTTTTCATTTTTGCCTCCTTTTTTTGTTTTTGATAAGAAATATAGCAATATGCTTTGCGAATGTTGTGATATACGGCAAGTATGAGGAGAGGTGTTAAGTCTATCACACTAAGTGGAAATCACATAAGAGTAAAAAAATACCCCGCTTGGGCTGCGGGGTATTTTAATAATTATATAATGTTACATTTTAAATTCTTTACCGAGTAAATTCTTAAAAAAGAATTTCATAGCTAATTTCATTGAGTGCATAAATTTAGAACGTATTCCATGACGTTCACCCGGATAAATCATAATTTCGAAATCTTTATTCATTCTTTCAAGTTTATCGATAAATTGAATAGTGTTTTGCATATGAACATTATCATCGATAGTCCCGTGAGTAATCAATAATCCACCTTTGTACTTATCAGCCCAAGTTAATACGGAACCGTTTTTATATCCTTCCGGATTTTCCTTAGGCATATCCATATAACGTTCGGTATAAACATTATCGTAGAGAAGCCAATCAGTTACTGAGTATTGTGCCAAACCATAATCAAAATAATCCGAGCCATAAGTCATTGCCATACAAGTTACATAGCCGCCGTAACTTCCTCCTGTTATTGCTATTTTATTTGTATCTACAAATGGTTTATTCTCCAGCCATTTAACGAAAGTTATGTAATCATTCATTTCCCATTTGCCAAGATTCCTGTGCATAAGGGAAACACCAGCTTTGCCGAAATGCCCGCTGCCGCGATGATCGACTTGTGCAACAATAATTCCTTCTTGTGCCAAAAAGTATGACTTCATCCAGTAGGGGAAAGCATTATGTACTGTACCTGCATTCGGTCCACCGTAAATCGAAATTAATACAGGGTACTTTTTACTTTCGTCGAATTCCGGGGGTAAGAACCATTTAACCGGCAGTTGAAATCCGTCTTCCGTACTGATTCTGAATAGTTCAACCTCGCCTAAGTCATAATCATCGAAGGCATCTGACTTTGAGTTACCTAAAGATCTTATATGTTTCCCTCCGGTCGAAAATAAATCCAATTTTACAGGTGTGTTTATATTACTAAAAAGATCATAAAAATATTTTCCTTCTGGCGAAACGTTACAAGAATGTGTTCCGGGTTCATTTGTTAATTTAATAAGCTCATTATCATTTATACCTACTTTAAAAAGATGGTTCTCTGTTGACTCATCATCCCAACCTTCGAAGTAAATAGTGTTGTTTATTTCGTCCACTAATTTAATGGATTTAACTTCCCACTTTCCGTTAGTTAATTGCTTAATCAAATTGCCGTTCATATCGTAATGATATAAATGCGCCCAACCGGATTTGTTGGAACGGATGATCATTCCATTATTATTTTTTAGTATTTTCAGATCTTCAAACCATTCTACCCATGAATTTTGATGTTCTTCGTAGATTTTTGTAATAGAACCGTTTTCAGGATTGACGCCGAAAATTTTTAATGTATCTTGCTTTCTGTTCATCCATTGAACGGTTAACAAGTTACCTTCCGGGTTCCAAAACGGCCAAGCGATATATTGGTCTATGTCATAATTAAATTTAGCCCAAGTTATCTTGCCTGTCTTTATATTAGCAATTCCTAACTTCACTAGAGGGTCCGGGTCACCGGCCTTGGGGTAGCGGGTTCTTTCCAATTCACCGTGCTGACCCTTTGCGTGGAAAATTGGAAATTCGGGTACCGGTGAATCGTCGAAACGAAGGAAGGCAATGTTTTTTGAATCCGGTGAAATCCAAAATGCGCGGTAATGAGAAGAACGTCCAAGAATTTCTTCGTAATAAACCCAAGAAGCCCATCCGTTATAGATTAGCTCGTTTCCGTCAAACGTAATCTGTCTTTCAGTTTCGTTTTCTATATCATATACATATAAATTATGTTCTTTTGTGTAGACAACAAATTTTCCGTTTTTGCTTAGAACCGGATTATTTTCTTTCAAGCTGTCATTTGTTAGACGAATTAATTCTTCATCTACAGTCGAAAAGTAATATAAATCATTATCCTTGCGTAAGAGAAAAATATTGAAATTGTCGTTATGTTCAATTGCTCGATTCAAATCAAATCCTGTTGGAAGTTGTTTATTCCAAACAGAATAATCGAATAGCATTTCTTTTTCTTCTGTTTGTGCGTTAACTTTATAAGGATTTCCGTCTTGAGAAATTAAATAATGATCGGCATCATACCAGCCTAAAATTCTAGGCAATTGATTAAAAAGCGGACTCCCCCTAAATGAAAGTACATCATTGATAGTTAATTTTTTCTTTTGAGGGGTGACAGTACCAGAGAATAAAAATAGTAATAAAAGGAATAGCGCTTTTCTCTTCATTTTAACTCCTTTTTATCTATACTGAATTCAATAATTTTTATTTTTTGATAAAGTTCTAAACAATTTTTTCATATGTTCGAATATAGATAAAACTTTTCTATTTTAAGTTAAATTTTAAGAATATTGAATATATTTAAAATAATAATTAAATTAACCATAAAAAGCCCCTATAAATGGGCGGACTTACAAATGATATGAGACGTATTAAATCCCCTTTTGGCTTAATTATTACATTAGTTGCGGTAATTTTTCTTGCAGAATCTTTAATAATGGTTGTAATAGATTTTATTTATCAATTTATTAAACTGCCCGAATACCTATTAGATCCCATTCTTTTAGTTTTGCTTCTGAGTCCAGCTTTGTTTTTTTTCATATTTAAGCCGATGATACAGAATTTACAAGAAAGAGAGAAAGCATTTAAAAAATTAGATGAAGCAAATAGAAAAATATCTGATCATCGAGATAACTTAGAAAAAGAAGTTGAACGAAAAACCAAAAATTTACAGGAAAATCTGGAAATTCAAGATGTTATTAATTCTCTTCTTAAACTTTCCGTTGAAGATATCGATTTAAAAGAATTGGCGAAATATTCAATCAATATTTTTCTCAAATCGAAATTAACTTCTTGTGTAGATAGAGTGGCATTAATAATTTACGATAGAGAAGAGAGGTATATTAGTGACTATAATGCGGGTTTGGAAGATGAAGAATTTAATAATTTAAAAAAAATAATATTAGATCATAACTTCGAGAATAAAGTAAAAGAGATATTTGAGCATAAATATAAAAAAATCAAAATCGTTCCAATAAATATTAATGGTAGAATTTTTGGATTTCTGTTTATTGTATTGAAGGAACAGGATGCTTCAATTGCAAGATTTGATGCCTTTACCTCCTTATTTACTGATGTGATTGGGAATATTTTAAAGAGATTGTCTTACCAGTTCAATTTAGCTGATGAAAGAAAAGAACTTGTTACTCTTTTTCAAAGTGTTTTAGTTGGGGTAATAACAACTGATAAAAGAGGAATAATAAGGTCTTTTAATAATATGGCTTCAGAGATTTTTGGGTATTCACCCGATGAAGTCATTGGTAAAAATATTGATATATTAATCGGTGCCCCTTACCACTTAGATTATCAAAAGTGTACTATTGAAAACTTAGAAAAAAAAGAGAAGCAACTACTCGGGAAAGCAAGAATCGAGTTTATAGCAAAAAGAAAAAACGGGGATGTTTTTCCCATTGAATTATCGGTAAATAAATTTAAATTGGGAAATGAGCCAATATTTGTAGCATCAATCTCGGATATATCCAAGAGAAAACAAAAGGAATATCAATTATTGTTAAGAAATTCAGCAATCGATGCCGCTGCCAATGCTATAATAATTACTAACATACAGGGAACAATTATTTATGCTAATTCAGCATTTACTCAATTGACTGGGTATACGCAAAGTGATATAATTGGTAAAAGTACAAACATACTGAAATCCGGAAAACACAATGAAGAATTTTATCAGGATCTATGGAATACAATTAAAAGCGGCAATATTTGGAGCGGACGGATGGTAAATAAAAAGAAAAATGGGGAATTATATGATGAAGAAATGACTATAACTCCCGTAAAAGACGAAAATGGACAGATAATAAATTTTATTGCGGTTAAGCAAGATGTTTCGCAGAAAGTAGAAAGAGAGAGACGCATAAAATTGTATTTGGAGCAATTGGAAACCCAGAAGAATCAATTGGAGTCTCTAAACGAAGAATTAAAGCAGGCAAATATTTCCAAAGATAAATTTTTCTCAATAATTGCACACGATCTGAAAAGTCCTTTTTCAGCACTATTGGGATATACTCAAATATTTAGAGAAGATTTTGATGAATTAAGTAAAGATGAGATAAAGACTTTTACAGAATCAATTTCTGAAATAACAAAAAATATTTATCAATTACTTCTCGATTTATTAGATTGGGCGCGTTTACAAACCGGAAGGATGGAAATAGTTCCAACTAATTTCAATTTATATATGATCATCTTGAGTAGTATCAATGCGCTTAAACCTATGGCGGAAAAGAAAAAAATTGAAATCAGTTTTGCAGGTGAAAAAAATTCTGTAGTTTTTGCAGATGAAAATATGATCAAAACTGTACTGAGAAATTTGATTTCAAATGCAATAAAATTCACCCACGAAAATGGGAAAATATCAATAACTGTACATAAAGAAAATGACAAAATTATCACTTGTGTGGAAGATAACGGAGTGGGAATATCTGAAGAGCATTTGGACAAAATGTTTAAGTTTGATGCTCATCATACGTCCTTAGGCACTGCCGATGAAAAAGGAACCGGTTTGGGACTTATTCTCTGCAAAGAGATGATAGAGAAAAACGGGGGAGAAATTTGGGTCGAAAGTGAACTAGGGAAAGGGAGTAAATTTTATTTTTCGTTAAAAGAAGCTGTTAATTGACTGGGGGATAAAATGGCATTTGCTCGACAATCTCAGGCGATTCTTGAGACACTAATCAATAGTTTTAGTGATGTTGTAATTTTTGCTCTTGATACAGAATATAGATATTTGGCATTTAATGAAATTCATAAAAATGTAATGAAAGAAATTTGGGGTGTAGAGATTGAAATTGGCAAATCTATGCTGAGTTATATCAAGAACCCCGAAGACAGAGAAAAAGCTAAAAAAAATTTTGATCGAGCACTTTCCGGTGAAAGTTTTGTGATAAATGAAGCTTATGGCGATGATGAGTTAAAGAGAGCACATTACGAAAATCATTATGTACCGATAAGATTAGAAAACGGGGAAATTATTGGACTAACTTTATTTCTTACCGAAATTACTGAACGGATCAGAAGAGAGGAGGAATTAAAAAAGTTAAATAAAGAACTGGAACGAATGGTTCTTGAACGTACTCAGGAATTAGCCGAAAGCGAAGAAAAATACAAACAACTTATAGAACTTTCGCCTGAAATAATTGGGATGCATTATGATGGTAAAATTATTTATATAAATAGTGCAGGTTTAAGAAAATTTAGGGCTAAATCTTTTAATGATATAATTGGTAAATCTGTATTAGACTTTGTTCACCCAGATTCGAGGGAAAAAGCATTATCTAGAATAAAAGCTCTATATGAAGGAGCTGAGTCAACCCCTTTTATTGTTGAAAAATTTTTGAGATTGGACGGAACAAGTTTCGAAGGAGAAATTGCATCGACAAAGTTTAATTATAAAGGGAAAAATGCAGTTCAAGTTTATATTAGAGATATATCCGAGCGACTGAAAGCTGAACGGGTTATCCGTGAAACTCAGCAAATTTATCGTTCTGCAATAGAAAATATTCCCGGTGTACCATATCGAATTAATTACATAGATAATAAATATGACTATCTTGGTGAGAATATCGAAACATTAGTTGGTATTCCAGCTAAAGATTTAACTTTTGAAAAAATGCGAAGTTTGATTCAAGAGATAGAATTGAAATCAGAAAATAAATTTACCTCTCTTGAAGAAGTGAGTAATGCTTTTAGAAGAGGAATTATTGACTCGTATCATGCTGACTATAAAATCAAATTGAAAAACGGTGAAATAAAATGGCTGAGTGATAGTTCTATTTCGATTAAAGATGAAGATGGTAAGGTGATCGGTTCTTTAGGCATTTTACAAGATATTAGTCAACGCAAAAAAGATGAACTTAGAATTATTGAGAATGAACAAAAATTCAGGCAAATAACAGAGCAATCGAGTGATGGTATTATACTTATTGGTAATGACGGTAGAATCTTGGAGTGGAATAAATCGGAAGAATATATTAGCGGGATTCCCGCAGAAGAGGCGATTGGCAGGTATATTTGGGATTTAAACTTTGAGGTTATCCTGCCTTCCAGACGAACCGAAAATTTAAGAAGAAAAATGCGCGAAAATTATTTGAATGTTTTAAAGGGTGATTTCCCTCCAAATTATTTCGAATTAAAAGAATTTCCAATATTTACTAAGAATAATGAAGAAAAAATAGTACAAACCTCGAGTTTTAAGATTGATTCTCCCGATGGCATAATGCTTGGCGTATTGATGAGGGATATTACGGCCAAAGAACAAATTAAAAGAAATTTAAAAAAGGCGATGAAATTAGTGGAAAGAACAGACAAATTGAAGTCTGAATTCCTTGCTCAGATTTCTCACGAAATTAGAACGCCGATTAATGTTATGTTAAGTTTTAGCGATTATATCCGTTCCGAATTGGAGGGGGACTATTCACCTGAATTTCTGTACGGCTTCGAAGCCATTAAAAATGCAGGTAAAAGAATTATTCGAACAGTAGACTTGATTTTAAATGTTTCGGAATTACAGAAAGGAATTTATGATTATCGTCCGGAAAATGTAGATATTATTAAACTGTTGAATATTATCTATGAAGAGGAAAAAGCCGCTGCCTTGCAAAAAGGTTTGGATGTCAATTTTATCAATAATTCAAGCAATACTATAATCTATATTGATGAGTATTCAGTTTCACAAATTTTCCGGAATTTAATTGACAATGCAGTAAAATATACAAATGAAGGTCATATTGATATTGTGATTGAGGATGAAGGTGATGATATTCTTAAAGTAAAGGTAATTGATACCGGTATTGGAATAAAGAAAGAATATCTCCCCAGATTGTTTGATTTATTTTCTCAGGAAGAAGAGGGGTATACAAGAAAATTCGATGGGAATGGATTAGGACTTGCTCTTACGAAAGAATATTGTAAATTAAACAATGCTGAAATATCGGTTGAAAGTCAAAAAGGAAAAGGAAGTACTTTTACTGTTTCTTTTAAAAGGAAGAGATAATGAAATTCCGTACGGAAATAAATATCGGTGAAAATAATCCAATTATTTCACCGAGCACAAAAATATTTTTAAATGGTTCTTGTTTTGCAGACAATATACTTGCTAAACTGGAGCGCTTAAAATTTTCCGCATTCGGAAACCCGTTTGGAGTACTCTACAATGCTGCATCGGTTTATAATCAATTCGCTATTCTTAAAGAAAATAAAGAATTAACAATAGATGATTTAATTTTTGAAAATGGTGAATGGCATAGTTTTTATCATAACTCGGAATTTTCCGGCGAAGATCCTGAAAAGGTTCTAACAAAAATTAACCGAGTAACCAATGATGTTTATGTCGCATTAAAGGATGTGAATTTATTCATTTTAACATTCGGTACTTCATATGTTTATGAATTTAATTCCACTAAGATGATAGTATCCAACTGCCATAAAATACATCCGCAAAAATTTACAAGAAAAATGCTTTCGTTGGAAGAGAACATTCAATACATTGATAAAATTGTAGCAGTGATAAAAGATATTTCTGCGGATGCGAAGATTATAATGACCGTAAGCCCCATAAGACATTTACGCGACGGGTTGCACCAGAATCAACTTAGTAAGGCTTCGCTTCTTTTGGCGGTTGATGAGATTGCAAAGAGATATCCATTCGTTGAATATTTCCCTTCTTACGAAATCCTGTTGGATGACTTAAGAGATTACCGGTTTTACGCTTCCGATTTAACGCACCCTTCGGAAGAAGCACTAAATTATATTTGGGATAAATTTAGCTTAAAATATTTTGCTTCTGCAGCAAAGGAATTTGCAGCGGATATGGAAAAACTTGCTGCGGCGATGAATCATCGGCTAATAAATCCGGAATCGAAAAAATCCAAAAAATTTGCCGAATCTCAGCTTAAGTATATTTCGCAGCTCAAAAAAAAATATCCGTTTCTAAAATTTGAAGAAGAAGAGAAGCATTTCAATTCAATATTAAGTTAGATTTCCTTAGTTAACTCGGCAAATCTTTTATAGGGAATTGCCGATAAACTTTCCGCTTGAAAGGCTCCGTTAGCCAAACTAATCATAGATACTTTTGCAGCAGTTTCTTCATTGGGAGCTTCGTAAATATCCATAAAATCATATTTCCCCAATAAAACATAATGGCTGAGAAATTTTACTTCAGGACATTTCTTTTTTACTTGATCCAGCCATTGTCTGCCCAATTCCGAGCGGTTCTTCATATCGCGAATATTTTCCGGTGATAGTTTTGTGAAAAGAATAAAGGTTTGCATAGTTCCTCCTATACATTTTTTACTAATGAAATCAGTATAGGAATTAGCCTAACAGTTGTTTTACGGTTTTGCCGAATTCTTCCGGGAGGATTGGTTTTTCAACGATTTTTTCTACGCCGATTTCATGGTATTTCCTTCTGAGTTCTTTATTTAATTTTCCCGAGACAATTATCACGGGTAAGTGATTGGAGGAGATTTTCTTTTTTGCAGCTTCAACTAATTGGAATCCATTCATAAGCGGCATTTCGTGATCGGTTACAATAAGGGAGGGGGTTTCCTTCTCCATTTTTGTGAGGGCTTCATAACCGTTAGCTGCTTCTATTATATCACAATTGCCGATGCTGTCTTTTAATATTTGAACGAGTAATTTTCTGTTGGACATATCATCATCTACAACAATGATGGTCGTATGAGCTTCGGGTAGAGTGAAATGAAATTCGGTTCCTTCGTTTTCTTTAGAATAGAACCAAATATTCCCTTTATGTTTATCGATAATTTCTTTAACTAACGTTAATCCGAGTCCGCTGCCCTTTTCTCCTTCAGTTCCTTCCAAAGAAAATTTTTCGTCTATTTTAAATATTTTATCTTGATGCTTTTCAGGTATTCCTATACCTTCATCGCGTAATATAACTTCAATTATTCCCTCGTTAAATTTCCCTGCGGTGATGTGAATACTTTTGCCGGGGGGAGTGAATTTTATTGCATTGCTCAGTAAATTTTTTATCGCTTGTCCCAGCAATCTGTCATCGGCTAATACATAGATGTCGTTACTAACATCAATTTTGACGGTGACGTTCTTTCTTATTGCATTACCTGTTAAAATAGATGTGGCATTATTTATTACGTCACTCAGTCTAATTCTTCTGATATTTAAAGTTATTTTACCGGTCTGCAATCTCGACCAGTCCAGCAAGTCGTTGATTAATTGTAATTCTGTTTTAGCGGCATCGTAAATATATTCGAGATATTCCCGAGCCTCGTCAGATGAAATGTTATTTTCTTTCAATAAAATTTCAGAAAAACCGAGCAATGAAGTAAACGGTGCTCGTAAATCGTGTGAAACTATCGAAATGAATTTATCTTTAGCCGCATTTTTAGAACGATATGTTTCCTTCAATCTCATCAACGCTTCTTCGCGTTCAATGAAATTTGTAATATTAGTGTATATCGAGAAGATTGTCTTTTCGGATTCGTCTACATAAACGTAAACGTTTTTACGCAACCAAACAGTTTCATCTTTTTTGTTATTAATTCTGAATGTTACTTCGTAATTGTTGTTTTGCAGAGTGTTTTTTATTTCGGCAGTTATTTTTTTTACTTTAATTATGTCGTCATCGTAAATGAGAGAATTTAATAATTTGTTATTATTTTCTAATTCGGTGTGAGGTATGCCGATAATATCTTTTACATTTTCTGAATAATAGGTGTTTGTTTGTAAATCATCCAAAATGATCTGTAATTCAAAAAAAAATAATTTCGAAGGACCTAGAGTGTTTCGAACAAAGGATATTAACCCCTCCATTCTCTTCCGGAAAAATAGAGATTTCAATTCCTCAAAAGCGCTATCGTCTTTTGCAAGTTCTCGTAATTTATGAATTTCTGTCTTTATTCGGCTCATTCAAACCAATTAATTGTTATATCCTAATTTACTAAATTAAACGTAATTTTCCATTCAGAAATGGAATGATAAAAATAAGGTTCGAAATTAAATTGTTCAAATAATAGTTCGTAAAAAATTATTTTCAAGTGTTTGTTCGAGAGAAAAATAAAAACATAGACGTAATATATACCCTCAAAATTATATTCAATATGGTTCTGCAGCTAAATCCTGCTATATTGAATAGAAGTAAAATTGTTAGATAAAAAATATAATTTCAATAAAAAATAATTTCTTAATAAATTTGCCTTACTTGATAAAAAATAATTTTAGGAAGTAAAATGAAAATTCATGAATTTCAGGCAAAAAGCTTATTAAAGACTTATGGTGTTCCCGTTCAAGACGGTGTAGCTATTAAAAGAATGTCTCAATTCGACAATGCAATCAAAAAGTTAAAGAAAATGGGAATTAATCAATTTGTGGTTAAATCCCAAATCCATGCCGGCGGAAGAGGCAAAGGCAAGTTATATGATCCGAAGGATAGAAGTAAGCTTATATTGGAAGGGGGAGTGAAATTTACTACTTCCGAAAAGAAAGCTAAAGAATACGCTGAAAAAATGCTCGGCAATATTTTAGTTACTCATCAAACCGGTCCGGAAGGTAAAAAAGTAAAAACGTTGTTTATTACCGAAGGTTTAGATTACAAGAAAGAATTGTATTTGGGAATACTTCTGGATAGATCGGTTTCTAAGAATGTAATTATGGCTTCTACCGAAGGTGGTGTGGAAATTGAAAAGGTTGCCGCAGAAACTCCCGAAAAAATTATTAAAGTTTGGGTTGAACCGGGAACCGGTTTGCAGGCATTTCAAGCACGCGAGCTCGCATTCGGTTTGGGTTTAAGCGGAACTGCTTTTAAAGATTTTGTTAAATTCATAATGAAATTATATAAAGCATACGAAGAGACAGATGCATCTTTGGTAGAAATAAATCCACTCGTAATTTCGGACGACGACCATATAATTGCACTCGATGCTAAGATGAATTTTGACGATAACGCTTTATACCGCCATCCTGAAATTGCTAAATTCCGCGATCTTGCAGAAGAAGATCCTCTCGAAATAGAGGCTTCAAAGTATAATTTGAACTATATTAAGTTGGATGGAAACGTTGGCTGTATGGTAAACGGAGCGGGTTTGGCAATGGCTACTATGGATATCATTAAATTAGCCGGCGGAGATCCTGCCAACTTCCTCGATGTAGGTGGTGGTGCTAATAAAGAAACTGTTGCTAACGGTTTCAAAATTATTCTTTCCGATCCGAATGTTAAGGCAATATTAATAAATATTTTCGGCGGTATTGTACGCTGCGACAGAGTTGCACAAGGCGTTATAGATGCCGTTAAAGAGGTTAAGGTTACTATTCCGATCATTGTACGCCTCGATGGTACTAATGCCGTTGAAGCAGCAGAACTGCTCGAAAAGAGCGGGCTTAAATTTGAAGTAGCAAAAACATTAAAAGATGCTGCTGAAAAAGTGACGAAAGTAATTGCTAACTAATTTTATTAAAGCCCCGTTTCAGCGGGGCTTTTTCGATATGTCTAAAGCATCTCTCATCATCTCATTTTACAACAATATCGATTATCTCGAGCTTGTATTTGCAGGGCTGGAACGTCAATCGGAAAAAGATTTCGAAATTATAATTGCCGATGACGGAAGCTCACCCAATGTTGTTTCAAAAATTGAAACTATGCTGAATCGACTTGAATTCAGTTCACTACATATTTGGCAGGAAGACAAAGGTTTTCGTAAAAATAGAATTTTGAATAAGGCAGTCGAATCTGCTATGTCGGAATATCTCATTTTTATCGATGGCGACTGCATTCCCCATTCAAAATTTATTGAAGAACACATTAAATATTCCCAAACAGATGTATGCTTAACGGGAAGACGCGTAAATCTTTCTAAGAAAATTACAGACTTACTCACTCCCGAGAAGGTAAAATTGGGATGGTTAGAGAAGAATTTATTCCGTTTGATGTCAGACGGTTTATTCGGCAAGTCGTTCGATGTTGAAAAGGGAATTTATTTGAAGAATAATTATTTGAGAAATCGGTTCAATCGAAAAAAAAGGGGATTGTTGGGCTGTAATTTTTCTCTTCATAAAAAAACAATGCTCTCAATTAATGGTTTCGATGAAAGATACGAAGCCCCTTCTGTCGGGGAAGATAGCGATGTTCAATTCAGATTGGAGCTGAAAAATATCGAAATTAAGTCCCTGAACAATATTGCCGTTCAATATCATTTGTACCACAAACTCCAACCTCGCCCTCAAAAGAATTTGGATCTTTTCGAAAAAGTAAAAGAACAAGCCGAAGCATTCACTCCTTTCGGAATAAAAAAATAATTAAATAATTCTTTAATAATTCTGTATATATT
>CAZNJB010000035.1:0-33765 GCA_964573255.1 uncultured Melioribacteraceae bacterium
TTCTAAAGGTAAAGCGATTGTGCTTTGGGATACAGATAAGCGCAATGTTTTTCAGTGATAATTAATAAATAGAAAAATATAACAAGACAGACTCAATTTTACTATTTTAGAAGTTTAATTTATAAAAATTTAAATGACAGAAAAAAACTACGATAAAGATAAAATAATTGTAAAAGGTGCGCGCGAGCATAATTTAAAAAGCGTTGACCTTGAAATTCCGCGAAATAATTTAGTCGTTTTTACCGGAGTTTCCGGTTCCGGTAAATCTTCTCTCGTATTCGATACGATATACGCCGAAGGGCAAAGGCGCTATGTGGAAAGCCTTTCTTCTTATGCCCGTCAATTTTTAGAGAGAATGAGTAAGCCTGCGGTTGATTTTATTTTCGGAATATCTCCTGCGGTTGCAATTGAACAGAAAACAGGCGGAAGAAATCCGCGTTCCACGGTAGGTACAAGTACTGAAATTTATGATTTCCTAAGATTACTATTTGCTCGTGTAGGAAAAACGATCTGTTTTAACTGCGGTAAAGAGGTTAAAAAAGATACAGTTGCAACTGTATCGGAATTTTTAGAATCCTTTCCTGATGGTTCCAAGTTTTATCTTACTTTCCCTATGCATCATCATGAGAGTCGTTCTATTGAAGAAGAGCTTAATTTCTTAAAAAAACAAGGCTTTTTCAGGATAATCTACAAAGGGAAATTATACGATTTAAATAGCGATGAAGTTCGCCCGAGAAAGAAAAATGATATTTATGTGCTCATTGAAAGAATGAAAACCAAGAAGGGGAAAGTTCAAGAGAATTATGCCGATTCAATAGAAGTAACATTTAAAGAAGGGGAAAGCAGGCTTGCACTTATAAATGCCGAAACTAATAAGATTTATAGTTTTAACCAATTTTTTGAATGCTGCGGAATAAGATACGAAGAACCTGAACCCAGATTTTTCTCTTTTAATAATCCTTTTGGTGCATGTCCCGTTTGTCAGGGATTTGGTAAGACTATGGGATACGATATGGACTTAGTAATTCCAAATCCGAATTTGAGTTTGAGTGAAGGGGCTATTGCGCCTTGGCGTACTGCAAAGTACAGTAAATATTTGAGGGAATTGGTTCTGAGCGCAAAAGAGAAAAAAATTCCCCTCGACATACCTTATAAAGATTTATCCGATGAACAAAAGGATTTGATACTTAAGGGATTCGGCAAGTTCCCCGGTATAAAAGGTTTCTTCGAGAAACTTGAGCAAAAGACATATAAAATGCACATTCGAATTTTGCTCAGTAAATATCGCGGATATACAAAATGTCACGCTTGTAAAGGAAGCAGATTAAGACGCGAAGCTCTTCAAGTAAGAATAGGTGATAAGTCAATTCACGACATTGTCCAAATGTCGATAGATAAAGCTCATAAATTTTTTGATGAATTAACTCTTTCCGAGTACGAACTGAAAATAGGCGAAAGAGTACTAAAAGAAATTAAAAAACGCCTCAAATTTTTGGATGACGTGGGGCTCGGATATTTAACTTTGGATAGACTAAGCAGCACTCTTTCGGGCGGTGAAACACAGCGTATAAATTTGGCTACCTCTCTTGGCTCGGCTCTAATTGGAACTTTATACGTTTTAGATGAACCGACAATCGGATTGCATCCCCGTGATAATACCAGATTGATTGGCATTCTTAAATCATTGAGAGACATTGGGAATACTGTTTTGGTTGTTGAACACGATTCCGAAATGATGGAAGAAGCCGATTTAATTTTTGATATGGGACCCTATGCTGGTGAACTTGGTGGTAAGTTGGTTGCACAAGGAACGTATGATGAAATCTGCAAAAACCCAAATTCACTTACGGGGCATTATCTGTCGGGTAAAAAATCTATTCCGCTTCCTGCTAAAAGAAGAACCGAAGAAACACCGGTGATAAAAATAAAGGGTGCAAGTGAAAACAATCTTAAAAATATTGATGTAAATATTCCGCTGAAAAAATTTGTTGTGGTAACGGGTGTTAGCGGTTCAGGAAAAAGCACTCTTATTAACGATGTGTTGTACCGCGGATTGGCGAAGTTAAAAGGTGAAAATCCCGGTAGTGTAGGTAAGTACGAATCTATTGAAGGTTCTAAATTTATCGATGAAATTGAGATCGTTGACCAATCGCCGATTGGGAAATCACCTCGTTCCAATCCTATTAGTTATGTAAAAGGATTTGAACATATTCGTGAATTATTTGCCAATTCGCCACAAGCCAGGGCGAGAGGATATAAACCCGGATATTTCTCTTTCAATGTGCCCGGCGGTAGGTGTGAAACTTGTCAGGGTGAAGGTTTTGTGAAAATTGAGATGCAGTTTCTCGCCGACTTATATCTCGAATGCGAAGATTGCAAAGGTACTCGATTCAAAAAAGAGACGCGTGAGATTTCCTACAAGGGGAAAAATATTGTTGACGTACTGGAGATGACGGCAGACGAAGCACTGGAGTTCTTTAAAGGTAATGCTAAAGTTGAAAAATATATTAAAGTTCTGTGTGATGTCGGATTGGGTTATATTAAATTGGGACAGCCATCGAATACTCTTTCCGGCGGAGAAGCTCAAAGAATAAAACTTGCCCGCCATTTATTAGCGGATAAACCGAATAAACGGAATTTATTTATTTTTGACGAACCGACAACCGGATTGCATTTTGACGATATCAATAAACTATTGAATTGTTTCAATATGCTTTTGGAAAACAACAATTCGATTGTAATAATTGAGCATAACCTCGATGTCATTAAGAATGCTGATTATATAATCGATCTCGGTCCCGAAGCCGGAGATAACGGCGGAGAGATAATATTTGCCGGAACACCAGAAGAAATTGTTAAATGCAAAAAATCTTATACCGGCAAGTACTTGAAAAAATATCTCAAAAAATAGAATAAAAAATTAAGCCAAATTATTCCGGCTTATTAGGACTCTTTGTGGGAATTCCGTGTTCTTCCATTTTTCTATATAGTGACGAAACCCCAATATCTAAAGCTCGAGCCGCTTCTTCCTTGTTGTAATTATATTTTTTAATGGTCCGCAATAGATGTTCTTTTTCGAATCCGCGAATGGCTTCTTTCAGCGAATCGGGATATACGCTTCCACTCGAAGTCATTTTAACGCTTTCGGATAGATCGTCAAGTGTTATTATATCTCCGGAAGCAAAAATAACAGCTCTTTCGATTACATTTTCTAGTTCTCTTACGCCGCCTTTCCAATTGTATCCAATTAGAGCTTTCATGGATTCATTATCGACAGTAAGAATTTTCTTGCCCATTTCGTTGCAATATTTTTCAATAAAATGATTTACCAAAATTGGGATGTCGTCTTTACGTTCGTTTAACGAAGGGAGTTTTATTTCGACAACATTTAACCTATAGTAAAGATCTTCGCGGAATTCACCTTTTTTTATTTTCTCTTCCAGATTTTGATTCGTTGCAGCAATTATTCTCACATCGGTTTCTATTGGTACCGTTCCGCCAACGGGAAGGAATTTGCGTTCTTCTATTGCACGAAGAAGTTTTACCTGCATATTTAAAGGCAAATCACCAATTTCGTCGAGGAATAACGTTCCGCCGTCGGCAACTTTGAACAAGCCTTGTTTATCTTCAGTCGCACCGGTAAATGCGCCTTTCTTATGTCCGAATAATTCGCTTTCAATCAAACTTTCAGAAATAGCACCGCAGTTGATAGGCAGAAAGATGTTGTCTTTTCTTTTACTGTTGTTGTGAATTGCTTTTGCCACCAGTTCTTTACCGGTACCGCTTTTACCCATTATCAAAACGTTGGAGTTTGTGGGTGCGACTTGAGTAATAATTTTAAATACCTTTTTCATCGGCTCACTTTTACCGATAATACTCTGAAAACCGACTTCGGTGCTGATTCTTCTTCTGAGTGTTCGGTTCTCAAGAGCCAGTTTTCTGAAGTTCATCAGTCTTTGTATTCTAATCAGCAAGTCTTCAAATTCAAGCGGTTTAATTAAATAATCGTATGCACCATGTCTGAGTGCATCAATTGCAGTTTTAACTGAGGCGTATGCAGTTATGATGATGAAAAAAGTATCGGGTGAAATTTCCGAACCCTTTTTGATTAATGACATTCCATCAACATTTGGCATTTTAATATCAGTTATCACAAGGTCGAAATTTTTTTCTTTTATCAATTCGAGAGCGTCTTTTCCGTCTGCCGCTGTTTCAACTTCAAAACCTTCATCAGTTAAAAACATTTTCAAAGAATCGCGTATCGCCTTTTCATCTTCTGCTATTAAAATTTTACCTTTCATATTCTATTCCTCAGTATTAATTGGAAGTTTAACAATAAAAGTAGAACCTTCTCCTACTTTGCTTTTCGCAGATATCTCACCTTTAAATTTATTTATTATACCATAACTGACTGAAAGTCCGAGTCCGGTTCCTTTCCCAACATCCTTTGTAGTATAAAATGGGTCAAATATTTTTTTCAAATTCTCTTCCGGAATTCCGCATCCTGTATCGGTGATTTCGACAACAATTTTATCGTTCTCCAACTTGGAGCAAACGGTAAGTTTACCCTCTCCTTCCATTGCATCCAAGGCGTTAATAAGTATGTTTATAAATACTTGCAATAATTGATCGGGCACAATCTTGATCTGCGGCAATTCGGTGGATAAATCTGCGCTGAATTCAATATTTTTTACTCGTTTATCATATTTAACGATACCGAGAGCGGTATTTAGTAAATGGTTTATTTGCACAAATTCCTTTTCGTAGGAAGGAGTTCTTGAAAAATCTACTAACTCTCGAACAATTTTAGATATTCTATCTATATTCTCTTTTATGTTTGATAGATATTCAATGGTTGTTAAATCACTCGTCTTTCTTCTCAGAATTTGTACCAAAGAAGAAATTGCTGTAAGCGGGTTACCTATTTCGTGGGCAATACCTGCGGCAAGCTGACCAATAACAGCAAGCTTTTCCGATTGCGATACTTGCCGTTCGAGGCGTTTAACTTCGCTGGTATCTTTTATTACAACGGTTCTTCCGAAATACCCACCGTCGGGTGAAGGCAGCTTAGTTACGTTTAATTGAACCGGTTTTCTTTTGCCGTATTTATCGATTCGTTCGGTTTCTTCAATTTTTACGAATCCTTTATCGGCAACCTGTTCTTTGATGTATTTAAGTTCATCGCTATATTTTTTTTCTTTAGGCATTAAAAAAGAGGAAGGTTTACCGAGCACTTCCTCTTCCGACCAACCAAAAATTTCTTGTGCGCCTTTATTCCAATTTCGAATCTTTTCGTCTTTGTCTATCGTCATTATTGCCGCATCGGTAGAATAGAGTACATTCTGCAGGTAGTAATGATCAGCTTTAAACTGACGATAAATTTTTTCTTTATCCTCTTCCAACTGCTTTAATTCGGAATTTTGATGAAGAACGGCATAACGGGCAAAAATTTGTTCGAATATCTCATCGACGAAATTCATTATTATTACTAAGTCGAATTTAATTTCCTTTTCCTTCTCAATCTCATTTAATATTGCATGGCGTCCCTGATGGAACACATCGCTTATTTGGAAGAAATTTAATTTTGCCCTGCTGAACGTTCCGTAACTCGTAATTAGGTATTCGTCTAAAACAAGGAAATCGGAATCTTCAATTAGAGTGATAATGTTCTTAACGGAATCTTTTACGAATTCAATTATCTGTTTTTCTCCAAAACTGCCGGAGTAATTAGAGAGAAGTTTGTTTATCCAATTATCAATTATAGATGATTCATATTTTTTTAACAGCTTTAGTAATATAGTTTTCATTTTGTCATAAACACTTTTGCAACGTCAACTAATAGCGATGGATTATTTAACAAAGCAGATTTGAAGAGAGTGCCCAGCGATCTTTTTTCGAGCGGAACTTTCGAGAATGAGCGGGCGATGCTGTTGAATTTCTCATCGCTAAAATTATATATACCGTTTTTTATTCTATCGAAAATTTTATGTCTCTTCCCTAATCTGTCATTCCACGCTTTTTCATATTCGGTTATGAAATTCAAGTTTTTATCGATGATTGCCTTACCGGCAATTTCTCCTGCTAATTTCCCGCCAATCATTCCGCTAACAATTCCACCGCCTGAAAGCGGATTTACCTGCCGCGCGGCATCGCCCACCAGCATTAAACCGGGAGCTGTGATTTTTTCCAATGTAGTAACGCAAGGAACTCCTCCGGCAATTTGAGTAAGTATTGCGGCTTTTGGATAATTCTTCTCCATAAAATCATTTAAGAACCGGAGGGCGCTTTTCTTTTTACCTATAGCACCTCCTACGCCCAAACCGATATTCGCAATATTGCTGCCTTTAGGGAATATCCAAAAATATCCTTGCGGAGCATATTCCTCTCCGAAATAGAAATAACAAGTATCATCTTGAATGCCGTTTATTCCGGAAGCGGTTATTTGAACTGCGCTTTCCATATCTCTGAAATCGATATGAGTTTTTAATCCCGCCCAGCGTCCTAATCTGCTTTCAACTCCATCGGCAGCGATTACAATATCTGCACGTAATTCTTTTTGCTCTCCTTGATATTCATATTTTACACCGTCAACTTTATCGCCGTCGAAAATTAGACCGTTTACATAAGCACGGGTTAAAATTTCTGCGCCTTCATCGGCAGCCGACTTTGCCAAGGCGTAATCAAAAATTCTTCTCTCCAAAATGAAACCTTCTTCTTCCAAAGGTAAAACTACTTCAGTTCCGTCCGGAGAGATCATAGAAAAATTACGGATTCTAGAGGCGATCCATCTATCTTCAGGCTCAATAAATTCTTCAATTCCGCGTCTGCTTGCAGCTTCACCGCATCGAACAGGGTAACCGACATCCCGATCCTTCTCTAAAATTATTACTGATATTCCTTGAGCTGCGGCATATCGTGCTGCAATACTGCCTGCGGGACCTGCGCCTACTACAATTATGTCGTATCTATTTTGCATTTCTAATTTCTTTTGCCTTCTCTTTGTTAAATTTTATAACTTCAATTGGACATGACCAAACACATTTGGCGCAGTTAGTGCAGCGTTCTTCTATTATATTAATTTCCGCTTCCTTTAATTCGATTGCATCCTCTGGACAAACTCCTACACAGCAACCGCAAAAATCACATTTATCGGGTAAAATTTCGATTAATAGCACTAACAACCTTTCTTAATTTTGAGAAAACAAAAATAGTCAATAGTTTGTAGAATTAAAATTAACTTACAAATAAAGTGGAAAAGAGATTATTATAACTAAAGCAAAACTTTGGGATTAAACTTTCATAATTTTGCAGTACCAACATTTATTACTTCAATTTGTGGGTATGAAGTGTTAAATTCTATTAGGTAAATAATTGTCATTTATGATGAAAAAATTAATTGATATATCGAGCAAAAATGAAAAGTACGTTGTTGGTTTAATGTCCGGTACATCCGTAGATGCAGTGGATGCAGTACTGGTAAAATTAAAGAATAGCGGAACGGAAACGGAAATAGATTTAATTGGATTTATAGAATATCCTATGCCTTCCGATATACGGGAGTTGATTTTACGTAATTCAGTGAATGAGACATCGAGTGTTGAAGAAATTTGCAAATTGAATTTTATTATTCCTCAAATCTATTTTGATTCAATTAAAGAGTTATGCAAACAAACCGGTTTTGAATTAAATAAATTGGATTTAATCGGTTCTCACGGGCAAACAATTCAACATCATCCCGAGAAAAAAATATATTCCGGGTATAAAACAGCATCGACATTGCAAATCGGTGATCCGGCGGTTCTTGCAAAATTAACGGGAATAGTTACGGTGGGAGATTTCAGAACCGGTGATATTGCTCTTGGCGGAGAGGGGGCGCCTTTAGTTCCTTATTTTGATTTTATCGTATTTCGATCCAACGAAGTGAACCGGGCATTATTGAACTTAGGTGGTATTGCAAATATTACATTGCTCAAAAAGAATTCATCAATGGAAGATGTAATTGCTTTTGATACCGGTCCGGCAAATATGCTGCTCGATATGGCTGCAAAAATATTTTTAAATAAAAATCTTGACCTGAACGGTGAAATAGCTTCAAGTGGAAAGTTCAATGAAAATTTATTCAATGCATTGTTGGTGCGAGATCAATTTATAGAAGCCGAACCGCCTAAATCCACCGGACGGGAATATTACGGTGAATCATTTATCAAATCTCTGTTCGAAGAGTTCTCGGATGTGAAAGCTGAGGATTGGTTGAATACATTATCTCATTTCACGGTTTATGGTGTTTACCGTAATTACGAAAAATATCTTTCTAAAGAATGTACTATTGATGAACTGATAATAAGCGGCGGTGGCGCTAAAAATTTATTCCTTTTGAAATTATTTAAAGAAAAATTCGAAGGAGTAGATGTAAAGATAATTGAAGAATTCGGTTTAAGCGGGGATGCAAAGGAAGCTATTTGCTTTGCGGTTCTTGCAAATGAAACTCTCGCCGGTAATCCAACAAATATAATCGGAGCTACCGGTGCATCACGAAATACAATTTTGGGGAAAATATGTCTGCCTTAAAAGTACTTATTACATCCGGTGGTGGTTTGCTGGGACAATATTTAAACATTGAATTATCAAAGAAATTTGAAATTCTTACTCTCTATCATAAAAATGCCGGGAATGCAAGGGAATATAATTCCAAGCAAATTGATTTAATCAACTTGGAAGAGGTGGAAAATATAGTAAAGGAATTTTATCCTGATGTTATTGTTCATAATGCGGCAATTTCGAATCCCGCAATGGCAGATGAGCTCCCTCCGAATTATACTTACAAGGTTAATGTAAGTGCAACAGAAGTACTTGCAGCAGTTGCGGAATCTATTAACGCTAGGATAATTTATACATCAACCGATTTGGTTTACGCCGGTTACCGAGGTTCTAATTTAAATGAAGATTCAAAGATTATTCCCGCTTCCCTTTATTCGGAAACAAAAATGATGGGGGAGATAAAAGTTAGAAGGGTAACTGACAATTATTTGATTTTAAGAACAGCGTTGATGTACGGTTTCGGTTTAAATCATTCGAAAAATCATTTTACTCACGTAATCGAAAAATTGAAAAGTGGAGAAAGTGTGAGTTTGTTTACTGACCAATTCCGGAGTCCGTTAGAATTATCGGATGCGGCAAGAATGATTTCGGAATTAATTCAAAAAGAAATTTCGGGTGAAACCATTAACTTTGGCGGTCCGGAACGACTTTCTCGTTATGAGTTGGGACTTAAGGCTTGCAAGGTATTCGGATTGGATGAAAAATTGATTAAACCTGTAAAATTAAGCGAAACTGATTTGCGATATAAAGTATATGATGTATCTATGGATATATCTAAATTGCTTTCGGTAGGAGTTACACCCAAATCGGTTGAGCAAAGCTTGGAATATATTCGAGAAAAATATTTTTAGATGACGGGGGAATTAGTCGTTAATTATTTTTATCATGTTGTCAATTTCTCTGAGCAAGTCCCCGGTGAATTTATAATTTTTCAATTCTCGTCTTAAAGGATATTCCTTTCTAAGTTTATCGAATAAATTCCCGTTTGAATCCGGTTTAAGTAAAGTCCTTAATTTGATGTCATCTTCCGCAATCGGATAAACAGAAGAGAAAATTTCGTGCAGCTGTTCTTCCAGTGTTCGGCTTGTTAAGTGAATTAAATTATTTTTAACTTCGATATTCGGAGGCTGCCAATTTATTTTGGAATTATAAAATTTGCACAATGCTTGGTGCATCATTACTGTCCCGTTAACCTTGCCTTCGTAAGAATATCCGGCAATGTGAGGTGTTGCAATATCGACCAGACCAAGTAATTCTTTATCGATATTGGGTTCGTTCTCCCAAACGTCAAGCACGGTAAAAATATTTTTCTCTCGCTGCAAATGTTTTTTCAATGCGGTATTATCAATTACTGCACCGCGGCTTGCATTAATTAAAATTGTTCCCGGTTTTATTAAACTTAGATTGCATTCATTTAATAGGTGAAAGGTGTTATCCTCCCCACCGATATTTAGCGGTACATGAAATGTAATTATATCCGCTTGCAAAGCTTCTTCAAATGAGCGAAACTCATCGCTGTTTGATTTTCTTTGCAAAGGGGGATCGTTTTTAATTACTTCCAAGCCGAGTTTTTCTACAATCTTTGCAACCCGGCTGCCAATGTTGCCTGTGCCAATAATGCCTAATGACTTATTTTTCAACGAAATATTATTGTTGATGCAGAGATGTGCAATTGCAGAAAAAACATATTCAGCTACCGCTTGAGCATTGCAGCCTTTGGCGTTTGTGAAATAAATGTCTTTTTCCTGCAGATATTTTTTATCAATGTGATCATCACCTATTGTTGCGGTACCAATAAACCTAACGTTTGTGTTCTCTAAGAGTTGCTTGTTTACTTTGGTGATTGAACGGACAATCAACGCATCCGTATCTTTCAGCTTTTCGTTGGTGATTTCTCTACCGTGCAGCAGGCTTACATCCCCAATTGATGAGAAAGCTTCTTCGGCATAAATTATATTTTCGTCTGCAGTAATTTTCATGATTTTGATATAATATAAATTCGAAGACACAATTTAATACAAATTAATAATTTAGAGAGAATTATTGAAGGCAATTTTCTATCTTTAGAGCTTAAAATTTTTAGTTTTATTCAACGGAGTTTATTTCCATGAAATTTAATAGAAGAACTCACACTTGCGGTGAGCTTAGAGAAGAACATATCGGACAGCGAGTAGTGCTGAACGGTTGGGTTGATACGAGAAGAGATTTAGGAGGAGTGATTTTTATTGATCTCCGAGATAGATACGGAATAACTCAGGTTGTATTTGAACCTGCGTTTAATGAGGAAGCTCATGAGGCTTCGAAATCATTGAGAAGCGAGTATGTTATTTCTATTGAAGGGGAAGTTCGCCAACGTCCGGCGGATACGGAAAACCCCAATTTGCCGACGGGAATGGTTGATGTTAAAGTTGATAAACTCGTTATTTTAAACGAATCCGATACTCCACCTTTTCAAATAAAGGATGGAATTGATGTCCACGAAGATATTCGTTTAAAGTATCGTTACTTAGATTTGCGCCGTCCAGAAATGCAGCAAAATATTTTGCTGCGCCATAAGGTATATCAGATTGCAAGAAATTATTTCGATAGAAATAATTTCGTAGAAATAGAAACCCCTATGTTGATGAAAAGCACACCGGAAGGCGCAAGGGATTTTTTGGTTCCTTCCAGATTACATAAAGGAAAGTTTTATGCCCTGCCCCAATCTCCGCAAACTTATAAACAGTTGCTAATGGTTTCGGGGTATGACAGATATTTCCAAATTACTAAATGTTTCCGTGATGAAGATTTGAGAGCGGATCGTCAACCTGAATTTACTCAAATTGACGTTGAGATGTCGTTTGTTGACGTTGAAGATATATTTGAGATTGTTGAAGGTTTGATGAAGGAACTCTTCCAAACAGTTTGGAACAAAGAACTTTCGTTGCCGATTCCACGCTTAACTTTTGATGAAGCAATGGAAAAATACGGAAGTGATAAGCCTGATCTCCGGTTTGATTTGGAAATGACAACCTTGAATGATGTTTTTGTCAATACAGAATTTCGCGTTTTTAAGGATGTGCTCGCTAATAACGGTATTATTACTGGTATGGTAGCAAAAGGATGCGGAGATTATACCCGTAATCAATTGGATGTGCTTACCGATTTTGTTAAGAAACTTGGTGCTGGCGGATTGATATGGATGAGAGTCAAAGAAGACGGTTTGGAAGCGCCGGTAGCTAAGTTCTTTACCGATGAAGAAAAAGAAAATCTGATAAATACATTAAAAGCAGAAAACGGAGATTTGATCTTTATAATTTCGGGTCCCAAATTAAAGGCTCTTTCCATCATGGGAAATTTACGTTTGGAAATGGCTCGCAGATTGGATTTAATTAAAGAAGATGCGGAACCTGCACTGCTTTGGGTTACCGATTTCCCATTGCTGGAATGGGATGATGAAACACAGCGTTACTATGCAATGCATCATCCGTTTACCTCACCAAGGGTAGAGGATTTTGATTTGCTGGAGACAGATCCCGGAAAAGTAAAAGCAAGAGCATACGATTTAGTATTGAACGGAAATGAAATAGCCGGCGGAAGTATTAGAATTCATAATTCCGAAATACAATCAAAAATGTTTAGAGCTTTGGGTATTTCCGATGAAGAAGCCGAAGAGAAATTCGGATTTTTAATGGGCGCATTTAAATACGGAGCCCCACCGCACGGCGGAATTGCTTTTGGATTTGATAGAATGGTTATGCTCTTTGCCGGCAAAGATTCTATCCGCGAAGTTATGGCATTTCCTAAAACTTCGAGCGGATTATCCTTGATGGATAATTCTCCATCTGATGTAAGTGAAGAACAATTGAAAGAATTACATATAAAATTGAGATAATTTTTTCAAAAACTTGAATTAAATTATCGAAGCAAGTATATTTAGGGCTCAAATTTTTTGAAATGTTCTTTTGAGCTTTTTAGAAGATTTTGTTGGGCGTGTAGCTCAGTGGTAGAGCATCTGCCTTTTAAGCAGAGGGTCCCTGGTTCGAGCCCAGGCACGCTCACGAAAGAAGAAAATTAAACCCCGGTAATTGCAGAATTGTCGGGGTTTTTTCGTTTGAGGAATAACCTGCCATGCATTATGTTTATGTCATAAAGTCACTTAAAACCGGAATGCATTATTATGGGGAGAGCAAAGATTACCGGGAAAGATTGGAGAGACATAATGCAGACAGAAGCAAAGCTACTAAAGGAAAGGGGCCTTGGAAGATCAGGGTTGTTTGCAGGGTTGAGGATAAATCCGAAGCCTGCAAATTAGAAAGGAAATTAAAGAATATGAAAAATCCCGAGAAAGCAATTAACTATATAATAACTCACTGCTCAGTGGTAGAGCACTCCGACTTTTAGTCGGAGGGGTCCCTGGTTCGAGCCCAGGCACGCTCACAAAAGAAGAAAAATTAAACCCCGGTAATTGTAGAATTGTCGGGGTTTTTTCGTTTTAGGAATAACCTGTTATGCATTATGTGTATATCATAAAGTCACTTGAAACCGGAATGCATTATTATGGGGAGAGCAAAGATTACCGTGAAAGATTAGAGAGACATAATGCAGGCAGAAGCAAAGCGACAAAGGGTAAAGGTCCTTGGAAGAGCAGGGTTGCTTGCAGGGTTGAGGATAAATCCGGAATATTAAATTATAGTCGAAGTAGAAATTATCTGACTTCGGCAGGAAAAGAAATTAAACCTGCATTTTTGAACTCCAGAATCAAATTATATTTTTCTCCGAAACCTAAATCTTTCGTTAAACGTATTAACATTACATGATAGCTTCTGGGTTTGAAAACAACTTCTTCTCCTTTGGGAATAACCAAAAATTCCAAATGATTCATTCCAAATCTTCCGTCTTCTGACTTGAAACTCTCGTGAATCTGTACAACATCTGCGAATTCAAATTTTGCAGAAATTAGTGTATCGTCTTTTTCGCTATTGTTGATTATTGTGAAGAATGCTCCGGTATTCATTCCCTTTCCGGATGGAGAAATCCAAGCGTTCTTTATTTCAATTCCTGTTTTATTAATTTCTATTTTTTTATCTTCATTCTTTCCGCAAGCAAATACCAGTACAACAATTAATCCGGTTAATAAAATATTTCTCATTCTTCTTTCATCCTTTTTATATCTTCAATAATTTCTTCAATATCTATTGAACTTCCGTAATAATTTTTTCTTAAGTGAGTTTTGGAATCGAACAAGGATATTCTGTCCGTGTGAAGGTAATAATATATTTTACTTTTATCTTCAAAAACAGTTGAATCATTTGGCGCTGCAACTACACCGGCGGTTTTCAGCAATCGTTTAATCTCTTTTTTTTCACCCGTTAAAAATGTCCAATTATTTAAATCCAAATTCCTTGTTTCGGCATATTTCTTTAGAACTGAAGGTGTGTCAAATTCCGGATCGAATGATATTGTAACGAATTGGATATCAGCGATATTTTCATTATTCAACTTTTCCTTTATTAATCGCATGTTGTTGGTTGTTAACGGGCAAATATCCGGACAATTTGTGTAAATAAATCCTACTACACTTATCTTGTCCTTAATCAATTGAGGAAAGAACACTACCGTGCTGTCTTGATTTAACAATTTATAACTAGTATTACTCCAATCGTCATCGAGAGGAAAATCCCTTACGCATCCAATAGTTGCAATAACAAGTAAAAAAGTAATAATATATGCTTTTTTCATTTTTAACTTGATAAAATAATGAGAATTATTACTTTAAACATATAAATAAATCAATAAGTGAGAAAGGAACTATGAAAACCTGTTGTATATATTTGTTGGCGATAATAATGAATTTTACTATTACTACTGCACAAATAGTTTTAGATGAGAATTTTAGCGATTGGGATTCGGTTCAAGTTCTATATGATGATATGCAAGATGACATTCCAAATGAAGTTTCTTTCGGAAAGTTAAAAGTAAGCAGTGATGATTCTTTTATTTATTTTTATATCGAATTGGGTAAGGAGTTAAATTTACAAGATAACAACAGTATAACTATTTTTATTGATAGTGATAACAATCTTTCCACGGGTAAACAGATTTTAGGAATGGGAGCAGAATTTGAATTTACTTTTGGGGAGAGACGAGGTTATTATTATTTCCAAAACGGATATACGCAAATTTCGCAGAATGATATTGGATTACTTTCATCCCCAACTGTTTCATCGGATAAGTTTGAATTTCTCTTTGATAGAAAAACAAAAATTAACGGACAAGATTTATTTTTGAATGATACAGTTAAAATTATGTTTCGTGACGGATCAGCGGGTGATATCATTCCAAATGAGCAGGGAGGTATTCAATATGTTTTTGAAAATTTTGTTTATGAAGACAATAATTATTCATTACAGAAAGATGCTCTAACTCATTTCCGTGTTATGTCATTTAATGTTCATAAAGATGATTTATTCGACTCAGCCAATAAGGAACATTTCAGAAGATTAATCTCGGTCATAAATCCCGACATTATTGGTTTCCAAGAAATATATCAACACTCATCGCAGGAAACAGCCGATTTGATTAATGAGTTTATACCTTCGGAATGGTATCATAGTAAATTAAGCAACGACAATATTTGTGTAAGTAGATTCCCTATCCTATCGGAGTATGCAATTGACGGGAATGCCGCATTTTTAATCGATATTTCCTCGACCTTGCTGAATGATGAGATGTTATTTATATCCGCTCATCCGCCTTGCTGTGGAAACGATGATCAAAGACAAGCAGAGATTGATCACATAATGTCTTTCATTAGGGATGCTAAAAATGGTTCCGGAGTTCTACAACTGAAAGATAATTCTCCTATTGTTATAGTTGGAGATATGAATCTGGTGGGTTTGTCTCGTCAGCAATTTACATTCTATTCAGGTGATATATTAAATGAATCAGTTTACGGTTCGGATTTTTCTCCTGATTGGGACGGATCGTTTTTTGAAGATGCAATGCCTTTAACAACCGGACTTCCCGCTTCGTTCACTTGGTATAGTGAATCTTCATCATTTAGTCCGGGAAGGTTGGATTATATAATCTTTTCTGGTTCCGTAATGGAATTAAGAAACAGTTTTGCCTTGTTTACTCCTGCTCTTCCAGCCGATACATTATCAGAATACAATTTAGAATTGAACGATTCAAAGCTTGCTTCAGATCATATTCCGGTGGCGGCAGATTTTCAATTAAAAGTTATTGAAGGTGCAGATGAAGTTCCACTCAATTTTGAGTTGTTTCAAAATTATCCGAATCCGTTTAATCCAACAACTACAATTAAATATTCAATACCAGCAAGCGTTTCAAAATTTAACTTACCTGTAAAAGTAACTTTGAAAATTTACGATCTTCTCGGTCAAGAAGTTTTAACACTTATAAATGAAGTTCAGGCAGCGGGGAATTATGAAGTTGAATTTGATGCTTCCAATCTTACGAGTGGAGTATTTTTCTATCAATTAAGAGCCGGGAATTTTGTCGAAACGAAAAAAATGGTTTTAATGAAATAAGTAAATTCAACCAAAGATTTTTTCTTCTGATCCAGATGGGAAAAGAATTATGAAGAATAAAGTGTTCCCAAATAATTTCCCGTGTATATGTGAAATATATATTTAGTAAAAAATAACAGAGTACTCTATTACAATTTTATGCTTGCAAAGGCTTCACGTTCAAATTTACTAAAATAAAAAAGGCAGCTTGTTCAGCTGCCTTTTTTTATGAAAATAAGTTTTATTTATGCCACTCGGGAATTCTACCGGGCGTCCAAGGCGCAGCTAAATTTTCCATTTGAGCTTCCAAAGGAAGAATTTCTTCATTGTATATTTTCTTTACTTCATTCAATACAGGTGGAAATTCTTCAACCAGAACTTCATAAGCCGTTCTCTCCGTTTGAGTAATCGGAGCAGTTGAGCGCCAATGTGTATATGCTAATACATTTAACCTGTCATTTAGCGGTACGTGCTGTGGAGGTACTTCCTCTGCACTTGCCTTAGACGGCTGCCCGTTGAATTTAAATAAAATATCATCTAATTCTCTCGAAATCTCTTCGGCTTTTGTAAGCAATTCGAAATCTGCGCCCGGGGTATTCAAAAGAGCTTGTTTCAAATATTCCACGCGTTTAACCAATTCAATGGTGAATCTCTCTGTTCCGCGCATTGCTCTTGCCAGTTCGTTCGATTGTTTCTGGAATGCAATAAGTTCAGATCTATCTTTCACCGGAAGAGTGGTATTTCTCAATGCTTTTGTATTAAACCATTTAGGTCCGGCTAATTTTTCTATTCCGTTTCTTGTCACCAATTCCATTTCCACGGAATATTTGCCAGGCATTACAAGAGTACTGCTAGCAGTTTTTGCTGTTGGATTGAATTTATCTTTAACTTTTACCGGAGAAGTGCCTTGATATCTTAAATCCCAAGTGATTCTGTTGATCCCTTTTGAGGCAGGTTTTGTGAGTTTTCTGATGACATTACCTGATTCATCTTTGATGGTAAATAAAAGATATGGTGCAATTTCAGCTTTCTCTTTTCTGATTTCGTTATAAGTAGGTTGGGGAATAGGCTTTCCTTCTTTGAATAGTTCCTTTTCCTTTTCTTTTCTGATTTGTTTGAGTGTTTTCGGAACATCTTTCAAATAATATGTAATAGTAGCTCCGAAAGGCGGGTTAGGAGCCTTGAAATAAGTAGAACCTTGACCGTATCTTCCGCCTTTCTGAATATACATCAATGCATCCGGAATATCGAAAAGATACGCTTCCTTTTCTAAAAGTTCCTCATTAACTTCTCTTAACGGTGAGTAATCGTCAAGAATGTAAAAGCCTCTTCCGAATGTAGCGAGAACCAAATCATTTTCCCGCTTTTGAATTGCAATATCTCTAACGGCAATATCAGGAATACCTGCTTTAAGTTGAATCCATTTTTCACCGCCGTCAAGCGTAAAAAATATACCGAATTCTGTACCGGCAAATAATAAATTCGGATTTATAAAGTCCTGTGCTATTGTATGAACGGTACCGTTTTGGGGCAGATTGCCGGAAATCAGTTCCCAGCTTTCACCTTGATCGGTACTTTTCAATATATACGGTTTGAAGTCATCTCTCTTTCTATTATCGAAAGCTGCATAAACAACATTCGAATCAAATCTATCTGCAAACAGATCGCTAACGTATGAATATTTTGGAACGCCGGGAAATTCATCAAATTTTGTCCATGTTTTCGCATCCCGCGTTCTTTGAATTACTCCGTCATCGGTTCCAACATAAAGGAGATTTTCTTTTACCGGCGATTCATCGATAGATACGGCAGTTCCGTAAAGAGAAGTGGAAACATCCTTGCGAACTGCATCGATACTCCAATATTTTCCCATCACAGGAAAACTGTTCCTATCTATTTGTGCCGTAATGTCGTCGCTAATTACTTCCCAACTATTTCCTCTATCATCGCTGCGGAATACTTTATTTGCAGCGGTATAAATTCTTGTATGTGAATGGGGTGAAATAATCAACGGAGTATTCCAATTCCATTTGTATGATAACTCACCCTTTCGCGGTTCCGGCCTGATTGAAATTGCCTCACCACTTTTTCTATCGAAACGAACCATATTGCCGTACTGAGCTTCTGCATAAATGATATTAGGGTCTTCGGGATCTATTGCTGTCCAGAAGCCGTCTCCGCCGTTAGTAACATACCAATCGGAATTAACGATACCGTCGCGGCTGAATGTTTGTGAAGGTCCGCCAAAACTGTTATTATCCTGCGTACCGCCGTAAACATTATAGAATGGAAAATCATTATCTACATTAACTCTATAGAATTGGGTAACGGGTAAGTTTTCGATGAAGTCAAAATTCTTACCGCCGTCGAATGATTGATATACGCCGCCGTCACCCCCGATTAAAAAATGATTCGGATCATCGGGATCAATCCACATGGCGTGGTCGTCAACGTGACGATTATTATTTCCCAAAACCGTCCAAGTCTTACCACCGTCTTCAGTAACTCGAGTAATGGTTTGAGTAGAATAAACTTTATCTACATTCTTCGGATCGCAATAAATTTCGTTATAATATTGACCGGAAGAATGATAATCGCTCATTTTTTCCCAGCTTGCACCTCTATTGGTACTGCGGAAAAATCCACTTTTACCTTCTTCGGCTTCTACGATTAAATATACCACATTATGATCTACCGGAGATACAGCAATACCCATACCTCCAATATCTCCTTTGGGCAAGCCTTTCATTATTTTTTCCCAAGTTTCACCGCCGTCGAGAGAACGATAAACCGCCGATTCTGGTCCACCGCTTATGTGTGTCCAAACGTGACGTCGTCTTTGTTCGGAAGTTGCATACATTATATCCGGATCGACCGGATCAATTACAACATTATTAACGCCGGTGTTTTCACTAATCTCCAATACTTTTTTCCAAGTGTGACCACCGTCGGTGGTTTTATATAATCCTCTGTCACCGCCCGGACCCCAAATGGAACCCTCGGCAGCTACAAACACAATATTTGAATTTCGTGGATCTATTACTATTCCGCCAATTTGCCTGGAGTCCTTCAGTCCCATATTTTTCCAGCTTTTACCGCCGTCTTCCGATTTGTAAACGCCGTTGCCATAACCGATTGCGCGCTGGTGGTTGTTTTCTCCAGTTCCTACCCAAACTACGTTTGTATTATTCGGATCAATTGTTACAACTCCGATGGAATAGGCTCCGTATTTATCGAATACAGGCTGCCAAGTAGTACCGGAGTTTGTTGTTTTCCAAACATGTCCGGCGGCTGCCGCTACGTAAAATTCACTGTGGTTATTCGGATTAACTGCAAAATCTGCTATTCTTCCTGATGTAAATGCGGGACCGATACTTCTGAATTTTAGTCCGCTAAAAGTGCCTGAATTAAGTGGATCTTTCTTCTCTTTTTCTTCAGCTAACATTAAAAAGGAAAACGATAAAAGTATAATTAGAAATAAGCGGAATTTTTTCATGTTTACCCCTGATGTTGATTTAAAGATCTATTAATTTTATTAAGAATAAAATGTGATTTTGTTGAAATGTGATTAAATTGATTCATTAAATTTGATATTATTTTAACAAGTTAACAAATATAAAGATAGTTTTAGAATAATGGTAAATAGCTTAAAACAAATCGAAGAATTTGAAAATTTTGTACGTGAGAATATTGCTGCCGTTATATACTTCTCCACACCCGATTGCAGCGTTTGCAAAGTGCTTAAACCAAAGCTCTTCGGATTCTTAGATGAGAATTTTCCGAAAATTGAAAAAGCATATGTAGACCTTGGGGAAGCAAAGGAATTAGGCGGTCAGCAAAGAATTTTTACGGTGCCGACAATCCTTTTCTATTTTGACGGAAAGGAGTTTATTCGGAAATCCCGTAATATTAATCTCGTTGAACTTAAAGATGAATTAGAGAGAATTTACAAACTAATGTTTGATTAATATGAAAAAGAAATTTTATCAGTTATTCGGAGACAAGAAGGCTGTAATTGGGATGATTCATACTCAAGCTTCACCCGGAACTCCTAAATACAATGGTGATGTAAAATCTATTATCGCCTCGGCTGTTGAAGAAGCTAAAATTTATGCTGAGAGTGGAGTGGATTCGGTGATGATTGAGAATATGCACGATGTTCCTTATTTGAATAGGAACGTAGGGCCGGAAGTTGTATCCCTAATGAGTATTATTGGATACGAAGTGAAAAATAATACCGGCTTGCCGACCGGAATACAAATATTAGCCGGTGCCAATAAAGAAGCGCTTGCAGTTGCAAATTCAGCCGGATTGGATTTCATACGAGCCGAGGGATTTATCTATTCCCACGTAGCCGATGAAGGAATTATGAATTCCGATGGCGGGGAATTGTTGAGATATAGAAAAAGTATTTCAGCTGATAACATCCAAGTCTTTACCGATATTAAGAAGAAGCATAGCTCACACAATTTAACTTCGGATGTTGATATTGTAGAGTTTGCAAAAGCAGCGGAATTCTTTTTGAGCGACGGAATAATTATTACTGGCAAATCAACATCCTTACCCGTAGATAAAGAGGAATTGAAAAATGTTTATGAAGCTGTCGATTTACCCGTTATAATCGGCTCCGGAATTACTGAGAATAATTTGGAAGAATTTATCAATTATGCCGATGCATTTATTGTCGGTTCTTATTTTAAAGAAGACGGAAAATGGTTCAACAAAATTGATCCGAAAAAAGTAGATGGATTTATGAACTTGTTCGGCAAATTAAATTAATAATTAAATAATCAAAGGGGATCGGAAACTTTTCTCGGCCATTTTTGTATTAGTCGACGGACTCGAAAAAGAGAGAAAAATTTGGTACTTTTAAAGCCATATTTTTTCAAAAAAGTGTTATGAAAGACTACGAATTAAGCGATAGAGAAAAAGCAATATTGCGCTATGTAATACATCAATTTATATTGACCGCCTCTCCGGTAGGGTCGCGCAATATTTCTAAAAAATATAATATCGGTCTTTCTCCGGCGACTATCAGGAATATAATGGCGGATTTGGAAGAGACAGGATTTTTGGGACATCCGCATACCTCAGCCGGAAGAGTGCCCACCGATAAGGGCTATCGCTTTTACGTTGATTCGTTGATGGATCCGCCCAAATTGAATGTTGCGGAAAAGGAATTTATTAAGAAGAGAATTCACAGTGATTTTATAGAGGATCAAGATCAGATTTTACACGAGTCATCTAAAATATTGAGTGAAATTACCAATTTACTGGCTTGTGTTACGTATCCAAAATTTGAAGATGCGGTCCTCGAAAAATTGCAGCTTGTTAAAATTTCGAGCAATAGATTGCTTGTGGTTCTTACGATTAAATCCGGGATGGTAAAAACTATTACACTCGAAGTTCAGAGCACTAACTTATCGGAAAGTTTAGAAGATATTCAAAGGCTCTTAAATGAACGTTTGAGTGGTCTAAAGTTTAAAGAGATTAGAGCTACATTTAAGGATAGGCTGCATAACGCAAGCAAGGAAGAGTTTAAGCCAATTATTAGATTGTTTCTGGATTCGGTTGATAAAATTTTTGCGGATATTTCGCACACTGAAAAATCAATTATTACCGGTGCAAAAAATATTGTTAGACAACCTGAATTTGAAGATCACGATAGTTTCCAAAGCATTATTGAGCTAATTGAAGATAGGGATGTAGTTGTTCATATAATGGATAAAAAATTAATGAAAGACAACGAAGGTTTAACTATTATGATCGGGAAAGAGAATGAAGACGAAAAATTGAGCAACTACAGTTTAGTGGCAAAGGAATATAATCTTGGAGATGTTAAAGGAACTATTGGTATTATTGGTCCAAAAAGAATGGAATACTCAAAAGCTATTGCAGCTGTAGTATACATTGCACAGGAATTATCGAATGAATTGAAAGGAATTAGAAATTAAGGAGAATATGGAATTATGAAAAAGAAGACGGATAAAAGTGAAGAAAGAAAAGATACTGTGAAAAAGGAAAAAAACGAGATAGAAGTTGAAGTTGTGAAAAATAAGAAGAACGATAAAAAACAAAAAGAAGAAAACATATCGGAAGCAAGTGCTGCCGATAGCAAAACATCCGAAGGAACTGATGAAAAAGTAAAAGAACTTGAACAGCAAGTTCAAGAGTTGAAAGATGCATTACTTCGGAAAGCGGCTGAATTCGAGAATTACAAACGCCGTAAAGAAAGCGAACAGGAATTGTTTGCCAAATATGCGGCGGAATCTTTTATTATTAATATTCTTCCGGTATTCGATGATTTGGAAAGAAGTGTTAAGCATTTGAATGAATCGGATGATTTGGAATCTTTGAAAAAAGGCATCCAAATGGTATTCGATAAATTCAAGAAGATTCTTGAAGATCAAGGAGTTAAGAAAATTGAAGCCAAAGGCAAACCGTTTGATTTTAATCTTCACGAAGCGTTGATGCAGCAGCCTGCTGAAGGTGTTGAACCACATACTGTTTTGGATGAAATTGAATCGGGCTATTTGTATAAGGATAAGGTTATTCGTCACGCTAAAGTAATTGTTAGTCAGGAAGTCGCAGGTTCTTTGGAAAATAATGAAAAAATCGACGGTAAATAATAGGACACGAAAATTAAATGAGTAAACGAGATTATTACGAAATACTTGGCGTTTCTAAAAACGCATCTAAAGAAGAAATAAAAAAGGCATATAGAAAATTAGCAATGAAGTACCATCCGGATAGAAATCCGGATAATAAAGAAGCGGAAGAAAAATTTAAAGAAGCTGCCGAGGCTTATGAGGTATTAAGCGACGATCAAAAAAGAGCGAAATACGATAAATTCGGTCATAGCGGGTTACGCGGTGGACAGGATTTCCATGGTTTCTCCGATGTGAATGATATATTTAGTCACTTTTCCGATATTTTCGGCAGCGCTTTTGGCGGTTCTTCAATATTTGATGATTTCTTCGGACAGGGAAGTACACGAGGCGGTAGAGGCGGAGCCACAAGAACCGGTACACCGGGAAGCGACTTAAAGATTACGTTAAAACTTACTTTGGAAGAGATTTCCAGAGGAACAACCAAAAAGGTAAAAATTAAAAAATATAATACTTGTGATGTTTGCGGCGGTTCCGGTGCTAAAAGTAGCAGTTCATTTAAAACTTGTTCTGTCTGTAACGGTTCCGGTGAAATGAGACAAGTAAGCCGCTCAATATTCGGGCAATTTGTTAATATTACTACTTGCAGTAATTGTAATGGTTCGGGTAAAATTATTTCGGAACCTTGCCCGGCGTGTTCGGCAGACGGAAGAGTTTATGCAGAGAGTATAATCAATATATCCGTTCCCGCAGGCGTTCACGATGGAAGTTATATGACTTTACGCGGGGAAGGCAATGCCGGCAAGAACGGCGGTCCTAGCGGAGATATTATTGTTGTCTTCAAAGAATTACCTCACGACTATTTCATCCGTGAAGGGGATGATATTATTTATGATTTATTTATCAGTTTCCCTGAAGCTGCTTTGGGAACCGATGTGGAAATTCCTACACTTAACGGTAGAGCAAAATTAAAGATTGAACCGGGGACTCAACCTGGTAAATTTTTGAAGATGCGTGATAAAGGAATTCAACATCTTAATAGTCATGGCTCCGGCGATCAATTGGTTCGCATAAATATTTATGTACCTAAGCGACTTAATTCAAAAGAAAAAGATCTGCTTAGAGAACTCAATAATATGCCAAATATAAAGGTGCCAAAGAATTAACTGAGTTGTGAAGAAAAATCTTTTCAAAGATTTATCTATCAAAACCGGTTTTACTGAATTAGAATTAAAAGTTTTGTTCTTTGTAAGTACTGTGTTTATAGTCGGATTATTCTCTAAATATTATTTATTCGATAAAAACTTTGAGAATAAGCAAAAATTTGATTATTCCGTTCAAGACAGTTTGCTGTTATTTTCCGTAAAACGTGAAAAAAGTACTAAACCTGAGGATAAATCGGAAAAAAAAGTTGAATCTGAACGAGAACTTTCAGATTTTAGCACGAATGATAAAAAAGCAAATTACAAAAAGCCTTTTTTTTCTAAAAAGGACCTTTTGAATATTAATTTGGCTGGTGTAAAAGAGTTGTCCCAACTACCCGGGATAGCAGAAAAGACAGCCGAAAAAATAATAAACTATCGTGAAAAATACGGAAAATTTAAAAGTATAGAAGAGCTGATGAACATTAAAGGCATCGGTAAAAGTAAATTTAAAAAAATAAAAAATCTAATTCGTTTGTAAAACATGAGTTTTATTATCCGGAGGAAAAATGAAAAAATCTGAACCTTGGTATATTCACCTTCCACTTTGGGTTGTAATTGCGGTTTTGTCTTATTTATTAATTCAAGTAGCAATTATCGAACCGCAGGAAACCATGAAGAAGGAAAGGTATTACAAAGCCGAATCCAGAGCTAGGATGTCTAATATTCGTAAAGCTGAAATTCTTTGGGAAAGGAAATATGGCAGCTTTACCGATAATTTGGACAGCCTTCTTTATTATATTAAAAACGATTCCACAATACTGAAAATGATGACGGAAGTAGATTCCATTACTCATAAATCGAAGAATCCGTTCATACCTTTGACAAATGGTGAATTTGTTGTAGATAGTTTATTCCTTTCACCAAAGTCACATTCTTTCTATATCTTAAAAGTTGATACATCACAATCGATTGATACCGTTATCAACAGATACGGGAAGATTATGAGTATAGATACTAATATTACTATCGGAACCAGATATTTGCTCGAATGTCCGGATGGTTACGGTAAAATCGGTGATCTTTATAGTGATGCTTTAAAGAACACAGCTTCTTGGGAATAATTGTTAATGTCGCTGTCATTAGTTAATGCCGGCATGAATATTACGAGCGAGAAACTTCAACTAACCGAAGTTTCTTGCCAAGATGAAAGGTTTGTTCTGGAGAATATTGATGAGGAGTTTTTTGAAGAAATCCTGGATTTCAACGAAAAAGAAACCAAGGTCATCAATATTCTCCAAACAGCATTCGACGAATTGATCCTGCGGACTCCGCTCAATTCAGATAGTATTTCCATCACTCTCCCACCGAATAAATTCAAGACTTTTGAAATACCTTTTGAAGTATCTCTTTCCAGGAAGGATTTGAAACAACATATTAAATGGGAATTTACTCAATTATTTCCGGATGAAGATGAAAATGCTTTCCTGATTCGAGAAATAAAAATTGTAAATAGTAACTTAAGAATCGCACCGACTCTTATATTATTGGCAGTGCGAAAAAACTATTTGGAAATACTGCATAAATTTTGCCTGCGCAATAAACTTAAATTGAAAATTGTAGATCACGCTCATTTGGCTGCAGCTAATATTTTCAGAGGTTTAAGGAATGCTGCCGATCAGTTGAATTTATCCCTATATCTCAGTGATAAGAGCTTTTCTGTTATGTTGTTGGATAATAATTATCCGGTTTACTTCAAAAATTATTCTATTGATAAAGCTATTGAGGTAATTGAAAAATTAAAGATTGCAGTAGAATTGATTGAAAAGATAGGTATTCCTTTGCCCGAGAATAAAAAAGGATACATTGCAGGCGATAATATTACGGATACACTCCTAACTCAAATAAAAGATGAAGTGAACATAACATTCTTGAAGCTTAATCCTTTTACCGTTATTAAAACGAATCCAGATTTAGAAGAAAAAGAATTATATAATCGAAAATACAATTCATTTTCAGCTTCAACCGGAATAGCGTTTAGGTTAAGTTAATGAGAATAACGGGCGGTAACTTAAGAGGAAGAACACTCAAAGTTCCTAAATCAGATTTAATTAGACCCACAACAGATAGAGTAAGAGAATCCCTATTTAATTACTTGAATAATATTTTCGAATTTGAAGGTGCAAAAGTATGCGATATTTACGCCGGCAGCGGTTCACTTGGTTTTGAGTGTTTGAGCCGAGGCGCGGAGTTAATTCACTTTGTCGAAAAGAATTTTGTTATTTATAAAAATCTTGCGAAAAACATTGATTCATTAGGGGTTAGAGAGAATTGCAAAATTTTCAAAATGGAAGCAATTCGTTTCTCAAAAAGAACCGAACACGAACAATACGATTTTATAATAGCCGATCCGCCCTTCTTTAAGTATGATATTCATTTAGTTGTTGAGAATTTATTAAAAAGAGAATGTCTGACGGATAACGGAATTATTGTTGTCGAGCGCTCAATACAAACCGAAGAGAAGGATGTAGAAGCTTTTGGTAAAGAACCGGTAAAAAGGATAGGCGATAGCCTTATTTATATTTTTGAATAAATATTTCAATTACTCATTCTGAATAACGCATTGTGGATAGTTACTTTCCGATCCTGTCTTTATAAACTAAATTAATCAATAAACTTGCAAATAACCTTCATAAAAAAGAACAAAAATTAAAAAAGAATGAAAAGCGTTGTATAAACATAAAGGTGAATTAACCAACGCTTACATTTTCTTGTTTTGAACCTAAAAGATTAAATCTTTCGTTCCAAAACAGATTACTTAGTTATGAATTACGCAATAAGTAAATGAATTAAATCGTGGGATATGGCGCTGTTTAATTAGACAAAAGGTATTATATTGTGCACTGATTTTAACGATTTAATTTCTTACTAATGGATTTCAAAAAGGAGGTTTGATGAAATATTTGTATTTACTACTATTTTTTGCCTTCACAGTAATTAATGGGCAAATTATTAATACCGAATTAGCCGGTCATATAGATCCGATACCTTCAAACGCACCGAAACACTATGCAGACATTTGGGGTTATGCTGCACCGGACGGTAGTGAATATGCATTAATTGATGGTTATTCGGGCGTTTACATAATTAACATTACTGATCCGGCGAACCCGCAAGTGGTTACTATGATTGACGGACCTCAATCAATTTGGCGGGATATTAAAGTTTATCAAAACTATGCATACTTTGTTGCCGAGGACGGAATGGAAGGGGTGCAAATAGTTGACCTGAGTGCTTTACCTGATTCTGCTAAACTGGTTGGTAACTACAATGCAACTTTTTATTCCGCTCATAATATATTTATTGATGGCGGTTATGCTTTTGTAGTGGGAGCCGATCAAGGCGGTGGTATGCATATTTTAGACCTCTCCGATCCAATTCATCCGGTTGAAACCGCTTATTATTCTCAAAGCGGTTATATCCATGATGTATACGTATGGAACGATACAGTTGTTGCCTGCGCGGCAAATTCTTACGACTTAGTGGATGTTACAGATAAATCGAATCCCTATAAAATAAGTGAGAGCGGAGATATACCCGGAATTTATGCTCATTCCGGGTGGATGACTGAAGACAAGCGATATTTTCTTGCAGCTGAAGAATTTAATGTAAGAGATATGATTGTTTTCGATTTAATTGACAAAACAAATTGGCAAGTTGTAGTTCCTTCTTATCAATTGGCTAACGACACAAGGATTCACAATATTTTTGTGAAAGGCGATTATGCATACTGTTCATACTACGAAGCCGGCCTTGTTATTCTTGATGTCAGCGATCCGGCTCATCCTTTGTTTGCAGGGCAATATGATACCTATCCAACCGATAACGGATCATTTAACGGTGTTTGGGGCGCATATCCCTTCTTGCCTTCAGGCAATATAATTATTTCAGATCAAGAGAAAGGTCTTTATATTATTAAATTTAATGGGGGAGATACTCCACCCGGAATTTCCTTTTCTCTTAACAGCGACTTTATTTCGGATACCGGACCTCAAATAATAACTGCACAAATTTTTGATAATTCTTCTGTAGTTGATGCAAAGTTATTTTTCAGAACCTCTAAAAATGGAAATATTAGTGATTGGACAATAGTTGAAGATGCAAACGGTCCTGATCCAAATTTTAATTACAAATTTGAAATTCCCGGGCAGTCAAGCGGAACAAAAGTGGATTTTTATTTTGCTGCTGCGGATGATAGCGGGAACGTAGTAACTTTGCCTTCCGGCGGTTCGGGCACAAATCCAATAGGAAGCATTCCTCCAGAAAATTTTTACTCGTACACGGTAATTACTTCCATACCTCAAATAACAAGTGTTACTCCAGATATTGTTGATACTACAATTACAAGAGGGGAAACAATTCCTTTTTCTGTCGAAGCTATCGATACAAGTGGCTTAGAAGTTAGAGTGAGATGGTTTGTAAATGGTAGGTTTAAAATTCAGAGATCTAGCTATCTCTTTACTTCAGCTTTCGGGACCCCACTGCCAAGAGTTGATACAGTGAAAGCAGTTGTTACAAACGGATTCTATTCTACAGAAAGAATTTGGTTTGTGCATGTTGAGGCACTAACTGATGTGAAAGATGAATTAACTCCTTATAGTTTTAAGCTTTATCAAAATTATCCGAATCCGTTTAATCCTTCGACATCTATCAGTTTTAATTTGCCTAAAAGCAGTTATGTATCGTTGAATATTTATAATGTGATTGGAGAAAAGATAGCCGTTCTCGTAGATAGAGAGATGTCGAAAGGAACTCATTCCATAACATTCGATGCGTCCGGTTTGAGTAGCGGAATATATTTCTACAAATTATCCGCCGGTGAATATTCGGATATTAAGAAAATGATATTAGCCAAATAATGCTTATATAAATTTCTAATCGTTGAAAACTGAGACCAAAAAATGCCGGGTGAATTCCCGGCGTTTTTTGTATTCATGCATCTTTTTTTATGTTTGGTTATTTAATAGTTTGAATAAAAGTAGAGGAACTATTAATTCTGATAAATTGAAAATTTAATTATTATATTATTATTTATATATTTGGGCATTATATATTCAAATAAATAATGATATGAAAATAGTATTATATCCAGGTACATTCGATCCGGTTACTAACGGTCACATAGACATTGTGAAAAGAGCAAGCGATTTATTCGACAAGGTAGTTGTTACTGTTGCGAGAAATCCTGTTAAAACATCTCTGTTCACAGTAGCAGAGAGAATCGAAATGTTAAATGAAAGCTTGAAAGATTTTGACAATGTGTTAGTCGATTCATTCGACGGATTAATCGTTGATCATGCTCAAGAAATTGGAGCTGTTGGAATCATCCGTGGTTTAAGAGCAATAAGTGATTTCGAATATGAATTTCAAATGGCTTTAATGAACAGAAAATTGAATTCAAAATTCAAAACAATTTTCTTAATGCCTCACGAAAAATATACTTACCTCAATTCTACAATCATCCGGAATTTGGCACAATTCAAAGCAGATGTTAGCGAATTTGTTCCTCCGGTTGTCGTAGAAAAATTAAAACAAAAGAAACTTCATAAGTGGGACGAAAATTTCAAAGGCTAAACAGCATAATCTTAGCAAGGAGTAACTTTGTTCGAATCAACTGTTATTGCAGCGGATAATTATTGGGCTCTTTGGGCAGTTTTATTTACGGTGGGTGGTTTTGCAATATGGGCGGAAACTACCAAAATAGGAAATAGACTTTCCGCAGTAGTAATTGCGATTTTAGGAACCTTCGTTTTATCCAATCTATCGATCATACCGTCAAACTCACCAGTTTACGATGCGGTTTGGTCTTATCTTGTACCGCTTGCAATTCCGTTATTATTATTCAAGGCAAACATTCGTAAAATTATTAAAGAAGCCGGACCAACTCTTATTGCTTTTCTTTTTGGCGGAATTGGTACAGTGGCGGGTACAATAATTGCCTATTCTTTAATCCCTTTGGGGGAAGAAGGTTGGAAACTTGCCGGGATATTCTGCTCAACTTATATCGGCGGTTCGCTTAATTATGTCGCCGCTTCCGAAGCATTGCAACTCCGTTCGAGTGATTTGCTTGCTGCCGGTGTTGCTGCGGATAATTTGGTGATGACAGTTTATTTCATCATTCTTTTTATGCTTCCCTCTTTATCATTTCTGAAACGTAATTTTAAAACGCATTACGAAGAAAGTGTTCAGAATTCAGAGGAAATTTTAACGGAAAATAAAGAAGAAAATCCCTCTTTGTTTGATATGTCCGCCGGGTTGTCAATTGCGTTTATACTCTGTGCTGTGGGGTTTGGAGTCCAGGATTTGATAGGTATAAAGGGGAGTGCGATTCTTATCATTACTGCAATTGTGGTTGCCTTGGCAACTATATTCCCGAATAATATCGGTTCTATTAAAGGTGGGGATAAAATTGGAACGCTATTAATGCAGGTTTTTTTTGCTGCTATTGGAGCAAGTGCCAATATTAGTGTTGTATTGAAAGTCGGTCCGGTTTTGTTTCTGTTTGCCGGTTTGATACTTGCAGTCCATCTTGTCTTTATTCTCGTATTGGGCAAGTTATTCAAGTTGGATTTAGCGGAAATTGTAATTGCTTCCAATGCGAATATGGGTGGACCGACAACAGCAGCCGCTATGGCAGTGGGAAGAAAGTGGAATAGTCTGGTTATCCCTGCAATCTTATGCGGTACGCTAGGATATGCCGTTGCTACATTTATTGGTGTAGCTGTAGGTTATTGGCTGCATTGATTAATAGGTCTTATATTCGGCAAAACCCTTTTTTACGAGTAAATCATTGATATTTAACATTCGATTCCCTTTTTGCAAAACCCAAATTTCGCCGAGGTATCTTCCGTATTTACCCCGTTTGTCTTTTATTGTTTCGAGTAGTATATCTTTATCCAAAATTAATTTGCGCAGGAAATCTCTCGATTCCAAGCCTCTTGCTCTTTCTGCTCCCCTTAGTTCGGGAGCGTTTATTCGGCTCAGTCTTATTTTCTCTCCTTTTACGAATGTTTTTAATCCTAGATCAATATCTACTGTAATCGTATCACCATCGTAAACGGAAACCACATGAGCATTATAACGGTAAAGGCATTTTTTCATATTTACCTCCGCTATTTTGTGCTGTTTTTTAATTAAATGCTCTTTAATTTCAGATTTATATTTCTTATGTTCAAGCTGACAATGAATAAACTTAATAAAAATTATGTTAATTAGGAATTTACATTTATTTGTAGTTCTTATTTTAATTTCCGTAAATGTTTATGCCCAAAATATTATTACGGAAGTAGGAATAGGTATTGGAAGTATTAACAGTAATGCCGTACCTCAAACGACCTTGGATTTGAACTTGTCGTTAAAGTACCCATTAACAATAGAAAATGATATCTATATTAAAGCAGGATATTTTAATTCAAAGAAGATTGAATTTTATTTACCTGAAAATAGAGAAGGCAAATATTATCCTGAGTTTAAAGGTTTTTTCGTTTCTGCCGAAGTAGTCAAACCGGCAGATATAGTTGATATGAGTTTTCAAGCTGGAGTAACTATCTTCAATGATAAAATGTTCGCCGACAGAAATAATTGGATATTCGGACTGATAGCAGGTGGTGGAATTTATCTGTTAGGCAATGACAATCCATTCTTGCTAAAACTCGATTTCGATTACGCGCTTGCCTTCGATAAAAATTCGGCTTATTACTATTCCGCTTATATTTCAGCCGGGTATAAGTTTTAGTGTAAAGCCTTCATCAAATTTTCAAATTGATTGAAATACAAAGCTTGGGGTCCATCGCTAAGCGCTTCTTCCGGTTTCGGATGAATTTCTATCATTATTCCATGGGCACCAACTGCTTTAGCGGCTTTGGCAAGTGGAATAACTTTATTTCTTTCACCAACGGCGTGAGACGGATCTACAATAATAGGTAAATGAGTCATTTCTTTAAGAACCGGCACTGCGCTCAAATCGAGTGTGTTTCTAGTAGCTGTTTCGAATGTACGAATACCTCTTTCGCATAAAATTACCTGCCGGTTACCTTCCGCTAGAATATATTCTGCTGCATTAAGCAGTTCTTCTAGTGAAGACATCATTCCGCGTTTTAACATTACTGGTTTATGTATTTTACCTGCTTCTTTTAGAAGAGCAAAATTCTGCATATTTCGTGCACCTATTTGTAATATATCCGCATGCAATGCAACTTTTTGAACATCTTCTATTTTTAATACTTCGGTAATTATAGGCAGTTCGTAAGTTTTTCCGGCATCTCTTAAATATTCCAGCCCTTCGTAACCGAGTCCTTGAAAACTATATGGCGAAGTTCTCGGCTTAAAGCAGCCGCCCCGTAGAATATTAGCGCCGTACTCTTTTACTTCCGCTGCGCAGGTAAAAATTTGTTCTTTCGATTCAACTGAACAAGGTCCGGCTATTACAATGAAATTGTTTCCGCCAATTATAGTATCTTTTATCTTTATTATCGTATCTTCACTTTTATAAGCACGACTTGCCAATTTGTAATTTTTTGGGAGAGTGATTTCTTTTTTCTCTTTCTTCTCTTTGGATTTATCCTCGTCTACACCAGCTGGTTCAATCGATAAGTTAGGTTTGGGTTTTACAAAATCCCTGCTCGGGTAACAACCTAAAATTTTAAAGAATCTTGTATATGGTCCTAATTCATCGAGCAAAATTTTTATTTCTTCGCTTTCAGTATTTCCTTCAAAATCCAGGTAAAACATCTCTTCCCAAGGATTGCCCAATATCGGACGTGATTCAAGCTTGGTTAAATTTATATTGTGTCTCTTAAATACATTTAACGCTTCTACCAATGAACCGGCCATATGTGCGGTAGCCATAACGAGCGATATTTTAGCAGGATTTCTCGGATCGACTTTAATTTTATTGCGGGAAGCAATTAAAAATCGAGTAAAATTATCTTTTTGGTTGGCTATATTTCTTCTAATAATTTTTACTCCAAAAATATTTGCCGCTTCTTCGGAAGCAATTGCTGCAGATGAAGTTTCGCCCAATTCTTTTATTTTTTGAACGGACATAGCTGTATCGTCGAAGAACTCAACTTTGCAATTGGGGAGTGAGTCTAGAAACTTACTACACTGCGCAGCTGCTTGATAATGAGCATAAATAGTTTTGATTTTGTTCAGAGGAACATCCGCAGTTCCCACCAAGCAATGGTTTACACTGTGAATCTCTTCTCCAACGATGTATAAGGTTGTGTGCAGAAGCAGATCGTAAACTTCGTTAATCCCTCCTGATGTGGTATTTTCAATAGGAAGAACGGCATATTCAGCTTCTCCGTCTTCTACTGCTTGCACTACTTCATCGAATCTATGCTTGCTGATAAAATTAATTTCTTTTTGTGAACCTGCCCAAAATTTCCTAGCAGCTAAAGAACTGTATGAACCATCTATGCCTTGAATGGCAACATTTATATATTCTTTATTTTTATCGGTCTCATTTAATTCGTCTTGTAAATAATTCTGCTGGATTCTAACGGAATCTTCAATTATCACTTGAAAAACTTGAGTGATATAATGTGAGTCCAATCCGATTTTTTTCCCGATTTTAATTAATCTATTGAGTAATTCAGTCTCACGGAATTGATCCCGGATTGGTAAATTATTTTGATCTTTTGTTTCTACTATTTTTAAACTTAAGTTTCTTCTCTTTTGCAATAGAGAGAGAATCTCTTCGTCAATCTGATTTATCGATGCTCTTATTCCGTCTAAATTTTTCATATTTTCCTCTAATTCAAACATTAAAGATAAAAAAATATATGTCTTTTTTTCTCACTTATGCTTAATAATTATGAAAAATTATTAGTTTAAATAAATTTT
>CAZNJB010000036.1:0-33650 GCA_964573255.1 uncultured Melioribacteraceae bacterium
ATAGTTCTTAAAACTATTATATTCTAGTATGTTTATTTTATTGATTCTTATATTTATTATTAATTATATTTTTATTGTCTTCTATTTTTTTATATATGAAGTTAATTGTGTTTTTTTTTTTTTCAAGAAGAAGACGGCATACGATATTTCTGCCGGTCTCGTGGGCTCGGAGATGTAAATAAGAGACAGCTAAAGTATATTAAAAGAAAAAAAGAGTTACCTGGAATAGAGTTAGAGTAGGTTATTTCGACACATTGAAAGAAGCAAAACGAATTGAAAAAGAAATCAAACGCCTCTTAAAATAAGACATTGCAACTGATTTGGCTTTTAGCTATTTTGTTTTATGAAATCAATTACTATTATCAGTGGCATTTTAGGTTTATTTTTAAGCACTATCATTTTGTTATCATTTGGGAATACAGCAACAACAACTGTAGATTCCACATTACAAGAAAAGCATATGCAAGGAAAAATCACTAAATCTGACAGCGAATGGCGAGAAATATTAACCGAAGAAGAGTACTACGTTTTGCGGCAGAAGGGTACGGAACGTGCTTTTTCGGGTAAATACGATAAGTTTTATGAAGATGGAAAATATTATTGTGCCGCGTGCGGTAATTTATTATTTAACTCGTCAGCAAAATACAATTCCGGAAGCGGATGGCCAAGTTTCTATGAACCTGCCGGCGATTCTTGTGTGGAAACCGAAACGGATAATTCTTTCGGAATGACACGTGCTGAGGTCCATTGTGCTAAATGCGGTGGTCATCTTGGTCACATTTTTGAAGATGGTCCGCCCCCTACCGGACTACGCTATTGCATTAATTCAGTCTCACTAAAATTCAAACCGGAAAAATGAGAATTTAAGAATAAATCTTAATTATTTTTCACTTAGCGAAAAATAATATCTGTCAAAATAGTATTAATTGACAATATCATCCCCAATACCAAATACATTAATTCCTACCGATTATTAGTAAATCTTCTTAGAAACTAAGTAATTCATTAAACAGCCTTCCCAAATTCATTCAGAAAATATTTTTTAAAAAAGACTATGAAAACTTTTGTTTTTATATTATCCATTTATATATTTAATATTGCAATTCTTAAAATTGTATATGTTGTAATATTAATGTTTTATATGTATAACACTAAGGAGTCATTAGAATGAAAAAATATCTCATTTTCTTGTTGTTTTTACCATTTTTTAATTTTAGTGCACAGGATCTCGGATTATCAGAATCAAATTCAAGGATTGGCGGGTACGGTGAATTACATTACAACCTAGTAAAACCGGATGGTGCTGATGCAAAAAAAACACTCGACTTTCACAGATTTGTAATGTTTTTCTCACATTCCTTCGGCGAAAAATGGAGTTTCAAAGCCGAAGTTGAATTGGAGCATAACTTTGTTGGCGAAGATAAAGGCGAACTTGAATTGGAACAAGCGATAATCGATTATCACCATAGCGATGCATTCGGTTTTCAGGCAGGCGTTCTTTTAGTTTCCGCTGGAATCATTAACGAGATTCATGAACCGCCAACTTTCTTAGGAGTGGAAAGACCGGATTATAGCAAAAATATTATTCCTACTACTTGGTTTGGAAACGGAGCTGCGATATACGGAAATATAGACGGCTTCGATTACAAATTTTCAGTTCTGGAAGGATTAAACGGGGACAAATTCAAAATGTCGTCAGGTATTCGCTCAGGTCGTCAGGAAGGTTTTAAGTCCAATGCCGAATCATTCCTCTATAACGGAAGAATCAATTATACAAAAATCGACGGATTAACATTCGGTGTTTCGGCAACTTTTAACAATGCATTCAAAGCAGATACCACAGGAATAAATATTTCCTTGATTGAAGGCCATCTTCAATATATGAAAGATAATCTTTACATAACTGCTGAAGCAGGAAATATTTCATATTCTGAGCAGGATTGGAAATCTTCGTTCGGTTTTTACACAGATTTAGGCTATGACATAGCGGATCTCTTAAATATTGAAGGAAAACTTATTCCCTTCGTCCGTTATTCAGATATAAATACAGTTAATTCACATTCAGCCGGTGGAAATATCGAAAAGAAATATCACAACACTAAAGTGATGTTCGGAATAAATTATTCACCGATTGATGAAATAGTTTTTAAGACGGATATTGCAACTGTAAAAAATGAACTGAGTGACAAAAGTACTCTCTTGTTCAATATTGGATGTGGATACATGTTTTAAGGATAAGGAAAATGAAAAAACGATTTTTTTTAACAATTATAACTATTAATCTCTTAATAAGCTCGTTACTTTTCGGTAACGAGCTTGTCAATAAAGTTCATTCGGCATTAGAAAGACATTTTGGTTCCCAAATAAAAATCGAATATTTTAAATTTAAAATTGACGATAATTTGAGAAAACAAATAGAAAAAGAATGCGGACAAAGATTTTCACAAAATTTTGTTCACGTATTCAAATCCGTTAAAAATGATTCCACAGTTGGATATGGCATTGTTGATAATGTATATGGAAAATTAAAGCCGATTACTTTTTTGGTTGTATTCAACAATAACGGGGATATTATAGACACGGAAATATTAAAATACAGAGAATCCTACGGCGGAGCAGTTAAAAATAAAAATTGGCTCAACCAGTTCGTAGGCAAAGATCCTGAAAAAATTAATTTCGGAAAAGAAATCCACGGAATAAGCGGAGCCACAATCTCAGCAAAATCGGTTACAAAAGGAATAAAAAAATTGTCCATGCTATTCGAAATTATAAGGAGAAAAAATGACTGACTTGAAACTTCGGAACCTACCTAAAACACTTAATTCTTTTTTAACCTTAACGCTTTTTTCTCTTTTGATAGGTATGACAGTCGGAGTTATTTACCTCTCTCAAACAACTCATCTTTCCCCCCAAGGAACACTTGAAAGATTCAACGGGAAAGTGATAGATGATCCTCTTTCTTTGGAAACCTCATACCCAAAACCTTTAGAAGAAATGTTAATAACAACTCATTCACACATTATCAGCTTTTCTTTTATAATATTTATTGCGGGAAGCATATTCTATTTTTCATCATTCAAGGAAGGAAGAATTAAAAGATTTTTATTGTACGAACCTCCGCTTTCTGCAGTAATTTCATTCGGTTCAATTTGGGGATTTAGATATATTCATTCATCATTTATTTATCTAACCATAATTAGCGCAACCCTACTCTACTCAAGCTTATATTATATGATTTTATATTCTATGAAAGATTTGTGGGTTAATCGGAATAAAGCCGAATAACGGATTTTAATTTTCTGGTTTAATACGGGTAATGCGCCACATACTGTACATTAAAATTATCACTCCAATCCATTGAACAGGTTGGAGAATATTGCCGTGGAGCAAGTATTCAAGGAGTACAGCCGTCAGCGGAAAAGCTAATTCAAATATTGTTGCCGATGATGCAGAAATACTTTTTAATCCGTAGTAATACATAAAAATTGCAGGTCCGCCGGTTGTAAAGGCAATAATCATAAAAACCAGCCATTGCTTTTCGCTTACGGCAGAAAAATTATTAAACTCGGCAAAGGATAAAACGAGAACAAACATTATTACAGTTGTAAAAACAAATCGGAGATACGTCCCCATCTCGTACGAAATATTTTTTAACGCTCGCTTACTCAATACGGTAGAACTTCCGAAAGAAGCAGAAGCCAAAAGAGCAAAACCCGCAGCGTAAATTGTATATTTTCCAGTTTCGATATTGGGTAAATTTACTCCAAATGTCATTAGGTAAGTACCGAATATTGCAAGTCCAGCCCAATAGAAAAATATCTTCGGCAAATTCTCTTTCAGTAAAATTCTTGCCAAAAGGAGAGCAAAAACCGGCTGAAGTTTTTGAATAAAAATTACTATTGAAAGGTTCACAAAATTGACATAAAATAATGCCTTCGTAATTGCCATCGTCCCGATTGCGCCGCCAAATATTGCAACTCCAACAAACGATATCCAGTCGGTTGTTCTTAATGCTTTAAGATTTACAAATCTCTTATATAAAAATGGCGTAAGAATAATAGCTACTACACCGCTTTCGATAAATACAACAAGTGTTACCGGTAGATTGTAAAGTGTCGGTCGCAGCGCAATTCCATCTACTCCCCACAATACAGCCGCAAATATCACAAAAAGCGACGCAATATTAGTCGAGTGTCTTTTCATCTGATCTTTCGTTTAAAATGATCCAACGGTGAATAACGGGATTTACCATTTTCCACAACCCAAAAGAGAGCATACATCGAAATGAATCCGTTTAAAGCATCATTTCGAGTAAAAGAGAAACTTTGGATTTCAATTCCTTACGATGAACAATTGCATCCACAAATCCGTGCTCAAGAAGAAATTCAGAACGCTGGAAACCTTTTGGTAAATCCTTGCCTATAGTCTCTTTAATAACTCTCGGACCGGCAAAACCAATTAATGCCTTCGGTTCGGCAATATTAATATCACCTAACATCGCATAACTGGCTGTTACCCCGCCTGTTGTCGGGTCGGTAAGAATTGAAATATAAGGAATTTTTGCATCGGCTAGTCTTGCTAATCTTGCGCTTGTCTTCGCCATTTGCATCAACGAATAGGCCCCTTCCATCATTCTGGCGCCACCGCTCTGACTAATAAGAATCATAGGTATTTTCGATTCATAAGCTTTATCTATTGCGCGTGCAATTTTTTCTCCTACAACCGAGCCCATACTTCCGCCAATAAAACGGAAATCCATACAAGCGAAAGCAACTCTTTGACCGTTAATTTTTCCTGTACCGGTTACAACCGCATCATTTAATCCGGTCTTTTTTATTGCCGCCGAAATTCGCTCGGTATATTTTTTGGAATCAGTGAATTCCAGTGGATCTGCCGAACGCATTTTCTTATCCATCTCTTTGAACGATTTCTCGTCAAATAATATTTTAATATAAATGTCACTTCCAATCCTAAAATGATAATCACATTTCGGGCAAACCCACAGGTTTAATTCCAACTGTTTTTTGTGAATTATTTCAGAACATGATTTACATTTTACCCATTGTCCGTCGGGTATATCCAATTTTTTACTGTCAGGAGATATGTTTTCTTTTTTTCTTTTGAACCAGGGCATAATTACCTACTTTTCAATATTTGCAAAAATTGTTATTGTTTGTGTCGGATGTTTTCTATCGTTCGATACAAGGGTAACAGTCCGTGTAACATTACCACTTCTATCCGAAGAATCAAATTCAATTCTCAATTTTCCTTCTTCATTCGGTTTTAACACTCTGCTGCTTAAAACCGCAGCGGTGCAGCCGCAAGATGATTTCACATCCCTAATTTCCAAAGTTTTATCACCGGTATTCTTAAATCGAATAGTAACGGATACGACATCACCTTCTTTGATTGTACCGAAATTATGCTGTGTTTTTTCCAATTTAAGAACCGCACCTTCTCTCGGCGAATTCGGATTATCTCCCAGAATTACTTCTCCGGTCAATTTCAGACGGAACTCCGGATTCTCGGTATCGTTCGAATAAATGTAAATATATTTCTTCTGCAATCCCCTCCTGCCTCGAGAATTAAATTCAACGTGAATTGTTGTAGATTCTCCCGGTTTTAATTCGTTTTTTACGGGATTAGCAGCGGTACAACCACAAGATGCCCGCACTTTCGATATTTTTAATAAACCGTCACCGTTATTTGTAATTAAAAAGTCATGCTCAACAATTTCACCTTGATCAACTTTGCCAAAATCATAACTCTTTTCAAGAGCAAATATCTTGGGTCCGATAACCTGCCCAAATGTTAAAGAAGCAGTCAAAATTATTCCAAATAAAATCCTGATCATTTCTTGATCCTCGCAACAAAATTTTTAAAATATGAAGGTTCCAATAAATCAAAGTCCGAAATTAACAAATCTTTACCAAAAAAATAAGTCCACTTAGCAATGTTGATAGAGTTAATGTTTAATGGTTTAATATTTTCAATACTTTTTACATCTCCAAAAATATTATTTTTTCCCGATAATTCAGTCTCTAAATCGACCTTTTTTACCAATCGGGTTTCACTCTTGCGCCCATAAATATTTTCATTCACCTTAAAATCGGATATGTAAACTTCTTCGATATTTGTATTAACTACAATGGAAAACTCATCACCCGGATTCAGATGAAGTGCAATTCCGAATGCTGCCGCATCGAAAGTTGGAACAGGACAAATTTTACACTCGGAGCCTAATGCAATTCCCTTTCCTGCGGCTAAACCGATTCTCAAACCTGTAAAAGAACCTGGCCCCATAGAAACAGCCACAGTTTTAAGATCTTTCGCAGTTATGTCAGTCTCTGTTAGTAAATTTTGAATTACAGGTAATAGTTTTTCGGAATGAACGTGCTTTTTCATAATATTAAATTCTGCGTAAACATTTTCGTTCATCATTACTGCGGCACTGCATAATTCTCCGCTGGTTTCAATTGCCAAAATCGGGAATAATTCATTCATACTTGTCAATTTCAATTAACCTCGTTCCACTTTCTTGTAAAGTTAAATGTATTTCATATCTTTTTGCCGGAAGCATATCGGGAAACATATCCGCCCATTCAATTATTTTAATAGTTTCAGTATCGTTAATATATTCATAAAAACCCAAATCATATAATTCCTCTTCCTTTTCGATGCGATAAAAATCAAAATGGAATACATTCCTATCGCCATAGTATTCATTCACTAAAGAGAAACTCGGTGAATCAACTTCTTCGATAGACCAGTTAGCACATAAATATTTTGTAAATGTTGTTTTACCAGTGCCTAAATTTCCTATTAAAGCAAGGGTATCGCCAGGCTCAATAATTTTGGATATTTGCTCGCAAAGCTCTTTTAATTCCAAAAGAGTACTAATCTCTTTTTTGAAAGGGAATTCCATTAAACTTTACTCTCCATTGTAATAACCGGTAATATCATTTCTTCCATAGATATTCCACCGTGCTGAAATGTATCCTTATAGTAACTTAAATATTTATGATATTCAGTTGGGTAAACAAAATAATAATCTTCTTTTGCTATTATATATCCGATCGTTCCGCCTCTGAACGGTAATTTGAAATCTTCCGGTTTATCGATATAAACGGCGTGTTTATCTTCCACCTTCAAGTTTCTGCCGAATTTGAATCTTAAATTTTTCGATGCCTCCTTATCACCCAAAACTTTCGCACCTCTAAGTGTTCTAATACTACCGTGATCTGTAGTAACAATCACTTTCGCATTTTTCATCTGAGCAATAACTTCAAAAGTTGCAAGCAAAGATGAATGCATAAACCAGCTGTTGGTTAAAGAACGGTAGGCGGCTTCATCCGGAGCTATCTCTTTAAGAATATCCGAATCGCTTCTTCCGTGGGCAATCATATCAAGGAAATTTACTACAACCGCCATCAAGTGAGTTCTGCTGTGTGAATGAACATTCTGCTGGAAACCACGACCTACATCAGGATCGATTATCTTCATATACTTCAGTTCGTTTCTTAATTTTACATTCTTAAAATTAAGCTGACGCTGAAGCAATTCTTTTTCATATTTATTCTGGCTCCTTTCATTATCCTTTCCGCTTTGCCAAATATCAGGATATTGTTTTTGAATTTCAGAAGGATAAATCCCTGCAAATAATGAATTTCTGGAATAAGGAGTTGCAGTTGGCAGTATAGAAAAATAATAATCCTTGCTTATGTTAAATAACGAAAGCAAATGCTTTTCCATCACCAGCCATTGGTCTAGCCGTAAACAATCCAACACAAACAAAAATACCGGTCCGTCATTCGATTCGACAAGAGGGATCACATACTTATCTACAATATCCGTGGTTAATGTCGGGATATTTTCACCACCAGACGAATGAATCCAATCTCTGTAATGCCTTTCGACATATTTGCTGAATTCTTGATTACATTCCCGTTTTTGTTCATTTAAACTTTGGCGAAGGTCCACTTCTCTATGGGTGTCAAATTCCAAATCCCAATTGACCAACTTCAAATAAATATCAATCCAATCGGTATAATTTTCAATCTCCAATAATTGTCTTGATATTTTATTGAAATCCGTCAAATAATCTTTTGCAACATACTGACTCGAAATCTTTTTGCTTTCAAGAAGCTTTTTACAAACCATCAAAATTTGCGAAGGAATTACGGGTTTAATCAGATAATCTGAAATTTTGCTCCCAATCGCGTCATTCATCAAGCTTTCCTCTTCGCTCTTGGTAACCATAACAACGGGAATGTTGGGATTGATTTCCTTAATTTTAGAAAGAGTTTCCAGTCCGCCCAAACCGGGCATCATTTCATCGAGAAAAATCAAATCGAATTGTTCCTCTTTCACATGTTCAATTGCATCGGAACCGTTGGTTACGGTTTTTACATCATAACCCTTTTCCGATAAATAAATAATGTGAGCTTTTAATAGCTCAATCTCATCATCTACCCAAAGTATTTTTGATCTATTCATTTGTCAAACCGTTTTTTCAATATTACTGAATTGCTATACTAACATCAAGTCCTGCTTCGTTTGTAGTGGTTGGAGGAATTCTAGAAGCTCCTTCCGGCTCGACAGTAGTACGTTTATAATATACGGACAAAGTAACGCGGGAACTCATCACATATTTAACTCTTGGTTCTAAAGTTGTTCTTGTCGTTCCTTCCTGCGGTTTTCCCTGCTCCTTAAAGTTATCCATTTCGTAAATAATAACTGAATTTTTACCGCTGGTATAATTTACCGACAACTCAATATCGTTCTTAAGTGAAAGTCCGAAAAGCGGAATTTTGAACCCTGATTTATTAAAGCTTGCAGTAACCGTTATATCACGCGAAAAAGATTCTGTAATGTTTCTGGTTGATATTCCCAAATCATACGATGTTTTCGCGGAATATTTAATTGAACCGGAAAGATTGCCGTCCCATAATTTATTGAAAGTCACATTCATTCCAATTAATGGAGAGAAACCGTATGTAATTTTCTGATTTTGAGTTTCCTGAATTCCATCCGGGTTAATCCTCCAACCTTCAGAGTATTTGGAAGTGTAAGCGTGACTCAAAGAAACAGACTTGGCAAATCCTTTAAATAAATCAAGTTTCTCCAATCCGTTCCAACTGATGCGCCAATTCGGGCGAGGAATATATCTGGCATATTGACCTAAGAAAGGAATTTTCGATAGTAAAGGAAAAGTTTCCAGCCCATGAACAAAGGCATCGGAAAGCGTTTGATTGGGATTATCCGAAGAGGCTCCTCCGGCTTTTTTATATAATTCCGCTACCTTTATTATACCGTTGTCGAAAAACAAGAATTTCGGCATACTGAAAAAAGAACGGTCTAACGTACCGTTTGATGTAAGGTTATCAACAGTCACATTTCCAAGGGCATCGGTAGAGATGGAAGTATTCTTATTTATTCCCCATCCTATATCCCAGCTTAAATCGATATCCGCTCCTTCCCAAAGCGGTCGTCGCGTTTTGAAACTGATGTTATTCTTCTGCGAAAATTTATCGGATAAATTTCCATTAGGAGCTCGCTGACCTATATCGAACGAGAGTCCCAGCATAAACAATCTTGTTGGGCCGAAACGTTTCTGCTGACGGATTCCCCAGAAATTATTGAAGCCGGTACCGGTTCCTCTCAAACCATTACCACTCATAGAATTATTTTGGCTGAATTTCAAATTGATATTATCATAATCGAAAAAGAGCCATTTAGTAGCATCAACCAGTAAGTTTAAAATTTTCGTATGAACCGGAATTTTTGCTACCGTAGAATCTTCCTGACTCTCCTGCTTTGCAGGGGTCTTGGAATTATTGCCAATTCTGTTATTTATTCTTCCTCTACCACGAATATTACTTCTTCCCCTGCCCTTTATACGGGAGCTTTTAGACACAGATTTTTTGAACAACGGAGCAAATAAGGATTTTAACTTCAGTGTTAATCCTGCGGTTATCCTATTTGAAAAGGAAGCTGCTCGTCCAAGATCTTCCTGATTAAAATTATTCTGCCATTTATAATTTACATTGTAACCACCGGAAATTTTAAAATATCTGTCCAAATTCCATAGGGTAGGTAATTTGGGTTTTGTTTGAAAATCTACCGATTGTGAATATTGATAATCCCTTCCGAAGAAAACTCCGTTGAATATATCATTCCATAGTTCTTTCTCGCTTCTTTCTCTGCCGTCGGGAGTAATTAATAAATTAGCTAGTGAAGCGGCAATATCCAATTTGTAATTAATACCTATGTTAAGGAACCCACCATCGGTAATTTTCCAACTAAACGCCATATTCCTTTTGGTGGTAAAATCGCGCTGAATTGCAGGCTTGGGCATAATTCCTTCCTTATCGTCTGCCCGGCTCTGTTGGAAAGAACTCTTTCTGTTTGCACTGAAACTGGTGTTAAATGACTGTGGAGTATAGTAAACTTTAACATTTCTATAATCTTTGAATAGTTTTACCAACTTACCAATAATAGGAATATTAGCAGGATAGAAGAAATTATCCCTGCTGAAATTTAAAGAGTATTTTGCCGAAGCATTCCAAACCCAATTATAGGTTCTCAATGTAGTGGGGTTTCTACCTGTCGATTTATTATAATTAAAACCTAAAGCAATATTATTGATAAGCTTATCAGCCCACCAGCTTTTGTAAGGCAATTTGAATTGAATATTCGAAAGTGTCCAAGTATCCGAAATTCGTATAGTTTGAGATTGAGAAATTATTTGATCAGCAATTTTTTGAGCCATTTGCTCACTTAAACCGGCACGCATTAATTTCTCTTTTTCTTGTACGGCAGCTTCATCAACTTTAATATCCGTTCCCGGTTTATAAAGCGGTTTTGCAATTGATTCCGTATGGGAATAATTCACCCTGAAGTTACTTCCTTTCATATTAAGAGGAATCAACTTCGTAACGTCCAAATCGACCGATACCCCCCAGCTCTTCTTATCGACCCTCGAACCGAAGCGGTCTGACAACTTATGGAAGAAGGGATCTGTCTGGCTCATATTTGCTTTAATTGAAAGAATATCTGCAAATTTAACAGAAGCTGATGTACTGTAAGCCCAGCCAGGAGAATCATCGGCTCCGATAACGCGCAGTTCGTTAACCCAAATCTCACCGCTCACTCTTCCGTCTGCCGGTTGAGGTGACTTTTTAATCGGGTTGTAAATACCAAATGTAAAGAAGGAGATTTTTGTTAAAGTCGGGTTTCCTCTCACACCGTAAAAATGCCCTTCCTTACCAGGCACAGGTATTTTAGCAAACATATTGCTGCTATCACGAGTTTGTTTGATAGCTGTAATTTCTGCGAAGTTAATCGCAATTTCTTTCCATCCGGCTTGAACCGGCTGACGGTATTCGTAATAGTTCAGGGAATCGGAACCAAATCTAAAATAGACTTGCGAATTATATCCTTCTTCGGGATCGTAGTGAGAGACAGAATTTGGATCGGCGTCATTTACTTCACCGTGAACGAATAATTTCATTTCCCTGTAATTGAATAAATCAATCGGACGGTATAAGTATTTTACTATTTCGCGTCTATCGCCTTGTTCGAGTTCTTTTATTTTTATTTGCAATGATTGCTCATTCTTGAACACTTCCTGATCCGGTTTACTCCTATCCCTTTCTTGGAATACACCCGGAGGTGATGAGTATTCCGGGTTATCTTCAATATTAATTGTCGAAATTGTGAGAACCGTATCATTCTCATCAACAACACCAGGTTGAAGGACTTTCTGCCATTGGTTACCGACAAGATTCAATTCAGCAAAACGCAAATGGAGCGGCTGATCGAGACCTGTAACCCAGAATCTAATAAACTCAACCAACGTAAAAGTTGGATCGCCTACTTTTTCAATAAAATCTTTTAACGGTACTCTAAATAAATACCATTTTTGCTTACCGTCACCGCCTCCCGCGATGAAATCGCTAGTGGAATCAAGTTTCACTTCATAACGGAAATAGCTATTTAATCTATCGAGCGTAAAGTTTCTATTTAAATCTTCAGTATCAGGCAAACGCCCCACATCGGTTAACGCGGCATTACCTTCAGTTCCATTGATGCGTGAATAATCCGGATTGTTACTTAAAGTAAAAGCAAAGTTATCGTTAGCTGGATCATTGCCTAAGTTAAGAGAATCCAAGGCTCTTTCCTGAGCATCGATTATTCCGTCTATTCCTGTATCTTCTCCCTCATCAACAAGATCATTCTGATTCTTATCTTCAGTATCTAAAATACCGTTAGGAATAACATCTTCACTTATCTGTCCCAAATCAATGTAAAGTTTGGCATTATCCGGAACCGAACTCATATTCAAATAAAATTCAATAAATTCGATATTTTCTTCAACAAGATTATTTGCCGTTGAAGAAAGCAGGCGCATAATACCGCCCCACATTTTTTTCGGGTCAGACAATTTAGGATTTTTATTGTAAGTACCGCGCTTAGAGGGATCAAACACATAATCGAGCACGGTAACTTGCCTGTCCTCGCGGGCAACACTTTTTCTGTTACCCCAAATATCTTCAACAAAAACATTGGAAGGCAAAACGTTATACCAGTAACTTTTACCTTTGTAGCTCATCAAATCTTGTTTATCGAGCGGTTCCGGAATAGTAGGAATATTATCGGGCACACTGAGATCCCGCCAACCGGTATAAGAAACACCTATGGGAATAATTCTTTTTGCACCTTCGAAATCATCAATGTAAGCAATCGATTTACCACCGTCGCTGGCAATTGTACTCTTTTTCGTATTGGGGTCAGGACTCATATAAGCAAATTCGCCTTTCAATGAAATCGAAGACATTTCTTTAGTAGAAAATAAATAGTCCAGTCCTTTCGTAACGAACGGCAAATCAATTTGAGATTGAAAATCGAGACCTAAAATTGAGTTGTTTAACGGCTCTTCACCGATACGGACTTTATCCGATAAAGTCTGTTGATTTAAGTTCAAGAAGGAAAAGCCTAACTTGGTTTTCTTATTAAATTCATAGAGTCCGCGGAAACCAAGCAGGGTTTTTGAAGCCAACTGAAACAAATCGTTTTGTTCGTATGTGATTTTCAAATTAGCGCCCGGCACTAATGCAGCATCATTCCTAATAATAACTTGTCCAATGCTGTAATCAACCGAATAATCAATTCCCGCTTTGAGTTCCCTACCGTTCAATGTAACGCGAACGGAATTTTCAACAACGTTAAATCCGATATTATAAACCGAAGAAGTTGACGCGGAATATTCACCGGTCATTAAAAATTTATCTTTTGAGCGGTCTTGTTGAGCAAATGTTTTTGTTGTATCGTAAACGGAATTATAAGCCAAATCAGGCGAAAGTTCGGGCGGCAAATCTCTTCCGAATGGTTCTAAAACAGGGAACACAATTTCCCCGGTTTGGGGTAAAATTGTCTGGCCAGCTAAAAAGTCGAATGCACCGTCCGGGTCAGGGCTGGTACCGCTCTCGTCCGTTTTATCCAAACCGAAGATAGTAACTAATTGCTTTCCGTTTATATTATCCGTCGGGTCTTGCCCTTCGATAATATAACGGATCTCCATCTTAAATCCTTCTTTGTTAACATCCCTTCCTCCTATAGGATAGATGTTTTTCAGTTGGAGTTTCCAAGCTTGCTTAAATTTTGGCTGCAAATTCGGGGGTTTGACTAATTTAAGGATTATAGTCTTAGAAGTATCGGACTGAACTTCCTTAATAAATTCTCCGAAATATATATCTTCGGGACCATTTTCCCCTTCAATACGATACGCAACACCGATAGCATCAATCGGTTGAATTTGAGTTTTGAATGTTATAAAACCCGCATAAGGATCGTAATCATAGTCTATACCTTCAACCAATCGAACAAATCTACCACCTATTACATTTTTACCGTTTTCCTGAGTTATACTGCTCGAACGCAAGGAATCATCATAAACATCCGTAATAGTTTGCCCATTTACTCTGCCCCTTAAATTTATAAACGCATTCCCGTTTCTTTCTTTAGATGAGTTTACAATACCCGAGACAGTCTTCCATACTTCCAAATCTTTAACACGGTTATATAATTCAATCGGACCAATTTTCGGTACTGAATAACCATAAACATTATTAAAAATATTGAATTCCCTGCTTGCATAGAGTGTATCGAGGAAATAGTGATTCTCCGAATAATCGTAAGCGTGAATTTCGAATGTTTGTCTTTCGGAACCACCGCTTACAGACACTTCTTGTATTTCACTTTTCTTTTGGGAAGCAAGGGCTGTAAGAGAAAAAGGTCCAAGTTGAAACTTTGCTTTCACACCGAATAACGCTTCTGAACCGCCGACCAACGGAGAAGTTTGAAGAGATACGTTACCTGCCTCTATACTTTGAATAATTTCATCATCGTATCCCGTATATTTTAATTTTAATTGATTCTCATATTCAAAAGTTCTCTCTGTATTCCAATCGGCACCGATGCTCAGTTTATCACCGATCGTTCCTTTAACATTTATTTGAACAGTCTGTTTAAAATCCGGTTCATTCCTTGTGTTCCCCAACCGTGAAGCAGTTAAACCTTCTGTTTTTTCATTTCTCCAAGCGCCGTGAATATTAACCGAACCGTTTATTTTAAGACTAATTTTAGGCGGACCGAAAATACTTAAAATAGAAGTTTCCGGCAGAGGTATTTCGATGTTTGTAATTTCAGAGAGTATTTTTCCCAAATCATTCGCATCTTCCTTTAACTCATATTTGTACGCAATTTTTTCCCAAGATTTTCGTTTGAGATTCTCCATCCTCAACTTAACGTAAACATCGAGAGGTAATTTCATCAACTCCTTAGTTTCATTACCGGCAACAGTTTCTTTTATAATCACAAATTGGCCGGTAGAATCGAGTTCGATGGTTCTTCTGAAATATCTTGCTGAAGGATATACAAAGAAAGAAGATTTTTTCTTTTCGAAAATGGGCACTACAACCGGATCGGTTCTTTGAAAACGGAAATATTTTAATCGGGCTGTAGAATCAAGCGAACGGGGATCAAATTCAAGAGTATCAGCAAAGGTTGAATCTGCAAATGTAGAATCTGAAACATTATAACTTCTATTCCATTCAACCGGATTAAAAGAAAGGGATTCCGCAGAACCTGAAATATCATTTCTGCCGGGAGAAGAATAGATGATCGCATAAAAAACGACCACCATAGGAATTACTATTGGAAGTTTCTCAGAAAAAAATTTACTAATATTTTTCACAACAGGGATAATATGTGTACCTAAATTTTAAAGATGCAATAATAGTAAATTTCTCTCTATAAAACCTCCGATTTTTTAAAATTAACGTAGGAAAGTTATTTAATATCACCAATAATATCAATAAATTTATAAGGTCATAAAATTATATCATCAATATTCGTCATAACCTCTAAAGTTTCAATTATCTCATTTTTGTGGACAATTACCGCACTTAATTTGTTCCCCACGCACGCTCCGGTATCTATATAAAGAGAATTGGAATCCTCGACGTATGTGATCTCTTTTTGTTTAGTGTGTCCGACAATTTGCAATTTACCAAGATGCAGCAATTCATCCCTGTTCCAAAGAACCCCTTTGTCTGTCTTGAAATCATTTTTGATGATTGGATCTAATACAGAAAGATCCTGCTGATAATTACTTGGCAAGGAAGTAATATAAGTATTAGATATCCCGGCGTGCGAAATAAAACAATCCTCTGTATTATAATATAAAGGCGCTCTAACAATATGTTCGATATGATTAAAAATCAAATCTTCATAATTTTCATATGAGGCTAAAGTAGTTTCGTTACCGTTAAAGACCCAAGAACGAGCAAATATGGAAGAGGGTTCTTTAAAAAATGAATAAAACATATAATCGTGATTACCCGGTGTAAAGAGTATTTTTTCGGATATTACCAGTTGTAAAACCTGTCTGCTATTTAAGCCCCGGTCTACTAAATCACCTATTAAATAAATTGGGATGGAACTGTACTTTTTCTTGATATTGTTATACAATTCCTTTAAGGTGTAAAAACATCCGTGAACATCACCGATTACTGCAACCATAATTAACCTTAGATATAATAAGTTTCTTTCGCATATTTTGTAAGTTCATCCCTAAATTTGGGATGAGCAATATTGATGAGCGAACGAGCTCTTTCCTGAATAGTCTTACCGAATAATTGAGCCACTCCGTATTCGGTTACTACATAATGAACATCACCCCTGGAAGTTACTACTCCCGCGCCCGGTTTTAACATCGGTACAATCCGGGAGAACTTCAAATCCTTTGTAGTAGAAGGCAATGCAATAATTGGCTTTCCTCCCTCTGAATGAGCCGCACCTCGGATAAAATCTACTTGTCCCCCAATTCCGCTATAAAACTTTGTTCCAATAGAATCTGAACATACTTGACCGGTTAAATCAATCTCAATAGCAGAATTTATTGCCACCATTTTCTTATTCTGAGCGATTACAAACGGGTCATTAACATATTCTTGCGGATGGAATTCTATAATAGGATTATTATCAATAAAATCGTAAGCTTTTCTCGTACCCAAGCAGAAACCAGCAACTATTTTTCCGGGATGAATGCTTTTCTGCTCGCCATTTATAATTCCTTCTTCAACGAGTTCTATTATTCCGTCGGAAAACATTTCGGTATGAACACCGAGATCTTTCTTATTTTTCAAATATTTCATCACACTGTCAGGAATTGCACCTATACCCATCTGAAGAGTAGAACCGTCTTCAATCATATCAGCGATATAAAGTCCAATTCTGTCGTAAACTTCCAACAATCTCTGATCGGCATTTGGATCTACCTGAGGCAATTCCAATAAGGGTTCATTATGTTCGACGATATAATCAATTTTATTTATATGAATAAAACTATTTCCTAATCCGCGCGGCATTTCTTCATTAATTTGAGCAATAATAATTTTAGATTTTTCCGCAGGGGTTTTGATATTACCTGCATCAATTCCGTAAGAACAGAAACCGTGTTCGTCGGGAGGAGAGATATGAATTAAAGCAACATCCGAAGTCAATATTCCCCTTTTGAAAAGCATAGTAACTTCCGAAAGGAATATAGGAATAAATTCAGCTCTGCCTTCATTAATTGCTTTGCGTGTATTAGCACCAATAAAAAATGCTTTATGCTTGAAATGCTTCTCCATTCCGGGCTGAGTATAAGGTAAATCGCCTACAATCAAAATATGATAAACATTTACATCAAAAAGCTCATCTTTTCTTTTCACCATTGCTCTGATAAGTTCCATAGGTGCGGCACAACCCGGCTGAACCACAACCGTATCACCCGATTTAACCACTTTTAATGCTTCATCGGCAGATACGACCTTACTATTGTATTTTTTTAACCAAGGTGCATTTTGTGTTCTATTTATCCTAATCTCTTCCTGTGTCATCTCTCATCAAATCCTAATTATGCGAAAAAAAGTGCAACCTTCTGTATTCCAAGTTAAATGTATCTGCAATTATTTCGTTTGAGCAATAACCATTATGTGTGCAAACACCCTGAGCCAACCCTACATCACCCAGAACGGCATTATTCAAGCCGTTATTAGCAATTTTAAGAATATATTCAATAGATGCATTTGTTAATCCATAAGTAGCACTTCTCGATACTAAAGCGGGCATATTCGGAACACAATAGTGGATAACATTGTGTTTAATAAAATAGGGATCAGAAATAGAAGTTGGATAACTGGTTTCTATACATCCTCCCTGATCTATAGCTACATCAACAATAACCGCACCGGTTTTCATAGTTTTTACCATTTCTTCGGTAACCAAATGCGGGGACTTTTCCCCTTTTACCTGAACAGCACCTACGAGAAGATCTGCAAACTTAACTCCGCGCGCAATAGTATATGGATTGGCAACTACAGTCGTTACGTGACGGTTTAAAAGATTTTCGATTCTTTGCAATCTTCTCAAATCTTTATCGAGAACGATAACTTGCGCACCTCTGCCTAAAGCTGCTCTTGCGGCATTCAATCCCACTATTCCGGCACCGAGAATAACAACCGCGGCAGGTGCAACTCCCGTTATTCCGCCCATTAATATTCCCCTGCTGCCTGGAATATCACTGCATAAATATTTTTCGCCAATTTGAATTGCTAACTGTCCCGCAATTTCACTCATCGATTGCAAAACGGGTAAATGATCATTCTTTTCTATCAGTTCGTAACTGATAGCTGTTATTTTCTTTTTAATTAATGTATCGATTATATTCTTTCTACCGACAGCCAAATGAAGAAATGCGAAAATAATCTGCTCATCGTGAAGCATTTCGACTTCCGAAGTAGTAAGCGGAGAAATCTTTGCGATTAAATCGGCGCGTTGGTATACTTCCTCAACGGAATAAACTATTGTTGCACCGACCTTCTCATAATCTTGATCGGAAAAATGACTTTCCAATCCGGCGTTTGTTTCGACAATTACTGAATGTCCCGATTTGACTAATGTATCAACTCCGGCAGGAGCCAGAGAAACCCTTTTCTCCTCTAATAACGTCTCTTTTGGTATTCCAATTATCATAGATAACTAATCATTTATTAAAACTTATTAAAAATACTTATAAATCCTAATATTTACAATTCAACCTTAAACAGCAGTAATGGCTTTACCTTTTTTCAGAACCGAAATCACATTTTCAGCCGCTAACACAGCCATTTTGCTTCTTGTTTCAATTGTAGAACTACCAATATGAGGCAGTAAAACTACATTATCGAGAGAAAGGAGCTTTTTGTTTATATTTGGTTCATTCGCATAAACATCAAATCCAGCTGCGAACAAATGTTTTTTCTTTAATAATTTTATTAACTCGCTTTCATCTACAATTTCGCCGCGTGCTGTATTTATTAAGATTGCACCCTTTTTTATTGAATTTAATGCGTCTTTATTTAATAAATTTTCCGTTTGTGGAGTGAGTGGTGTATGCAAAGTGATAATATCGCTCGTCTTTAACAATTTATTTAATGATAGTTTTTTGGCATTAAGTTTTTCTTCTACTTCCGGTTTTCTTGTTCTACTGTAATATTGAACTTTCATTCCAAATGAGGCAGCTCTCTCAGCAACGGCCATTCCGATTCTGCCCATTCCAATAATACCAATTTTCTTCCGATAAAGATCGATACCCATCAGAAGTTCCGGTTTCCAGCCATCAAATTTACCGTCTCTTAAAAACCGTTCGGCTTCGTTAATTCTTCGTGCTGTAGCTAATATTAAAGCTAAAGTAAGATCTGCTGTCGCATTAGTTAGTATTCCAGGTGTATTGGTAACAATAATTCCTTTACTATTGGCATATTCAACATCAATGTTATTATACCCAACTGCATAATTTGCAATAACTTTGCAATTCTTTAATGAATCTATTACCTCCCTGTCAATTTTATCCGAAAGTAATGTTATTAATGCATCAGCATCTTTTGCTTTTTTAATTAAAGATTTCTTATTTAGTAAATTTTTCCCTTTATGAACTACTATATTAAAACCGTTTTTCTGCAACAATTCAATCCCTGCATCGGGAATTTTATAAGAGATAAAAACTTTCATAAATTATCCAAAAAGTTGATTTACAATAAATACAGCACCTAATATTCCGGCTAAATCTGCCATTAAACCAACAAATAAAGCATGGCGGGTTTTACGAATATTAACTGCGCCGAAATAAACGGCTAAGACGTAAAAAGTAGTTTCGGTACTGCCAAAGAAAGTTGAGACCATTATTCCAATAAGTGAATCGGGACCGTAAACGGTCATAATTTCCGCCATTACACCCGCCGAACCGGAGCCGGAAAGAGGTCTGATTAAAGCCATTGGTAAAGCCTCGGGCGGCATACCCACCAATTGTGCGGGATAAGCAAGAATGCTCTGCAGAACATCCATCATTCCGCCTGCTCTAAATATTCCGATTGCAACAAGCATGCCCACAAGATAAGGAATAATCTTTACTGCTATGTCGAATCCTTCTTTGGCGCCTTCCACGAAGGCTTCGTAAACATTCACTTTTTTAACTATACCGAAGACAATAAAAGAAAAAATAATGAATGGGATAGCAAGCGTGGATATTACTGTAACCACTGTTTTGAATGATTCCGGATTAACAAAATCGAATAACCCTTTCATAAAAGAAAAGGCTCCCGAAAAAATCAAAGCTAATAATAGTGCAATTAAGAAAAATGCAATAAGAATTTTTTTATAAGCTCCGGCTAACCAGGTTTTAAAATAATCTTTTCCTAATGTAAATTTTTCGAACAGCTTGGAAAGAGTTATAGCTGTTATAGTTGCACACATTGCACCAAAAATAGAAGTGCCAATAATAATGGTCGGATCGCTACTGCCTGCGGCAGCTCTTATAGCAATGGCAGTCGCTGGAATTAAAGTTAATCCTGCAGTATTGATTGCCAAAAATGTCACCATTGCATTTGTTGCCACACCTTTATTTTCGTTCAAAGTATTAAGCTCTTCCATAGCTTTCAATCCGAATGGTGTGGCAGCATTTCCTAAACCAAGCATATTTGCCGAAATGTTCATTATTATGGAACCCATTGCGGGATGATCGTGCGGAACATCGGGGAAAAGAAATTTTGTTAAAGGACGAACAGCACGGGCTATTATTTTAATGAGTCCCGCTTCATCCGCAACTTTCATAACCCCCAACCACAAAGCCATAATTCCGATTAGTCCAAGTGCAATAGTCACAGCCGTTTGAGCATAATCGATAGCTGCGTTAGTAACGTCTTTCATTTTGGTAAATTTTATTTCTTCAAATTGCAATGAAACTATGGCGTGCAATGAATCGATTTGTTCGATGGAGGTAATTTTTCCGGTTAAATCATCTTTTTTTCCGGATGCAGAAGCCATCTTCTTCCAAATTGCCGGCTGATTATCTTCAACTTTGAAATAGAATGATGCACCTTTTTGATCATCTAAGGTTAATTTAATTTTTTGCCGGATATTATTTTTTATATCGGCATCATAAAATTGATTGAAATCATCAGCCGAAACGAGCAATACCGCTTCGTTTACTTTAGATTTATTTAGATCAACCGGATGTTCTAATACAATTTCCCCTCTAAGATTTTCACCGTTTTTATATTTATTAGTTATTTCATCATTTATATCTGTAAAAAGCGCAGCTCCAATTCCCAATATTAAAAGAGCAGTCCATACATAATTGAGCATGTGGAAGTCTCCATTTAGATTAAGCTAAAATTTATTTTTGCTAAATTATGAATTCTTTTCAATAATTACTCAATTTTTATTTATTGTAACCATAAATTTTATTATCAGAATACATTACTCTGAAATTAAATCAACAATAAATATTTCTATTTAGTCGTGATTATTCACAATCTAAAATAAATTTCCCCACACAAAACTCCGGCATCCAACCATTCCTCACCGTTTGTCGCATCATTAAATTTTTGCTAAGTTGAAAAATCAAATAATTTTTTTTGAGACAAAGATAAGTGATATATGAAAATAGGCATTGTTCAATATTCACCTGTATGGGAAGACAGAGAACAAAATTTTCTAAAAATAAAAGAATTAATCGAAAGAAACGTTAAAGACGAACAAATCATAATTTTGCCCGAGATGTCTTTAACCGGTTTCACAATGAATTCCAGCAAATTTGCCGAGGATATTGACGGCTTTGCAACAACCGGCTTTATTAAATTGGCAGCCAATTTACGTAAGCATATTATTGCCGGCATCATTGAGCGGGAAGAAGATAATATTTACAATTCGTTGTATCACATTGATGGCTCAGGTATAATTTTTGCGAGATACAGGAAAGTACACCCTTTTAGTTACTCGAAAGAAGATAAATTTTACACCGCCGGCAGCGAACCAGTCATTACTCAAATTAATAAAACAGACATAGGCTTATCTATTTGTTATGATCTTCGTTTCCCAGAATTATACCGCCACTACGGGAAAAAGAGAACCAAAGCAATGATAAATATTGCAAATTGGCCGGTCGATAGAATTGAACATTGGAAGCATTTATTAAAAGCACGCGCAATTGAAAATCAGGCTTACATGATTGGTGTTAACAGAACCGGTACAGATCCGTTTTATGAGTACAACGGATCAAGCGCGGTTTACGATCCGATGGGAAAAGAAATTTTTTCTGCGGGAAATGAAGAAGGATTTTATTCAGTCGAAATTGATACCGAATATTCCGCTTCAATTCAAGAAAGATTTCCTTTTTTGAAGGATATCAGACTTTTATAATTTCTTAACTAAGCCCGAATATTTCGGTGCAATATTAAATCCGAATTTGTAAAAATATTCAGGACGGAAGAATCCGGTCGTAACATATTTAACACCTTCTCCGCGGGCTCTATTGAAAAATTCATTCATCAGTCCTTCGCTAACGCCCTTTCTTCTGAATGCATTCGAAACAACTATCTTTTCCATGTGATAACTTTCTTCATCGGATCGAATAAAATAGAGTCCGCCGATAATATATCCACGTTCAGAAATAGCAACAAGATAATCATGTTCCGGTCGGAAATTAACAGGAAGATTTGCTTCCAAAAACAGCTGATGAAGTTTTGCAATTTCTTTCGGTGAAACAGGATTCCTAACTGAATAAGCATTTCCATCTACATCAAATAATTGAATCACCAAGTTCGTTGCTTTCTTCCCGTGCCCTTTAATATTAACAAATTCGGCTGTGTCTTCCGGACGTAAATGCGGATAACTCAATCGTGTGAGGAAGAATTTCTCTTTATCGCTGCAATAAGTAATTATACCACTTTCAGAAATCATCTCTTGAATAGAGAAATAATTTATTTTTTCTTTGTTGAATTTTTGCAGCAATTCTGAAAGGAAATTTTTCAACTCACCTTTCGAGTCTACGAAAACAGTCTCTTGGAAAAATCTAATTCTTACGGCAGGATAGGTTTCCTCCAGCAAACTTAAATTATAAGTATCGTATAATTCGGCAAGCATTTGCGCTTGAACCTCAGGTTCAGCAGATGAATTAAGTTTGAACCATCTATGAAATCTCTTAATTGCAAAATATAATTGCTTTGGAAGGTAACCTTCGGTTTTTAACTTCTTCAGAAATTCCTTGAGTTTATTTAATCCAATCTCCCATTTATCATCTAATTTAATACTTTCCAATTCATTCTTTAATTTATTCAGTAATTCAATTCCATCTTCAATTCCCAGGGAATTAATTAGTCCGGAATAAATGTAATACCAAACAGATTCCCTTGTTAGAAATTCGAATTCTTGAAATGAAGGTCCAACGAAACAATCGTAAAAATTACTGAACAATTCATAAAGATTATTTACTTCTTTCCTATTTGAAAGAGATATAACCTTTGTTCCTTGCTGATAATCGTGCGGAGGAACAATGAAATTTTCCGGTGCCGCATCTCCCAGCATTAGGGTGAAATCGGTTAATTTCCAGAAATTGAAATAAGCCGCCGAAGCATTCCAGACGAAGAAAGGGAAAATATTATATAATTTTATCTCACTATTTTCGTCTAAATTTTTGGATTCGCGTTTTAAATATTTATAAACACTTTCTCCCGCAAGGTAATTTGCGGTCCACATTTTATACTCGCTCCAATATCCTCCAAAATCTTCAACCAATTCATGCAGAAACGAACGAGTGCCTGCAAGGATAAGCCAATTTATTTCTTCGTGTATTATTTCCTCATTTTCTTCATCAATTAAATTCAATAGAATATTAAAAGATCCTTGAAATCTCGTTTGCACACTTGCCCTATAAATTCTCTTTACTCCTAAATCTCTTACCTGACTAATCCAAATACCTCCTGGCAAAATATCATTTAGTCTAATTAATTTTCCCCTGGAAAAAAGAAAAATTGCCTCTCTCAACATCGGAGTGTTGGTTAAAGCATCAACAAGTCTTAACCTATCATCTTCCGAAATCGATTCATCAACAATAATTACATCGCTCCATTCATATTCATCACCTGTTTCGGGATCGACAGCAAGAGTTTGGTTGGCGCCCAACCAGCGTCTGAAGTAATTTCTAATATTAGTACGATAAGATTTGGAAACTTCGGCTATTTCAGGAATTTCTTTTTGAATTTGATAATTTGTTATTATCCTTCTAATCTTATGATACAGTGTTGGATGCTTAGCACATAATGCTTCTAAAACATTATATAATGAATTAAGACAACTATCCGTTAATTGCTTGCCACCGGTTAACTCTTTGAACTCATCACGAATTAACTGCTCGAACCAAATCAAATTTGAGCGTGTTGTTTTTTTAGAAGTTAATTTGAGAGCGGTTTCTTTATCAATCAAATCCGGCTTAATTGATAAATATTTATTGAGCACCTCGCAATAATGTGAATCTATAAAATGCTCATCGACTAATAAAACCATTTCTTTTAATACTTCCGGATGCCCGACAAGCACCGGCTTTGATAGAATATCGATTGCGAGATAATAATTGGGAAGTGATTTGTCCTTAGAAATATCACGAATTAATCTAAACCCCTCTAACGCCGCATCCAAATTCTCCTGTTGAATAGCTAAAGATGCAGCATTTAAAGCACGAATTGAAAATTCTTTTTTCTTTACAGCCTCTTTCAAAACAGACAATTCTTTTTCTACCTTTGAAGGTCTGTTTTGTACACTGATAAATTTAATTGTGCCGGACGGCTTTGTTTTCCTTGCCCAAGTAATTAAGCTGTTCCCTGTAAACTTAATCAGCTCGTAATTGCCTAGCCAATACATCGGAGTAGTCAAAAGAGCTTGGAAATCAACATAAGCTGATTTTAATTGATAAATAAAAGAACCGATTTTAACTAATAATTCTTTCCGGTCGATTATACTGATTGATAAAGAAATGTTTTGTTTAGGTATGCTGATTCTCTCTTTCTCAGGTACAATGTCTCTGTTGAGGCATCCTTTTTCTCTTAAAAACCAATTCGGAATTCTTATTTCAAGATCATCCAAATATATACTTACATAACTTAGATGATACATTGAAGAAATATCCTTTTCAAAATTCTTCTCGATATTTCTTCTTTTATATGTTCCTTTTGGAGTGAGCTCATCATATTCAAGACTGAATGGTCTATCGATTATTTGAAAATCGAGTATCCTTTCGAACGGAGCTAAAAATTTATTTATAGATACAATTATTGATGAAAAATAATCGTGGATTTCCTTGGGACTCATAGTCCGGAAATCGTACAACTTATTTTCATAATTTGGATAAATGAGCACAGTATTATAAGGCCTATGATCACCAACGAGGAAGACTTGTTTGACCGTTTCAAAATCGCGGAAAAAATTTTCAATTTTCTGTGGAGCGATAGTCTCCCCTTTTATATTTTTATAAATTTCTTTTTTTCTATCGACTATCTCAATAAATCCTTCATCATCTTGAACCATAATATCACCGGTTGGAAACCAGCCGTCAATAAATGTTTCATCCTTAGATTGATTGAAATAACCGATCATCACATATTCGCCTTTGATAAGCAATTCCCCATCGTCGGCTAATTTTATAGAAATACCCGGTAGTGCTTTTCCGAGTGAATTATCCCTGTACATTTTAGGCGGAGTCATAGTAATTCCACCGGTTGCTTCGGTCATACCAAATCCACTCATTAACTCTACATCGTAACGCTGGAAGAAACGGAATATTTCCGGTGGAAGGAAACCTGCCGCCGAAAGTCCGTATTTTAGCTCCCCACCGGTAGCTTCTAATACAACTGCCTTAATTACCTCTTCATCGTCCACTTCAACATTCACGTGAGATGAAATCCATTCATACAGTTGAATCCATTTCTTAGGAATACTGATAAATACCGTAGGTTTTATCATTTTCATATTGTTTAGCATAGCCTCTACGGAAGGGTTTTCCATAAACGCATATTGAGCACCCCAAAAGAATGAACCCATTAATTCAAGAAACCTTCCGAAGGTATGAAATAGAGGCAAATAGCAAAGGAATCTATCTTTATCTCCTATTTCCGGAAGGGCAAGTGCACGACAAAATCTTTTGTAAATTAAATTCTTGTGGGAGAACATTATACCCTTCGGTTCTCCTGTTGTACCGGAAGTATACATTATAGTAGCGAGTGAACCTATCCTCGGTTTTTCTATTTCAAATGTTATTTTCTTTTTAGATAATTCTATAAATTCATCGAATGAAAGAATATCTTCGTCAATGCTTCTTCCTTCAACTAAAATTATTTTTCGTAAATATTTTAATTCCGGCTTAATCTGATTGATTTTATATAGCTGCTTTTCGTTTTGAACAAAAATAAATTCCGATTCACATTCATTGAGTATAAACAAGATATGATCTGCCACAGAATTTGCCGGAATCATTATATTTACAACACCGAGCTTTAAACATGCAAAATCGAGTAGAGCCATTTTCGGACTATTTTCCATCAGGAATGCAATCTTAAAATCGGAAACGTTTGGTTTCTCGATTAAATTTATTAACGCTTTCTCATAGCTATTTACAGTCTGATCAACATGATTCCAGCTTAATCGTTCCTCATCATTATGCTTAATAACACGTAAATATTGTCTGTTACCATAATCCCGAACTCTTTGATCGAATAAGGAATTAAATGTAAAATTACTGTAATCTATTAAACTGGAAATAAGTTCCGCCCATTTGTCGGTATCATCTATCTTTGCAAGAAAATTTGAGTTCCTCAATAAATTTAAATAGCCATGAATCAGGTCCTTAAATTCATTCTTAATACTTAACAAGGAATTACCTAATTCAAAATAACTGTTGCTGTCTATTCCCTTTGCTAGCAAGTCAGCTAAATTGGAAGAATAAATATTTTCGAAAATCTCTTTTAAATCGGCTAAACAATTTTCGTCGGAATATAAATTTTTGTGCTCATCAATAACCGAATTAAATTGTTTAACAAGATCCGTCTTATCCATTTCGGATAATGCGGCTTCGCCGGAAAGAATGGTCAATTTGATTTTTTCGAGTTTTTCTCTCATCTTCAATAATTCCTAAAAATAGAAAGGCTATCTTGAAAGGTTTCAAGATAGCCTAAAATAAATATTAAATCAATATTTAACTATTATTTTATACCGGCAATCTCTTCCATCATATCAGTAGTAATGGATTTCGGTCTTTCGATTGGATAGCCTAAAGCTCTATCCCAAATAATATTGGCACATACGCCCAGGGCTCTTCCCACACCGAATAGTACAGTATAGAAATCATATTCCCTAACGCCGTAGTACCATTGAATAACACCGGATTGAGCATCGACATTCGGCCACGGATTCTTTGCCTTGCCGTGTTCCTGAAGTATTGGCGGAACAACTTTATAGAGCAAGTCAACGTATTTGAAAAGTTCGTCATCAGGTAGATGCTTTAGAGAAAATTCGCGCTGAGCTTGATAACGCGGATCCGTTTTACGCAATACTGCATGACCAAACCCGGGGATAACTTGTCCTGAATTAAGAGTATCCCAGACAAATTGTTTCATTTCTTCTTCTGTGGGAACCTTACCTCCCATCTTATCACGAACGCCTTGTATCCACCTTAAAACTTCCTGATTCGCTAATCCATGCAGAGGACCGGCCAAACCATCGAGCATTGCCGAAATGGAATAATAAACATCGGATAAAGCACTGCTAACTAAATGTCCTGTATGAGCGCTTACATTACCGCTCTCATGATCACTATGAAGAATAAAATATAAACGTGCGAGATCGTCGTAAGGTTTTTCAATACCCATCATGTGCGCAAAATTTCCACCCATATCTAAATCGGGATCCGGATCAATAATATCACCGTCTTTATACTTCCAACGATAAATAAAAGCGGCAACTTGTGGTAATCTGGAAAGCAAAGTCAAAGCATCTTCATAGGTTGGTTTCCAGTAATCCATTTTGTTCAGGCCCTGATGATACTCTTTTGCAAAAACGGATTCTTTTTGCATAGCAACAACAGCGGCTGAAAAAATTGCCATTGGGTGAGAATCTTTCGGCATAGCTCTGATTACATCAAAAACATATGAAGGGACATCTTTTCTTTCCCTGAATTCTTCAGCTACTTCTGCAACTTCTTTATCAGTTGGAATTTCGCCTGTAAGTAAAAGATGAAAGAACCCTTCTACATACGGCATTTCGCCGCCTGGAACTTTAGGTAATTTTTCTAATACTTCGGGAATAGTATATCCTCTAAATCGAATGCCTTCGTAAGGATCTAAGTAAGAAATATCTGTTGTAAGGCATTTTACTCCTCTCATCCCGCCGATTATCTGAGAAATCTTAACATCGCCAACTACAACATCACCATATTCCTTTAATAATCTTACAGTTCGGGGGCGCCAGCTTTCGATTTTCTCTCCTAATTTTGCTTTTAAGCCAGTCACTGTTACCTCCTTAATTTATTATTCATTTTGGGAAATTTTTGTATATGAAATTAAGAATTTTTCAAACAAAATGGATGGAAATATTCCATTATTAGCATATTTTTATTGCTATTTGTAAACTTAATGATGTATTTCAAGGAATTTTTCTGCTGCCTTGTACCCGCTCTTTACCGCCCCTTCAATTGTTGAAGGTAATTTTGTGTTTGTCCAATCACCTGCCAACAGTAAGTTTGACACTTTCGATTCGATTTTGCCTCTCATTACTTCTACGTCAGGAGTTTCCACAAATGCAGCTCTCTTTTCGATAACTAAGTGTTTATGTGTAACTAATGCAGGATAAAATACAGGAAAATAGTCACTCAATTCCTGAATAAATTTTTCAATTATTTCATTACGATCAACATTAATAAATTTATCCGCTCCACTGGTTACGAGAGAAATATGCTTGTCGTGATTAAAAACCCAATGAATATTTGAGCCCAGTAAACCATAAATTCTTTCTGTGAAGGGATTGTTCTTTAACCATAAATGAAGAGTCATTATCGGAGAATATTTTAATGTGCAATCCTTTAGGGGATTAAATTCCCCGGGAAGCAGTTTTGCCGCTGCAAAAGAAGGAACGGCTAAAACAACATTATCAAAATCGCTAATTTTCCTTTTGGAAGTAATTATTTTAATTATTTTATTTGATTCAAATTTAAATTCCTCTACACTTTCCGATAGTCTTATTTTTCCGCCGTATTTTTCAATAAAATCTCTTGCGAAATAGACATACATGCTGCTAAGATCCAATTTGGGAATAATTAATGAACTGTTTTTATTCCCATTAAGAAAAATAATTTTCAATATACGTTTAAAAGATTCTGCAGAGACGTCGGAAGGTAAAGCATTCATTGTACTAATTGATAACAATTCCCAAAATCTTGAAATAATTTCATCATTTTGATGCAATCCTTCCAACCAATTTTCAATGCTTTTATTTTTGTGTTTTATCGGCAAAAGTAATGAAGCAAAAGGGATAAGTAATCTCAATCTATTCCGAAAGGAAATAGCTCTTAATCTTAAAAGAGCACTGATTAAATTAAAAGGATAAATATTTGATTGAACCTTCAAATCAAATTGCCTGCCGCCACTCTCAACATAACAAAGATTTAAAGGATAAATTTCTTCAATATTTTTTTCGGCACCAATTTTTTTAAGGAAATTGAGAGTGTAACGATAACAGCCCATCAATAAGTGCTGACCGTTATCTATCAAATCATTTGTAGTCTTGTCATGGAATGAATAGGCTCTTCCGCCAAGTTTTGGAGAAGACTCCAGAAGTTCAACTTTAATCCCCTTTTCTGCTAGATAACAAGCGGCAGCTAATCCTGCAAAACCACCGCCAATAACAATAACCTTTTTCATCAATAAACTAAATTATACTTTAACCAAACACCCAAAGCAATGGAAGCCTTCTCGGTATTAGATACGTTAATATCACTGGAATAAACATCGAACTGAGCCTGTTCAAGTTTCTTCAGAAGCTTAAAGTAAATATGCTGCATTGCACGTGCGGCAAACATGGTTGGTTTATCTTCGAAAGTTAAAGATTTATTTGCAGCCCTAAAAAATTGTTTTGCGCGTTCGGCTTCATATCTCATCATGTTAACAAAATTTTCGTTATATACATTTCGCAGCAATTCTATTTCAGTATAATTAAATTTTTCAAAATCTTCTTTGGGTAAATATATTCTACCAACTGCCGCATCTTTTTTTACGTCGCGTAAAATATTCGTTAATTGAAGGGCCAATCCCAAATTTATTGCAAAGTCTTTAGCTGAAGAATGATTGTAACCGAATATTTCGATACACATCAACCCGACTGTTGAAGCGACTTTATAGCAATAATCTTTTAATTCTTCGAAGCTTCTGAATCTGTTTTTTTGAAGATCAATTTCAACACCCTTAATCAAATCGAAGAATGGATCGATTGGGATATTAAATTTTCTTATAGTAGAAACAACCTTGTTCAAAAGGTTAAAAGAAGAACTCCCTTCGAGCGCCAACTCTAATTCGTTGCGCCATATCCGCAGTTTTTCGTATTTAACTTCATCCGGAACTTTGCCTTCATCAACAATATCATCTGTTCTTCTGCAAAATGCATATATATTATTCATTGCCTCTCTTTTATCAGCAGGTAATAAATTAAATGCATAATAAAAACTGGATTTACTTTCTTTTGCTATTTTTTTTGCTTCAGAACTCATGCTGCGGTTATAAAAGTGATTGTAAATATTTTTATAAAATCCAATTTACTCAATTTTATTTTATTATTAAATACATCGTAATTCTTTTCTTCTATTTTCTTAAGAACACTTAATCCACCGTTGATAGTTGCTCCGATTTCAATCTTCATTTTGTAAGGAAGAAAATTTAACAAGTCGCTGCCTTGATGGTACATTTTTCTCAGCACAGAAATTTCATATTTTATTAATTCCCTCAATTCATCAGAAAAATTTAATCTATTGAAATCGGCCGGGTTAACATTGAATTTCTTTATAAATTCTTCCGGGAAATAATTTCTGCCGTTCAGAATATCTTCCATCGAATCTTGAATCAAATTTGTAATTTGAAGAGCCGAACAGATTTTATCACTCAACAAAAAAAGCTTCTCATCCTGAAGATCCAATAATTCAAGTATAATCCTTCCAATTGGATTAGCAGAAAAAGAACAATAATTCAAAAGTTCTTCCCAGGTAGAATAATTATTTTTTTTCAAATCCTGCTCAAACGCCGATAATAAATTAAATAAATGAGTCTCCGAAATGGAAAATTCATTTAACGTTTTATGTAGAGCTTGCCAGAAAACACTTTCATACTCTCCTCTCAAAGCATTCGAAAAATTTTCCCGAAACAGGTGTAAATTCGATAATCGTTTTTCCGCACTTATTGATCCATCGTCTGCAATATCATCAGCCGTTCTGGCAAATTGATAAATGATTGCGACATGCTTATATATTTTTTTTGGCAGAAAAAAAGAAACGACAGGAAAATTTTCATAATGCGATTTTGTAAATAAAATCGCCCTGCGGTAAGCATCTTCCAGAGAGACTACGTCATTGTTTTTTTGGGGAAACATACGGTAAACTTACTTCCAACATTTACTTTACTTTCAACTCTTATTTTAGCACCAACTTTATCTAAAAGTTCCTTAACAAGAATAAGACCTAAACCTGTACCTTCCTCTTTATCTGTTCCTTTGGTTGAGTTCTGTACAGAGAGGTCGAAAAGTGTATTTAATCTTTTTTCCGGTATTCCAACACCGTTATCCTTCACGGAAATTTCAATATATTTATGAGTTTCATCTACAGTAATCATAATAACGCCATTTTTAGGAGTATATTTAATAGCGTTATTTATCAGGTTCCTGAATACGGTATGAAAAATATTCTCATCACAATAAATTTCTTTATCGTCTCTACCCAAAACTCGAATATCTATATCTTTCTTCCGAGCTATCGGTTGCAAAATATCTACTATATTCTGCAGTTCTTCCTTTGGATTAAATTTGATAACATCAATTGTCATCCTATTTGTTTGAGCTCTGGACCATTCGAGTAGATTATTCACGAGTCCATAAAGCTTCTTTGTCGCAGAATTCATTTCCTTGACGGCATCAATTCTTTCTTTATCGGTAAAAGAGTCATAATCATTTAGAAGAAGATCTGAGTATCCTAAAATTGAGTTAAAAGGATTACGGAGATCATGGGCAATGATACTGAAAAAGCGGTCTTTAGTAACATTGTTTTCCCTTAATTCAGCATTCAACCTGCGTGTTTTACGGTCTTTTAATAGAATCACAATTAAGAAGATAATACTTATAAATGCAATTATAGCAAGTAAAGTTTGATGAAAGTTTTTTAATTCCAGATTTTTTTGTAGAAGGGCATTTTCTCTATTCATCCTTTCAACATTATACATACTTTCTATTGCAGCAATTCTTGTCTCATCTTCAGAATGTGCAATAGAGTCCCTGAAAGCATCAAATTCTAGATAAGCTTTATATGCTTTTTTATAATCACCCTTAAAAACATAATAATCACTTAACGCGGAAAGATAATATTTTTTTGCCAAGGCTAAATCAGTTTGAGTCATAATTTCAGCGGCTTCATCAAGACTTTCCTTAGCTTTATCTAACATACCTAATTGTCCGTAAATACGTGATAAGTAACATAATGAAATTATTATGCCTTCGGTATTCATAATTTTTTTATTCAATTCCAGGGACCGAATTCTAAATGAAAGAGCCTCTTTATAATTTCCCTGTTCATAGTGCAAAATTGACAATCCACCGTAAACGTAGGCAATACCTTTTGTATCATCAAGCTCTTTATAAGATTCTAATAATTTTAAATAGGTAGAATAAGTTTTTTCATACAGTCCTTGTTGAAAGTAAACTTCGGCAATATGGCTAAGTGCAAGAGTAGTGCCAAATTTATCCCCCAATTTCTCTCTTATCTCCATCGATTTTTTGAGATACTTCAACGCCTTATCAAATTCTTTCCTCTCTCTGTAAATTATGCCGATATTTATATAGCAGAAAGCAATCCCTTCTTCATAATTAAGTCCTTCAAAAATTTCTAAGGCGGAAAAAATATCTTCCAATGCAAGCGTAAATTGTCGCTGCATCCGGTGAATACCGCCAATATTGTTCAAGGAATAAGCAATTTGTATTGAATCGCCTACTGATTTCGAATAATCGAGTGCATCTTGGTAATAATGCATTGCTTCGCCAAAGTGACCCAGATTACGTTCCACAACCCCTAAATAATTAGAAGTGGAAGCAAGAAGAGATTTATCATCAATTTTTTCGCCCAGTTGCAATGCCCTGGTTCCAGCGGCTAAAGCATAAAGTGGTTTCTTACTCCTAAACTTCCAACATTCTTTATTTAGTAGCTTTATCTGCTCTTCAATAGGTTTATCCTCAAGGACATGCAACAAACTATCTATTGATTGGGAGAATACATTCAACTGGAGAAATACCAACAAGAAAGAAAAGATATAATGTGCCTTAAGAATCATCCGATACGTAAATTCTCGATAATATTGAAAAATCTTTTATAAAATACAGAAAACAATCTAAAATACAAAAGGTGCAGCCTACAAAGGAAATGAATGTGCCCGGAACAGGAGTCGAACCTGCACGGGAGAACTCCCACTAGACCCTGAACCTAGCGCGTCTACCAATTC
>CAZNJB010000037.1:0-33317 GCA_964573255.1 uncultured Melioribacteraceae bacterium
ATTATGATTCCACTGCTCTAACCAACTGAGCTACCCCGCCAAATTTTCAAAAATCGAGCTTAAAAAATATAAAATCGTTTTTGAATCTGCAAGTAAAATATCTAACTTATTAAATTCTATTGAGAATATTTTTTCTGTATTCTTTTTTAAATATTCCCTTTCCCGTGGCTTTATAATCCTTAACCGGCAATTTCAATGCTTTCAACCGTTCATTAGCAGATTTTATTCTATCTATCGGATCGGGATGGGTGGAAAGATAGGCGGCAATACCCGCTCCTCCGCTGGATACCAAACCATCATCCCGCATTTTTTCGAAAAAGAACTTCACTGCGCCTGGATAATACCTAGTGGATCTTAAATATTTTATCGAATACTCGTCACTTTCATCCTCTGCCGCTCTGCTATTTGCCAGCAGCGTTAAACCGGTAAAAAGGTTTGCAACAATTTCCGAAATTTGTGCCGGATTATTACCCAGCGCTAAACTTGCAATAATCTGCAGCCCGTAGGCGGCTGTAATTCTTTGCGTTGCATGGCGCCTTTCAACATGTGCAATTTCGTGACCTATAACGCCTGCCAATGCAGCTTCCGAATCGAGATATTTTAATAATCCGGTGTAGATGTATAGATATCCGCCGGGAACCGCAAATGCGTTTAATACAGAATCGTTATCTATTATGTCCAAACGATAATGATAAACCTTTTTTTTCTTTATTTCCGGCGAATTCAATATATGCTTAAATATTCTATTATTTATATATTCTTTTACTTTAGGGTTCTTTTTATAAATAGGATATTCTTTCGGATTTTTTCTGATTTCTTTGTCGAATTGAATTCCCATTTTCACTTCATCCGAATCGGAGAATAGGTTAATTCCCGTGGTAGAACATGCTACCGTTAGAGTAAATAAAACTATCGCAAACTTTTTATTTATCCTTTTCATTTCGACCTCAACGAAGTTCTTTAAACCTCTTTCTAATTAAATAAATAAATATCGGAGAACCAACAAGAGCCGTTATTGCTCCAACGGGAATTTCGGAAGGTGCAATTAAAGTCCGCGAAATAATATCTGCAACTATTAAAAATGAAGCACCAATAAAAAATGATGCTGGTATTACAATCCTGTTATCAGTACCAAAAAGTAAACGGCAAGTATGAGGAATAATCAATCCTACAAATCCTATGATGCCGCTTACGGCAACCAAACTGCCGACAAGTAAACTAGTTATGATGTAAATAATGTTTCTGAAACGTTTCACATTTATTCCGAGATGGGATGCGTTTTCATCCCCCATAGACAAGACATTAAATCTTTGCCCATTGATTGACAAGAACACCGAAATGATAATCGAAATAACAAGAACGAAATAAACATTATCGGTAGAGGCATTCGTTAGGTTCCCCATAAGCCAAAATATCGCCGAACGGAGCGATTCATTTAGAAAAGTAATCATCAATAAAATAAGAGCCGAAAAAAAAGCTCCTACCATTACTCCAGTTAATAATAATGTATTTGGCTCAATAGAACCGAAACGCCTTCCGGCAAAAAACACAATTGCAATAACCCCGACACTGCCAATGAAAGCTAAGGATTGAACACCCCAGAAGGATAAACCAAGGAGCATTGCCAGAACTGCACCGAATGTTCCGCCGCTGGAAATTCCCAATATATACGGTTCAGCTAACGGGTTCATTAAGATTGATTGAAACACCGCTCCGGCAACTGATAAACCGCCGCCCACCGCCAAGGCAAGTAAAACTCTCGGTAAGCGAATCTCCAATATTATTTTACTTATATTCGAATCGGTGTTTTTTATTACGGATGATATAATATCCATCACCGGTATTTCAACGCTGCCGATAGATAAAGATAAAATAACGGTTAGTATCAATAAAACAAAAAGTATTAGAAAATATGTTAAGTTCCTTGCTGCAGAAGCGACCATAAATTATCCAATACTTTATCCAAGGATATTCTCGCAACAGATGAAAACAATAAGATTTCACCTTCATAATGCGGCAATTTTAAGGATTGCAATTCGTTCAACGTTTCTTCATCTACTAAATCGATTTTTGATATGCCAACTACAAATTTCTTATTCAATAATTCAGTACTATATTTATCCAGTTCTTCCCTGAGCGTTATATACTCCTTCTCAATATTTTCGCTTAAAGCATCTATTAGAAGGAACAACACCTTGGTTCTCTCAATATGACGCAGGAATTGATGCCCCAATCCTTTACCTTCGTGTGCGCCTTCAATAATTCCCGGAATATCAGCAATTGTAAAACTCTGGTAATCGCGGTACTTAACAATTCCCAAATTTGGAGTTAGAGTTGTGAAAGGATAATCTGCAATTTTAGGACGTGCCGCAGAAACCGCCGATATGAAAGTTGACTTACCCGCATTCGGGAAGCCAACCAAACCGACCTCGGCAATTAGTTTCAGTTCCAAAACGATATTCCTCTCTTCTCCCGGCAAACCGGGTTCGGCGTATCGCGGAGTTTGATTTGTGGGAGTTGCAAAATTAGAATTCCCCCTTCCGCCTTTACCACCTTTCGCAATAATAGCTGTTTTACCGTGTTCGTCTAAATCCGCTATTACTTCGCCGCTTTCGGCATCCTTAATAATGGTACCGACAGGAACTTTAATTATTGTATCCTTTCCATTGCGGCCATCCTTCAAAGAGTTACCTCCGTTAACGCCGTTTTCAGCTTTATATTTTCTGTTGTACCTAAAATCCAACAAAGTATGGAGATTTTCATCCGCTAGAAACTTTATATCACCACCTTTGCCGCCATTTCCGCCGGCAGGACCGCCTTTGGGCACATATTTTTCCCGTCTAAATGCAACGGCACCGTTACCGCCCTTTCCAGCGGCAACAAATATTTTTGCATAATCTACAAACATATTATCTCTTGTCTTGGAAATTTTCTTCTATTATACTTTTAAAAGTCTGCCCTTCTTTCGAATCAGGTTCAATATGATATTTATCAAAAATATCATTTAACTTATTCAACGCTTCCTCCAAATTCGAACATTCCGTAAATTCTTCAATAACCCCGGTAAATTCCTGCATATCGTAATCAAAAATTGATTCAATAATTTTGGACATGTTTTTATTCTCAATTAACTTCGATACATCTATACTGCTTCGCTCTTTTTCATCAGTACTTTCGAATTTATTGATGAATTTTTCATCAACAAATTCCTCTTCATCTGTTTTTACAGATTCAGTGGAACCTTCAATATCTGTATCGTCCGACTCTTCTTCACCGGCATCGGCAAATAGACTTTCTTCAAAACTCTCATCAGTTATTTTTTCTACTATTTCCTCGTGGGTAGTATCGTCATTATTATCAACAGATTCGTCATTTAAAGATTCTTCGACAAATTCGAATTCCTCTTTTTCATCGATTATGATTTCTTCAAATTCATCCTCGAGCAATTCTTCTTCTTCATCACTTTCATTTACATCATTTTGTACAACAGTGGAGTCATCTTCTGAAGTAAACGCTTCATTCTCTAATTCCTCATTTTCAATATCATTCCCAGTTTCTTCTGATGTATTTGAAACCCCTTCAGAAGCTAGACCGTTTAACTCTGCCACATCACTATTTTCTTTACTAGCTTCTTCCACGATACTAATGCCATCAACTTCTGCGAAAGTTTCTTCTATTTCGTATTGGATTTTTTCCTGAATAAACTTGCTTACTTCAGGTTCATTAACAGATTCGGCAATTCCGGATTCAGAACTTTTCCCTGTTATTTCCTCCATTGATTGACGAATCGCTTCTTCTTGATCCTGAATAAATTTTCGTGTTTCTTCAGATGGTAAATCGGCATCATCAAAGAGTTCAACTTCGATTCCGAAGGTTCTCAATAAAGCAATTTCATCTGCAAATTCATCATTCTGAAAGGATTCATCCAATACTGTTATCTCATCCAACATATTCTTTTCTTCGAAATATGTTCTTAGAGCTGCAACGGGAACTCCTTCGTTATTACTTTTGCCGATATTGAAAAACTCACTTATCGAACGGATGGCCGTTTCTATTAGATTGGGTTTATATTCAGACACCGAAATTTTATCAATTCTTTCCAGCAGTTCATTGAAAAGAGATAATGCTACAACCGAAATATTCTTCTTTTTGAAATAAGAAGAAATCACCCTCTGTGTATAAGGATAATGATAAACATACAAGAGTATCTGCTCAATCTCTTTCTGCGACTTTTTCTCCTGGTTTTCAAACACAAATTTTTTGAGAGCCCAATTGGGTTTAACTAAATGATGTATATTAAATGAAACCGCATGCAATATCAATTTAGCAATATACTCAATGGAAAAGCGCCTTTGCTTCCTAATTTCAGCTGCAATTAGAGAGAAATAATATTTTATTTTATCCGAAGAATAATCGAATGAAGAATTGTGAAGCAACTTTTCCCTATCCTCGAAAATCAAGTAATCTATCTCAGCGGATATATAACGTAAAATAGCTGGATGAAGATCAATCTGACTCAGTTCCTCGAAAGCAACGAATTGTCCCAGTTTATTTAACTGAGAATTATAGTACTCATTAATGCGGTTTATGTCATTTTTATACATTTCACCCAATTTTTACTGAAACATCTAAAATAATAGTAAAATGATAAAAAAAAATCCCGATTAATACTAATCGGGATTCATTTTTTTCAAGCATAAATAATTAAAATACTTCGTCGGCAGCTATCTTAGCGTAAATGAAATCCTTATTCATTCGGGCAATATTCTTAACGGAAATTCCTTTAGGGCATTCCGCTTCGCAAGCATAAGTATTAGAACAACTGCCGAATTTCTCCGCATCCATAACTTTGACCATTTTTTGAACACGGTCATATCTTTCCGGTTGACCTTGCGGAAGCAAACCAAGCTGAGATACTTTGGCACTAACAAATAACATTGCTGAAGCGTTTTTACAAGCCGCAACGCAAGCACCGCATCCGATGCAGGCAGCTGCGTCAAAAGCTTCAGTAGCCACATGTTTGCTTACAGGTATTGAATTAGCATCCGGAGCTGCTCCTGTATTGATGGAGATATAACCACCGGCGTGCATAATTCTATCCAATCCGGAACGGTCAACAATCAAATCTTTCACTATCGGGAAAGCACGTGCGCGGAATGGTTCGATATAAATTGTATCGCCGTCCTTAAAATTACGCATATGCAATTGACACGTTGTCGTTTTGGGCAAAGGTCCATGTGGTTTACCGTTTATAACAAGTCCGCAAGCACCGCAAATACCTTCGCGGCAATCACTTTCGAATGCAATCGGATCTTCGTTATTTCTTTCCAATCGATCGTTTAATTGATCCAGCATTTCAAGAAAAGATGCATCGGTAGAAACATTTATTTGGTACTCGGCAAATTTACCCTTATCATTTGGACCGCTTTGACGCCAAATCAAGAGTTTTAAATTTATATTCTTCTCACTCATTATTTATAACTCCTTTGGGTAAGTTTCACATTTTCGAATTTCAGTTCTTCCTTATTGAGATTCCATTTACCGGTTTCTTCGAATTCCCAAGCAGCAGCATAGGTAAAGTTTTCATCATCCCTTCTGGCTTCGCCTTCTTCCGTTTGGTGTTCAAGTCTAAAGTGAGCACCGCAAGATTCTTCTCGATTGAGTGCATCTATTGCCATAAGCTCAGCCAATTCAAGATAATCTGCCACTCTGCCGGCTCTTTCAAGCGTTTGGTTCAAACCATTCGCAAAACCGACTACGTTAACGTCTTTCCAGAATTCTTCACGTAAACCGCGTATCTCTTCAATTGCTTGGGTTAAAGAATCCTTGCTTCTTGCCAAACCGACTTTATCCCAAACAATTCTACCGAGTTTTTTATGGAATTCGTCAACTGTTCTCTTTCCTTTTATGGAAAGAAGTTTATTTATAAAATCCTCAACGGATTTTTTCTCTTTTGCAAATTGCTCGTGGTCGGTAGTAACTTTCACAGGTTTTGCAGTTGCAAGGTAATTACCGATTGTGTAAGGAATTACGAAGTAACCATCGGCTAAACCTTGCATAAGAGCGCTTGCACCGAGACGGTTTGCGCCGTGATCCGAAAAGTTTGCTTCACCGAGAACGAACAATCCGGGTATTGTTGACATCAACTCATAATCTACCCAAAGTCCGCCCATTGTATAATGAGGCGCTGGATATATTTTCATCGGCACTTCATATGGATTTTCGTCTGTAATAGACTGATACATATCGAATAAGTTGCCGTATTTTTCTTCAATTGCATCTTTTCCAAGACGTTTAATTGCATCCGCAAAATCAAGATAAACAGCTTCTCCGCCGTTAACACCGCGACCTTCATCGCAAACTTCCTTAGCGTTTCGAGAAGCGATATCACGAGGCACTAAGTTTCCGAAGGATGGATACTTTCTTTCCAAATAATAATCTCTTTCATCTTCAGGAATATCATTCGGATGTCTTGTATCCCCTTTCTTCAAAGGAACCCAAACACGACCGTCGTTTCTTAAGCTTTCGCTCATTAAAGTAAGCTTAGATTGCAACTCACCGTGAACGGGTAAACAGGTCGGGTGAATTTGAGTGTAACATGGATTGGCAAAGAAGGCTCCTTTTTTATGAGCACGCCAAGATGCAGTGGCATTTGAATTCATTGCATTCGTAGAAAGGAAAAATACATTTGCATAACCGCCGGTAGCTAAAACAACAGCATCAGCAGCGTATGTTTCCAATTCTCCGTTAATCAAATTTCTTACAACAATTCCTCTTGCTTGTCCGTCAATCACAACGAGTTCGACCATTTCGCGGCGTGTGTACATCTTCACTTTACCGCTATTAATTTGACGGTTCAATGCACCGTATGCACCAAGTAACAATTGCTGTCCGGTTTGACCACGTGCATAAAAAGTACGAGATACTTGTGCACCGCCGAACGATCTATTGTCCAGCAAGCCGCCATATTCTCTAGCAAAAGGAACACCTTGAGCAACACATTGATCGATGATGTTATTACTCACTTCCGCCAATCTGTAAACATTTGCTTCGCGCGACCGGAAATCGCCGCCTTTAATTGTATCATAGAATAATCTAAAAACAGAATCACCATCGTTTTGATAATTCTTTGCGGCATTAATACCACCTTGTGCAGCAATTGAATGTGCACGACGTGCCGAATCGTGATAGGAAAATGCTTTTACATTATAACCCAATTCTCCTAAAGTTGCCGCAGCAGAAGCACCGGCCAATCCGGTTCCTACTACTATAATATCAAATTTCCGTTTATTGGCGGGATTAACTAATTTCGCATTGAATTTATAGTTAGACCATTTATCTGCTAATGGTCCTTCCGGAATTTTAGAATCTAAAACTGCCATTAGTTACCTCCATAGAAAAATAAAAAATAAATCGGAATTGAGGCAAATCCAATTGCCATAATAAAAGAGTAAACCGTTCCTAACTTTTTAATAAACGGAAAATATCTTTTGTGATTCCATCCAAATGTTTGGAATGCGCTTTGAAATCCATGATTTAGATGAAATCCCAGAAGCAGAACGGAGATAACATAAGCTATTGAATAAACCGGACTTTGAAACCAATCAACAACAATTTTATAATACTGCGGTTCAGCGGTTTCGTGAGCGCCGGACAAATTAAAATCAGCCCAAAAAGTAGCTAAATGCATAACAAGAAAAATAAACACAATACTACCGGTAAGAATCATTGTTCTGGAATAAACTGTTGTATTCGTTCTCGAACCGTTAACTGCATATCCAACCGGACGAGCACTTCTGTTTTCAATTGTCAGCCTTATTCCGTTGATAATATGCCCAAGAAATACTGCTAAAAGTATTACTTCGATAACACGCACCAGCGGTTTAACACCATCCAAAGTAGAAACATAAGAATTGAATGCTTCCTCTCCCCCAAAGAGTGTAAGGTTTCCTGCTAAATGAATTATCAGAAAAAGGATTAGAGCCAAACCGGTAAGTGCCATAATAAATTTTTTACCGATAGAAGAATTAAGACTTTCTGAAAGCCAGCCCATTAAATTCCTCCTAGATATAGTTTTGGTGTGAAAAATGGATTTGAATTAGTGGTAACAAAATAAAAGTTTAACAACATTAAACCTTTTGTTTATTATATTAACTAAGTAACCTCAAAAATAAAGCTATTCTGAAAATATTCAAAATAAGGATAAGTAAATTATATAGATATAAAACCTTATATTGAGGAGTGAAATAAAAAATTTGAATTCGTACAATTCTTTTTTAATTTTCGCAGTTCTTTCGAATAAATATTTACGGTGCTGTTTAATAGGGAAGCCGGTTAGAATCCGGCGCTGCCGCGCAACTGTGAAGGACGTAATCGTTTGGCATTATGCCACTGTTCCAAAAAATAGGAATGGGAAGGCGCCATTCGATGTCCGAAGCCAGGAGACCTGCCGTAAATACCTTAATTAATCAACCTTCGACGGTGAGGTTAGATTAACACAATGTTCAAATCAATTCATTGATGTTATTCTTCGCCATCGAAGTTACTTTATTAATTAAAATAAGGAGTAACTTCTATGAAAAAATTTATTGTTTTTTCCGCAATACTATTCTCTTTTTTTGTTTCTTCTAATGCACAGAGTTTAAAGGAATACAAACTCGAAGAAATTACCGTTTCGGCTAACAGAGTGGAAACCCCCGCTCTCGAAGTGGCCAACACTTTTACACTTATTACAAAAGAAGAGATACAAAAATCGGGTAAATCTACTTTAACTGAAATTCTTCGAGAAGTTCCCGGTATATCAATAACAGAACAAGGGGGACCTGGCAGATTAAGCTCGATTTTCACAAGAGGAGCTAATACAAGCTATACATTAGTATTAATCGACGGAGTTGAAGTAAACGATCCTTCTTCACCCAATGGAGCATTTGACTTTTCTTCAATACCATTAGCAAATATTGAAAGGATTGAAATAGTTAGAGAACCCCAAAGCACTCTTTACGGTTCCGATGCATTAGCGGGAATTGTAAACATTATCACTAAAAAAGGTGGCAAAAACGAATACAACCTGAATGCTGAAGCAGGTTCGGAAAAATTTGTAAAAACTAATCTCTCCGCTTCTGGCAGTTTCGGTGATTTGAGTTATTTCCTGGGCTATTCATTTCAACAGAACGAAGGAATCTCCGTTATTTCCGAAGAATACGGTGCTGAGGAACTGGACGGATATTCGAACAAAAACATTCAAGCAAACTTGCAGTACAAAATTTCTGATAATATCAATTCCTCATTTAATTACAGATATACATTTCACAAAACAGAATTAGACCGTTCAGGTAAAACTGGTGACGATCCGAATTACGATTACGATATTGAAGACCAGTTATTTATTTACAAGCTTAATGCTTCTCTCTTTAACAAAAAAGTCAATACCGAATTCAGTGCGGGTTATTTGAAACATTTAGCTCATTCAAAAAATTTACCCGACGAAAGCGATGCTTCTTCATCTCAATCCTATAATAATGCAAATAAATTAAAATTCTCTCTAATCAATAACTTAGATATAATCGAGAATAATCTAATTACTTTTGGTATTGAAACAGAGGAAGAAAAAGCATATACCAATTATTATTCAAAATCTGTTTGGGGAGAATTTAACAGCTCCTTCCCGGAAAGCAAAGCAAGAACAACAGGCGTTTTTCTGCAAGATAAAATTTCTTATCATAATTTCTTCTTTACTGCTGGTGTTCGTTACGATTCTCACAACAATTTCGGTTCAGTAACTACATACAGAATTGCTCCCGCCTATTACATTAGCTCTACTTCAACAAAACTCAAAGCTACTTACGCAACCGGGTTCAAAACCCCTTCCTTGTTTAACTTATTCGATCCGCAATACGGGAATCCGGATTTGAAACCGGAAAAGAGCAGCGGTTTTGATTTTGGTGTTGAACAATTTTTACTCAACGGTAACTTAGGCTTAGAAGCGGTTTATTTTGAAAATAAATTTATCGATTTAATCGGCTTCGATGCATCATTTAAACCGATAAATATAAATAAAGCCAAAACCAGCGGTTACGAACTTAGCTTAACCTACAAAGCGAATTCAATGTTTGAAGCTAAACTCAGCTACACTTATACCAAAGCCGTTGATGAAAGCGAAGGGGCGGATAATAACGAACAATTGATTCGCCGTCCCAAAGATAAAGCACTGCTAGCTGTTTCTTTCTATCCCTCAAACAAAATCGATTTATCAGCGAGCATCAGATATATTGGTAAACGTTATGATAATGACTTTTCTGTTTTCCCAAGCAAAAGAGTAGAATTAAAAGAATACACAATAGCAGATTTAACTGCAGCGTACCACTTGTTCTCTAACTTAAAATTATATGCTAAAGTGGATAATATTTTCGATACAAAGTATGAGGAAGTACTTTATTACGGAACCCTCGGCAGATCCTTTTACTTTGGATTAAATATTACTTACTAATACTTTAACTTAATGCTAATTTGCATTCTGACATAATAAAAGATACCCAAAGGTGTTACCATAATAAAATAGCCGGGCATTTACCCGGCTATTTTATTTTTTCAAATTGCTACCTGTTTATTCACAGACAATTATTTCAACAGAAGCATCTTCCTGGTGGAAATATATCCGTTTACATTTAACTGATAATAATAAATTCCGGAAGGTAATTCATCCGCATTAAATCTAACCGAATATGTTCCGGCTTCTTTAACTTCGTTAACTAATAACTTCACTTCCCTTCCTAAAGCATCAAATACACGCAAGAGAGCTTTGCCTTTTTCTTTCAAACGGAATTTAATTACTGTAGCAGGATTAAATGGATTCGGAAAGTTTTGCTCCAGTTCATAATTCATGTTTCCACTAAAGAATACTTCTACTTCATCATAAACATTCCTAGAGCCGTCATAATCAATCTGCACCAAACGATAAAATGATGTTTCATCGAATGGCATATTATCCAAGAAGGAATATTCATGTTTTTCTGTAGATGTTCCGGAACCTTCTATAAATGCAAAAGTTTTCCAATTAGCTTTATCCTTACTATTTTGAAGTTCAAAGCCTAAGTTATTTGATTCGGTAGCTGTAGACCATTTTAACAGGACTCCCTTTTCTACAGGAACTGCGGTAAAGGCTGTAAGTTCAACCGGAATACTGCTATAGTAGAATACACGAATATCATCTACATACCATCCGTCTCTTTCAAAATAAGAATCACTTAAAAGTTGAAAACGGATTTTTATTTGTTTTCCTGAATACTGGGAAAGATCTATTTCTTCACGAACCCAGCCACCTGAGTTACCGTCATATACAGGCTGACCTGAAGGTTGGAAATAACCGCTGCCGGGCTTAGTATACATACCCTGCAAAGGCGTCCAACTGCTGCCGTTATTTGTTGAAATTAAAACTTGTCCGTAATCCCATCCAGATTCAATATCGAATTTAGTCCAAAACGATAATTTAGGGAAAGGAATACCGGTCAAGTCTATAGTTCCGCTCATCGTTAGTTTTGTATCTGTATCAGACACATAATTTCCATTTTTACTATCGGTAAACGAACTGGGAGAAGAATAAAATTCGTTATTCGTTTCAGTCCATTTAGGAGTTACATTGCTCTCGGATGTCCAACCATTTGAAACGTTTTCACATCCATCGAAGAATAAGCTAAGAGGCGTTCCAACATAAATGCTCACGGTATCTTTGCTCATTACCGTACCACTGGAAGATGTGACAAGAACAAATTTCAAATTTTCTCCAATCGGAGCATCTTCGCTTAAAGTTATAGAAAATGCATCTACAATGTCTTCTGTTTGCTGAGAGCTTAAGGAGTTCAAATGGACTACATTATCGGAGACACTCAAATAAGGGGAAGCAGACTCAACATAAAAATCCAAATTTGTAGCCTCTCCCAATCCCTTATTCCTAACAGTAAAAGAAGCCGTAAAAGTATCATTCGGATTGAATGCTGATTGAGAAAATTGTGTGCCTACCAATCCAACAAATCCTCCCGCAGCCCAAGCCAAATATAAGTTCATCTGTACATTTTCCATTGCAAGCGGAAGAATTCTGCTTTGTGGCGGCCAAAATCCATCTGCCCCGGAACCAACTTCAGGAGTCATGGAGAGTATTTTATTTTTAGTTGTTTGCTCACCGTACATCCAATCATCGGTATCGCCGTTAACCGAATAAATAATATCCGAAGATATTCCCCAAGTATAATTATTAACTGCTGTCATATCTCTGCCGAATTGCCTGAATATAAGAGAATCGGGTGTTTCTTGAGGTATATAACCCCAGGGCAAAATCAGAAGATTACTATAAGTATGATAATTCAATGCATTCACAAAATGACGACTTTCACAAAAATCTCTTATCGCTTGTGTAGTTGGTTCGCTAAAAGGAGCCGTTCCTCTGTAAGTTTCCGAAGAAGGTGTGGGACTTGAACCGATATCGTCGTATCCCCATTGAAATCCGAAATTTCTATTTAGATCAACGCCCCTAGAACCATCGCTGTTAACTCTTCTGTTTTTTCGCCACATTCCTCCGCCGCTAGGGCTAATAGTCTGGTTGTATAAATAACCGTCAACATTAATTACCGGAATAAAATATAATTCACGATTATCAACTAAATAAGTTACTTCTGGATCAACACCATAATTTTCGAGTAAGTAATACATAAAATAGATTATAGTCATCATACCTTGCGGTTCCCGGGCATGTGTTAATGCATCATAAAGAACCTCCGGTTCATCTTCATCAACATCCGGATTATCGGAAATTTTAACCACATAAATATCACGCCCTTCTAAAGTTTGACCTATAGATTGTCGGGCTGTAATAATATCCGGAAAATCCGCTTTCATTTGGTCCAGATGAGAATAGACTTCATTCAATTTAAGAAATCCACCCATTGAACCATAGTCAAATCCTTGAACATTAAATTCATCTTTTGAGCGCTGAAGAGCTGCTCTCTTTTCTTCTTCGTTTAACGTGGGTAAATTTTTGTAATACTCATTCCAGTCGTTAATTACTACATCGAAAGAGTAACCGCTCTGTTGCAGCAATTGATATTTTTTGTCACTTACAAAAACCCAAAGGGATTTGTCAGATTTTTCGAAATAAGCATGGTCAATTTCTAGCCCAAGTTCATTGAGTTTTTTAAAATCATCGGGGGAATTGATATAAATCTTAACCTGCTTAAAATTCTGTCCGTAAATTAACCCCGCAAGCAAAATAAAAATGAATATTTTTTTCATAATTTCCTCTTAAAAATGATATATGTAAAATAATAAAATGGAATATTTATTCAATGTTACGATAATCACATTACAAACATTATTTAATAAATATATGCTTGCGCGAAAGAATAGTAAGTGAAATATCCCTGGCTAACATAAAGAGAAAAAGTGCAAACCAAACGGCATGATTACCCAATACATCTTTAGTTAAATGAAACGCAGGCAAATAAACAATTAATGTGGCTAATAGCATGGAATTTCGCATTGCTTTTGTAGCTGTTGCACCGATGAATATACCGTCCCAAATAAAAGCAATACTGTTAATAACCGGCGCTGCAATTGTCCATAAATAATATACCAAAGCCGCAGCAATAACTTCTCTGTTATTTGTGAATAAATTCAATACGGGAACTTTGAATACTAAATAAATAAGAGAAAACAATGCACCAATTCCAACTCCCCAGATAAAAGAATATTTAATTGCCTCTTTTAATTTTACCCGGTTGCGTGCTCCAATATATTTCCCTACTAACGACTCTGCAGCAAACGCAAAACCGTCAACACCGTAAGCAAGTATCATCCATAATTGAAGAAGAATAGTGTTTGCTGCTAACAGGACATCTCCAAATTCTGCTGATATAACCGTAAAATAGCTGAAAGTAAAAATCAAACTAAGCGTTCGAATAAAAATATCGAAATTGACACTGAAGAATTTTTTAAGTGATTCGAAATGCACCAATTCTTCCAATGAAATTTTAACAAGCTTGTCTCGATATTTTTTCATTATCATATAAATGGAAAGGAACAAACCGGAATATTGAGCTATAACAGTACCGAGCGCAACGCCATCGGATTTCATATCGAATTGGTAAACGAAAAGTAAGTTGAAAATTATATTCAGCACATTAGTAAAAACCATTATATACAATGGATATTTTGCATTCTGCATTCCGAGGAACCAGCCTTGAAATGCATACAGGCATAAGGTAGCTGGCGCTGCCCAGATACGTATTTCAAAATAGCTCCTCGCATAGAATTCGACTTTATCGCTTGCGGTTACCAGATAAAAACTGAGCGCTTCAATCGGCATCTGCACTATGATGATGAATAATGCTCCAATAAGAGCAACGCTTAATGCCCGGAAGAAGACGAGAGAAATTTCTTTAGCATCTCCTTTGCCCAAGGCTTGTGCAGTCATTCCTGTAGTTCCCATTCGCAAAAAGCCAAAGCCCCAATAAACAAAGTTAAATATCATAGAGCCAATAGCAATTGCACCAAGGAAGTATACTTCGGTCAAATGCCCTACTACAGCCGTATCGACCGAACTCAACAAAGGAATCGATAGATTGCTTAAAATATTTGGTATTGCCAGACGAAGTATTTTCTTATTCAAAAAATCGTTCCGTCAATCCTTGTTAAAAATTGTATTCGCATGATCTGCAGCGGTAACAATTCCCTTAATCATAGCAGAGCTAAAACCGTTGTGCTCCATTTGATTCAAACCGGAGATAGTTAATCCCTGAGGTGTAGTAACCTTATCAATTTCTCTTTCGGGATGCAGTCCTCTGTCTACAAGCAGAGATGCAGCTCCTTTAGCGGTCTGTGCAGCCATCATGATCGCATCTTCGGCGTGAAACCCTATTTGGGTTCCTCCCTGTCCTGCCGCTCTTATGGCTCTCAAAAAGAAGGCAATGCCACAGGCTACTAATGCCGTTGCAGGTACCATTAAGTCCTCATTAATTACAGCCGTTTTCCCAACCGTGTCAAAAATCATCTTCGCTGCTTCAAGTGCTGCGGAATCTTCTTTATCGGCGCTTATACAAGTCATTGATTCCCTTATCGCTATTGCGGTATTAGGCATAACTCTTACAACCGGTACATTCCCGATAATATTTTTTATATGAGCAATTTCTACTCCGGTAATAATAGAAAGAATAATATGCTTCTTCTCGTCGAGCTTCTCCTTAATTTGGTTTAATATTTTATCTGTTATTTGAGGAGTAATAGCTAAGATTATAATTCCCGACGAAGCAACTGCTTTCAGGTTATCGGAAGTCACCTTACATCCTTTTTCTTCAAATTCATTAAGAACCGAAAGATTCCTTTTAGTTAAAGTAAGTGCTGAAGGATTAATTAATTTTGATTCAAGCAAACCCTTTGCAATTGACGAACCGATATTACCGCAACCAATAATTGCTATTTTATCTTTAATTTTTTTCCTCACGGTTACTCCTAAACTTATCCTAAAAATTTAATTTAATATATTATTCCACTTTGAGTTTTTCGCCTTCTGATTTAGCAACAATCACCGCACAACTGGAATCGCTCCACACATTAACGGTAGTACGCATCATATCAAGAATTCTATCTACCGCCAATATAAGTCCGACACCTTCTAGGGGCAGACCAACAACGGAAAGAACAACGGTTATCATTACAAGTCCTGCCATTGGTATTCCGGCAGCACCAATTGAAGCAAGCAGAGCTGCAAACACCATAATAAATTGTTGATAAATCGGTATATCCAAACCATACGCCTGTGCTATAAACATTGCAGCTACCAATTCATATAATGCGGTTCCGTCCATGTTAACCGTAGCGCCTAAAGGTAAGACAAAACTTGTAACTTTATTGGATACGCCGCTGTTATGCTCAACCGATTCCATAGTTAATGGCAGTGTAGCCGATGAAGAAGCAGTTGAGAATGCCGTTAATAACGCAGACAACATTCCTTTAGCGTGTTTTATAGGATTGACCTTTGCAACAAACTTTAATAACACAGGTAGAGTAACTAAAGCATGGATTGATAATGCAAGCATTACCGTAAACATATAAAGCCCTAAACTTGAAAACGCCTGCGCTAAATTTCCGGCTTGAGCCTGCTTGGCTACTACACCCGCAACAATTCCAAAAATACCGAGGGGTGCAAACTTGATAATAAAAATAGTTATCTTCATCATTACTTCAAATACTCCGTTGATAAGATCTGTAAGTAATGATGAATATTTATGTTCAACTTTAGTAGTAAAAAATCCGAATATCATTGCAAAGAATATTATCCCCAACATGTTCCCAGAAGAAAAAGCTTCGAATATATTGCTCGGAATAATATTCATTAACGTATTACCGAAAGAGTTTTTAGCCGAAGCAAGTCCCTCAACTTCTTGAACAAAACCTAAATCAATTCCCACTCCGGGTTTGAATAGATTAACTAAAACCATTCCGGTTATTATCGCCAAAAAACTGGTTAATATATAATACCCGAAGGTTTTCATTCCTAATCTTCCAAAATCTTTTGCTCCTCCCATATTTGCAACACCCGAAGCAATGGAACTTAATATCAATGGCACAATAACCATCTTGAGACCATTCAGAAAAATAGTCCCCATCCAAGTAACATACTCTACTTTACTCGGAAAGAATATTCCAAAAATTATGCTTAATACTAAAGAAATTAGTATTTGCCAATGTAATTTAAGTTTCATCTTTACTCCTGAATATGGTAATTGAATTTCAGTAATATTTCATCGCACAAAGAATATCCTTTGGCCGTAAATTTAAGAAAATTATTTTTTCTGATTAAATAACCATCCTTGATTAATTCGGAAATAAATTCGGAATTTGAATCAATCCATTCACTCCCAAACATATTATTCAGTTCTTTTAAATCCAGCCCATTGCTGCGAAGTGTTAATAATATATATTCTTCAAGTTTTTCCAACTTCGATAAATTTTCTCCGCCTCGTATGGCATTATTTTCTTTATCGATATTTCTCAGATAATAATTTAAGGCCGAATAATTCCACCATCTTCTATCGCCGACAAATGAATGAGCAGAAGGACCAAATCCAATGTAATCCCTGTACCGCCAATAAGATAAATTATGCCTGCACTCAAAACCAGGCATACAGAAATTAGAAACTTCATATTGCAAAAAATTATTATCACTCAGGAATTGAATTGTAGTTTCGTATAATTCGGCGTCAAAATCGGAGCCGCTTATTTTTACTTTGCCGTCGAGAACCATTTTATTTAAAATTGTTCCTCGTTCTAAAATTAAGCTATAAGCGGAAATGTGTTTGATAGGCAGTTTCACTGCTTCGGAGAGGTTTTTAAGCCATTTTTCTTTTGTCTGTTTCGGCAGATTAAAAATTAAATCCAGACTAATATTTTCGAATCCGGCTTCTACAGCACCGGTGATAGTTGCCTTTGCAGTTTCCGAATTATGTATTCGAGTCAGGAATTTCAAATCATCATCGTCGAAAGATTGAACTCCAACACTTAAACGATTCACACCGGTTTGAAGGAAAGAATATAATTTTTCCTTATTCACAGTTCCGGGATTGGTTTCTAATGTTATTTCCGGATTCTCAGTAAATGAAAAGGATTTTCTTAATTCATTAATTATCTCTTCAATTTCAAAGGCTTCCATTAAGGATGGAGTACCACCGCCAAAAAATACCGTAGATATCTTATGACTCTTCGAATAAAATTCAGAGAAATAATTGATTTCTATTTTCAGTTTATCTACGAATTCTTTCCGATCGTCATCCCGTATTATGGAATAAAAGTCACAATAAATGCATTTATGATCACAAAACGGTATATGTATGTATATTGAAAGGTCTTTCAAGTGAATTATATAATTTGTAAAAAATAAAGATAAGAATAAACTTTGAGGGATAAAAATGAGTCCGGTTTATTAAACCGGACTCTTAATTAACTAAAAGCCAAACATTAAAGAAACAGTTGCTGTATTAGTGTGAGCCATTTTATAATCTGCGGCAATATTAAAAACAATTAAATTTAATGCGGCACCTACGGTAATTGCGGTACTGTTTTCTCCTTCCAAATCAAATTGCAGTCTAGAAGTGGAAGTTCCGTTCGGAGTCTCGAAAACATAATCGTACTTTAAAGTAGTTGTGGAACTTTCTGATGTTAACCCTACATAAGGAGTCAATGTCACACCAATTCCAAAGGTTTTACTTGCAAACAACCCGAACTGAGTTGCTTTGCTTTCAAAAATATCTCCGACAGTTAATGTTTGGGTGAAAAATCCAACCGCTAAATCAATTGGTAATGGATTTGGGAACCAAACTCCTGGATTATGCATACCTCCGAAACCGAAGAAACTAAACTTACCTAAATCCGGAACATCCATACTAGGGAACCATCTAAAATATGCCTTGGTTCCGTAAACGGTACCTAAACCTACCTGAATCGCACCCATTGGAAGAATGGGGAGATTACTCATTACGCCTTTTACTTCATTAACATCAATTTTTTGTGCTCCGAGTGTTTGCCCCTCAATAGTCGCACCGGGAAACTCAACAACCATATGATCTTGATCGCTGCCAACAACAGTCGGCCCGGTTAAAGTAACGGTAAAATCCCTGCTGAGCATTTCATCCCTTATTAGGGCATAAGTTGGATCTCCTTCGAAAATACCGCTGTTATTTAAAATATCTTTTACTTGTTGACTCGAAAATCTGAAATTTCCTGTGGCTGAAAATGTTTTTGCATCATCGGCAAAAAACGAACCGCTTGCAATGAATTTAATTTCAACATCAAGTCCCAGTATTGAAGCACTTGGAACACGGTTAAACCATCCTGAATTCAAGTTCGAACCGAAAGCGGAAACAATTGGCTGTACATAAGCTGTTGCAGCTTTTTGTCCCAAATTATTCAATGTCTCGTCAAGGCTCTGAGCTTTAACCGCAGAGAAGCTGAAAAAGAGCATTAAAACAAAAATAGCTCCTCGATTGCGACAAAAGAAATGATTCATGGTACCTCCTGTTAATGTATGATTGAAAATATATTTTTCCATTATTAAAAACATCGGTTGCATTATAGGAATTTAAAATCATTAAATCAATAAGTTATATCGGTAATTGGCAGGATTTAATTTGTAATTAATTCTTTAGCCGAAAGTAATGCATTTTCCGTAACTTCTTCCCCGCTGATTAGTTTTGCAACTTCATGAATTTTTTCAGTTTCGTTTAGTTTCTTGATTCCGCTCACAACTCTTCCGTCACTTGTAATTTTATACACACTAAAATGGTGTTCTGATAAAGCTGCAATTTGTGGCAAATGAGTAATTGCAATAATTTGATGAAATTCAGCCAAATCTTTCATCATACTTCCGACTTTGCTTGCAATTTTCCCACTTACGCCGGTATCAATTTCATCAAAAATAAGAAGCGGAAGTTTATCATTCTTCGCTAAACTAGTTTTTAATGCAAGCATTATTCTGGAAACCTCACCGCCGGAAGCAATCTTAACTAACGGTTTTGGATCCTCACCCAAATTTGTTGAAATGAAAAATTCAACTACATCAGCACCGTTGGGAAAAGCTTTAACCTTCTCATTATCGACAATTATATAATTATCAAATCCGTCGGATGCTTTTCTAATAAATCTAACTTCGAATTTCCCGTCTTTAATTCCAAGGAATTTCATACTCTTTTCAATTTCCATCTGAAGAGAAGCAGCGGTCTTTTTCCTTTCTTCGGAAATTTCTGAGGCAATAGCTCCTATTTTCACCCTCAATTCCGCTATTTCTTTTTCGAGTGATTCTATTCTCTCGTCAAAATTCACAGCAGAATCAAATTCCTGTCCGATTTTCTCACGGTATTCGAGAACCGACTTAATCGAACCGCCATATTTTTTCTTTAATAGATTTATTGCACCCAAGCGTTCCCTCAGCTCTTCCAATCTCTGCGGATCAAGCTCCACCCGGTCTATATATTTCACCAAATTATCAGAAACATCCTGCACAAGAGCAAGTGCATTTTCCAACTCATCAATTTTTTCGGAAAAATTATTATCTATCCTGACCAGTTCATTCATTCTGGTTATTATATTGGCTAACCTTTCAGCTATTGAGCCCTCCGATTCATACAATTCCGAATAAAGAGAATTTCCGAGTTCTAAAATCCTTTCAGCATTCTCCAATATATTCAGTTCCGAATTTATCTGCTCGTCTTCATCTTCTTCCGGAGAAACCGAATCAATTTCTTTTAATTGATATTTATAAAGCTCTTTTTTCTCCTTCAACAAAGATTCTTTTTGCAACAAATCTTTTTGCTCATTCAATTTATTATTTAATTGTTGATACCCTTTCCTGTATTCCTTCAACTTAGTTGAATAATCACCGAATTCATCGAGCATTTCTATATGGGTTTCCTGCCTTAAAAGTGATTGATGTTCATGTTGACCATGAAGATCCACTAGCAAGAAGCCTATCTCTTTTAAAAGTGATAAGTTTACCGGGGTATCGTTAACAAAAATTCTATTATTCCCTTTAATCGATATTTCTCTTCTTAAAATTAGTTCGTCCAAGTCATCCAAATCATTCATGCTCAACAAACGGCGTACTTTTGCATTCCCTTTCACATCAAAAATACCTTCAATAATCGATTTTTGACTTCCTTTACGGACTACATCACTGGAAGCACGCCCACCGAGCAATAGACCCATTGCACCTATAATAATCGATTTCCCGGCACCTGTTTCACCGGTAATAATATTCAATCCGCTGCCAAATTCGACGAACAGATTTTCGATAAGTGCATAATTTTTTATTTGAAGAGATTTAAGCATATAATAATTCATCCAAATTATTCCGCTAAATTAAAGATTTTTTAACGAAAAATGCGAAATAATTTGACAATGTAATGTTAGTGCAATATATTTCGAATCCATTTTTAATAAGTTCTTACACAAGTTTGATATAAATTTTACATCGCGGGGTGGAGCAATTGGTAGCTCGTCGGGCTCATAACCCGAAGGTTGTAGGTTCAAGTCCTGCCCCCGCTACTAAGAAAAACCCGGAATTTATTTCCGGGTTTTTTATTTTAAATCGAATAATCATTCTCAACTTCTTATCACTCTAATTATTAAGCCCGGCAATTATTAAAACTGCACACTCTACCATCGAAATAAAAAATTCAGGAAGTGCAATACGTATAATCAAATCTAAATTTAGATTTTAAATACGAATACATTAGAATAAACTGGCGACCAAACTTGTTGAAATGCAAGCAATAAACATTTAAGTTCGAATCATAAAAATGGTGTGATATCACCGGCTCCTTCTCGGATAATCTGAGGTTCATTATCTTCAAAAGCAATGATAGTAGAAGGTACGCCGCCTAAGGAACCGTTAGCAAGCATTAAATCCACTTGCATTCCAAAGATAGCTTTTATTTCGGATGGATCGAACAACACATCACCTCTTCTGCTAGTAACACTAGTACTGATAATCGGATTTCCTAATTCCCTGGCTAATGTGCGAGCAATTTCATTATCGGGAATTCTAATTCCGACCGTCTTTCTCTTTGTCCATAACTTTTTGGGAACCGTTTTTGAGGCTGGAAGAACAAACGTATAAGGACCGGGCAGAAGCTTTTTCATTACTTTGAATGCTGTATCACTAACTTTAGCATATTGAGCAATTTCCTTTAGATCCGGAATAACAAAACTAAATAACTTTTGTTCTGTGGCATTTTTAATTCTGTAGATTTGCTTTACCGCTTCGTGGTTAAAAATGTCGCAACCGATTCCGTAAACAGTATCGGTTGGATAAATAATTATACCGCCTTTACGCAGTACATCAACAGCCTTGTTAATATAGCGCGCTTGCGGTGTTTCGGGATGTAATTGATAAAATTCCATTTTCCCTTCAATATTACAATTAAATTTTTTAATTAAGCTTTACTAAGATATTGGACACAAAATACTAAATAATTAGCTAAAATACACGTATTATTAATATTAACATCCTTACTTCAAACTCAATCTATGCTTTAAATCACTCTTGATAATCAAGTATTTTGATGTTAATAGAACTGTTTTTCCAAGACGTCCGATTTTACTATCTTAATAGTTATGTTTTTATGAAATTTGAGACTTATGAAGAAAGAATTAGCAGTAGTTACAGTTAGCGGAGGAATGGATAGCTGCGTTACAGCAGCAATGGCCAATCAACAATATCAATTGGCTTTTTTACACATTAATTATGGTCAAAGAACCGAAAAACGTGAATTAAAAGCATTTAATGATATTGCTGATTATTACAATGTAAAACATAAATTAATAGTCGACTTCAGACATTTATCTGCCATCGGAGGTTCTTCATTAACAGATAAATCAATGGAAGTTACTAAAGCCGATCTAAACAATAAAAATATTCCCACCTCCTATGTCCCCTTTAGAAATGCAAATATTTTAACAGCTGCAGTAAGCTGGGCAGAAGTAATAGGAGCCAAAGCAATATATATTGGTGCTGTTTACGAAGATTCATCCGGCTATCCCGACTGCAGACCCGAATTTTTCGAAGCATTTGAAAAAGCGATTGATAAAGGGACTAAACCTGATACAAATATTAAAATTATTACACCGATTATACACTTCGATAAATCCGAAATAATTAAAAAAGGTGTTGAACTTAATGCACCGCTACATTTAACTTGGTCATGTTATCAAAACGAAGATAAAGCTTGTGGAATATGTGACAGTTGTGCGTTACGTTTAAGAGCATTTCAGCGAATAGGGAGGGAAGACCCAATTGATTATGTTACTAGACCGAATTATTTAAAGTAAAGGAGTTAGAATGGAAGATAAGAGAAATATTTTAGAAGTATTTGAAAATCAATATCCCGATAGAGATTATGTAATTACTCATACTGCACCGGAATTTACATCTGTCTGCCCTAAAACAGGTCAACCCGATTTTGCGACTATTGAGTTAACTTACATACCCGACAAACTATGTATAGAATTAAAATCATATAAATTATATTTAACCTCATACCGTAACGACGGAATATATTATGAAAGCGTAACTAATAAAATACTCGACGACCTCGTAGCAGTTTGCCAGCCTCGTTATATGCGAATTACTGCTGAGTTCAACATTCGTGGAGGTATAGGAAGCGTGGTTGAGGTTGAGTACGAAAAAAAATAAACGTATAACTATATGTAGTTAGTTAACCGGAGTCGAACTATGGCAAAGAAAAAAGTAATTAAAAGAAGTTGGGCTGAACCTTTTAAGATAAAAGTTGTTGAGCCTATCAAAATGACCACAAGAGAACACAGGGAAAAAGCCGCTAAAAAAGCAGGTTACAACACATTTCTCCTAAAATCAGAAGACGTTTACATTGATTTACTCACCGATAGCGGTACTAACGCAATGAGCGATTATCAATGGGCAGGAATGATGTTAGGCGACGAAGCTTACGCCGGGAGCAAAAACTTTTACTATTTATGGGAAAATGTAAAAAAATATTACGGAATGCCATATTTTGTCCCCACTCACCAAGGCAGAGCCGCTGAGCATTTGATTTCGAAAATTCTGATTAAGGAAGGTGATTATATTCCGGGTAATATGTATTTTACAACAACCCGACTTCATCAGGAATTAGCGGGCGGTACTTTCGTGGATGTTATTATTGATGAAGCACACGATCCGACTAATCTTCATCCTTTTAAAGGGAATATTGATTTAAATAAACTTAAAGATTTAATTAAAAAAGTCGGTGCAAAAAAAATCCCCTATGTTAGCATGGCGGGACCAGTAAATATGGCAGGCGGACAACCTTTTTCTATGAAGAACCTTAAAGCCGTTCGCAAACTCACAAAAGAAAACGGTATACTTCTATATTTCGATGCAACACGTGCTTGTGAAAATGCGTACTTCATCAAAACACGTGAAAAAGGTTATCAAAACAAGAGCATTGCCAATATATTGAAAGAAATGTGCTCCTACTTTGATGGATTATGGGTTTCCGCAAAGAAAGACTTGATGGTTAATATAGGCGGATTCCTAGCAACCAGAAGCAAAAAAGTATTTGAAGCCGCTCGGAATCTTGTGGTAGTATATGAAGGACTTCATACCTACGGCGGATTAGCCGGACGCGATATGGAAGCTATGGCGCGAGGAATTGAAGAAATGGTTCATTTCGATAACATTAAGGCTCGTATCGGTCAAGTAGAATACGCCGGCAAACGACTGGAAGAATTTGGAGTTCCTTTCGTTAAACCGATTGGCGGGCATGCGATATTCCTTGATGCGAAATCATTCTTGCCCCATATTCCGCAAGATGAATTCCCCGCGCAAACTTTGGCCGCGGAAATCTATATTGATTCCGGCGTTAGAGGGATGGAACGCGGAGTAGTTTCTGCAGGTCGCGATCCCGAAACCGGTAAACATCGTTATCCGAAACTTGAACTTGTGCGTTTAACTTTCCCGAGACGCGTTTACACACAAGCTCACATTGATGTTACCGTCGAATCTATAGCCGCTGTTTATGAAGAAAGGAAGAAAATAAAGGGCCTTAAAATGGTTTACGAACCAAAATATTTAAGATTCTTCCAAGCAAGATTCGATAGATTATAATTTATTAAACGTTTTTTAATAAGGTTGCCCGAAGGGGCAGCCTATTTTTTTATTATGGATATATTAGAATTAAAAAAATCTCTGCAATCCGAACGGGATAAGCTATTCAAGAAAAAAGCTTTTTTAAATAACGGCTTTAATTTTTGTGTTAGCTTAAGTCTCCTTATTGAAGAATATATTATTAAAATTCTCAATGGCAAAAAGTTTAAATTTTCCATACTTGCTTCGGGTGGGTTTAGCAGAAGAGAACTTTCACCGTATTCCGATATAGATGTAATGTTCCTGTTACCAGAGGGAGACGATGATTATTCTTCCGAAATAAATCAGATTATCACAAATCTTTGGGATTGCGGAATTGAAATCTCACACACAGTTAGAAAAATGTCCGATGCAAAAAAATTTTTGGACGAGGACCTTCATTCATTTACCCAATTTTTTGAGACCAGATTTTTATTCGGTTCTAAAAAATTATATAATGATTGGAATAAAAATCTCTTCAATCTATTAGACGAAAGTAAAAAAATAAATTTAATGCAGGAATACTTTGAGGACTTCAGGAAGCGTCACCTAAAATACGGTGATTCGCCGAAAGTACTCGAGCCTAATATTAAATTTACTGCAGGAGGATTGAGAGATCTCCAATCCGTTGAATGGATGTATTCGATTAAGAACAACATAAATCTATCGGAAGATCAAGAGTTAACTCAAACTGAGCTTTTCCTAAAGAGAATTAAATCGGAAAAAATAATTAGCGAACGTGAATACAGAAGAATAAAAAAAAGTTACGAGTGGCTTTTAAGAACCAGAAATTTACTTCATTATGTGAGCGGCAGAAGAAACGATAGATTGGAATTTCAGAATCAGGAAAAGATTGCTGAATTGCTGGACTACGACAAGGATAATTGGAAAGAATTTATGTCCCATTATTTCGATGCATCGAGTTTGGTCCATCGTTTCTCCAAGACTATGATGAAGAAATTTCAAGAAGAAATCACAAAACCCGTATCCGATTATCTTACAATTGAACTCGACGAAGATTTTCAGTTGAAGGGCGGAAAGATAATTACTCAGAGAAAAAGATTATTGTCACTCTCTTCCATGATGCGTGCTTTTTATTACAGAGGATTACATGCTGCCCGTTTCGATAGAGACTTGCGTTCATTAATTACAGAAAGTGTAATTGCCTTAGAAGAAAAGGAAGAGCAGGAAAATTATCCTACTGTATTCTTTAGGGAAATATTAAACTTACCGGCAAATGTAGGAGATACATTAGCTGCAATGAATGAGTTAGGAGTTCTCGGTATCTTTATGCCGGAATTCCGAGAATTAATTGGGTTCTATCAACCGGGAGTTTATCATTGTTATACTGCTGACGAGCATACCTTAATTGCATTAAAAAATTTAGAGGAATTGGCTGAAAGATCCGACCGTATGGGTACAATTTATAAAGGTATCAATCGCCGTGATCTTCTTTTCATCTCAGTTCTACTTCACGATATTGCTAAACCCATTTCGGTTAGCGGTCACGAAATCATTGGCGCCGAAATGGCGAATACAATTTGTACAAGACTTGGTTATTCCAATAAAGAAAAAGAACTTGTTCAATTCTTAGTTCAACATCATTTAACGATGGAGCAAGTTGCTTTCAGAAGAAATCTCAATGATCCTACTACGCTTAATAACTTTGCTTCGATATTCCCCTCGCACAGGGCATTGAATATGCTTTACTTATTAACTTACGCAGACTTATCAGCCGTTAGCCCTGCAATTTGGACTCAATGGAAAAGTGATCTCCTATACGAATTATATTCAAAGACATCTACAATTTTGAAAAACAAAATTGATGCTGAGTCGCTGCTGAGCAAGAGTATTGAAGAAACCGCAAACGGGGTAAAATCCTTGGGAGAGACTGTCATTAAAGAGCACATTAAAGCCATTGATGATTTGAGCTATTTTAATTTCTTTAGCGAGGAAGAGATTAAAGAACACGCAGAAATAATCGAACGGAAGGAAACTTATTCCGTCATTTTCAAGTCCGAAAAGAATTTTACTGTAATTACAGTTATCACGAACGATTCACCCTCATTACTTTCCAGACTCTGCGGTGCTTTATCAATAAGTGATCTGGATATTCATGATGCAAAAATTTTCACCCGAAATGACGGCATAGTGATAGACACTTTCAACGTAACCGAATTCCGAACTCACAAGGTTGTTAATCCGGAAAAATTCAACGATATCAAAGATGCCATAGGAAGAGCCATTACACGTCAGTTGCAGATAATAAAAGAATTCAAAGAAGTTCGCAGCCGCTGGAGGTTACTGGAAAACAAATTATTTAAGAGAAATACAAAAGTTAAAGTTAAATTTGAAGAACATAATCGTTTTACAATTATCGATATTTTTTCTCCGGATAGACTTGGGTTGCTTTATACGGTAACAAAAACATTAAATGAATTGGATTTAAATATTGTATTTGCAAAAATCTCCACACAAGGAGATAATGTAGTGGATTCTTTCTATCTGCTTACACGCGAAGGAAAAAAAGTAGATAAAGAGAATTACGAATTGGTAAGAGTAACAATCACAAATGCTATTGAAGAAATTCTATGAGGAATAAAATTGAACTTTATGACGCGAGATAGTGCAATAGGAGTTTTCGATTCAGGTATCGGCGGACTAACCGTTGTAAAAAGAATACATGAATTACTGCCAAACGAAAACATAATTTATTTCGGTGATACCGCACGTGTACCTTACGGTTCAAAATCGAACGACACGGTTATTGAATATTCATTACAGGATGCCGCATTTCTCGTTCGGAAAAATGTTAAACTAATTGTGGTTGCTTGCAATACAGCATCTTCTGTAGCCATTGAAGCTCTACAGGCAAAGTTCGATCTTCCCGTTATCGGTATGATTGAACCGGGAGCCAAATTTGCTATTTCACATAGTTCAAATAATAATATCGGTGTTATCGGTACATATGCAACCGTAAACAATCATGCATACTCAAATAAATTGCTGGAATTTAATGACTCACTCAAAGTAACCGAAAAAGCCTGTCCTTTATTTGTTCCGTTAGCTGAAGAAGGTTTAATTAATCATCCGGCAACAAAACTCATCGCGAATGATTATTTATCACCTCTTAAATCAACTGGTATAGACACTTTAATATTAGGATGTACGCATTATCCTATACTTTCGGAAACTATTCAGGAAGTTGTTGGGGATAATGTAAAATTGGTTGACTCCGGAATTGCAGCTTCTAAGGAAGTTGAAAATTATCTTCAGGGAAGAGGTATTAGAAATACTTCCAACAATATCGGAAAAATTGAATTCTACGTAAGCGACATTCAAACGAAATTTAAAGAAATAGCTTCTCGCTTTTTGGGAAAAGAAATTGCCAAAATCGAAAAAGTAGATATTGAAACAATAATCTAATAGTTTTTGCTCACTCTTTATTCGCCAATAATTTAAATATTTCTATTACAAAAAGAGTGGTTGATGCAAGTACAAAAGAAATTAGCCAATAATTAATCGATAGATTACTTGTATGAAACGGCACTTGCAACGGTTCGATTATCACTACTAAAACAGTCATAACCAACGAAATAACCACTCCCATAATAAGAGATTTATTGGAGGTAAATTTTACTTTAAATGCGGATAAATTAAATGAACGACAATTATAAGCATTAAACAATCGAGCAAAAATAAGAGTAATAAAGAATAAAGTCATTGATTCACTTTCAGTAAATCCTAACGAAATCGACCAATTAAAAATTCCGAGAGTAATAATCGCAATCCAAAAACCAATTATACCGATAAAAATCATTGCTTTCTTATTTAAGATTCCTTCTTTTACTGTTCTCGGTTTTCTATCCATCATTCCGGCTTCAGGAGGTTCAACACCAAGAGCTATAGCAATCAGACCATCCATAAGAAAATTGATAAATAAAATTTGAACTGCTTCAAGAGGAATTGGCAAAGTCATAAGTAATGCCACAATAAGAGCGAGAACAGCGCCAAAATTACCGCTCAATAAATAAACTAAATATTTTCGAATATTCTCAAAAATACTTCTTCCCTCTTCAACAGCAGCCACAATAGAAGCAAAATTATCGTCTGTTAAAATCATATCCGCAGCTTCGCGGCTTACATCGGTTCCCTTTATACCCATAGCAATACCGATATCGGCTTTTTTAAGAGCGGGAGCATCATTTACTCCGTCGCCGGTCATAGCAACAATATTGCCCTGCTTCATAAGAGCTGAAACTATTTTCAATTTATGAGCCGGGGAAATACGGGCGTAAACATCTGTATTTTTAACAGACTCCTCAAATTCTTGCTCGCTTAATTGATCCAATTCCCTACCGGTTAAAGCAGTGCCGTTATGCAAAATTCCAATTTCTTTGGCAACCGCAATAGCTGTTACTTTGTGATCACCTGTAATCATAATCGGACGGATAGAAGCATGGAAACAAGTTTCTATAGCCTTCTTAGCTTCCGGGCGAGGTGGATCTATCATACCGACTATACCGAGAAAGGTCATTTCGTTTTGAGAAGATTCGTCATAATCCTTACTGCCTTTTAATTCTTTATAAGCAATTGCAAGAACACGAAGAGCTTTTGAGCTTAACTTTTCACCGATTTCAAAAACTTTATTTTTGCCTTCTGCAGTCAATGGTTCTTCTTTGCCTGAAGAAAATATTGTAGTACAATTTTCAATTACTATTTCCGGAGCACCTTTAGTAAAGGCAAAAGTCCTGCCGTCAATTTTATGAACGGTTGTCATCTTTTTAGTTTCGGAAGAAAAAGGTATCTCGAACAGTCTTGGGTAAGTAGATCTCGCATCGTTAAAATCGATTCCAGCTTTTTTAGCTGCAACAACTATTGCACCCTCCGTGGGATCTCCTATTATGTTGTATACATCTTCATTTTTGCTTAATACAGTATCATTACAAAGTACTCCGGCAATAAAAAGCTTTTGTAATGCTTCTTCATTAACTATATTAATTTCCGTTCCGTTTAATTTTATTTTACCTTCAGGATTATAACCCGAGCCTTCAATTTCAAATAATTTACCATCCGTATAAATATTTCTTATCGTCATCTGATCCTGAGTAAGCGTTCCAGTTTTATCGGTACAGATCACATTTGTTGCACCTAATGTTTCTACAGCCGGAAGTTTTCGGATCAAAGCTTTCCGTTTAACCATTCTTCTAACGCCCAAGGCAATAGAAATGGTAACAACTGCGGGTAAGGCTTCTGGTATGACTGCTACGGCAATTGCAACACCCCAAACAAACATATTAACAAGCGAATAACCCTCCAGAACACCTAGGAAACTCATTAATGCAGCAAGAATAATAGAATAGATTCCTAATTTTTTACCAAGAGAATCCAGATTTTGCTGCAGTGGGGTTCTGCGGGATTTTGTTTCTTTGAGCATTGTTGCAATTTTACCAAACTCTGTATTCATCCCTGTTGCAGTAACCATAGCTTTACCACGCCCATAGGTTACGGCAGTTCCCATAAAAAGCATATTCTTTCTGTCGCCTAACGAAGCATCCGAATCATCAATTGACTTATCCGTTTTTTCAACTGAAAACGACTCTCCTGTTAAAACAGCTTCGTCAACTTTTAAATTTTTAGCACTTATTATTCTTGCATCGGCAGGAATCTTATCCCCGGTTTGTAAAATAATAATATCTCCCGGGACTATCTCGGAAGCAGGAATAATTTTCTCTTCCCCGTTTCTTAAAACAGTTGCATTTGGTGCCGCCATCTTCTTTAGAGATTCAATCGCCTTTCCGGCTTGAAACTCTTGAATAAACCCAAGCAACCCTGCTAAAATTACAATTATAATTATTGCAATAGCTTCAATCACTTGACCAATAAAAGCACTTACAACTGCAGCAAGAATCAGAATTACAATCAAAAGAGAAAGGAATTGTTCTGCCAACAATTTCCACCAAGCAACTCCCTCTTCGGCTATAAGTTCATTTTTACCATGAATTTCCAGACGCAGTTTAGCCTCATCATCACTTAGCCCATTTGCATTGCTCTCTAATTCGTGAATAGTTTTATCAACGGTAAGATTGTACCATTTTTTGTGATGATCGATTTTTACTTTGGGACGGCTCTCAGTCATGAACAGGTTTAGTTTATTTTAGAAATATTAAATCTATAATAAAATAATTAGAGGATAATTGCAATGTTCCCCATCACTCCAATTATCCTCTAAACAAAATAGACTAATCTTCTGGATTATAACTTAATTCAACTTTAATGTGGAAATCTGCCCCGCTGAAGAGAGTGTATTTTACTTCGCCGATAGTACACATATAATCTTCCCCCACAAGCTCGCTAACAAGTTTTGCGATTCCGTCTTCCAACTCGCCTATACTAATATTTTTTAGTTTATTCTTCAATAACTTGTCAACATCTAGAGCTTTGGACTTATTATCTGCCATGATTTTCTCCTTTATGTTTTCCGCAAATTAGACGAAAAAAAAATATTTTAGTTTTATAATACTAAATTCAATAATAAGAATAAAGTATTAACTGCGGATTAAACCTAGAAGCTCTTCTGTTTTCTGCTTCATTAAATCAATATCTCCGCGTGTTTCAACATTTAAGCGAATCAGCGGTTCGGTATTACTTAATCTTACGTTAAAACGCCATTTTTCATATTCTACACTAACACCATCAGTATAGTCGAGTTTTCCATCATTATATTTAGCCTTTATCTCTTCCAGTTTCGCTTGCGGGTTTTCCAATTTGGTATTTATTTCACCGGAACATGGGAAAGAAGAAACCATTTCTCCAACAAGCTCCGACAGAGTTTTACCTTCCTCAGACATTAACTGCATGATAAGCAGGAATGGGATCAATCCGGAATCGGAATAATAATTATCGCGGAAATAATGATGAGCCGACATTTCACCGCCGTAGATTGCATTCACCTCTCTCATTTTTTCTTTAATGAACGCATGACCGCTCTTCGATTGCACAGCTTGACCACCGGCAGAATTCACGACTTCAATTGTATTCCAAATCAGTCTCGGATCGTGAATAATTTTTTCGCCCGGGTGTTTCTTCAAAATTGATTTAGCCAGCAGACCGACAATGTAATATCCTTCTATAAAATTTCCTTTTTCATCAAAGAAAAAACAGCGATCGTAATCACCGTCCCAAGCAACACCCAAATCCGCATTATGTTTTTTCATTGCTTCAATTGTAGGCTGTCTGTTTTCCGGAAGCAAAGGATTTGGAACTCCGTTAGGGAATTCCGGATCGGGTTCATGAAATACCTTGATCATTTCGATAGGCAATAACGGTTCCAATTTGTCGAGGGCAGGACCGACACATCCGTTCCCTGCATTCACAACTACTTTTAATGGATTAATTTTATTCGCATCATAAAATTTATTCAGGCTTGAAATAAAATCGTCCATAATATCAATAGTTTTGCTTTCACCTTCTTTCTCTGCCTTTTCTCCTAACTCATCATTCAATATCATTTGTTCGATCTGCTTCAAACCGGAATCGTAACCCATTGGGACGGAACCGCGTTTTACAAATTTCAATCCGTTATATTCCGGTGGATTATGCGAAGCAGTAATCATAACCCCACCGTCAGCATCGAGAAACGGAGTGGCAAAATATATCATTTCAGTACCACATAAACCGAGATCAATAACATCACATCCGCCTTCATTCAAACCTTTAGCAAGTGCTTGCGCCAATTCCGGTGATGATTTTCTTACATCTCTCCCTATTACTACTTTTTTTGCATTCTGTAATTTTGCAAAAGCCCGTCCAACTTTATAAGCTAAATCGGTATTCAATTCGGATGGAACCTTTCCTCTAATATCATAAGCTTTAAAACCTGGAATATTCGCCATTTTCACCTTCCTTATTTTTTTGTTTAATTGTTACAAAGTTACAAATTGGGAATGAATTTTTGCATAGTTTTCAGACTTTAAAAGGATTATTTTTACATTATATTTTTGGGGAGGTTAATCATTACAAATTCTAATGTTACTTTAAAATTTGCTAAATGCAGTAATATAAAATGTAATTCTATTTTTCTCTTTAATCCTTACAAACATAACTATGAGAGTTGGATCTTATGCCCCGTTTGCGAGGATAAATTGTTGGACCATCACGTAATACAATGCAATAGCTGTCAAAGCATTGTTAATTTTATGATTACTGATCCATCTGAAACAACTATAGTTTTCAGTGTAGAACAATGCTCTTATTGCAACAAACTGGAAACGAATGAAGACAATTACATTCCGCACTTTTTTCTTGAAAATTATATGTAGAAATTTTGACAAGATCAATCATTATGAGTAAATACTGCATTGTTGAATATATTTTAAAAAAATCAGGCATTACCTAGTCTTTGATAACCCATACTTGCAACAAAGCAACAAAAATATCCTAAAATTTTAACAACATAATTATGATTTATTTTTAACTTTAATTTTTTGAATTGAATAAAAATGGTTGAATCTAGTAATAGAATAAAACAGAGCAAGGATTGGAATAGATTATTTAAGTATACCTTCCATTAGAATCAGAATCGGCAAAAAGTCAAACTTAGTTGAAATTATTTCAGAGAGACTCCACATAAATTAAG
>CAZNJB010000038.1:0-31523 GCA_964573255.1 uncultured Melioribacteraceae bacterium
TAATAATTCTGTATATATTTAATTAAATCGGTTAAAAAACCAAAATAAATTTGCTTTTTAAAAATCGATACCTTATTATTTGAATAATAAAAATTTATTATCCTAATAATTTAAGAGAATTTATGCTTGATGCCTTAGATATTAAAATACTCGAGATATTACAGCAAAATGGGAGGGCAAAACGGAATTTCATTGCAGAACAAATCGGACTATCAGTGCCCTCACTTTCCGAGAGAATGAAAAAACTCGAATCTGCAGGAATAATACAAGGGTATTTTGCTAAAGTTTCTAAAAAAGCGTTCGGTTATGATATAATGGCTTTTATTACGGTTGTTATGGATTCTTCCAAACATTATCAAAAATTGTACGAGAACGTTGAAAAAACAGACGAAATTTTAGAATGCCACGCCATCCTTGGTGAAGGTTCACACGTATTAAAGGCAATTGTAAAAAACACCGATGATTTGGAAAAATTATTGAGCAAGATTCAATCTTGGCCCGGTGTTATAAGGACATTAACCAGTTTTGTTCTTTCGACAATTAAGGATACAACAAAAATAAAAATAAAGGAGTAATTCAAAATGGCAAAAGCTACATCTGCAGTCGATAAAGCGCTCGACTTTATCAAAAAGAATAAAATTAAGTTTGTGGACTTAAAATTTATGGACTTTCCAGGACAGTGGCAGCACTTTACTGTACCGGTATCTGAATTTGATGCGTCGTCATTCAAAGATGGTTTTGGATTCGATGGTTCCTCGATAAGGGGATGGAAAAAGATTAATGAAAGTGATATGCTAATTATTCCGGATCCGGATTCGTTGTTCTTGGATGAATTTATTGAGGCTCCTACAGTTAGTTTTATTTGTGATGTTCATGAACCGGCTACTAAAGAAAAATATACTCGTTGTCCCCGTAGTATAGCGCAGAAAGCAATTGCTTATTTGAAATCGACTGGTTTAGCAGATACAGCTTATTTCGGACCCGAAGCGGAATTTTTTGTATTCGATGATGTTCGTTTCGATTCAGCGCCAAACAGTTCATTCTATTTTGTAGATTCAGTTGAAGGACGCTGGAATTCAGGAAGAGAAGAAAATCCAAATCTCGGTTACAAACCTCGTTACAAAGAAGGATATTTCCCGGTTCCTCCTACTGACTCATTGAATGATTTAAGAAATGAAATGGTGTTAAATCTTCAATCTCTCGGTATTGCCGTGGAAGCACAGCACCACGAAGTTGCCAGCGGCGGTCAGTGCGAAATTGATTTAAGATTCCAGCCTTTATTAAAAGCCGCTGATCAATTATTAATGTTCAAATATGTGGTTAAAAATACTGCAAAAGTTCATAACAAAACCGTTACATATATGCCAAAACCGATTGAAGGGGATAACGGTAGCGGTATGCACGTACACATTAGTTTGTGGAAGAAAAATAAACCATTATTTGCAGGTAAAGGGTATGCAGGTTTAAGTGATATGGCACTATATTTCATTGGTGGTATTCTTAAACACGCTGCTTCTTTATTGGCATTTACTAACCCAACTACAAATTCCTACAAGCGTTTGGTCCCGGGATTTGAAGCTCCTGTTAATTTGGCATATTCTCAAAGGAATAGATCTGCTGCAATCAGAATTCCTATGTATTCTTCATCACCAAAAGCAAAAAGAATTGAATTTAGATGCCCGGATCCTTCGGCTAATCCGTATTTGGCATTCTCTGCTCTGCTTTTAGCCGGATTGGATGGAATACAGAACAGAATTGAACCGGGTGAACCATTGGATAAAGATATTTATGATCTTCCTCCTGAAGAATTGGCTAATGTGCCTTCCACACCTGCTTCTTTAGATGCGGCACTTAAAGCTCTTGAAGAAGATCACGATTATTTATTGAAGGGTGATGTTTTCACTGAGGATGTAATTAAAACTTGGATTGAGTATAAAACTGAAAAAGAGGTTAAATCTCTTGCTCTTAAACCTCATCCTCATGAATTTGAATTGTACTACGATATTTAAGCTCTCACTAAATCAACATAATATATGATGTTCGAGGTCCGGCTTTTGCCGGACTTTGTTTTTTAAAATCATATCATTAATTAGAAAAACCATCAAAATTAAATAAATGATTTCTCATCAACTTTTAATGTCGCTTAATAATTATTATAATTGCGTTATGAAAAGAAATAAAGATGACATATTCAATTCGCCGTTGGAAAAGATAGTCGATTTTAAGTTCGATGAAAAAGTTGCTAATGTATTTGAAGATATGATTCAGCGCTCAATACCCGGGTATGCAACAATAATTAATATGATTGGTATGTATGCCGGGCAGTATGTAAAAACTGCTACGAATGTTTACGATTTGGGGTGTTCTCTGGGAGCGGCTTCTTTTGCAATGAGAAATAAGATAAAAGAAAAGGATGTTAGAATTATTGCTGTAGATAATTCACCTCAGATGATAAAACGCGCCAAAGAACTTAATGAAAATAGTGGTGAACCTCCGATTGAATTTTTATGCGATGATATATTAAATATTGAAATTTCTAATTCGTCAATGGTTGTGCTGAATTTCACTCTTCAGTTTATTCCTTTGAATTTAAGGAGTCAGCTTCTCGGTATAATATTTGAAGGATTAAATGATGGTGGAATTTTAATACTTTCGGAAAAGATTTCTTTTGACGATAAAGATTTAGAAAACCGACAGATTGATAGATATTATAACTTTAAAAGGTTAAACGGTTATTCGGAATTGGAAATTAGTCAGAAGAGGGATGCACTGGAGAATGTTCTTATTCCGGAATCATTAGAAACTCATTTCAAAAGATTGCGTGATGCAGGATTTAATCAGGTCGATCTTTGGTATCAATGTTTCAATTTTACTTCAGTAATTGCTGTAAAATGATAGACGAAAATAGAATAATTGAACTACTAAAGAAGAATAAATTAAGCAGACTTGCCGATGTAGCTTATGATTCATTCGGTAATGCAAAACACCATGGTGATTATCAAAAGTTTAAGAATTATTTTGATTCCCTTCCGAATTATTCTACCGATTCAATTAATTTAAATTCTTCCCAAATAATTATCGGTTCCGAAGATGATTTACCCTATGAGGAAAAGGAAATTCTCAAAGATAAACTAATGCAATTTCATCCTTGGCGGAAAGGTCCTTATAATATTTTTGGAATTTTTATCGATACAGAATGGCGATCGGATTTAAAGTGGGATAGATTAAAAGAACATATCTCCGATCTTAGTAATAAAACTGTTCTTGATGTTGGATGCGGAAACGGTTATCACTGTTGGAGAATGTTAGGTGCAGGTGTAAAGTTTGTTCTTGGGATTGATCCCTATTTATTGAGCAACTTTCAGTTTTATGCTGTTAATAAGTTTATACAATCGGAAAGCTTGTCAATTCTTCCGTTGAAGATGGAAGAATTGCCGAAAAATTTAGAGAATTTTGATACGGTTTTTTCGATGGGGTTGCTTTACCACCGGAAGTCGCCATTTGATCATCTTGCGGAATTAAAACAGGCTCTTAAACCTGAAGGGGAATTGGTTCTGGAAACGTTAGTGATTGATGGGAAACTAAATGAAGTATTGGTGCCGGAAGGCAGGTATGCAAAAATGCGAAACGTTTGGTTCATTCCGTCAACTCTTACTTTAGAGAGTTGGCTGAGAAGAGCCGGTTTTAGAAATATTAGATTAATTGATGTTACGAAAACAACGAAAGAAGAGCAACGTAGAACCGAATGGATGAAATGGGAATCTTTGGAGGACTTTTTAGATTCTAACGATTCGGAAAAAACAATTGAAGGTTATCCGGCACCGAGAAGAGCTATTTTTATATGTAATAAATAGCTCTCCTCGAGTGGAAAATTTTGTTTACGAATTTTTATTTTTCTTGGCTAATAGTTCTGCGTAAGTTGGATGGTCTATATTAAAATAGTCTTTCGTCATTTTCTTCAAGACGCCGGATAATAGAATAATAGACAAAAGATTCGGGAAGGTCATAAATCCGAGAGCAGCATCACCAAAATCCCATACCGCTTCCAATTCTGCAATTGAACCGACAAATACAAAGAATAAGAAGAAGTATTTATAGAGTTTTATAGATTTAGGACCAAACAAATAATCTGCTGCACGGTCTCCGTAATAACTCCAGCTAATGGCTGTTGATATTGCGAATAAAGCAACCGAGAGAGTAACAATTTTATCACCGTAGGGGAACAGCCAGCTTAAGCCTTCTTTGAAAGCAAAAGCAGTTAAGATTGAACTATTCATCAATTCCCCGGTAAAGTTAGGATCAATACGTTCAACAAAAAATTGTGTATGATGCCAAGCGCCGGTGGTGATTATTACTAAACCAGTCATAGTACAAATGATTATTGTATCTATGAATGGTTCTAAAAGAGCCACAACACCTTCGCGAACGGCATATTCTGTTTTAGCTGCAGAGTGTGCGATAGGTGCGCTTCCTTGTCCGGCTTCGTTGGAATATAATCCGCGTTTGATTCCCCACAGCATTGTGTTCAGAAAGATTAGAAATGTTCCGCCGCCTATACCGGAAATTTGTGCAGGTGGATTAAATGCCATTGTAAAAATCTTTCCGAATGCATCTTCGAGTGCACCAAAGTTGGAGAAGATAATTAACATTGCTGCGAACACATAAATTGCAGCCATAAAAGGAGCCAAAAACCCGGTAACTTCTCCGATTCTTTTTATTCCGCCTAAAATAACTGCACCAATAATTAAAACTAAAACAATTCCGTTTATTATTTGCTGCCAGGAAACCATAAAGCTGCCAATCAATGGCCATTTTTCCGTGAGCCAATGATTAGAACCGAGAATTTGAACTACTTCGGAATAAAATTGATCTGATGCCGTAAAAGCTTGAATGGCATTACCGGTAGCAAATGAACAGATTACCGCAAAACTTGCAAAAGTAATGGCAAGCCATTTCCATTTTTCACCTAATCCTTTTTCAATGGTATACATCGGACCGCCGGCAGTGTGACCATCAGGATCGAATTCGCGGTACTTCAATGCAAGAGTACATTCGGAATATTTTAATGCAGTTCCGAAAAATGCGGTAACCCACATCCAAAATAATGCACCGGGTCCACCGTAGTAAATTGCCATTGCAACCCCGGCAATATTACCAATTCCTACTGTTGCAGATAATGCAGTTGTAAGCGCGTTGAAATGTTTTAGATCGCCTTCGTCATCTGGATTATCATATTTACCGGCAGTAACTTTTATTCCGTGCCATACATATTTTAACTGGGGAAAACCTAATTTGAATGTTATGAATATTCCGGTTCCCAGTAATGCAATTACCATTAGAGGAATTGTTCCCAAAGGAAGATCGGAGGAGGGGAATGACTTGAAGAACTCAAAGTTCCCCGGGAATTCCCATACCTTCTTAAAAAAATCTAAACCGAAAAATATTAGTATAAATAATATTACTATATATGTTACAATTGCACCGATAGATTTTTTCATAATTCTCTTTCGTTAGTTGATAGTTATTAAAACAAATTACTAATCAAAGTTAAAACACCAATTGAATTAAGGAATACCAAAAAGATTAAAACAGGAGCAAAATACTTTATAAATATTTTCCAAAAGGTGATAATGATAGGATAGTTATCGAATAAATCTTCTGCTCCTTTTTTGAGTTCAACGAGTGCGTTGTTGAGTTTCCACCTGTAAGCAATAAATATAGAAATGAATAATCCACCGAGAGGTAAAAGAATATTGGATGAAAGATAATCGACCGAATCAAAGAAATTCAATCCGAATATTTTGAAATCAGCCATTACATTATATGATAGAGCAGAGGGTACACCCAATAAAAAGGTGATGCCTCCGAAAATTATAACTGCTTTATGACGGGTCCATTTTTTTTCGTCAACATAATAAGCAATGATTACTTCCAATAAAGAAATTGTGGAAGTAAGAGCCGCAATGCTCAGCAACAAAAAGAATATAATGCTGAATAAATATCCTCCGGGCATCTTTGTGAAAACTACCGGGAGTGTATGGAATATTAATCCCGGACCTGCATCAGGAGCTAAACCTGTAGCAAACACACCGGTGAATATTGCTAAGCCTGCCATTAGGGCAATTGCTGTATCGAGCACTACAATACTCAAGGCAGCGGAAGGCACATTGTCTTTTTTAGACATATAACTTCCGTATGTTAACATTGCACCCATTCCCATACTTAAAGTAAAAAATGCTTGTCCGAGTGCAATTAAAAAGGATTGAGCGGTTACATGACTCCAATCCGGGTGAAGTAAATATTCTATCCCTTTTCCTGCTCCCTCTAGTGTTACTCCTCTAATGACAAGTACAAATAAAAGCAGGAATAGAATCGGCATCATAATTTTACTGCCGCGTTCAATTCCATTTTGAACACCGGAAAACACAACCGCCATTGTTAATCCCATAAAAACGGCAAAGTATCCAACAATCCAAACCGGATCTGCAATTAAAGAATTAAAATATTCTCCTGCAGCTGCAGGTTCTGAAAAATTATAAAAAGAACCGGAAATTGCTTGATAAACATAACCTAATGCCCAACCGGCAACTACTGCGTAATAGGAGAGGATTACAAATCCCGCAACAATTCCCATACCGCCAACACCGGCCCAAAATTTAGAACCGGCAAGCTGTTTAAATGCTCCGACTGGATTTTTTTGTGTGGTTCTACCGATTAATATTTCTCCTATTAATACCGGTAAACCAATAATTGCCGTACAAAGTAAATATATAAATATAAAAGCAGCGCCTCCATTCTGTCCGGCGATGTAAGGGAATTTCCAAATATTTCCCAAACCGATAGCCGAACCCGCAGCCGCTAAAATAAATCCTATTTTACTGCCCCACTGTTCTCTCGAAGTGTTTGATGCCATAGAATACTTATCCCCAATAATTATCAAAAATTGTGCACAATTTATCAATTTTAATTAGTTAAATTCAAGAATAATTTTGATTCTTAAAATTATTAAAATATTGATCTAAAGCTTTAATAATTAATCACTTAATCTTAGTAATTATGCATTATTCCTATTTACAAAGCCTCTAATTAAATCATTTACGAAAGAGGGGTTTTCAAGCGGCGTCATATGACCGCTGCGGGGTGCAATGGCGAATTCTCCATTCGGAATTTTTTCCGACATATTTCTCATTACCTGCGGAGGTGTTAATTTATCCAAATTACCTACAATAGAAAGGACGGGTATATTTATTTTAGATAAATAACTTTCAGTGGAAGTTCTGCTTAACATCGCTAGTAAAGCTCCTTTAACTCCCAATGGGTTATTCAGTTTTGCTCTCCGGATTGTTTCGTTGTAGATTTCTTTCAAATCTTTTCTCGATTCTTCTGCAAAAGTATCAGGTACGAAAGTATCTACAAACTTATCTAATCCTTCAACGTTTATTTGATTAATTCCGGCGGCTCTGTTGAGTTTTGTTTGATCGTTATCGGCCTGCGGTTTTGTGTCTAATAGAATTGCGGCGGAAAAATAATTTTCTTCTCTTTCCAATGCTCTTAAAACTATATAACCTCCCATAGATAAACCGCAAACAACTGGTTTGTCAAGTTTTAATTCATTCATTATCATAAATAAATCATCCACGTATGCTTCCATTGTGTATTGTCCGTCGCCTACATAACTTTTACCTAATCCACGAACGTCGTAAGCAATACATCTGTAATCCTTAGATAACGCGTTAATTTGATTATGCCACATCCAGCTGGCGAACGGGAAACCATGCACAAATATTATCGAGCGATTATTTTCCGAGCCTTCTATATTTACAAATAATCCATTAATGTTTCTTTCCATCACATTTCGCTCCTTTCAATAATTCAGTTGAATTTTAGTAAATTGCAATAGTCATTCATCCTAATTTATTCAAATATGAAATTCATTCAAATATTAATTGAAAATAAAAAAGTTTTTTTTATTGCTTCGCTTTTGCTGGCTTTTGTCTTAGCTACTGTTTTTACTTCTTTTTCTTCCGGAATAAATAAGAGCACACGTAACTATCTGAATGGATTTTTAACTTCATCCCCCGATTCCAATATTGTTATAATTGAAATTACTGAAAACGATATTAATCAATTAGGTTGGCCTTTAAAAAGAAATTACTATGCACTTCTGATCAATAAATTAAATTCGCTCGGTGCAAAAGCTATTGGTTTGGAAGTATATCTCTCTCCCGATTTTTCAGCACAATCGATTTATAACGATTTGTTAATCGATGTGATAAAGAAAAAGAAAAATGTAGTACTTGGTTCCATTGCACGTAATTTGAATGAGAGTGACGGGAACAGAGAAGTGGAAATTTTATTGCCCGCACCGAAAGAAAAAGATACCACTCTTATCTCCGGACACTTAAATTATTTTGCGTATGATGAATTAACAATTCCGTTAATAATTTCTTCGAACAAAAAAATGGAACCTTCCTTTTCTTGGGCATTATTTAAATTATTTAATAACGAAGAGATCGATAGAAAGGAAATTCAATTAAATATTAAGCATAATTTTGATGATTTTACCAAGATTTCACTGATTAAATTTCTTAAAGGAGAGAAGGCGGGTAATTTATTCCTTAAAGATAAGGTTGTATTAATTGGGGTAACGGCCCCCTCTTTAGCCAAATATGTTGACGTAGGTATCGCAGAAAAAATAAGTGGAATTTCGGTTCACGCTTTTGCCTTGGAGAATTTGATAAATAAAGATTATCTGATTACAGATTATAAATTAGTTTTTACCTTAATCACTCTTCTCCTATTTGCTTTTATTATCTTGAAAGAAAAGACGAACAAATTATGGTTAGCATTTATTCTGCTATTTATTCTATATTCCGCAGTTTATACTTTTGCAAATATATCGGTCGATTTTGCATTTCTTGTTTTAGCTTTCTTTTTAATTGAATCTAGCTCGAAGATTATTGAATTAATTGAGTCAAAAACAAAGATAGCCTCGTTTACCCAGGAAAAAGAGATACTCCAAAGACGTCTTGCCGAGAAGGAAAGTGAACTTAATAATTTACGGCAAGAATTTATAAATAAGCAGAAAGAAGTTGACGAAAAATTAAAAGAAAGAATAGAAAATCTTCAAAAAGAAATTAATGACTTACGCGCTTATAAACTTGATGAAGAAAGAACTGAAATTGATTCTTCGGAATCGAAGAATTTCGAAGGAATTATTTATTCGAGTGCAAAAATGCAAGAGGTTGTCAATCTTATTTCAAAAGTTGCCACTTCGGATGCAACGGTTCTTATTTACGGAGAAAGCGGAAGCGGGAAAGAATTGGTTGCAAAAGCTCTACATAATTTAAGCAATAGAAAAGGGAAAAATTTCGTTGCCGTAAATTGTGCCGCTTTAACTGAGTCCCTACTCGAAAGTGAATTATTCGGTTACGTTAAGGGGGCTTTTACTAATGCACTTGCTGACAAAAAAGGTTTATTTGAAGCCGCCAACGATGGTACAATATTTTTAGATGAAATTGGAGAAGTCAGTCCGGCATTTCAATCCAAACTATTACGCGTTTTGCAGAACGGTGAATATCATAAAGTGGGTTCAACCGAAGCATCTTATACGAATGCTCGAATTATTTCCGCTACAAATAAAGATTTGGAAAAACTCGTTAAAGAAAAAAAGTTTAGAGAGGATTTGTACTACAGACTTAATGTAATTTCTATTCATCTGCCGCCATTGCGTGAAAGGAAAGAGGATATTCCGGTTCTAGCCAATTACTTTTTGAAGAAGGAATCGGAAAAACTGAATATTTCCAAAGCCGTGTTAACGCAATTGGAAAAATATGATTGGAGGGGAAATATTCGTGAATTGGAATCGATAATTAAAAGGGCGGCGATTTTTGCTTTGAGTGAAAACAGAGAATTGGTTCACTTAAGGGATTTACCGGATGAATTACGCTCCGGAATAAAAGATTCGATAGAAGAATTAATACTTGATTCGTTAAGAAAGAAAAAGTTTTCGCATTCTTCAATTAACGAAACTGCTTCGGAATTAGGTGGAATAAGTAGGACAATCATTTCAGAAAATCTTAGGGGTGTCTTCTTTAGATATTATGTGAAAAATAATTTCGACCATATTGCTGCAGTTACTCAATTAAGCGCCACCGAAGATGAAGAAGTAAATAATAGATTGATTTCGAAGACCGGAACTTATTTAAAGAATGTGAAAAAGGATGTTGAGAAATATTCCGGTAAATCATTTGCGGAAATTAAAACAGCTTTAAATTCCAAATATAAAAACCTTCCGCAGCGGTATCACCGCTACCTCGATGAAATCATAAAACATTTTATCTCTGAAAAATAAGTAGCCTCCGGATACTCCTGATTTAATTAATCCATGCATTTCGCCGGAAAAACCAGTCATTTAAATTAATGGGGAAAATTCGTTAACATATTGTAAAATAATAAGTTAGCAGTTTGTTCGTTGTTTGGCACAATACGTGCAACCTTTTGAACAGAAAAATTGTCAAACAACAAACTATCGGAGGAAAAATGAAACGAACAACTAATTTAATAAGGCTCTTTGCACTTATCTTTGCCGGCTTAATTTTAGTAAGTGCTTGTAATAACCAAGATTCCATTGTTGGAGTGGACCAAACTACTGCTGATAAAGATGCATTATTAAAAATTTTGGATGCAGACGAAGCAATTCAATCATTTGAACCGAATTATAACGAAGAAGATGCAATGAATTTTCTTGGAAAGACTAACACTCTTATTTATCCTGTAAGAGTTGGACAAAGAATGAGACCTATCTCCCGTACCCTCGACGTCCAATTTTCAGGCGATACCGCATATGGAAAAGTAACTCGTACATTTGAAGGTGTTTTATTCATTGCCGCTTCTTATGAACCGTTTACTTGGGGAGATTCTAACGTTGTAGATACCATTATTACAAAAGAATTTACCACTACCATAACAAGAAATATTGTATTCACCAAGATAGGGAATACAGATAATCCGATGCATAATTGGAGAATCAGCGCTATCTCATTACCCGAAGGTGGTACACTTACCGAAAATATTAAAATAAATAGCGTAACGGTATTTTTACCCGACGGGGATACGCTTACAATTACATCACCTAATGATTATTATTTAACTCACGAACCCGGAATGCACCATGGCGGAATGCATATGCTGCCTTCTCTTAATTGGAATCAAGAAGTATTGGTTCGTGTAGAAATCGCATCTGCTTATGCTGATACCGATTTTGTGACTTTAACTTATGGTGCAATACGCGGTGGAACTCATCATAGAGACAAGAGAAAATTTGAACTTGTTTCGGAAGAATTTGATGGTACAATGTACACTAAGGTATATGAACAAACTTGGAAAACTCGTCAATCGCACGGTTGGAAACATGCTATTATTAACGCAATACCGCGTCAAGTTGTTTACGACGATGCTACCCCCGTCGAAGAAAGTACATGGGGCATCCCCTATAAGGTTAATTAATCAAAGACTAAGTAATTATAAGCGTCCGCTTTTGCGGGCGCTTTTATTATTTAGTAAAATTATTATTCTTTTTTTATTTTGAAACAATGAAAAGAAAATTTGATTACATATTATTATTACTGGCGTTTTTGTTAATTAGGTGTGGGGAACCATTACCTACTGAATTAATTTCAGATACGGGAAATACACAGAACGAAGATTTTACCGTCGAAGTGGTTTCCCCTAATCCGGGAGATATCGATTATTCCAATGGATATGATTCTACAGGAATGATCACTACGGTGCCTCGGAATTACTTTAATGTTATACTATTTAATAAAGTAATTGATGAGCGCCAGAAAATGACCAGAAAACAGGATATTGCCATAGCGGTCTTTTTTGATAAGAATAAACCTGTTGCCACTCCTTCCGGAAATTTAATCGGTTATAACTCTTATAAAATAGGAAAAGTTTTTTTTAATGGGGATTCTGCACACGTAATGCCGCTTTTTGTGACCTATTTTAAAAATCATCTTCCGGTGGATACTCCCTTGGGACCAATGTATCTATTGCGAAGAAATTTAATGCGTATGATGAATCCGAATCCAATAGCCGATTTTAATTCTATTCTTAATATCAAGATTATTCCAGATAGCGCGCCGGATGAAATCCTGCAAAAAAATATTCTTGTTCCTGATAACCTCAATCCTTCGCTAATTGTAAGCGGAAAAAAAGGCGAAGGAAATTTGGAATTAGTATTGAAGTGGGAAAACATTCATCCGGAAACTCAAATTGAAATTATTATCGGTGGAGTAAAATTCGGAAGGCAGAATAGAATGCCACTACTTAAATTAAGAACAAGGGACGATGGTGAAGTGAGAATTCCTCCACGTATTTTGAAATCTATTCCTTTTGATAATTTTTCACATATGATTGTTACGGTTATCAGAAAAAATGAACTCAAAATAAATAGCCCGATTAACAACAATAAAACTCTTATTTCTACTCAAGTAATTCATAATCTTATTTTTGATGTTCCGTAGTATAAAGTATATAATCATATTGTTTTTCATTGTTTCCATAAGTGTAAAAGGTCAGCATTCATACGACCTTTACGGCAATTTGCCTATAACATTTAACGAGAGATTCAGATTGAATACATTCGAAGGAAATACATTGAATTACAATACCATCAGGGATTGGGAACTATCTCTGGTGATGGGGTATCAGTTCGAGAATACGGGAAATCAAAATTTGCATTTGCTTTCAATCGGTAAACGATTAGGCAAGCATTACCTTTACGCTCGTTTTACACCTGGATTTCAAAAGGATTTTAATTATTCTACCGGTTCGGTAATTAATAATTCCGATACTTCCCAAATTACATCTACATTGAATACTAATTTACATTACGAAGAAACATTCGGTTTTGGTTATTCCTATAATTACTCGGAAAATTTATCACTTGGATTGTCACTCAGATATTTTCAGCAGCAATTTACAACAGATCAAATAGCCCCGTTTTTTTCGGATACATTAAATTATATTGGTATTGAAACAACTAAAGAAGAGAGAAATTTTTTAAGAGCCGATATCGGTATTGCGTATAAACCTTACAAAAATTTATTGTTCGAAGTATCGTCTGCAAATTTACTGATTGCAAGTAAATTCGGTGTTGATTCAACCGGCGCAGCAATGAAGAATTACAAAGCGGCAATTCTCCGTACGGAATTCAATCCAACGGATAATTTTTCTCTATATGGCATTTATGAATCACGCGGTTCTGCAATTGCGGGACTATCTTATTCGCTGCCGATATTTGACGGCGACCTTTCTATTGGTTTTAGCGCTGCACATGATTATTTGGCGAATAAATTTTTAAGTTCAATTTCGCCGGCACTCAATTTTTCGAATGAATTATTTTCCGTCACTTTAGTTGGAGTTAAAAATTTTAGGAGTCAGGAATATTTAACGGTTAATTATTTTCTCGAAAACGGAATTGAGAATTTGAGTAATAATATCTATGAGGGTGATCGTGTTCTTTTAGGAATAAATTTTTCACTTTCCTTTCTTCCTGAGAAGGTCGTAGAAATTAAGGAAGCCGAGGTTCTTACTGATATCTTTCCTGCTTTCCAAGATGAGTATCAAACGAAACCTGTAGCAAAAGCCATCGTTAAAAATGTTTCCGATAAAGAAGTGACGGTGCAGCCCGTCAGTTATATTTTGGATTTTAACACGGAGGAAATCTATTCTCCGAAGGTTAGAATAAAACCGGGCGAAATTAAAGAAGTTTACTTTTATACTATTGTGCCCGAAAGAACCGGTAAAATCGAGAAAAGATTTATCACGCAAATAAGAATGAAATTGTTTGCCAAAAATTCCGAACCCGATGCTGAGATTCAAAAACCTATTTTAATAAATGATTCCAATGCTTGGGATGGTAAGGTTAGTAATCTTAGATACTATGTAACGAAGGATTTTTCCTATTCTCAGCAAGTGGCGAAGGAGATATTAAAAAATTATAAGACAGAGATAGAATCGAGTGATAAAAAAATAGGAACCTTTTTAAGAACCAAAATTTTATTCAATCATTTTGCCAAAGACATTCTGTATGTTTCGGACCCACGTTCAGTTACGGATCGAGTCCAGTATCCAAATGAAACGCTTAAGCTGAAAGGCGGAGATTGTGATGACCTTTCGACTGCCTTTGCTTCTTTGTTGGAAAGTATTGGAATACAAACCGCATTTGTAGATTATAAATCGGAAAGTGGAATCAGTCACGTCAATTTATTGGTTAATACTAAACTAAAGCCACAGGAAGCGGCTTTGATCACATCCAACGATAATAAATATATTTTAAGAAAAAACAGTGCGGGTGTAGATGAAATATGGATTCCATTGGAATTAACTCTTTTGACTAATTTTGAAGATTCGTGGAATAGTGCTGCAGAGAAATTTCAAAAAGAAGCGATTCAAAATTTTGGTTTAGCTAAAGGAAAGGTTGCAATAATTGATATTTATTAAGAGGTGAAAAAATGAAAAGATTAATATTTATATTTTTAATTATTGCAGGAGTTATTTCGGCGCAGGAATTTACCGTAAAATCGGTAAAAGGAAAAGTATTAGCTCAAAAGGGAACCAGCGAGGAATTAGTTGAAGTAAAAGTGGGAGATAAACTTTCCGGCAGCGATCTGATATTGACCGAAAAGAATTCTTCAATCAGGCTGGAAAAGGAAGGGGAAACTTTTCTGTTGAGTTCAGATGCGGCGTTGAATGTAAATTACCTAAAAAAAATATCACTAAATGATTTATTACTAGCTCTAGCAATGGAAGAATTAAAGGACTTGCCGAAGGAAGAAAGCACTTCAACTAACACTGCCGTTTACGGAAGTGAAGAGAGGCCGGCAGAAACTTTTACTGATGATTTTTTTGAAGTAATAGGGAAGAAAAAAATTAATGGCGCTAAACAATTAGCCGAAAAGGGTTACAAAGAATCCGCTATTCTAATGACTAAAGAAACATTTAGAAAATATCCCAATACCCGAAAAAGTATTGAAGACAGACTATTTTTAGTTGATCTTCTATTCGATATGAAATTATACGATGAATGTTTGAGTGAGTTGAAAAAAATCAAGACTACGGAGTTTGACAAGACTGAATCGGATTTAATTGAAGGGAGGATGAGAAAAATAAAGGCAATTTTATCGAATTGATTTAATGTGACCGAACAATTCACTATATTCAGAAGACAATAAAAATAATTATAAAGTGTATGCAAAATAAATTTAAAAAATATTTCACTCCGGAAGAAGCAAAACGGACCCTGCCATTGGTGAAAAATATCGTGAAAGATATACTTGATTACTCCTTTCAGATTAGAACCATTGCAGAATCCTTGAAAGAAAATCCTAGTGAAAATCCGGAAATACAATCCTTAATGGATAAATTAGAATTTTTTATGCAAGAATTGGAAGAGCTAGGATGTTTTTATAAGGACTGGAGTTTTTCGGTAGGACTCGTAGATTTTCCCTCGATTATAGATGGCGAAGAAGTCTTTCTTTGCTGGCGCAGTGATGAACATGATATAATATATTATCACTCAATTCAGGAAGGTTTTTCCGGAAGAAGATTAATCCCGCAGGAATATATTACAGTCTAAATTTCTTCCCATTTCTCCACAAATTCAAAACCCCTTTTTGTCAATTCATTCATAATTACTTTACCTGTAGCAGCTTCGTCAACAGAAAGGGCTCCCGGTTTAATTACGTTATGTGCAGCTAATATTGCCATCACCGAGGCATGCCAGCCGGTTAATTTTTGCATTGCGGTAAATCCGGTTTTTTCGTCAAATTTTTGAATTACCGATAATGTCATTTTTTGCTTATAACCGTCTTTTATTCCGGTTGCAGTAATCATAACAATTCCAACGTCTTTCGGATTTTCGGTTTTAAGTTTCGGCTCCAAGAGAAAATGGTAAAATTTTCTCGGACTAATTTTTATCCCTTTGAAATCTATCGGTTCTTCTTCGAATAGACCTAATTTGGAATATGCGTTGAACCATTCCCAATGCCCCGGGTAGCGGAGCGTTCTATTCTCCAAACGCTCAATTTTATTTTCCAATTTCCAAGGAAGTATGGAAAGTCCGCCGTTTGTAACATTGGCTTCGAGTCTGCCCAGTTTATCATCCAGTTCAATAATTTCAAGTTCAGAAAAACAGGGGACTCCGGTGATTTTTCCGTCTCGTATAAAAATTGAATCGCCGTAATATTCGTTTGTTAATCCGTTGATATTGAAGAATAATTCATAATTCCACGGAGGTTTCGGATCCAAGGGTAAACCGCCGCCGTAGTTTTTAATCTCTTCAACCCTCTCGAATTTTGAAAGTGCATATTCAATCATAGAAATATTTAATCCGGGATCCATTCCGCAGTCGGGAATAATAGATACGTTGGATGCTTTGGCTTTGTCGTTAAATTCGAGCTGCTTCCAAACCATAGAAGTATTTCCACCCAGGTCGATGAAATTACAGTTTGCCGCTATAGCGCATTCAGTGAGTAATTCGTTGAAATAATAGGGTACAGCGCTGATGGCTGAATTGTGTTCTTTCAATATTTCGATTAATTTTTCTTTATCGGTTACTTCTGTAAAGTGCAGATTAAATTTATCGAATCCGGTTAATTTGAATAATTTTTCCCTAGCCAAATTCAACGCATCGAAGTCGTTATCAACAAATGCGATTTTGCCGGCATTGCCAAATTTTATTAAATCATATGCGGCGGCAATTCCTTGTCTGCCTGCACCTATAACAGCATAATTTTTATTCATATTATCTTTTATAATTATTAGTGCCAAATATATAAAGGAGATAATAAATAAAAAATCCGGCTGTTAGCCGGATAAGAAACGGTTGTTTGAGAATTTTATTCTTCTGAAGTATCTACAATTTTGTAGCTGTGCTCAATTGTCATAGCTTTTTCGAACATTGCTGTAACGCCGCAATATTTTGTTTGCGAGAGTTCAATCGCACGTTCAACGGCTTTAGGGTCGATGTTTTTACCGTGGAAAACGTATTCCAGATTTATTTTGGTATAAACTTTCGGATGCTCTTCTGTCATTTCAGCTTCAATATTCATTTCGAAACCGTCGAGTTTAACTCTTTTCTTCTGCAAAATTGAAGCGACATCGGAGCCTGTGCATCCGCCGAGTGCTAATAACAATAATTCTTTGGGACGAATTGCAGCATTGCTGCCTCCGAAATCTTCCGGACCGTCCATCATAACCCAATGTTTAGAGTCAGTTTTTCCGGCAAATGTTATACCGGATAATTGCTTTACTTGTGCTTTTACTGTTGCCATAATAACTCCTTTTTATAATTCCCCGATATCTTCTTTCCATAAATCGGGATTTTGATTAATAAATTGATTCATTAAATCTTTACATTCCTGATTATCCAAATCAATAACTTCAACGCCATGTTCTTCCAAAAATTCTCTGGAACCGGTAAAAGTAGTCGATTCTCCTGCTACTACTTTTTTGATACCGAATTGGACTACGGCACCGCCGCATAAAAAACAAGGCATAAGTGTTGAATATAAGATGGTATCAGAGTAACTTTGGATTCGGCCGGCATTCCTTAAACAATCAATTTCGGCGTGAATTATCGGATCATTTTCCTGAACCCGCTTATTATGACCGCGTCCTATTATTTCTCCGTCTTTTACCAGAACCGAACCTATTGGGATTCCTCCTTCGGCTAAGCCTTTCTTTGCTTCTTCAATAGCTGCCTGCATAAATTTGTCCATCTTTGTACCCTTTAAAGATTAAAGAAATTTTTCCGGTTAAATTTAACACTTTATTCTCGATTTTTTTGCTTTTTTATAAACCCTTAGGAAATCAATTTGGTAGAAGAAAAAAGATAATTGAAATCTCTTGTTTTTTCTAAAAAGTATATTTTATACCGATTTGAGCTGATTTACCACTTTTCATCGCATAATATGAAAGTTGTTTCAAATTTCTCTTTTTTGTAGCTTTATTCGTATGAAAAGTAGAAATTTCCATAGTATTCCAGGGCTGATATGAATATGAAAAAGTTATTTTTGCTATTCCTGTTATGGCAATCGGTAAGTTCAACAATTTTGGCGGATAAAATGAAATTAAATATCATACCCATACCACAAATTGTTCAGGTGACGAATAACGTTTTTTATTTCCCTGACGATATAAATGTATTTATTTCTGAAGATGATGTTACATTGTCGAATTATATCAAAGAATATCTCCAATCTTTTTTAGTTAATCATCCGCGATATACCGATAACGAATTAGATGCAAATGTAATTCTTAAAATTGATAAGAACTTTAGCCCCGGTGGTGCGGCATACGGTTCTTTAAATGAAGCTTATTCACTTAAATTGGTTGATGCGCAAATTTATATAGTCGCAAAGGAATACCGAGGGCTCTATTATGGACTGGTAACTCTTAAGAAAATTCTGAGTCAAAACTCTTCTGCCGAATTGAAAGAACTTACAATAATAGATTATCCTGAAATGGCGATAAGAGGGATTTCTGATGATATTAGCCGTGGGCAGGTGTCAACTTTGGATAATTTCAAAAAGATAATTGAGTTTATTTCTGAACAGAAGATGAATACATATATGCCTTACATCGAAGATGTCTTGGCATTTGATAAATATCCGGATATAGGAAAAGATAGGGGAGCGCTTACAAAAGAAGAAGTTCGCAGTTTAGTGGAGTTTGCCAAAAAGAAATTTGTGGATATCATTCCTATTTTTCAAACTTTGGGGCATTATGAGAATATCCTTTCACAAGATGAGTTTGTAAATTATGCGGAATTTCCCGGCGCGGCATCGCTGGATGTTTCTAATGATGAAATTTATACTTTTCTCGATAATTTGATAAAAGAAGTGACTGAAATCTTTCCGGGTGAATATCTTCACGTGGGAGCCGACGAGAGTTTTGACGTTGGTTTGGGCAACAGCAGGCATCTTGTGGAAACTTCATCCATTGCAGAAGTACATGCGAAGCACTATAAAAAAGTTTATGACATTTGTAAAAAATATAATCGCAAGATGATGATGTACGGAGATATTATTCTTCGTCATCCCGAAATACTTAACTTGATCCCGAAAGATATTATTATAGTCGACTGGCATTACGGTGCAAGGGATTATTACGAATCCACAAAAATATTTCATGATGCTGGTTTTGAATATATTGTTTCTCCGTCGGTTTGGAATTTTTTAACCACATACCCGACTAATATCAATGCACTTCCGAATATAAAATATTTAACTAAAAACGGGGTGCAGAATTATTCTATTGGAATGATAAACTCAAACTGGGGGGATTACGGAGCCGAGACTTTCAAGGAACTTCTTTATTACGGCTATGCTTGGTCTGCTCAATGTGCTTGGTCGTTGGGAAAAAGTGATATTTCAGTATTTACGGAAGCGTTCTATAAAGAATTTTTCGGAATATATGATTCCGATGTAATGCTTTGTCATACTATTTTATCTAATCCTTTAAATCAAGTCTTATGGCACGAGATATGGCGGCATCCACTACTGGAACCGAAAAAATCAGTTTGGTGGGAACCACAAATACATCAAGTCTCCAAAACCGTTTGGAATGAAATGACCATATCTCAATTAACTAGTAGCATAGAATCTTTAAAGCATAAAGTTAAAAGCAATTCTGAGCAATTAGAGATATGGACTTTCCTTTCTAAATTATATCACTGGTATATCTTGAAATCTAAAACAAATTTACTTTTAAGAGATACCACTGTATCGATGAATCGGAAAAGAGAGAAATTAGTAACTATGATATTAGAGAATATTCTCAGATTGGAAACTTTGAAAGTTGAATTCAAAAGTATTTGGACGAAATATTACAAGCCGGATAATTTGAATATGATTGAAGATAAATTCAACCGGTTAATTCAATATTTTAAGGAGATAAAAGAAGAGTTAAAAAATGATAAACTTACTTCGCCCCTTTTGCCGAATAAATGGTGTTATGCGAAAGTAGGGAAGAATGATTATAAAGAAGCCGAATTTGAATACAGCTTTGAAATTAATAAACCGGTAGTAACAGCAAAATTACAGTTGTTGGCGGATACATATGCGGAGTTGTACATTAACGGAGAATATGTAGACAGAGTTTATGCAAGAAGAACTCTTTCGCTTGCCGTAGATTATAGAAGAATTATTTATCGTGATATTAATAAATATTTAAAAGAAGGAGAAAATGAAATTAGAGTGATTTGCAAGAATTTTAATGCCAGAGGTGCTGCAGGTTTTAATATAATTTCAGAGATTGATTATTCTGACGGTAGTAAGGATATAATTGCTACAAGCGATGATTGGAAATTTAAGTTACCGGGGAGAAGTGATTTATATGATGCTGCCGCCGAAGATTATCGGCGCGAAGTAATTGCCCCTAATTTTGAAACTAACAGAACTAGTTGGATTGAAAGATAGGAGATAATTATGTATTCAATTAAAGGTAAAAAAGTATTAATTACCGGTGCTTCTGCCGGAATTGGAAAGGCGTGTGCTTATCAATTTGCCGGGGCTGGAGCGGATATTTTAATATGTGCGAGACGTATTGATAAATTAAATGAAATAGCTGATGATATAAATAAAAATTTCGACGTTAATGTTTATGCTTTCGAACTGGATGTGAGAAATCATAACGACGTAAAAGATAGACTTGAACAATTACCTGAAGAATGGAAAGAAGTTGATATATTGGTAAATAATGCAGGACTTGCCCGTTCCCTTAATAAAGTTTACGAATATGATATCCAGGACTGGGAAGAGATGATTGACACAAATATAAAAGGTGCCCTTTATCTTACGCGCTATATTGTTCCCGGTATGGTTGAAAGGAAATCTGGACATATTATTTACATTGGTTCAACTGCAGGACACGAAGCATACGGTGGAGGCGGAGTTTACTGCGGAACTAAACATTTTATTAATGCCATTACAAAGGGTTTTAAACTCGACTTATTGGGAACCGGAGTGCGAGTCAGCAGTGTGGATCCCGGGTCTGTGGAAACGGAATTTAGTTTAGTACGTTTTCACGGTGATGAAGAAAGAGCGAAAAACGTTTATAAAGGATTTACGCCTTTAACCGCTGATGATGTAGCCGATGCTGTACTTTATTGCGCTACACGTCCTCCGCATGTAAATATCAATGAAATTATTTTGACTTCAAAGGATCAGGGGAATTCTTTTATTTTTAATAAGAAGTTGTAAGGATAGAATTGAAGGGACGCAGTATCTGCGTCCCTTTGAATAGAAATATTATTTTTCACTCATAAACGGATAGCGCCAATCTTTCGGAGGGACGAAAGTTTCTTTCATTGTTCTCACGCTCATCCATCTCAATAAATTCATAGCACTTCCTGCTTTATCGTTTGTACCGGAAGCACGACCACCGCCAAAGGGCTGTTGACCTACTACAGCTGCAGTTGGTTTATCGTTGATGTAGAAATTACCTGCAGCATTTTGGAGTTTGTCGGACATTTTAATCAGCGCTTTTCTGTCTTGTGCCCAAATAGCGCCGGTTAATGCATAGGGCGAAGTCGTATCGCAAAGTTCGAGTGTTTCATCGAATTTATCATCGTCGTAAACGTAAATAGTTAGAACCGGACCGAAAATTTCTTCTTGCATAGTCTTGAATTTAGGATCATCAGTAACAATTGTAGTCGGTTCTATAAAATAACCTTTAGAATCGTCGAAATTTCCGCCGGTAATAATTTCAGCATTATCGGCTTCTTTAGCGTATTTAATATATCCGGTAATCGAATCGAATGCAGCTTGATCTATTACTGCAGACATAAAATTAGTGAAATCTTCTACATCGCCCATTTTAATTTCCGCAACTTGGGCGGTATATTTTTCTTTGAATTCCTGCCAGCGGGATTTTGGAATATACATTCTGGAAGCGGCAGAACATTTTTGACCTTGATATTCGAATGCACCTCTGATAGCAGCAACTACAAGTGCATCTATATCGGCTGAATTATGGGCAAAGATGAAATCCTTTCCGCCTGTTTCTCCCACAATTCTCGGATAATATTTCATTTTGGAAATATTATCTCCAACCTTTTTCCACATATTTTGAAATACTGCCGTGGAGCCTGTAAAGTGAATACCTGCTAAATGTTCGCTTTCCATTACAGGGTTTCCAACTTGTCCGCCAGAGCCGGGAATGAAATTGATCACTCCTTTTGGCAAGCCGGCTTCTTCGAATAATTTCATCAAATAATAAGCCGAATAAACCGCACTCGAAGCGGGTTTCCATAAAGCCACGTTTCCTACTAAAGCAGGTGCAGTTGGCAAGTTACCGGCAATTGATGTAAAGTTGAAAGGAGTTACGGCAAAAATGAATCCTTCTAACGGACGGTATTCAACTCTATTCCACATACCTGCCGGTGAAAATGGTTGGTCAGACATCAATTGAGTCAGGTAGTATGAATTAAATCGCCAAAAGTCAATCAATTCACAAGCGCTGTCGATTTCCGCTTGAAATGCCGTTTTGCTCTGTCCAAGCATTGTAGCTGCATTCAAAGTAGAACGCCAAGGACCGGCAAGAAGATCTGCCATTTTCAAAAATATTGCAACTCTTTGCTCCCAAGGCATAGTAGCCCATTCTTTTCTAGCTTCTAATGCCGCTTCAATTGCCATTTCTACTTCTTTTTTGCCTGCTTTATGATAAACACCTAATACATGATTTTTGTCATGAGGAATCCGCATTTCGGCTGTATCGCCGGTTTTTATTTCTTCTCCTCCAATTATTAGCGGTACTTCAATTTGCTTGCTTTTAAGTTCCGCTAACTTTTGCTTTAATTCTGCTTTTTCAGGTGTGCCCGGAGAATAACTTTTTATCGGTTCGTTAATTGGATCTGGCACCTTAAAATATGCATTAGACATAACTAATCCTCCTAATCTTCCTTCGCTACTTTAATAAATAAATATACTTTTTATTGAAAATTTAACGACTAAAAATAGTATTAACATCAGGCAATTCAAAGGTGAAGACGTTTATTTATAGTATTTACGCAAAAATTGTTGAATTGCAGCGAATGCGAATATATCAGGGTTTTGCGTTGCGAGATGTTGATCTATTTTTTACTGTTTTTACGGTCCGGTAGTGTTTTCGTCAATTCAAATTTCCTTAATTTGTATCCAAGCAATTCTACTCATAAAAACAGATGTTTTCTTCGGGGAATTTTTTCTTTAATCCCGCCAAACTATCTCCAATTTCCGAATAAACACGGGATGCTCAATAACACACAGTAATTTTGATATTGAGCATCCCGGGAAAACATTTCAAATTATCTGTCAAAAATTTCAGTTATGTAACTGAATATTAAACGATAGAAATCATTCTTTCTATTGGTAACTTAGCTTTTTCTGCAAGAGTGGAATCCACTTTCACTTCAAATTGTTCATAAAGTAATGCATCACGTAATTTTATCAAGTCAATTTTTTTCATATACTCACAGACGGAATCTTCGCTAGCCGGATAAAATATTTTATCCGGGTTAGCCTTCTTCATTCTATGAAGAATTCCAACTTCAGTAGCGATTACAAATTCCTTACTCGGAGATTCGTTAACATAATTAATCATCCCCTCGGTGGAAAATATATGAATATTTTGTGAACATTCATCGAGAGATTTGAGCATACAGCTCGAAGAACATCCGCATTCCGGATGTACAAGAAATTCTGCGTCAGGATGTTCCGCTTTACTATTATCAAAATTTATGTCCCCGATTTTTTCATGTACATGGCAAGCTCCGTCCCAAAAGGTCATTTTTCGTTCGGTCATTGCCTGCACATAGGCTCCCAAAAATTTATCGGGTAAAAAGAGTATCTCTTTATCTTCAGGAATTGAATTAACGATTTGTACCGCATTAGAGGAAGTGCAGCAATAATCTGACTCGGCTTTAACCTCGGCGGTAGTGTTAACGTAAGAAACTACTACCGAATTCGGGTGTTCGCTTTTCCATTTACGCAATTGTTCAGCGGTGATAGAATCCGCAAGCGAACAGCCTGCTTCCAAATCGGGCAGCAATACTTTTTTGTCGGGTGAAATAATAGATGCGGTTTCTGCCATAAAATGAACCCCGCAAAAAACAATTATTTCTGCATCTGTTTTTGCAGCTTGACGAGATAAACCAAGTGAATCGCCTACAAAATCTGCAATATCCTGCACTTCCGGAATTTGATAATTGTGCGCTAAAATAACAGCATTCTTTTGTTTTTTTAATTCATTAATCTCTTCGAATAATTTTTGTGTCACCATATCCTGAAATTCCTCTTATTTAATTTTCATCGATATATCCAATGCATTTACCGAATGGGTTAACGCTCCAACTGAAATATAATTAACCCCTGTTTCGGCAATTTCTCTAATGTTATTCAAATTAACATTGCCTGAAGCTTCAGTTTCGGCTCTATCTCCGATTATAGCTATCGCTTCCGTCATTAAATCAATGTTCATATTGTCGAGCATAATAATATCAGCTTCAGCAGACAATGCTTCTTCAACTTCACTTAAATTTGTTGTTTCCACTTCAATTTTATATTTGTCACCATAAGTTTCTCTAACATTATTCACTGCGTTTGTAATTCCATTGGCAATTTTAATATGATTATCCTTTATCATAACCATATCAAAAAGTCCGATGCGATGATTGACACCACCACCGGTTTTTACTGAATACTTGTCCAGCATTCTAAAACCGGGTAAAGTTTTACGCGTATCGAGCAGTCTGGTATTTGTACCCTCCAATTGTTCAACGAAAAGTCTTGTATAAGATGCAATCCCGCTCATTCTTTGCAAAAAATTTAATGCGGTTCTTTCGCCGGTTAGAAGAACACGATTATTCCCCCTCAATTCTGCAATTAGATCTCCCGGCATTACTTCGTCACCGTCTCTTTTATGCAGTATCCAAACAATAGATTTATCTTTAATTGAATCGAATACCGCTTTGGCAACTGAAAGTCCTGCAATTACACCCTCCGATTTTGCAATAAGCAGAGCATTAGTTTGGCTTTCTTCGGGTACAATTGCGTTTGTTGTGATATCACCGTCACCGATATCTTCTTGAAGGGCCAGTTCAATTAACGGTTTCGCCCATTTCAATAAATTCTTGTTGCTTTCCATTAAGTACCTCGAATTTTATATCGTCATTTATAAATAAAAAATGCCCAAGAAAGTTATCATCAGTTTTGGGATAATCTTCTCGCTGATGACCTCCACGACTTTCCGAGCGACTATTTGCGGCACGAAGTATCATTCTGCATAAATTTAATAGTCCTTTGGAGATGATACTGTAATATTCATTATTAGCATCTATGGAATCGTACTTTTTCTCAATATCCGATAAAGCTGCGGATAACTCTTCTCCTTTTCGTAAGATGCCTGCAGAAGAATTCATTAATTCGGCAACATCTTGCTGTAATTCTGAATACTGTTTTAATTTATTTTTATCAATATGAAAGTCATCCAAAAAGCGTTCATCAAAAAGATCGAGTTTAGTTTGATTACTAATTGAATGATTAACAGCTCGTTTTGCAAACACTAAACATTCGAGCAGTGAATTGCTGGCTAATCTGTTTGCGCCGTGAACACCTGTAGATGCGCACTCACCACAGGCATATAAATTTGCAAGGTTAGTCCTGCCAAACTCATCAGTTTTTATTCCGCCGATAGAATAATGTGCAGCAGGAGCAACGGGAATCAAATCTTTTGTCATATCCAAGCCCTGTTCTTTTAACATCTCGGCTATATTTCCGAATCTGTTCAAAATTTTTTCTTGAGGTAAATGCCTCAAATCCAAATAAACATATTCGGAGCCCGTCTGTTTTAGTTCGGAAAATATTGATTTAGATACAACATCACGGGGAGCTAATTCACCGAGATTATGATATTTGTCCATAAATCTTTCGCCGTTTATATTCAATAAACGTGCTCCTTCGCCTCGAACCGCTTCGCTGATGAGAAATGTTTTACCAGATTCGGAATAAAATGCCGTGGGATGAAATTGAATGAACTCCATATCCCTGATTTCTGCGCCTGCATTTTGGGCAAGCCAAATTCCTTCTCCTATTGCAGAGTCGGGATTCGTACTCCTGGAAAATATCCTGCTGTATCCACCTGAAGCAATAATTGTATATTTTGCGTGAACCGAAACCGGAGTGCCTTCAGTTAAGTTAACGGCATATGCTCCGAATATCCGATTATTATTTTCAATTAAATGAATTGCTTGGGTGTTAAAGTGAAAATCAATGTTGGGGATACTGCTTATTATATCTATTAAGAATTTGACCACTTGCTGACCGGTAGCCGAACCGGAGGCGTGCAATATTCTTCTGTGAGAATGTCCCCCCTCCAATCCGAATAGAATTTCGGAGCCGACTTTGTCAAATTCCATCCCGATATTAATTAATTCTTCGACAGCTTCTTTTCCTTCTTCTACTAAAATTTGGACTGTTTTTTTATCGCATAGACCCCTGCCTGCGGTAATGGTATCATTAAAATGCAGTTCTGTTGAATCCTGCTGTGATAATGCTGCAGCAATACCGCCTTGAGCGAACCAGGAACTGCTAACTTTGTAATCCGATTTAGTAATAACTGTTACACTTCCGTATTTAGAAGCATTGTATGCGGCAAACAATCCTGCAAGTCCGCTGCCTATAATAAGGTAATCGGTTTCAATGGTTTTACTTCTCATTCCGTTATCTTTTTGATTTTGTTGTTTTTATCTACAAAAACAAGTTTGGGTTTATGCTGTAAGGCTTCTTCCTCTTCGTAATTTGAATAACTGGCAATGATTATTAGATCTCCTTTATGAACCTTTCTTGCCGCGGCTCCGTTTAAGGTTATGCTTCCTTCGTCTCCGTAAATTACGTAAGTGGAAAATCTTTCCCCGTTAGTTATATTGTAAATATCTACTTTTTCGAATTCCATCATATCTGCCGCATCACAGAGTTTCTTATCAATTCCAATCGAACCTTCATAATTTAAATCGGCATCAGTAACTGTAGCTCTGTGAATCTTCGACTTTAACAATATTCTTTGCATCTATTCATTCCCTTTATTTAATTTATACGCTTCATTTAATCCTTCGAGAACCAGAGTTTTTCTGGCTACATCAAATAAACCGGCGGATTCGAATAAACTTGAAAATCCCCCGGTTCCTATTATTATTGGTTTTTCTCCCTGAAAAGCTTCCACGGTAACTCTTTTTGTTATTTCATTTACAATTCCTATCTGTCCGAAGTAAAGCCCCGATTGGATACTTTCAACCGTAGAGCGTCCCACTACATTTTCAATCTCTTTTATTTCAACTCTGGGTAATTGAGCGGTTTGCTTTTCAAGAGTTTCCATCGAAATTCTTATACCGGGCAAAATTATGCCCCCTAGATATTCTCTCTCTTTGCTAATCACACAAAAAGTTGTAGCCGTTCCGAAATCAACCACAATTATATTTTTATTCGGATACAATTTGGTGGATGCGATAGCGTTTGCTATTCTATCCGAGCCTACTTCAACCGGATTGCGGTATTTTATTTTCAATCCGGTTTTAACACCCGGTTTCAAAATAAAAGGATCGATCCCGAAATATTTTAAGCAGCCGTTCCGAAGTGAGTGAATTTTATCTGGAACAACTGAACAGAAAGATACTGCTTCAATTTTTTCAGGGAGAATGTCATTTTCTCGTAGGACTTCTTTCAGAAAGAGACCAATTTCATCTGACGAAAATTGTTGTCTCGCGGTTTTTCTGAATTGGAATATCAGTTCGTCATTGTCGAATACTCCTCCGAATATCTGTGTATTTCCAACGTCGAGTGTAAGTATCATATTTCCTCCGAATTGAATAATTTATTTAATTTATCGGCAAGATCGTCAGCGGATTCTGCGAAATATTTCTTACCGCTTTTGGAATAAATTTTAAAGTTGGTTTGAGTATTTCCCAAACGGTTGTTGAGTGAATTGAATACGACAAAATCAGAATGGGAATGGTCTATCAATTTTTTAATTTCCATTTCCGCCCTTCCGCTCTCGTCAAATTCAAGAAGTTTGAATGATACCAATTTCACATTCTTATTTTTAGATAGATCTTTTAATGAATCGACTAATTTTTCATTTTTTCTGAATTTAATCGATATACTTTCTGCCTCCGACTTTAACTTATTATCAAGGGGGAGAGTGAAAACCTTATCTCCGACGGTAATTTCCGAAGGTCTGTAATCGCTCACTGCTGCAAGATGAATGACAGCATCGTAGTGATTGTTTTTTAATTCTTCAAAAAGTGAATTCTTCAATTCATCGAACGTTAAATATTTTTTTATGTTGATTGGTAAATCCGGAGTAGCAGAATTTGATGCTGCCAATAGAGTTACTTCATTTCCGTTGTAAAATAACCTTTTGGCTATGGTTGCGCCGGTTCTGCCTGTTGACATATTTGCAATGAATCTTACTCCGTCAATGTTTTCATTGGTACCACCGCTGGTGATTAAAATTTTCTTATTCTTTCCATTTAAATTCATTTTGTTCAAGATGATTCCGAAGATTTTATCAGGGTCTAATAATTTCCCTTGACCTTCGTCACCACAAGCTAAATACCCTTCGTCAGTGGGAAGTACTTCAACACCCCAAGTTGTTAATTTTGCCAAACTTTCCTGAGTGGCAGGATGAGAGAACATTTTTGTATTCATTGCAGGTGCAATTAAATATGGCTTGGACCAATCGCGAGCGAGGAATAATGCAGTCACCAAATTATCACCAATTCCGGCGGCAAATTTATTTATAGTATTTGCCGATGCAGGAGCTACAATTGTAAGGTCAGCCCATTTAGCTAAATCAATATGACTCATCATCTTTCCTTCATCGAAGGTATCTGTATAAACCGGATGTCCGCACAATCCTTCGAGTGTTGCGTTTCCAATAAAGTCTAACGCGGATTTAGTTGCAGCTACTCTAACTTCAAAGTTATTCTGCATCAATTTAGAAATTAAGTATGCCGATTTATACGCGGCAATTGAACCGGTTATTTTTACTAATATCTTATTTTTGAACATTATCTATTAACCTCACTTTTCCTAAATAAACTGCTCCATATCTTCTATTATTTATAGATGTGATATAATCAACTCTAAAACCAATTTTTTCGAGTTCTTCAATAACAGCCTCATCGCTTAGATTGCTGGAAAGGATTTCGTAAAATTTTGGGGCTATCTCCCTTTCACTCGGGGTAAGTCTTAAATTTCTTGAACTCATTGCAAGTCCGTCGCTTTCCCTAACTATTGGACATGGTACGATTTCCACATCCATAAAAAATGCATTTACCATTCCTTTTATCAGTTCCAACTGTTGATAGTCTTTTTCCCCGAAGTATGCTCTTTTCGGTTTTATTATATTGAATAATTTCATTACAACTGTTAGAACACCTTTAAAATGCCCCGGTCGGCTTGCACCGCACAAAATATTGCTTAATTCAGTTTCGAGAATTTGATATTTATAATTGTCAGGGTATAAATAGTTATATTCGGGATTGAACAGATAGTCTACTCCCGAACGTTCCAGCAAAGCTATATCTTGTTCCAACAATTTGGGATAGTTTTCAAGGTCGCTTGCATTATCAAATTGTGTGGGATTCAAGAAAATGCTTACGACTGTAATGTCGTTATCGCTCAATGATTTTTCAATTAAAGAGAGATGTCCCTTGTGCAAAGCGCCCATTGTTGGAACAAAACCAATGGTTTTCCCTGCGAGAAACTTTCTTTCACTTAACCAAAATTCTTTATCCTTAAATACTTTCATTTGTAACTCTCAACTTCGGATGGGAAACTTTCTTTCTTTACATCAGCCGAATATTCATTCAATGCATTTTTAATCAGTTCATATCCGTTAAGATATTTCCTCAAAAATTTTGGACTGAATGCTTTTGTTAATCCGAGTAAATCTTGAAGAACCAGAATTTGTCCGGATGTAAATTTTCCGGCACCGATTCCGATTGTCGGAATATTTATTTCATCGGTGATTTGTTTAGCCAAATTTGAGGGTATCATTTCAAGAACAATAGCGAAGCATCCGGCTTTAGCAAGTGCCTTTGCATCCTCCAGAATTTTTTGCGCCGTATCCTCTTTCTTTCCCTGTAATTTGAAACCACCGAATTTATGAACGGATTGAGGAGTTAACCCCACATGTCCCATAACGGGGATGCCGCTATTCGTTAAATATTCAATATCGTATAATGTATCGCCGGCTCCTTCAATTTTTATTGCTTGAGCGCCGGATTTAAATAATTTATCAATAGATTCCACTAAAAATTCTCGACTCTTTTTATGTGCTAAAAAAGGCATATCTGCTATCAGCAGTTTATCGGGCAAACCTTTTCGTACAGCGCGAGTGTGGTAAGCAATCATATCTACATCGGCGTTAACTGTAGTTTTATATCCGTGCATTACCATCGCAGTACTATCTCCGACTAATACAGCGTCTATTTCACTTTCGTTTATTATGCAAGCCGACCAATAATCATAACAAGTCACCATTGTTATTTTTTTACCGGCATCTCTATTTTTTTGAAAATCTTTAATTGTATCCATTATTTTCTCCTTTTACCAAAATAATATTGGTAGAACGCATCGTACAGTTCTGATAATTGTGTCTCCTTCAATGCTTCTGCCTGTTTGTCTATAGTTTTCCAATCTTTTCTTGAAAACGGTCCGGTTAAGTAATTGGAGTTAGAAAAAAAGTTATTTAATGTTTGATATAAAAATGGTTTTAAGATGTTTTTAGGTAATCCAATTTTACTGTTAAATTCATCTTCAACCGCTTTCCAAAGAATAAAAGCAAAATTTCCTGCGATGGAACACAAAGAGTGATAAAGGGATTTTTGTTCAGCATCAATTTGATAACTTTTATTCGGTAATTCGGGGAAGAGTTCAGAAAATGATTTTTTCCCTTTAATCGTAACAAACGGGATGGATTTGTAAATGTCTATCGAATAGATTTCGTCTGAAAAAGTCATCAAAGGGTGTACGGATTCGCTTCCATCAATTTCTAATGCGCCCGAAAAATGAATAATTCTGTGTGGAGAAATATTGAGCTCTGTTAAGGACTCCACAAAATTTTGCAGAGCGTTGTCAGAAATTGCTAGCAGGATTTTATCACATTTATTCAACTCACTTTCGAGTGGAGAATTCCGGGATTTTTCCCATTGGAGATACTCCACCCCGAGCAAATTAAAGTATGCACAAAAATGTTTGGCTAGCTTTCCACCGCCAATAATTAGATATGGGGTTTTCTCATCCATATTAGGTACTTGTCTTTCTGATCAAGTCCTTAGATATTATGTTAGAGTGATTATCTGTAGCCGTTTATAAAAAATCGGCTCATTTAATAACCCAAATATATGCAAAATTTATGAAGTCGAGAAATTGAATCGAATCTGATCGGCGCTTGATATCATCTAAAATTATTAA
>CAZNJB010000039.1:0-30671 GCA_964573255.1 uncultured Melioribacteraceae bacterium
GTTAAACCTAATTGTTGATGATTAATTATAGCATAGTTTATTTCAAAATGATAGTACTTAATTCCTATTCCTGCTGTGTATGAGCCGGGATAAGTTATAAAACCTGTTCTAAGAAATATTATATTAAAGAAATTGTATTCAAATCCGACTCGATAAGAGATAGGGAAAATATCTTCTTTATAGATTGCAGCGCTGATTATAAAATTATCCAGAGGATTTATTGTTATTCCAGTTTGCAGAATTAAGGGAGCATAAAGAAGTTTATTCTTTCTATTTCTCAATAGGTTAGTTGTGGAAAATCCAAATGAAATGTTATCCAGTTTATATGTACATCCGAAATCGGCATTATAATTTAAGATTGAACCGTATTTTACTATGGAAATTCTATAAAGTTTTACAGAAATACCAAGGAATAACCTATTTATATTTCGAGAATAGTTAATACGGAACTCGTTTTCTTTATATAATTCGAAGCCGTAATTCTTATATCCGATTACGACTGTTCCGAAAGAAAATCCGTAACCGATGGCTCCGAAATAATTTGATAATTCATTCATACCGAATGGAGAGGGTGAATAATAAAAGCCAGATGAGAAATTACCTTTTAATAATAATGCGGATGGATTTGAATAAACAGACCAGATTGAATTATAATATAAATTACTTTGCCCGGATCCTATAAATGCAGCACCTGGGGGTATTTGTCCGGAACTTATATTCGATATAACCAGTAAAAGAAGAAATATTAATTTTATATAATATTTCATCAAAGAGGGATTGTAACTTAAAATTCTTATTCATATTTTAGAAATTATTATTAACTAAATCAATGGTAAAATGAAAAAACTACTTTTATTATTATTGTTAGTTCCTTACTTATCAAATGCCCAGGAATTGGATGCGAAAGTAATTGTCAATTATGAGCAGCTTCCAAATTCCGCGAAGGAAAATTTAGAAGATTTTCAACGTTCTGTTGAAGATTATCTTAATAATTCCAGGTTTACAGATCTTGATTATCAAGAGAAAATACAATGTAATTTTTCCATATTCTTTGTTTCTTCTCAAGCTGATGTGCAATATTCTGCCCAGGTGGTAATTACGAGTCAGCGGCCTATATATAAATCTCAGAAAAATTCACTTATACTACGCATACAAGATAGCAAGTGGGATTTTGAATACGAAAAAAATCAGACTCTTTACTTTAATCAATCGGATTTTAATTCTCTAACGAGTTTTCTCGATTATTATGCTTATTTAATAATCGGATTTGATATGGATTCTTACGAGTTACTGGGCGGTTCCCCTTATTTTCAAAAAGCATTGGAAATTTCAGTACTAGGTGCCAATAGTTTGTATTCAAAAGGATGGCAATTAGAAAATTCAAGTTATAACAAAAGGAAACTGATAGTTGAAATAACAAGTGCAACATTCCAAAAATTAAGGGAAGATTATTTCGATTATCATTATAACGGGTTGGATTTATTAAGTGAGAATCCGCAAGTGGCAATTAAAAATATTGAAAAACTTGTTTACGATTTAGTTAAGATAAAGGATAAAATTGATCCAAGAAGTGTATTTTTGAAAGTATTTTTCGATTCCAAAAATCGGGAAATGGCCGATATATTAAGTAAATACGGGGATAAAAACATCTATAACAGTTTGATTAAAATTGATCCCACTCATCTTTCTTATTACAGGGAAAAATTCGAAGAGTAAATAAATCGATATAAAAAATTATCTTAGTCTTAGTTATGAGTTTTATCAAGCGAACTCGATGTTCTCAAACTGATAAATACCGTAACTAAGACTAAGATTTATAATTAAATATGAATTTCGTAAATTCTATATTTTTTATAGAGATCAGCCAGCATATCCTTTGCAGCTCTATTCATCATTTCATTATCTTCTAATATCCAACTCGCTTCTCCCATAGTAATTCCCAATTTATAAGCGCGATGAATAATTTCATTATAGAAGACAGCGTCAAGCCCTTTTCTCTGATATTCGGGAACAATACCGAGAACAAGAATTCTAGCCCATTTTATTTTTTTCTTTTGTGTGAATAGTTTGAAGATACCAAAAGGAAAGAGTTTGCCGTTCATTTGTTTCAAAATGAAGTTGTAATCCGGCATTACTAATGCGAATCCGATAGTTTCACCTTTTATTTCTCCGAAAAGTACTAATGAGGGTTCAACCAAAGGTTTAAGCTCTTTCGCCATTGTGTCAATTTCTTCATCGGTCATCGGAACGAAACCCCAATTTGGAGCCCATGCTTTATTGTAAACATATTTAACACGTTCCAATTCCGATTTGAATTTTTTCATATTAATTTCGGAGATTTTCACTCCGGTTCTTTTAGTAGCAATTTCAGCTACTCTCGAAATTTTACTGGCTTTAGAAACTTTGTGATAGTCTATAGCCCATGCATAGAGATCTTTTGCCTTGTAAAAACCGTAATTATCCGCTAATTCCAAATAATATTTGGGATTATAAGTCATCATCAAGCGGGGAGAGTCATCGAACCCTTCGAGGAGCATTCCATATTCATCGTTGCTTGAGGGATTAGCCGGGCCACGCATTTCAGTGAATCCTCTTTGTTTCAACCAATCCTTAGCGGTATCAAACAACTTATTGGCAACTTCTTGATCGTTAATACACTCGAAGAACCCGAAAAAACCGACTTTATCATTGTGATATTTATTGTGCATTCTGTTTTCAATAGCTGCAATTCTGCCAACCATTTTTCCATCACGAAATGCCATAAACATTTCCATATCGGCATTTTTGAAAAACGGGTTTTTTGTTTTATCAATAATTTTCATTTTATCCATCATTAGCGGGGGAACCCAGTATGGGTCGTCTTTATAAATTTCCCATGCAAACTTCAAGAAAGCTTTTCTTTCTTTTTTAGTTTTCACAGTTTTGATTTGAATATCGCTCATGATTTCCTCCGTGATATGAAGAGCGCCTCGGCTAGAGGCGCTCTTTTTTGAAATGATTAAATCAGTCCTAATTCTTTTCCTACTTTTTTAAATGAATCGATTATGAAATCGAGATGTTCAATTTTATGGGTAGACATGTAACTGGTGCGCATCATCTGTCTTCCTTGAGGCACACCCGGTGAAATAAATACATTTACGAATACACCTACATCATAAAGTCTACGCCACATTTGAAAAGCGAGAGCGTCATCGCCAACAATCACAGGAACAATAGCGGTTCTTCCATCGATGATTGTGAAGCCCGCTTCTTTTAATCCTTTTCGTACATAATCTGTATTCTGGATTAATTTATCAACTCTTTCAGGTTCTTGCTCTAAAATTTCCAATGCAGCCATTGCCGCAGCAACGGAAGAAGGAGTAGGGGAAGCACTGAAAATTAATGCTGCACCGTGATGTTTAATGTAGTCTATAACTTTTGCATCGCCGGCAACAAAGCCGCCCAGAGAAGCAAAAGTTTTTGAAAATGTTCCCATCTGTAAATCTACTTCATCAACTAAATCAAATTCGCTCGGAGTACCACGACCGCCGTCACCAATCACTCCGATTGAATGTGCATCGTCAACATAAACACGAGCATTATATTCTTTTGCAAGATTTACTAAAGTAGGTAAGTCAACAATTTCACCGCCTGTGCTGAACACACCATCGGTTACTATTAATTTCCCGGCTTCTTTAGGTACTTTATTCAATACCCTTTCAAGGTCAGCCATATTGTTATGTTTGTAACGAAGTAATTCGGCAGTAGCTCCTCTAGCCATCAAATTACCGGCAACAATGGAAGCGTGATTATCTTTATCGGATATAATATATTCACCGCGCTGAACCAAAGTAGGAACTACTCCTTGCGCTGTTTGATATCCGGTACTAAAGAGTAAAACTGATTCTTTACCCAAAAATTTTGCTAATTTTTCTTCCAATTCAATGTGAAGATCAAGTGTACCAGTTAAATATCTCGAACCGGAACATCCCGTACCGTATTTTTCAATAGCTTTTATTGCAGCTTCTTTTACATGGGGATGATTTGTTAATCCGAGATAATTATTAGAACCCGCCATTATTATTTCTCTACCTTCTATTTTTACAACGGGTCCTTCGTTTGCTTCTATTGCTCTAAAATAAGGATACATGCCCATAGCCTTTACTTCATCGGCACGTGTGAAATCAAAACACTTATTGAAAAGATCCAAGTTTATCCTCCTGATTCTATATATTTATTACTTTTTTTATAACTTTGCGATAATCAATCAAAGAAAGTTATTATTAAAACTATATAAAATCAAATTGTGAGGTATAATAAATGGTATCTTCACCTATTGCTGTAGTGACCGGAGGAAGTGGTTTTGTTGGTAGTCATTTAGTCGATTTATTATTGAAAAATAATTTTACAGTTAGATGTATTGTTAGAGAAAGTTCTAATTTACGCTGGCTTGAAGGGAAAAACGTAGAGATTGTTAAATGCGGATTATTCGATAAAGAAAAATTAAATGATGTATTGGCGGATGCTGATTATCTTTTTCATGTTGCCGGTGTTGTAAAAGCTAAGGACTGGGAAGGATATTATCAGGGTAATGTAGTAACAACAAAAAATTTATTAGATTCACTTGTAGAGGTTAATCCGAATATACAGAAAGTTGTGATTGTTAGTAGTCAAACTGCTTGTGGACCATCTACGGACGGGAAAGCTTGTACCGAAGAGACCACACCTCATCCGATTACTCGATACGGAAAGAGTAAATTGGAACAGGAAAAATTAGCAAAATCTTATATGGATAAATTACCTATAACAATTATAAGACCTCCGGCTGTTTACGGAGAAAGGGATACTGAAATTTATTTATTCTTCAAAACATATAAATCCGGTTTAATGACACTTATAGGATTTGATAGAAAATTAGTTAGTATAATAAATGTTCACGACTTGGTTAACGGTATTTATTTAGCCGGTATTAATGAAGATTCAAAAGGGGAAACCTACTTCATTAGCTCCGAAGAATATTATGATTGGCCTACTATCGGAGATGTAACTGCAAAAGCATTGAATAAAAAAGCTTTGCGCGTTAGGTTACCTCATGTTATTGTATACACTGTTGCAGCAATTGCAGAATTCTTTTCATTATTCTCCTCGAAAGCGGCAACGTTCAATATCGAAAAGGCGAGAGACTTCGTGCAAAAATATTGGATTTGTGATACATCAAAAGCCAAAAGGGAATTGGGTTATTCTCAGAAAATTTCTTTGGAAGAAGGGATTAAACAAACAATTGAATGGTATAAAGAAAATAATTGGCTTTGATCAATCCTTTTTTCGGAATAGAGAAGGTGTGAAGGACATTTATTTGTACAATCTCCGTTTCCAAAATTATTGATGGGAATTTCAAATTTTAGATTTTTTTGAAGAAATTGAACTAATTCACATTCTAAATCTTTTGAAGCATTTTCAAATATCCATAATCTTGATATAGCCCCAGTACCGGTTGTTAAGTGGTCTATATGCCAGTGTACTTTTTTGTTTTTCTTCAAATGCCTTTCAATTCTGCTCTTTAATTTTTTTTGTGCACTTCCGGCATAGTAATAATATCCATCTGCAAATAATTCTCTGGGGAATCTTGTAGAACTAAGTTTTACTGAAGGAGAAATGTATAGCTCTAATAAATATATTCCACTATCAACTTTAATTAGCTTTTGCACCTTCTTTAATCCAAGTCTTAATACCGTTTATTTCATTATCGGTTAAAGGGGCAACAGGAGCAGTAGGAGGAGGCATTAATCCACTTGCAGAGCGGCCTTCTATTGACCAAACTAGGATACTGTTCTCAGGATGAAATGGCACGACTATTTGTAAATCTGCCGTAGTGTTTGCATAACTTGTTAAGCTTAAGTTACCGGCTCTTGATGCATCGTCGTGGCAACCGGAATTAGTACATTTAACATTGAATATCGGTTGAATATGTCTGCTGTAACTTACATTGGATTCCGGGATATCTTGATAAACCGGATTTATTGAATCATCACAGTATGAAGTAAAAATCAAAACAAGAATTATGGCAAAACCAAATGCTAATTTTTTCATATTAAAATTTTTAATATTATTTTCAAAATTTAAAATTATACGTATGCAACTCTATATATTTTGTAACAAAATTGAAAGGTAAAAATGAAAGTAGTAATAAATATATTGATGTTTTTGTTAATAATAAATGATACATTTTTAGCACAAAGTAATTTACTTAATAGCGGTCCTTTAGTGGGCTACTCTAAAATGACGGAAGTATGCATTTGGTTCCAAACAAAGGAGAAAAGTGACGTAAAAATTAAATATTGGGAGAAAGAACAGCCTCAAAAAATATTAACAACAGATAGAATTGTAACTAAAAAAGAAAATGCTTTTACCGGTAAATTAATTATAGAAAAACTTTCTCCTGGGAAAGAATATTATTTCGATATTTATATTAACGGAGAAAAACAAGAATTTGCATATCAACCAAAATTTCAAACTCAAACATTGTGGCAATGGCGAACTGATCCACCTGAATTCAAGTTTGCAGCAGGAAGTTGTGCATTTATTAATGAAACTCAAGTAGACAGACCCGGGAAAGCATATGGTGGCGATTACCAGATATTTAATTCCATAGCTGATATGAATCCGGATTTTATGCTTTGGCTAGGAGACAATGTTTATCTGCGTGAAGTTGATTGGGATTCTTGGAGTGGAATAATTCATAGATACTCTCACGATAGAGCAACTCCGGAATTACAAAAATTGTTCGCTACTACTCATAATTATGCTATTTGGGATGATCATGATTTCGGAACTAATAATAGCGATAGGGGATTATGGAATAAGAATATGACATTAAAAGCATTCGAAATGTTTTGGCCTAATCCTTCTTTTGGTGTTAATAATTTACCGGGAATTACTACATATTTCGAATGGGCAGATTGTGCCTTCTTTTTAATGGATGACAGATATTTTAGAACTCCTGATAATAGAAAAACCGGGAAAAGAGAATTATTAGGCAAGGAGCAAATTGAATGGTTAATTGATGCATTGGTTTCGAGTAAAGCTTCTTTTAAATTTGTTGCAATAGGTACTCAAGTTCTAAATGAAAACGCATCAGGCGAAAATTATTCTTCTTTCCACGAAGAAAGAGAATATCTCTTAAACATAATTCAAAAAGAAAATATTCCGGGTGTGATTTTTCTATCTGGTGATATTCACCGGACAGAGTTACTGAAATTGGAAAGGGAGAACGATTATCCATTGTATGAATTTACAATTTCTCCTTTAACGTCCGGTGTATCTAATTATAGAGATTCATTAAACAATCTCCTGGTTGAAGGCACTTTAACGTATAAACGAAATTATGGTATATTTGAAATTACGGGTGGAAAGAAAAACAGAATATTGAAATTTACCGATTTTGATTCCGACGGGAATGAATTATGGCATTATGAAATCAAAGCATCTGATTTAAGAAGAAAAATTCAGAAGAAATAAATTCTTCGGAAATAATAGTAAAATAAGTAGAAATTATTTAGGAGTTCTAGAATGAAAAAATTAATATTTTTATTAGCTTTAATGTCATATTCATCTTATGTCTTTAGTCAAACTGATGATTCTACTTATTTTACTATTACTGCAAATTCGGAAATATCGGTGGTTGCCGATTTAATAATATTTCAGTTAGATATTTCATCCGAAGATCCGGATCCTGAACAAGCTTATAAAAATCATAAAGAGAAAGAAAGAAAACTTGTTCAGATACTAAAAGAACTTGAAGTACCCGATTCTAATGTTGTTTATTCCTTATTAAGCATCTCAAAAGCTCAAATACCAAGAAATAACAAGAATTATAAAACTAGGCAAAAAATAAGAATTAAAATAAGTGACTTTAGTAAATACGAAAAGATGCAGATTGAATTACTAAAAGCTGGTATAAACGAATTCAAAAGTATTTTCTCTTCTAAAAAAACAAATGAAATAAGAGAAAAAGGAATTAAGCAATTGGTTCAAAATGCGAAAAGAGAAGCGGAAATATATGCCGATAACTTAGGGTTAAGGGTAAATCAAGTTATTGAAATAGAATCCAGAATGAGAAGGACAGATGCCGGTGAACCTGCATTTTTTGTTGCCGCACCCAGTGTCGATTTTTCATTGTTAGAAATTCCACAAGCATTTACAGTGAAATTATATGCAACTATTACATTCTTGCTAACAAAATAAATTATTATAATCTAATTCAATTAAAAATAGAATATTGAATGAAATATTAGTTGAACAATTTATCCGGTGTTTTGAGTAAACATCGGATATTTTTTTGCATTGAATAAAATCAGTTTTTGAGGAGAAAAGTATTTTTAATTACTGATATTCTATAATTCGTAACTTTTTACCAAATAATTATCAGGAAATACATTCAGAATTTCTTTGATTTCAAATGTTTTAGGGAAAAAACCGTAAACAGTTGAGCCTGTACCGCTCATTAGAGAAAACATTGCACCAGCGTCGTACATTTTATCTTTGATATCTTTAATTTCAGGATAAATCATAAAGATATATTCTTCGAAATCGTTAGTTACATATTTTTTAAAATTATTAAAAATATTACCTTCTGTTTGAACTACTTTTTCAAGAGGGAATTGAGGTTTGGAAGGAATAATATTCGTAAAAGCCTTACCTGTTGAAATGTGTATCTCGGGATTAACAATTATAAGTTTAGTTTGAGCTAAATTTAAATTAATCGGTTTTAATACTTCTCCTCGAGAATATCCCAGAGCGGGTTTATTGAGAAGGAAAAAGGGAACATCACTCCCTAATTCCAGAGCAATCTTCGCTAGTGATTCATCCGAAATATTTAAATTAAATAATTTGTTGAGAGCAATTAGAGTGAATGCAGCATCGGAACTTCCGCCGCCCATTCCTGCACCAATTGGAATATTCTTAAACAATCGAATTGAAGTATTTAATTTTTTACCGGTTTGTTTTTCTAATAACCCAATAGCTTTAATGATTAAATTATCTTTTTCTTCGATATCACAGTTTGAATCAATAAATTCTGTTTTATTACTTTCAATAAATTCTATTTCATCGTATAAAGAATAAACCGGGTAAAAGATTGTTTCGAGGTTATGATATCCATCCTCGCGCTTTTTAACGATATTCAAGCCGATATTTATCTTAGCATTAGCTTTTAATTTTATACTTTTCATCTAAAAACTCTCTCAATTTTTTTATGTGAGCCGGAGAAGAACCACAGCAAGTTCCTATCATTTTAAGTCTTTCGTTCAATAGCTTATCGATTAAATGACTATACTCATCCGGAGTTATACAACTACTAATTTCATCATCTGTATAATTACCCAATCCGCAGTTTAGATATAAACCCCAATCAAAATCAATTTTAATTTCATTTAGTAATTTGTTAAAATATTCCGGTTTGATACAATTAAATGAAATTAAATTAGGATGATATTCTTTTACAAGGTCAATCGCTTCGGAAATAGGTTCGCCGCTTAATAAATTTAATGACTCGTCGAAAAATAAACTTATAATAAAAGGGAAGTTATTCCTTTGGCAAATATCACATACGATTTTGATTTCATTTAAATGGCTCAGTGTTTCATTTAAAATAATATCTACACCCGAGTCAATTAAATATTCTATATGCTTGCTGTGATTATCATAAATAACAGCATTACTAATTGTTACTTCTTTCTGGTAACAATCTTCTGCTGGTGAATTGGATCCAGCAATTATAATATTTCTATTACCGACAGCATCTTTAGCTAATTTTACCGCTTCTTTTACTAATTGTTTGGAGGTGAATGAATAACCTGAAAGAGATACTGCATAGGGATTTGTACGAAATGTATTTGTAGTTATTATATCTGCACCTGCGTTAATATATTCTTTGTGAATATCAATAACTAAAGAAGGTGCGGAGATCAGAGCATAAGAAGACCATAGATATTTATCGGTTTTAAAACCTCTCTGCTGCAGCAAACTACCGGTTGCACCATCAAGCAGGAGGGGAATTGCACTATTTATTCTTTTTAATATTGTCAAAATAATTTATGGTCTCTTTCTCAATCCTTTCAAGGTCAATCATCTGAATACATTCAAGATCGTAAGGACAAACTTTATTCCAGCACGGAGCGCATTCTAATCCTTCAGGAAAGAGTTTAATTCCTCTGTCATAAAGGTCGATTTCCTGCCAACAGCTTAAACCAAACCAAGCAATAACATATTTTTTCAATGCTATTGCCAAATGCATACCGAAGGAATCGCCTGTAATAATTAAATCTGGAATACTTTCATAACAAGCACCGCGTCTGATTCCTTCGTTAACCGGAGTGTTGATGATTTTTCCCTTAAATTGTTCAGCTAAAGCTTCGTTTCGCTCTGCATCTTCCGGTCCACCAACCAGCATAATTTTAAATCTATTGTAAGATAGGAATTTTTCAATTAGAACCGCGTGCTGCTCCAAAGTCATTTTTTTATTTGGGAATGTATTTGAACATCCCGTGTTGAATCCGATTATCTCGTCTTCAGGTTTAATACCGATTTTTCTTTTATAATCCTCGATGAATTTAAGCTCTTCTTCAGTAAAATTAAATACATATTCATCACGCTGATAATCTAATTCGAAAGTTTCAGCTAAATATTCCTGTCCGGTTTTAGTATTTATTTTGAACTTCAAATTATCATCCATTCCCAGAAGATAATTGTATTCAGCGCCTTTATTCATCGGAATTATTTGACCGCGTTCATTTATGCCGAAACCAAGCTTATGGTCTGCATCCACGGACATTAGAATGGCGCCGGATCTTTGAGATTTATCGACATTCATTACATAATCGAATTTCATTTCGCGGAGAATGCTTAATGATTCGGCGTTATATTCAAACACTTTGTCGATATATGGATTGTTTTTAAGTATTCCTGATGCAACTTTAAGAGTTATCCAATAAATTGTTGACTGGGGGAATTTTCTTTTAATTGCCGGAAGTTGGGCTGTAGTCATAACTACATCTCCCATAGCATCGAGATTTACGATGAGAATCATCGTTCCAAATTTATCTTTTTCTCCATCTTTGCAGCCGTTAGTCCAGCAATCGTGATCTGAATAACACGGTTTGTATCCGGTAAACTTTTTACAATTTGGTATTTGTCTGCTCATAGTAAACCTTCTTAAAAAACTCAATAAATTTAGGAATAACCTCGGAAGTTTCAAGATTTTTGAAATTTTCTTCCTCCGTTATTACAAGTTCATATTTTGATTGATATGGATACCAAACCATATCATTTGTATTAAATTTAACGTAAATGCCGAACATCGGTATATTATAAGCTGATGCTAAGTGAACCACCGAAGTATCGGGTGTAAATAAAAAGTTTAGTTTTGAAATTAAAGCTGCAAATATATCAAAACTTTCATTCTGAAAAATCTTTATTTCACCATTAGAAATTTCTTTAGCTTTATCCAAATCCTTTGCAGCAGAAATTAGTAGTGGAGAAACGCCCATTTTCTTCAATTCGTTAATTAAAATTTTGTATCGTTCCACACCCCAAAAACGGGAATCGCTTCCCGCAGAAATATTTAACCCGAATAAATATTTACCGTCCAAATTTTCTTTTTTCAAGTAATCGTCAAGAAAATCAATTGAACTTCGCATCGGTTCATAAACAATATTAACATTTTTGAAAACCGGATTTATCGCAAAGGGTTCTACCAGTTTTATTACACGCTCAATAATGTGCGTTTTTGTGCTATCCGGCTTTGGTACTACGTGTGAATAAATTGTCTCACTCCCTTTGTCGAACCCGATTTTATTTGTGCTTTTTAATTTTGTCAATAAAAGTGTTACAGTCGTTGAAATATCATCGTGAGTATCGATAACCGCATCGTAATTTTCTTGATTTAATTTTTTAACTAAATTTTTGTAAGAAGTAATCCCTTTTTCCCAAACTATTATTTTGTCGACAAATTTGTTGTTGATAAAAACAAAATGATTTTTTTTATCGGCCAGTAAATGGATTTTACAATCGGAGTTTTCCTTAATTAATCTTAAAAGGGGAGTGGTGACAAGAGCATCACCAATTCGGTTGAGTCGAATAATTAAAATTTTGGAATCTCTATTAAGCTCGATAGTCTCATTTGAACGTTCGACCTTATTAGAACGAAGCAGTAATTTCAGTATTAGTTTTCTAATTGCAATTTCGAGTTTCTTCAACATAGCAAGTCATTCTTTTTTAATAATTGCTCAAATTTATTTAATACTCTATCGGCAGGCAGATCGATAAAGCATTCATGATTTCTATTACATTCAAGCAGATTACATTCAATGCATTCAAGTTCGTCAAGTCTTATATACTCGTGTTTACTTCCGAACGGACCCTGCAATTTGGGATTTGTAGGACCGTGTAAACTAAGAACCGGAGTCCCGACAGCTGTAGTAATATGCATCGGACCACTATCATTTGCGATTACAGCAGTACATTTTTTTAATAATGACGCCATTTGTCGAATAGTTGTATCGGGAGCTAAATATGCTTTATCTTTCAATATATTTTTTATAATTAATGCATCTTCTTTATCTCCGGGTCCCCAAACTATCAATCCTTTGAAATTGAACTTATCGAATATTTTATTCGCAAAATCTGCAAATCTCTCTGGTTCGCATTTTTTAGATGGCCATCCTCCGCTAGGGGAAATACCTAAGATTTTTTCTCCGGTCAAATGATTTTGTTCAAAATATTCATCCGCAAAAGTTTGGTCTTCTTCAGTTAATCCGATGCTCAATTCATTTTGAATAACGGGAATATTTAATTCTTCTAAAAATCTTAAATGCAATTGTGCAGCGTGATATTTCCCTCTTTCCTCAGGACCAAATAGATTGTAGGCATACTTTCTACCTTTATAAGGGAATCCGGCTCTATACTTGGCTCTGCTTAAGAAAGTGATTTGTGCAGTCGACGGATTGGAAAAAAAGTCGAACACTAAGTCATATTTTATTTTGCTTATCTTAGCAGCGATTTTAATTCTGTCAAGTGTACTTTTTCTGTTGAATAAATGTATGTTGTTGATATATCCGAGATATTTCATTATTTCGGCCGAAGGCTTTTCGGTAAGCAAATCAATTTTTGCATTAGAGAAATATTGGGAAATATTTTCAATTGCCGCCGAAGAAAGAACCACATCACCAATACCGCGAAGTTTAATAATTAATATTTTATTTATCCTAGCTTTATTATTATGTAATTCATCGAGCAAGTTAATCATCTGAAATATCTTTCTCCTTAAAAAAATAAACATTTAAACCGGCAAACAATAAGAATACGTTTTCAGCTATCTTCAATAAACCCACTTGCTGAGCGTCATTTGTACCAAAACACCCGCATTCAATATCGAGTCCTCGGATTACGGCAATCATAATCATAAGAATAAATAGACCCAATAAAGAATTAAGTATTAATGCATTTTCTTTTATGTAAATACCGAATAGAAATAATATGCCGGCAATAATTTCAATCCAAGGTAAAATAATCGCAGTGATATTAATAAGGAAATCGGGAAGAATTCTGTAATTGGATATTGAAACGGCAAAGCCCGCAGCATCATTTATTTTGGAAGCTCCGGCAAAAATAAAGACAAGTGCAACTGTAGTGCGACAGAGAAGAATGAAATATTTATTCTTCAAATATTTATTCATTTGTAACCTCAATGGGATACTTATTTGCCGACCATTCTTCAAAACCACCTAAATAAACCAAAACATTGCTGAATCCTTTATTTATTAGAACTTCAGCCAAACGCTTACTCGCATTACAGTCTTCGCCTGAACAGTAAACTATGTATTTATTCTTTTTGTCAAGTTGTTCGATTTGATCATTCAACTCATCAATTTTATATTCTGGTAAATTTATTGCATTCGGAATATGTCCTTCGGAGTAATCCCATTTATCTCTACCGTCAATAAAATATACTTTACCAGTTAGAAATAATTTATAGACTGTTTCGATATTAATTGTCTTTATTTCTATTGAATCTGTGCCCGGTTTAATATTTGAAAGTGAATCAAATCCCGAGACTTCTTTAAGCACAATTTCTTTTGGCAAAAGATTGATGCCATTGCCGGAGAAAAAATTGAACAACAATCCGATTGCAGCAGATATAAATAGTATTTTAAATATTATTCTTCTATTTAGCATTGCTAAAATCATCAATTTTGGACTTACAAAACTCGACAATTTTAACGGCAAATTCTATTGCCTCTTTCCCGGAAATAGGATTATCCGATACCCGTTCGAGTAAATTCATTGCTGCATCTCTTACTTCGGCAGGCGCAGAAACATCATAGAATAAATTCTTTAAATTTGCTAAAAAATGTGAACCGTAATCTTTTTCAGTGAATATATTTAATGCCGATATTGCAAATCCTGCTGCTCTGCGAGAAATTGTTCGAATTCGTCCTTCATTTCCTGATGATAATGTATTGTAAGCATTAACAATACTTTTACTAGACTGTGCAAGGAGAACTTTTGCTTTATTTATTTTATCATTCATCTAAATACTCGCAATTCTTTGGAATTTCTGGTGGAACAATAACACTGCTTTCTCTTTGAACGGCTACTTGACCGGGCGCCATTCCTTTTCCCTTTCTCACATATTTCCTGAAAGTGTAAATCACCGGAACCATACCGGCCGTTTTAGCTTTGCTGTGATAAGCTGCCAAGGATGCTGCAGCCTTAATTATATTCTTAGGCATCCCTTCTTTGGGGTTGTCAACCCGCAGAACAACATGCGAACCGGCATAACCACGTACATGAAGCCAGTAATCATTTTGTTTTGCAAATTTGAAAGTTAGTTCGTCATTATTCTTATTATCTCTTCCAACAAATATGTGATACTTTCCTTCAGCTAAGTAATGCCTATATTTGATATCGCTGGGTTTATTCTTCATCTTTTTATCTCTACCAAATATTTCATCATAAAAATCATTTAATTCTTGATCGTCTAAATTTTCAAACTCTTTCTCTTTTTCAATCAATTTTTCATATTTAGCCAAATTTGATTTATATAATTCCAATGATTTTTCATATCGTTTTTTTTCATCTCGCGCTTTCTCATAATAGCGGTCGATATTTTGTTTTGCAGATAATTTGGGATCTAATTTAATTTTTATTTCTTCATTTGAATAAAAATCGGTTAATGATATTTCCGCCATTCCTTTTTTCAAAATATTTCTATTTGCGCTCAATAAATCAGCATATTTTCTATATTTATCTTCATTTGAGCCTTTATCTATTCTGGCTTTCAAATCGTTTAACCTGTTTGATAATCTGCCTAATTCTTTCTTTAAGAAACTTCCTATTTCTTTTCTCTTGCTCAAACGATTCTTCAGTTTGAATGATTCGGATATATAAAATTGAACGGCGGGATTTAATAAGTCAAATTCCTTTAGATGCTTAAGTCCTTCAAAGTAGATGAAAGAAGATGAATGAAGTTTTAACTTTCCCGGTTCAATTTCGGAAATGGTAATCTTGCCGTGAAGAGTCTCATCCATTATCTTCGAAACTATATCAAAACCATTTTCGTTAAATCTTTTTCTGATAATGAATTCTTCTATATAATCTTTTCGAAAGAAAAATATTTTATCTTTCAAATTCTCAGGTGAGTAATTATCATATTCTATGGGAATAGGGGAAAGAGGTGATAAATAATTAAATGATGTAATTTTATCTATTATTGAATCATCCTTTATTTTTTTGAATGCATCTATCCTATTATCGATAACAACATAAACGTTTGATAACCCTCCCCAAACTGTAAAAAACATTTCGAATTTATCCGAAGTGATTTTAATTACTCTGTCACAATCGGCTATTTCAATTTTACTGATCTTTGCCGGGAGTAAATCATTCCAAAAGGAAACTACATTGCTTTTGGCTTTATGATGTTCATCTTTTAATAAAGGGAAATTATATCTTGAATCTGTATCTAATATCAAATGGCGGAATTCTTTCTCGGCTGAGGGTATATGCAAATATAACTTATTTTTATCTTGTGAATAAATATCACGAATTGATGATTCCTGCAGAACATCATATAATTCTTTTATTCCTCTAAAAAGGAAAAGATAATTTTTGAACATCAATCTATCCTTGCATATCCCGCTTCAAACGTTCCTCTTTAGTTACATCAAAAACATACCTTAGCACTTCAATTTCAGCAGTCGAAAGTTCAATATTTCTCCGCTGCATTACAATTTTAGCAACTTGAATGAATTTATCAAAATTATATGTAACTAAAGATTCGCTACCGCCCCAAGAAAAAGAGGGGATATATTTCGGAGGGAAATTACTTCCATAAATATTGCAACCTAAACCAACTACAGTTCCGGTATTAAACATCGTGTTGATTCCGGTTTTGGAATGGTCACCCATTATCAAACCCACGAAAGTTAATCCGGTATCTATTTGAATATCATTTATAGTAGCTTTAATATTTCCGTAATTGTTTTTAAGATCGCTGTTGTTAGTATCTGCACCTAAATTAACCCACTGACCTAAATATGAATGTCCCAAAAATCCATCGTGCTGTTTATTTGAGTAAGAGTGAATTATGCTTTCTTCAACCTCACCACCAACTTTACAAACAGGTCCGATTGAAGTATTTTCATAAATTTTAGCGCCGATTTTTATTTTAGAATTTTTGCCAATATAACAAGGTCCTTCAATCACTGCATTAGGAAAAATTTCCACACCGTCGTCAATGTAAATTGAACCGTGTTCGGCATCCAAAACAACGCCAGGTTTTATTACTGCAGTGGGTGAGATGAAAATATTTTCTTCATTAATTAAATAAACGCCGTCGTAAATTCTGCCTTGTATTTTATTCGGTTCTTCTGAGGTTAATAATTTAAAATCTTTCTCTATTTCGGAACCGTTTATGTTTACCAATTCCCAAGGATATTCGAATAATTCCACATCAATTTTTTCTATTCCTGTAGAATTGAAAACATCTAAATTTAAATAATCATTTTCGAATAGACCCGAAGGTATGCTGTTCCCTTTAATATTTGCTGCAATTGCGTAATTATCTTTATTCACAAAAATCTTGTCGGTGTCAGTATTTAATACTAAATCAAAAAAATCTTTTCGGGGAATTACTCTCGAATTTATAAAACAAATTCTATCATCACTATCGGGGGCTTGATTTACGAGATAATTAGGATTCTTATTTGAATAATCGTTTGCTAAAAAATTCCGTGTGTGAAACATAAATTTTAATTCGGGATGCATATTCTGATATTTGTTTCGTATTGTTAATATCCCGGTACGCAATTCATAAACGGGACGTACAAAAACCAATGGATTTAGATTAATACTCTTTTCATCCTCGAATAAGCAAACTATTTGACTCATTAAAAGTCCCCATTAAAATTTTATTTTAATAATAAAGATATAATAAAGAACGTAATTTAGAAAGGGTAAATAAGTGATTGAGTAATCCAAACTAATGGGAGATATAGTGAAAAGGATAGGAATATATTCAACTATCGTATTCAATCGTAGAGATTATATGAAAAACCCACGATTAACCATAAAATCATTATGGAAGAATCGTGGGTTAATCTGTATCTAATATTTAAATAAACTCGTAAATAAAATTAACGAGTTTATGGTTCTCCGGAATTATTCGGTTGCGTTTCTTAATTTTTTCAAGAACACAGCTATTAATCCCGCGGCGAGAAGGGAAGTAGCAACCAATAAAGCGAAAAATTGCCAGAGTTCCCAGTTTTGATAGAATCTTCCGACAAAACCGGAAAGGTAATTACCCACAGCGGTAGCGCCGAACCACATTCCCATCATTAATCCCTTCATCTTGGGAGGAGATACTTTTGATACAAATGAAAGACCCATTGGGCTAAGATGAAGTTCTCCAATTGTAACGATGAAGTAGGACATAATTAACCAGTATGGACTGACAGTCGTAGGTGATGGACCGCCTTTCAAAGTATGAACTGCAGGCAAACCGATTGAAGCAACAACCATAACTAAAAATGCCGCAGCGGTTAAAATCATACCAATACCGATTTTACCCGGTGATGACGGTTCTTTACCTTTTGAATTCATCCATTTGAACATTCCGACCACCAGCGGCGTTAAAAGTACGATGAACATAGGATTAAAAGATTGAAATTGTTCCGGAGAAATACTGTTGATTTCGGGTAAGTTCATCCATTTATAGATGATGACGATAAAACCAAGTAGTGCGGCAATTCCTGCATACTTTTTACCTTTTGCGGTTGCATTCTTCGACAAAAGATATCCGCCGCCCAATAAAAGAGCTAAAATGGCGTGCAAGCCTACAATATCAAAAAGGATATATGTAAAACTTCCTACTGTGGTAGAAGTATAATTCTTAGCGAATAGAGTTAATGCTGCTCCATTCTGATGGAAGGACATCCAGAAGAAAATAACGATAGCAAATATAATTAGCAATGCTGTAACTCTTTCTTTTTCCTGCTCTTTGCTAAGATGTAAATCTTTATCGCTATTCGTTACGTTCTTGGATTGATAATCTGCTTCGGAATAATATTTTTTGAATACAATAAAAATTATGAGTGAAATAACCATTCCTACTGCAGCAACGGCAAAACCCGCATTGTAACCTTGAGCTAAAGAGTAGCCGAGATTATTAACGAAAAAGTTTTTTATTCCCGTTGCAGCTTGGGGTGCGTAAAATGCACCTATGTTTATTCCCATATAAAATATATTATATCCGGCGTCCTTAACCGAACCGCTGGAATGAGAATAAAGATTACCCACCAAAACGGAAATGTTTGCTTTAAATAATCCATTTCCGATTGCAACGATAGCCAAAGCTAAATATAATTGTTCAGGGGAAGAGGTGGGAATTGCCATAAGTGCATAACCAACAGCCATCGTTATGGCACCGATTGTTATTGTTTTACCGTAACCTAAAACATTATCGGCAATCCAACCGCCTAAGATTGGGGTGAAATAAACAGCGGCTAAGAAGATACCGTAAATATTCGTAGTTGTAGCTGCATCCCAATGAAAATTTTCTTGAAGATACAGTACAAAAATAGCGAGCATTGTGTAGAACCCGAATCTTTCCCACATCTCGGTAAAGAAAAGAACGGGGAGACCCTTTGGGTGGTTTTTGAACATAGTTTCTCCTTAATTTATTAAGTAGTTCTTTAGCAAAATAATTGCAAAGATATGAAAGTATGTGCGGAATAAAAAACAAAATTAATTGGTTAAAGGGAGGGGAGTTTAATCGGAATTAACCTTGATTACGTCATCGTAAGTAATGGTCATTAATTCTTCTTTTGTGAGGTCTGAACTTAATGCAAGTCTTTCTTCCTGGTTAGCAATTGCAGCATATAGGATGTTTCTCGCTGTACGGGCATTTCCGAAATTCTTATCTCTTTTCTGATATAATTCCTCATATTTTTCGAGCAGTGCTTGCAGAGCACCTTCGTCTAAAATATAACCGTTCTTTTCAGCAATATTCCAGGCTATATTTACCAACTCTCTCGGTGTATAATCTTCGAAAAGAAATTTATTTGGGAATCTTGAATTCAATCCGGGATTGGAAGCTAAGAATTCCGTCATTTCTTCTGTATAGCCGGCAACTATTACAACAAATTCTCCTTTATGATCTTCCATCCGTTTAAGTAGTGTGTCGATAGCCTCTTGACCGAAATCGTTTCCTCCGCGCGAAAGTGTATAGGCTTCATCGATAAATAGAGTTCCACCGAGGGCTCTCTTGATAACTTCATCTGTTTTAGTTGCGGTTTGACCTTGGTAACCGGCAACTAAATCTGCTCTATCGACTTCAACTAAATGTCCTTTTTCCAATAAACCGAGTTCTTTATAGACTTTACTCATCAATCTGGCCACGGTTGTTTTACCGGTGCCGGGATTACCTAAAAACACGGAGTGAAGTGGTTTTTCAATTACCGTTAATCCACGTTCTTTCCTCAATTTTGCGACTTTCAAGCCATTAATTAATTTTTCTACTCCGGCTTTTACACTTTTCAATCCGGTAAGGTTATTCAATTCTTCCATAACTTTTTTAATACCTTCCGGATCCGTGGAAATTTCATATTTTTTAGCTTTGAGTTCGGTTTCTTGTAAAACTTCAAAATCTTCTAATTTTAGAGCTTTATTTTCTTCTTTTGAGCGTTCTTCAGGAGGTAGTTCTGCCAAACGAATCAATCGTTTTTGCTTTGCTGCTTCTACAATATTTCTGACTATACGGGCGTTCCCAAAATTTTTGTCCCTGTTCCTGTAAATTTCAGTATAGTATTTATGCAGTGCTTTTTTAATTTTTTTGGATAATTCAAGGTTATCAGCAGCAAATATTTTTTGAGTAATTTCCAATAAATTATCGGGAGTATAGTCGTCAAAGTGGATTGTTTTTGTGAACCTGCTCTGAATTCCCGGATTAGACTCGATGAAAGTTTTCATTTCTTCAGTATATCCTGCCGCAATCACAATAAACTTACCACGGTCGTCTTCCATTCTTTTAAGTAATGTATCGATTGCCTCTTTTCCAAAATCATTCGAACTATCTTTGGCAGAGGCAAGGGCATAAGCTTCGTCAATGAATAAAGTGCCTCCCAGCGCTTTATCTATTGCTTGAGAAGTTTTTTCAGCGGTTTGTCCCACATAATTGGCTACAAGTCCCTGTCTGTCAACTTCAACTAAATGACCTTTGGGCAATATGCCCAAGGCGGAGAATATTTCACTAAAAATTCTTGCAACGGTAGTTTTGCCGGTACCCGGATTACCGAGGAAAAGATAGTGATTGTAGAATTTGCTCTTTAAATCTTCACCTTCTTCAGCATAATAGCGGGCTAATTTTACAAGATCTTCAATTTCTTTCCTTGCTCTGTCCAAACCTATTAAACTGTTCAATTTATCGAGTGCAGATTTCAATTGTTCTTCGTCAATGCTGATTTTAGCTTCTTTGTGCTCTTTTGCTGCAAGTATGTCCTTTACATCGTCCAAAATTATTGTAGTCATAGCCTCGGATGTTTGCTTTTCTTTTGGCAATTTTGTGAACCTGCGGCTAAGCTGGAGTTTAGCTTCTTCAAAAAGTAATCTGACTAAACGAGCATTACCGAAGTTTTTATCCCTGGCTCTATACAGTCTTGTGAATTCTTTCATTAAGAATTCTTTTGCATCATCAGTAATTGAATATTCTTCATTCTTCATCAGCATTTCGAATATCTGCATTAATTCTTCGGGCGTATAGTCTTCGAATTCAAATTTACGGGTAAAGCGGGATTTTAGACCGGGATTGGAAGAAAGGAAAAATTCCATTTCTTCTGTATAACCAGCGGCGATAACAATAAACTTGCCTCTGTCGTCTTCCATCCGTTTTAATAGAGTATCAATTGCTTCTTGTCCAAAATCCTGACCTCCGCCGCCTTTTTTAACAAGAGCGTAAGCTTCATCTATAAAAAGAACTCCGCCCATTGCTTCTTCAATCACTTTTTCCGTTTTTTGAGCGGTTTCGCCAATGTACTGCCCGACTAAACCACCGCGATCAACTTCAACCACATGACCTTTAGGAAGAACTCCCATTGCTCTGAATAATCTTCCCATCAAACGAGCAATTGTAGTTTTTCCTGTACCGGGATTTCCCACAAAAACCGAGTGAAGGGAAATGGTTTCGTCAACCTTAAAGCCTTTCTTCTTTCTTTGAGCGATAAATTCAAGATAAGTAATAAAATCTCTGACCGATTTTTTGATATTTTCAAGCCCGATGAATTTATCCAATTCCGCAAGTACATCTTCAATTGTTTCCTCAGGCGGTAATATTTCTTCGGTAGTTTTAAATGATGGTTTATCTTCTACAACTTCATCTTTTGTGAATACCGGTTTTTCAATTTTAGTAGCTTCTTCAGGTTCAATCAAAACTTCTTTATTTCCAATACCGAACCATTTTTCACAAACTTTGAAACCTTCAAAATAAATTTCTACTCTTGCTTGACCACGCGCCCACGCGTGAACTTCATCGGAACCCCAAGTTTGAGCAAAAATTACTGCATCCCAACTACGATTTACTTCCAGCAAAAAGTCATTACGACCGATTTCAAAATCATTTAAATACCAAACTGCAGTACATTTGTATTCTTTATCTTCTAATTGGAAGTATGGATTGTTAAAAATTATCTCGACGCCAACATGACGGAGATTTTTTTCGTTGAATTCATAATAATAGACTCTTTTACCCTTTGTTTTGTCAAGATGTGCATCATAAACTTTTGCGGAGAAAACATCTGCATATTCATTTGGGAAAAATATTGCACCGGTTCTAAAAGAGCTGCTTGCTTGTTCTTCAGGCTCTAAAGTGATTTCTTCGTCTTCTAATTCAAATTCAGGCTCTTCTTCATCAATAGTTTCTAGACTAAAATCATAACGGCCGTTAACAAGGTCTTCTAATTTTTTGTAAATTTTAATGAATTCCTCGTCCTTCTTCAATTCATTGTATAATTTTTTTGCCTCTTTATATGCGGGGAAATACTGATATGTCATCAGCATTGCCTTCAGGCGTAAAATTTGGGCTTTCTGCCTATTCTTTTTCTTTTTGATGTTTTCGATGATTATTTTGGTTGTATATAGAATAAACCAGTAATCTCTCGTAATAAAAGCTTCGCCGCATCTGTCAATAAGTTCAGAAACTTCAAATTCAATATCCGGGTCGGTTAATTTGGAAGCGATATTTAATAATTCAATGCATTCTTCCCACTCTTTTTTATAATTTATATGGGGAATGTGTCCTTTGCAAACTTCCAATGCCTTCTCAAAATGCCCCAAACCGGCAATTGAGCGAATTTTATTTAATAAAGACCAAGTAATAATTTCCGATTGTTTTTCAAGCGCATAATCCAATTCTTTAATAGCGCCGTCAAAAATATTCATCCTCGAAAGGATATAACCACGGTATAATCTGTTAAGATGGGAATCTTCCAATTCAATTGCGTTATTTGCAAGTTCCATTGCATTGCCGGGATCTCCGTTTTCCAGAGCTGCCCATGCAAGCAACATAACCGCTGTTCCGTCATTAGGTTCCGCTTTATATAGCGCTTTTGCTCCGTCAAGAGCTAGTTTTTTTCTTCCCTGAAAGAGATGTTCGAAAGTTTCTTTTTTAATCCGGTTATATTCATCTCGGGAAAGTTTTTTCATTTAGCACCAAATTTTAATGAATTGTAAAATAAGTAAATTTTTATTATTTATTCAATAATAATGTAACAAATTGTTATCTCTCTGCGTCTAAAAGTTCAAAAACGGGATTACTATGAAAAAGATAATCTTTATAATAACCCTGCTAAGCATCATAATAATTGGTTGTAGACCTTGGGGTATAAAAGGGAACGGAAATGTAATTGTGGAGGAAAGAAACATTACTTCATTTAACAAGGTTAGTGTTTCTGGAATCTTTCATGTTAAAATTGTTTCCGGCAAAGATTTCGGGGTAAAAATAAGAGCTGAAGAAAATTTAATGAAATACATAGAAACCTTTAAAGAGGGGAAAACACTTTATATTGAAACAAAACGTCATCTTTCACCAAAGAAAAAGATGCAAGTAAAAATTACTATGCCAGAATTGTTAAGTATCGAATCTTCCGGAGTGAATAAAATATTAGCTAAGAACATAGAAACCGAGAAATTAGATATAGATTTAAGTGGAGCCGGGGAGATAAAACTGGTAGGACGAGTTGACAAATTGAATGCCGATATTTCCGGAGCGAGCGAACTTAATGCAATTAAACTGAAATGTAGTGAAGTGAATATTGATATTAGTGGTGCTTCTCACGCAATAGTTAATGCCAGAGAAGCGCTATTCGTTGATGCCTCGGGTGCAAGTAGTGTGAAATATTTAGGAAACCCCGAAAAATTGGTAACAGACGTATCCGGTGTTTCATCAGTTAAACGAATTAAAGGTAAATAAATTAGAGAAAATAGATATATAATTAACGTATCTTCACTTATTTTATCTCATTTTTAGCCGTTAAGCGAGAATAAATTTTGTTGTTTTTCTAAAGAAATGATAAATTATGACATGAAATTTTAATAATTAAACTTTGAGGTAAAAATTGGCTTTTTCATTGAATAAAATTATGCTTATTGGTAATCTTGGCGGAGATGCGGAAAATAGAGTTACTGCCAACGACGTTTCAGTCACTAGTTTCTCGGTTGCTACTACTCATAGCTATAAAGGGCGTGATGGCAACTGGGTTGATGAAACTACCTGGCATAATGTTGTTGCATTCAGTTTATCTGATTATATGAAAGATCAACTCAGAAAAGGTCGAAAATTTTACGTTGAAGGGAGATTAAATAAAAGATCATACGAAAATAAGGAAGGTAAAACAATTTATGTTACCGAAGTTGTCGCTGAAAAATTGATACCTCTTGATTCCAATGCTCCTGCTTCAAATAGAACTATTGCATCTGAACCGATGGGTGGATATTCTCAACCGGATCCGATTGACAGCGGCGCAAATAATGACGATCTTCCTTTTTAATTGTCTTGTTTAATAATTGAGGTTAATATAATATTTGGAAACCGATTGGTTCTTTAAAATTACACTTCTAATCGTCAGTCTGTTATTTTCAGCAATGTTTTCCGGTTCCGAGGTTAGTTTATTTTCTCTCGATAAATTAAATGTGTTGAAAAATAAATCGGAGAGTTCTTTTGCGGATGTTTATATTCAACGTCTATTAGAAGCGCCTCGCAGATTACTTGTTACCATACTAATCGGCAACACAATATTCAACGTTCTAACTTCAATTGTTTCCGTCACTTTGGCTATGGAAATAGCCCAAAAATATAATTTAGAAGTAGATTTTGTCCTAATAGTTCAAATTATTATCATTACAATATTAGTGCTGATTTTTGGTGAAATAACACCGAAAGTATTTGCTTCTAAATATCCATATTCCTTTGCCAAAGTAATAGCTTTGCCTCTATATTGGATTGGCGTGTTTATATATCCAATATCAAAAATACTAACCGATATTATTCGTACGGGAACTTCAAAATTCAAGTATGATAAAAGAAAATCGGCGCTTAAATCTTCAGACTTAAAAGAATTAGCGGACCTAGGAGTAGAAACAGGAACTTTAGAAGAAGAGGAACACGAATTAATTCACGGTTTGGTTTCTTTTAAAAAAGTTACTACCCGGGAAGTAATGACGCCTCGTGTTGATATTATTGCATTGCAAAGTGATACCGGTTTTGAAGAAGCTTTACGCGTTATTACTGAATCCGGGCACAGCAGAATACCCGTTTATGAAGAAAATTTGGATAATATTACAGGTATACTTTACGCCAAAGATTTGCTTCCTTATTTAAGCACAAACAAAGATAAGAACATTTCCCTGAAGAAAATATCGAGGAAGCCTTATTTTATTCCGGAAACAAAATTAATAAGTGATTTAATGCACGAGTTTCAGGAAAAGAATATTCATATTGGTATTGTGGTCGATGAATACGGCGGAACCGCTGGCTTGATTTCGTTAGAGGATATTATTGAAGAAATAGTCGGTGAAATTCGTGATGAATACGATAAGGAAGAAGCCGAAATAGTTAAAGTAGCAGATAATTCATATATGGTTCTTGGTAAAACGGATGTAGCGGTTTTTAATGAAGAATTAGGTGCTAATTTAGACGCCGATAATGATGACTTTGATACTATAGGCGGATATATATTTAACCAGGCCGGGGAGATTCCTAAGCAAAATTACACTTTTGAACAAGACGGATTTCGTTTTACCATAAAAGAGGTAAGTAATAAAAGAATAAATAAAGTATTTGTTGAAAAGCTTAAAGAAGAATGATAAAAGGGTGTTCTAAAATATTCTTTTTTGCCATAATAATTATTGCTGCACTTTATTATTTGTTTTCCCATTATGAGTTCGATTATTTTGTTAAGGCAGAGGAGAATATTAAACAGAAGGTAACCGAAGAATTCCTTTCTACTTTAAGAACTCAGTTATCTGATGTAAAGTTTGAAACTAATGATTTAAATGTTGATCAGTTGAAAGAATGGATTGATGAAAATTCTCAAAAGATTGATCCGAAAATTATTAAGAATATGTACGAAGATTTTAGTAAATTTATTTCAGATAAAGTATTAGATGCCAAAGAAATTGATTCATTAAAATATTATTTGAAGAATTATGAAAAATCAAAGAAGCGTTGAGATAAAAGTTGGAATAACTGTTATTATTGCTATGATAATCTTACTTTGGATTATCGGATGGGCAAAAAATATATCATTGTTTGAAGATGAAAAGTTACTGACTGTAAAATTTAATAATGTGGCAGGATTAGAAGTAGGCGATCAGGTTTTTGTTGACGGCGTACGTAAGGGGCACGTTGTTAGAATTGAAAATACTTCCAAGGGCGTTTACGTAACTTTTAATTTACCATTGGATATTAAATTAAATCGGGATGCAACATTTTCAATAATGATGCTCGATTTAATGGGGGGTAAAAAGATTGAAATATCGCCCGGTGATTCAGATGAGCCGATCGATTTCTCCCAAATTTATTCCGGGAAATTTAAGGGTGATATTTCAACGGCAATGGCAGCTTTAAGCAATGTTCAAGATGATTTAATTGATGCAGTTAGAGAATTGAAAATAACTTTGACTAGTGTTAATTCATTATTGAGTAACGAACAATTTTCTACCGATTTAAAAAACGGGATAAAAAATATAAATAAATTGACTTCTAATTTGAATGCCGTTATTGAAGAGAATAAATTCCCGTTAAATAAATTATTAGTTAGTTCTAATTCATTAGTTACAAGAATAGACAGCACATTAGGTGAAACCACTCCTAAAATGGACTCGGTTTTCGTTTCATTAAGAAATACACTTTCTTCCTCAAATGAATTAATGAATTCAATTAATAAATTAATTGAAGAAACCAAAAGCTCGGAAAATAATGTAGGTAAATTATTATACGATAAGAATTTATTAAAGAATTTAACCGAATCAATTGAAAGATTAAATAAGTTAACTAAAGTATTATTAGACCAACTGCAGAAAGACGGAATTAATGTAGATGCGAACGTCAACCTTTTTTAAAATATTTTTAATCATTTCTTTTACCATAAAAGCTCAATCGGGTCAAACTGTTATAGCTCATAACGGAATGGTGGCAAGTGCAAGTGAAATTGCCTCGAAAGTGGGCGTGCAAATAATGATTGAGGGGGGAAATGCAATTGATGCGGCGGTTGCTACCGGATTTGCATTGGCTGTAACTTATCCTTCTGCCGGTAATTTAGGCGGTGGTGGATTTATGGTAATTCACATGGCAGACGGTAAAGAAACTACAATCGATTACAGAGAAAAAGCTCCGGGTAAAGCAAGCCGTGATATGTATATTGATCAGAACGGAAAATATAATCCCAAATTGAGCCGTGAGGGGATGAAATCAGTCGGTGTGCCTGGAACAGTTGCCGGATTATATTATGCTTGGCAAAAATATGGTTCTTTATCTTGGGATAAAATATTACAGCCTTCAATTGATTTGGCGGAGAAGGGTTTTAGGTTAAATTATTTTTTGAAAGAATCTATAAATAACTATCAGGAGCAATTTGAGAAATATCCTTCTTCCGTAAAAATATTTAGAGATTCCAAAAATCCATTTTCAGAAGGGGAGTTGTTCGTTCAAAAAGACCTCGCAGAAACTTTAATTAAAATAAAGGAATTTGGTTCGGATGGATTTTACAAAGGCGAAACCGCTGATCTGATAATAAAAACGGTTAACAAGTATGGTGGAATAATATCGAAGGATGATTTAGCAAATTACAGACCTATTGAAAGAAAACCTATTATTGGAAGCTATAAAGGTTACAAAATTATCTCAATGCCACCACCTTCTTCAGGAGGAATTGCGTTAGTCCAAATATTAAATTCACTTGAAGAAATTTCTTTTGACAAAAATGAATGGGGCAGCAGCAAATATATTCATACGCTTGTGGAAGTATTTAAGCGTGTTTATGCCGACCGTTCAATGCACTTAGGGGATCCGGATTTTTATAATGTACCAGTTGAATATTTGACATCCAAAGCATATGCAGCAGAAATAGCACATTCAATTACTTCGAAAGCAACCCCTTCCGAAGAAATTGCTCCAGTTAAAATATACCAAGCTGAAAGCGAAGAAACTACTCATTTTTCAGTTGTGGACAAATATGGTAATGCAGTTAGTGTTACGACAACATTAAATTCTTCGTATGGAAATAAAATAGTTGTTGAAGGTGCTGGATTCCTACTGAATAATGAAATGGATGATTTTAGCGCGAAACCTGGTGAACCGAATCAGTTCGGACTTATTGGCAGTACCGCGAATTCAATCCAACCGGGAAAGAGAATGCTTAGTTCTATGACACCGACTATAATTTTAAAGAATGGGAAACCTTTTTTAATCGTCGGTTCTCCGGGAGGTGCAACAATTATTACATCTGTAGCACAAGTTATATTAAATGTCATTGAATTCAATATGAATTTGTTTGAAGCAGTCAATAATCACAGGATTCATCATCAATGGTTACCGGATAGAATCGATTACGAAGAATTTGGACTATCTTTGGATATCAAAAATGCTTTAGTTTCTATGGGTCATAATATCGGGAAAGAGAGAATATTGGGTATAGTGCAAGCAATAGAAATTAATGATGGAATTATTTGGGGAATTTCTGATAAAAGGAATTACGGAAGAGCTGTAGGATATTAATATGATTGTTGGAGTTGGAATAGATATAATTGAAATTGATAGAATTGCTCAGAGTGTTGAAAAATTCGGTGAACGGTTTATCAATAAAATCTTCACTGATACCGAGATTGAATATTGTCTTTCTAAGAAGAATAAAAACCAGCATTTTGCGGCAAGATTTGCTGCAAAAGAGGCTATATCCAAAGCTTTAGCAACCGGATGGAATAAAGATTTTAGATGGAGAGATGTTGAAATTTATAATGAAAAATCCGGTTTGCCAAAAGTAAGATTGTTCGGTAAACTTAATGAATTTGTCGGGGATGATAAAGACCTAAAAATATCAATGAGCCATTCTGATAATTATGTAGCTTGTGTGGCGATTTTATATACGAAAAAATAATCAAGATAATTAAACATTATATATTTTAGTTCGATTATCAAGGATTATACATAATATTTAATTTATGCCCAGAAGGATAGAAAATATTACAATTAAATGTCCTAAATGCCTGCTGCCGCATAACTATAGGCTTATTATAAAATACAGGGTTATCGATAACAGTATTGTAAGAGTTAAAGATACTGAAAAATTATATGTTAGAAGAAGTTTCTTGTGTGTTGGATTGAATGAAGAGTTTGATACTAAAATTCCGATATATTATTCAAAAAATGAAAGAATTGAGACTGTGACTGTAAGACATTAATCGAAGTTTCTATTCATAATAAGATAAAGCCTCCTTTTTTAATCCTCATTAATGTGATATATTTCGAATCCAAAATTAATAAATATGAAAGGTCTGAGTTGAACGAGAATAGAGTTATAGTTGCTATGAGCGGTGGAGTGGATTCTTCCGTTGCCGCTGCAATATTAAAAGATAAAGGATACGATGTAATAGGTGTGACTATGAAAACTTGGGGATTCATGGAAGTTGGCGGTGCGCCGAAACATGAATCCGGATGTTGCAGTCTCGATGCAATATACGATGCAAAGAATGTTGCTAATGCAATGGATTTTCCGCATTATACAGTCGATTTCACCAAGTCGTTCGAAGATGCTGTAATCGATAATTTTATTGATGAATATCTGAATGGCAGAACCCCTAATCCTTGTGTTCTTTGCAATAGAAAAATTAAATGGGAAGAATTACTCACGAAAGCTGATTCTCTGGATGCCAAATATGTTGCAACCGGGCATTATGCTCAAGTGATATACGATGAACATTCGGGAAGGTATAAACTGAAAAATTCTGCTGATAATAGTAAGGATCAAACTTATGCATTATGGGGGCTAACTCAGGAAAGTTTAAGTAGAACATTATTGCCATTGGGCGAATTCACAAAGACGGAAGTTCGTAAATTAGCTGAGCAATATGGTCTTAAAACCGCTAATAAACCTGATAGTCAGGAAATTTGTTTTGTGGCAGATAATAACTACGAAAGATTTTTGCGTGAAAGAGTTCCTGAAGAAATTAATAAAATTGATGAAGGTGATTTAATTTATAAAGGAGAAATTGTCGGCAAACATAGAGGTTATCCGTTTTATACTATTGGTCAAAGAAAAGGCCTCGGTATTGCATTGGGAAAACCTCTTTATGTAAAACGAATTGATCCAGAGAATAATATTGTTGAAATTGCCGATAAAGAAGAATTACTTCAGAAAAGACTTTATGCAGAAGAAGTTAATTATGTGAGCGAGGCAAAATTAAATCCCGGAGATATTGTAATTTGTAAAATTCGTTATTCTGACAAAGGTGCACCTGCCAAAATTATCGAAGCGGATGAGAATAATTTTGCAGTTGAATTCTTAGATTATAAAAATGCGATTACTCCCGGCCAATCTGCCGTTTTATATGACCAGCAGGGATTTGTACTGGCCGGTGGAGTGATTGAA
>CAZNJB010000040.1:0-27967 GCA_964573255.1 uncultured Melioribacteraceae bacterium
ATTATATATACTAAATTAACAAATTCTTCAACTAAATGAAGCGGTGTTTTATTATATTTCGATGTCTTTTTTTCGAAAAATAGAGGTTAAAGATGTCGGATATTGAATTATTAAATCAGATACGTGATAAGGCACGAAGCAGAAAAAAGACAATTGTTCTTCCGGAATCTCACGACGAGCGTGTTATTAAAGCTGCCGAAATTCTTTCGGCTGAAGAGATTGCAAAAGTTATTTTGCTCGGAGAGGAGGATAAAGTTAGAACAACTGCTTCGGAACTTGGATTAGAATTGAAGGGTGTTAGAATTATCGATCATCAAAAATCCGAGAAGTTAAGTGATTTTTCTAACTTGTATTTTAACTTAAGGAAGCATAAGGGAGTAACCATCGAGCAAGCGCGTGAAACTATGAAAAGGGATTTATTTTTCGGCGCTATGATGGTTCGTGAAAATATGGCAGACGGATTTGTGGCCGGATCAATTGCTTCTACAGGTGATGTATTACGCGCAGCTTTGCAATGCGTTGGTATGCCGGAAGGTATTTCTATTGTATCGAGTTTCTTTTTAATGATTTTCCCTGAAAGATATTTCAGCTTTGCCGATTGTGCGGTGGTTCCTAATCCCGATGCAGTTCAATTAGCGGATATTGCAATTACAACGGCTGAGAATCATAGGAAATTAACGGGTGATGAGCCGGTTGTTGCTATGCTTTCCTTTTCAACAAAAGGAAGCGCTAAACATGAATTAGTAGATAAAGTTATTGAAGCAACTAAAATTGCGAAAGAAAAACGTCCTGATCTTAAGATTGACGGCGAACTTCAGTTTGATGCCGCTATAATATCTTCCATAGGAAAAAGAAAAGCGCCCGGCAGCGAAGTTGCAGGAAAAGCAAATGTATTGGTGTTCCCGGATTTAAATGCAGGGAATATCGGTTATAAAATTGCTCAGAGACTTGGTGGTGCGGAAGCTGTTGGTCCTGTAGTTCAGGGCTTAAGAAAACCTTTGTTTGATTTGAGTCGTGGTTGCAGTGCTGATGATATTGTTAACACTTCGGCAATAGCTGCATTAATGGCTGATTAGTAAATTCTTTGAGTGGCTGTCCAAAAAGTGGGAAAGTTTTATAACGTTTTCTTAAAATTTTATATAAAACCAATGATTATCCGTGATTGCTACGGAGAATTCATTGGTTTATTTAAAAACGTGCTTTTTGGACGCCAGTCTAATTATTACGAAAGTTCCTCTTTTACTTCATTTTTGGCGGCAATCATATCTCTATGAGAGATGTGTAAACTGTTGCTGATTTTTCTAATTAAATAGTCCTCGTATGGATGTAATTCATCATCAACAAAAATTAATCGCCAGAGATTTTTTACAATTTCGTATTTTTCATTTTGATTACTATTGGCATTTACTTCAGAAGTAAATTCATAAAGGCTCAAACTATCTTCGATTGATCGTTTGGAAAGTTCGATTAATTCTTGGACATACTCGTTATCCAGATCGAATAACTTGCTCATAAGTTCGATGACTTTTTCTTTTTCAATTTCGAGGAATTGCTCATCTGCATTTGCAATTTCTATGAAAAGCGCGCAAGTTGCAATCTGCAACCTTTTCTGTGGATCTATTTCACGCAACCAGTCGTAATCTTCCGCTGAAGATCTCTTTTTACTAATAATTGCTTTGATTCTTTTTAACATAGATTCCTCGCTAATTAAATGATAGTATTTTACTTTACTGGAGGACGTTCATATAATAGAGTCATTTCTTTATATATGGAAGCAAGTCCTTCATCTATCTGATCCCAGGAAAAACGCCATTGCCAATTTCCGTCCGGTTTTCCCGGGAAATTCATTCTACCTTCAGTTCCTAAATTAAGAATATCCTGCATTGGTATGATTACAGTATTTGCAACTGAGGAGTATGCCGCCTTAATTACTGCAAATCTAATATCATTACCATAGTAATTCAAGTATTTTTGAGCCCATTCAAAAATACCTGAGCCTTTCGATCTTTCTTCCTCGAAGAACCCGCGTGTTGTGTCGTTATCGTGAGAACCGGAATAAACAACACAATTAGTAGGATATCTATGTGGTAAGAAGTTTTTATCGCCGTTGGGACCAAAAGCGAATTGTAATATTTTCATTCCGGGAAAATTAAATTTATCCCGCAATTCTCTAACTTCATCGGTTATAATTCCCAGGTCTTCTGCAATAATAGGAACATCACCGAATTCATTTCTTAATTCTGTAAATAATTTATCTCCGGGTGCTTTAACCCAATGTCCTGTTTCAGCGGTGGGAGCATCGCCGGGAATTTCATAAAATGCTTCAAATCCTCTGAAGTGATCTATTCTAACGATATCTACTAATTCAAATACAGCAGCAAATCTCTTCTTCCACCATTTAAAATTATCCTTTTCCATTTCATCCCAGCGGTAAAGGGGATTCCCCCAAAGTTGACCAGTGGGACTAAAATAATCCGGTGGAACTCCTGCTACGGTTTCAAGGATACCATCTTCATTAACTGTAAATAAATTGCGATTCGCCCATAAATCTGCCGAATCATAAGCAATAAAGATCGGAACATCGCCAATTATTTTTACTCCCTTTTCATTGGCATATTTTCTTAAATCATTCCATTGAACGAAAAAGAGGAATTGAATGAATTTTTGGTAGTTAATGCGGTCACTTAATTTTTCTTTCCATTCTTCAACTGCATTTCCTCTACGGAAAGCAATATCATTATCCCATTCACGCCATACTCTTCCTTGATGGTGTTCTTTACAAGCCATAAACAAAGCATAATCATCAAGCCAGTCAGAATGCTTTTGGCAGAACGAATTAAAATTATCTTGCCAATCTTTATGATCTGCTTTAAAATTTTCGTATGCTTTATTTAGAAGAGATGATTTGTAATTAATTACATTTCCGTAATCAATTTTATGTGGATTGAAGTCTGGTATTTCACTGATGTCTTCTTCTGCTAGAAAGCCATTTTCTTTCAGTAATTCAGGACTCACTAATAATGGATTCCCTGCAAAGGCCGAAAAACATTGGTAAGGAGAATCTCCAAATCCCGTAGGTCCTAAGGGAAAAGTCTGCCAAAGTTTTTGACCTGCTTCAACCAAAAAATCAACGAATTTGTATGCATCGTATCCTAAGTCGCCGATGCCAAATTTTCCCGGTAAAGATGTGGGATGTAACAATATTCCAGCGTTCCTTTCGAATTCCATACATCTCCTATTTGAGTAGATAACAATAAAATTTTACAGTGACTCGTATAATACGAATTATTTGTGAGTGATTCAAAGATACGTTATTAAAATTATTATTAGTTTGATTTACATCAATATATTTATTACGGAGTTAGATAATTTAATCGTTGATATTTTTTGTGGTGAATAATTAATTGCCGTTGAAATTCTGAAATCGCTTCAGAACGGTCTACCGATATTTATTTTCCTATTATTAAAGCGTAATAAATATATGAAAATAAAGCGGAATGAGTATTAATAGAATTTAAATAAAAAATATTGCAGAAGATACTAGACCCCTCTGTCTAAATTAATGAAAAATTGGATGATAAATTGCTGATTTTAGCGTAAAAACAAAAGATATTGAAATCAGAAAAATCGAACGTGAAAAGGACAACTAACTATTATTTTCTAGCAGGGTGAGGGAGATGAAATTTTGACTAAATTTTTTAAAAAAATTTTAGTCAAAAATTTTGATTACAAGCTAAATCAATAGGTATATAAATATTCGAATATTTTCTTTTGATAAAATGATTGCTTTAAAACATTAATATTTTTAACTTGCACTCCACGACTTTTGGGGTCTAAATCTTGTCAGAATTAAAAATGAGAAATATCACCATAAATTTTAATCTAAGGGGTAATAAATGAAGATAAATCGCCTTTTTACTAAAGCTGGTATGAATCCGCTGGAATCCATTGAATTTGTGAAAAGAACTTCGGAAATCAAAAATCCTGACGGTACATTGGTCTTCAGAATGGAAGATGTAATGGTACCGAAAGAGTGGTCGCAAGTAGCAACAGATATCATTGCGCAGAAATATTTTAGAAAAGCGGGAGTTCCCAAATTCATTAAAAAAGTGAAAGAAAAAGGCGTACCGGCATGGCTTCAAAGGTCGGTACCGGACTATCAGCAATTAGAACAATTACCTGAAAAAGAAAGATTTGGCAGTGAGCACGATTCTAGACAAGTTTTTCATAGATTAGCCGGAACTTGGACATACTGGGGATGGAAAGCTGGTTATTTTACTACTGAAGAAGATGCTAAAACCTTTTATGATGAATTGGTTTATATGCTGGCTAATCAAATGGCTGCCCCCAACAGTCCCCAATGGTTTAATACAGGCCTTTTTTGGGCGTACGGAATAAATGGCCCGGCGCAAGGTCACTATTATGTAGATTTTAATACCGGTGAGTTAAAAAAATCTGAAGATGCTTACACACACCCTCAGCCTCATGCATGTTTTATTCAATCGATTAAAGATGATTTGGTAAATGAAGGCGGAATTATGGACCTCTGGGTTCGCGAAGCTCGCCTTTTTAAATACGGCTCAGGTACAGGTACAAACTTTTCGGATATCAGAGGCGCCAGCGAACCGTTGAGCGGTGGTGGAAAATCATCAGGATTGATGTCATTCCTCAAAATTGGTGACCGCTCTGCAGGAGCAATAAAATCCGGCGGTACAACTCGTCGTGCAGCTAAGATGGTTACACTCGATATCGATCATCCGGATGTAGAAGAATATATTAATTGGAAAGTAGTTGAAGAGCAAAAGGTAGCTGCTTTAGTTGCAGGTTCCAAAGCTTGTAATTATCATTTAAATAATATTATGCAAGCATGCTATGCAGAACATCCGGAAAACGACAGATTTAACAAAAAGACAAATAAAAAATTAAAAGCTGCTGTACAAGCTGCTAAAAAAGCTAATATTCCGCTTAATTATATTGAAAGAGTTATTCAATTGGCAAAACTCGGATACCGTTCAATTGAATTCCCTGTTTATGACGTAGATTGGAATTCGGAAGCTTATGCGACCGTATCGGGTCAAAACTCGAACAATTCTTTGCGTGTCACCAATGATTTTATGCAAGCAGTATTAGATGATGGTGATTGGAATCTTTATTGGAGAACCGAGAAGAAAAAAGCTGAAGCCGAAGGCAGAGCACCGCGTCCATTTAAAACTATGAAAGCCAACGATTTGTGGGAGCAGATTGCTTACGCCGCTTGGTCTTGTGCGGATCCCGGATTGCAATACCATTCAACAATTAACGAATGGCACACTTGCAAAAATTCCGGCGAAATAAAAGCTTCTAATCCTTGCAGCGAGTATATGTTTTTAGACGATACCGCTTGTAACTTGGCATCTCTTAATGTAGTGAAATTTTATAACGACGAAAAACAACAATTTAATATTAAAGCATTCAGACACGCCTCCAGAATATGGACAATCGTTCTGGAAATAAGTGTTTTAATGGCACAGTATCCAAGTAAAGAAGTAGCGCAAAGGAGTTATGATTTTAGAACACTCGGTTTGGGCTATGCAAATCTAGGTTCTTTACTGATGCGTCAGGGTATTCCATACGCTAGTAAAGAAGCTTATGCTATTGCCGGTGCAATTACCGCAATTATGCATATGAAGGCTTATGCAACCAGTGCGGAGATGGCGAAAGAGTTCGGTACTTTCCCCAAGTATGAGGAAAACAAAGAGCATATGCAAAGAGTTCTCCGCAATCATCGCAGGGCAGCGTACAATGTGCCGAAAGAAGAATATGAAAATCTTACAATATTTCCGAAGGGAATCGACCCAGAATATTGTCCCTCAGATTTATTGAAAGCTGCACGCGAAGATGCTGATCAAGCCGTCAATTTAGGCGCAAAACATGGGTTCAGAAATGCTCAAGTAACCGTTATTGCTCCAACAGGAACAATCGGTTTGGTTATGGACTGCGATACAACAGGTATCGAACCTGATTTTGCATTAGTTAAATTTAAAAAGTTAGCCGGCGGGGGTTACTTTAAAATAATAAATCAATCCATTCCTCCGGCGCTCAGAAGATTAGGTTATAACGAAGAGCAAATAAACGAAATTGTAAAATATGCAAAAGGTTCCGGCACCCTGGACGGTTGTCCTTATATAAATGAAGAATCCCTGAAGGCAAAAGGATTTACACAGGATATAATCAATAAGATCGAAGTAATGCTTCCATCGGTTTTCGAAATTAAATTTGCCTTCAATAAATATTCTATCGGAACCGATTTCTTGCAGAATACTCTAAAAATTCCCGAAGAAAAATTAAACGATCCATTTTTCGATTTATTGAAATATTTGGGTTATACAGACGAAGAAATAGCAACCGCAAACGATTACATTTGTGGTACAATGACGATAGAAGGCGCACCTTTCTTGAAACATGAGCATTATCCTGTTTTTGATACAGCAAATAAATGCGGTAAAAAGGGCACTCGCTACATTTCGAGTGATGCCCATATCCAAATGATGGCTGCGGCACAGCCTTTTATTTCGGGAGCTATTTCTAAGACAATTAATCTTCCTTCTCATGCTACTGTGGAAGATATTAAAGATGTTTATATGCAGTCTTGGAAATTAGGTTTGAAAGCAAATGCTCTCTACCGTGACGGTTCAAAACTCTCACAACCGTTAAATTCAGTTTCCGACGACGAAGTGGAAGAAATAATCGAAGAAAAGAATAATAATGATATTGTAAAAATTGCCGAAAGAATTATACACCGTTATATTGCTAAGAGACGTAGATTGCCCGATAGAAGAACAGGGTACACTCAAAAAGCAAAAATTAACGGTCAAACCGTTTATATTAGAACCGGTGAATACGAGAACGGTCAACTCGGAGAGATATTCATTGACATGCACAAAGAAGGAGCTGCATTCCGAAGCTTATTGAATAGCTTTGCTATTGCTATCTCCCTCGGTTTACAGCATGGTGTACCTCTCGAAGAATTCGTGGAAGCGTTTGTATTCACCCGTTTTGAACCGAGCGGTGTGGTGATGGGAAATGCAAGAATAAAAATGGCTACTTCAGTAATAGATTACATATTCCGTGAATTAGCCGTTACTTATTTAGGACGCAACGACTTGGCGCATGTTGACGAATCCGAGATGAATCAGAAGAGTCAGCAAATACTTGATAGAATCGAACCGGATTACGAAAGTGAAGAAGTCGTAAGTGAAAGAGTAATCCAATTGGATCATAGTAATGGCGTTGATCTTGATGAAATTGTTTCCAGCAGTAGCGAAAGAGAAGAACGCGCTCAAGTACTCTCTGCTATTAAACAAGTTCAGGAAGCAAGAAATATGGGTTATACCGGTGATATTTGTCCCGAGTGCCAGAGTATGACGATGGTTCGTAACGGTACATGTTTAAAATGTACTACTTGCGGCGCTACTACTGGTTGCAGCTAAAATAGTTTAGTTTATAAAAAGCCCCTTTCCGAGGGGCTTTTTTATTTTTCATTGTATTCCCCCTCATAAATTTTATAATAAAAGATTCATTGACTTTTCGTACTAAAAACGATACATTCGTGACCTTAATTAAAATTGAGATGATAGCGGAAAGACTTAAAATATTGAAAGCATCGATTAGGGAAAAATCGATTTCATGCGGTAGGAATCCTGAAGAGATTTCTCTTATCGGTGTATCCAAATACCAACCCTTAAGCGCAATAGAAGAGGCATATAATGCTGGGTTAACGAATTTTGGAGAGAATAAAGCGCAAGAACTTAAAGAAAAATTTGCGGATTTCAATCACAAGGTAAATTGGCACTTTATCGGTCATTTGCAAACTAATAAAGTAAAATATATTATTGAACCGGCTGAATATATACATTCTCTCGATTCAATAAAATTAGCTGCGGAGATTGAAAAACGAGCTAGCAAGATCAAAAAAATTCAAAAGGTATTATTGGAAATAAAGACCTCGAGTGAGGCAACAAAATTCGGACTCAATTCTGAAAGCGAAATTTATGAACTTGTTGAATATTGTCAGAATTCGTCGAATCTCGATTTAGTAGGCTTAATGACAATGGCTCCGTTTACCGACGATGAAGACGAAATCAGGAAATCTTTCTCTTCTCTCCGTAAATTATTCGATAAATTAAATTCCGAAGGAGCCGGACTCCGGCATTTATCTATGGGCATGTCCGGTGATTGGGAAATTGCTTTAGAAGAAGGAGCTACAATGCTCCGAATCGGCACTGCTATTTTCGGTTCGCGAAATTAAAATTATTATAGATTATGAAAATTACACCATTAATGATAAAGCAGCAGGAGTTTCACAAAGCGCTTCGCGGTTTGGATGAAAATGAAGTCCGTACTTTTCTGAATAAAGTTGCAGAAGAGTTAGAAGAGTTGAATTTACAACTCGAAAAACTCTCAGCTAAAAATGAAGAATTGGAAAAACAAATAAGCGATTATAAGAAAATTGAGAAAAATTTACAGAATACATTATTAAGCGCTCAAGAGTCAACCAGCAAAACTGTGGAATCTGTTAAAAAACAAGCTGCTTTAATATTAAAAGAAGCAGAACTTAAAGCTAAACAAATTGTAGAAAAGGCAAAGGAAGAAGCTGAATTTATTAAAGAATCGGTAGCGAAACTTAAAGAAGAGAAAAGTTATTATTTAGCTCGACTTCAATCAATGATCGAATCTCAGGAACGGATATTAAATTTATCACTGAATAAAAATTCTTCGGAAGGCAACGGAGCTAAAGATAAAAATTTAAGAAGTAAAGGAATTGATTCCGATGAAATATTGGAGAAATTATTATGAGTAAACTAATTGATAAGATTAACGAGACTCTCGAAGTTATTAGAAAAGTAACAGATAAGACTTATGAAATCGGTATTATATTAGGTACAGGTCTTGGTGGATTAGCACAAGAAATTGAAATTGAGCATACTATAGATTATAGCGAATTACCACATTTTCCTTTATCGACTGTAGAATCTCACAGCGGTAAATTAATATTCGGGAAATTAGGGTCGAAAGATGTTGTAGCAATGCAGGGAAGATTTCATTATTACGAAGGATATACAATGCAGCAAATAACTTATCCGGTACGTGTAATGAAATTTCTCGGTGTGAAGAATTTATTAGTTTCCAATGCTTGCGGTGGTATGAATCCCCTTTATAAAAGAGGGGATATAATGTTAATTGTAGATCATATAAATCTGTTAGGTGACAATCCCCTTATTGGTCCGAATGAAGATGAACTTGGTCCACGCTTCCCTGATATGAGCGAACCTTACAGCAATGAATTGATAAATCTTGCTGAGAAAGTTGCACTCGAGAATAATATAATTGTTCAAAAGGGAGTTTATGTAGCTGTTCCCGGACCTAATTTAGAAACGAAAGCCGAATACAGATTTTTAAGAGCAATTGGCGCCGATGTAGTCGGTATGTCTACGGTTCCCGAAAATATTGTTGCCAATCATATGGGAATGAAGGTTCTTGGAATAAGCATTATTACGGATGAATGTTTCCCGGATTCTCTAAAGCCTGTAAATGTTGAAGAAATAATTGCAACGGCTGTTGAAGCCGAACCCAAAATGACAATGATAATGAAAGAAGTTGTAGAAAAGCTGTGACAACCGTAAAGAAAATATATTACGTATTGCCTGCCTTGCTTGCAGTAATGATGTTCAGCTCAAATTTTTTGAGTACCAACATGTTCAGCGATACTGTAATAAATTTTGCAGTTTGGTTCATTCTATCTATTTTTGCGTTCTCTTTAGGATGGATTATTACAAATACGCTCGATTGGAACTTCGGCGGCAAGGTTGTTTTTAGTGTAATAATTGTTACATCTTTTATTACAATGTTCTTTATAACGATATTCAACGATTATTTTAATTTAAACGGTGTTCTAACCGAAAATATTTTACTCTATGTTTTACGAAATATATTTATCGGTTTAATGGGTGTTTTCGGAATGGCCGTTTCGAAACTGATTGAACTGCAAAGAGTTGCTGAAGTTTGCAGTGCCGTGAACGAAAGAAAGGAATCGATAATAAAAATGGCTGAAGAGAAAGCCGATCTAATTATTTCGAAAGCAAAGTTGGAAGCCGAAAAAATTACTCACGATGCCGGAAAGGAAGTAAGTGAGTTGAAAGATGTTAAATCGAAGTTGGAAACTACTTTGAAAGAATTCATTGAGTTAGAGAAAGAATTGCTAAGAAATTATTCTGATGAAAAATAGATTGTTAAGATAAATTAAGGTGATGATTAAATGTTCAAGCAATATTCAGATAAGGTAAATTACCCGGAAATTGAAAAAGAGATTCTCCAATTTTGGAAAGAGAATAATATTTTTGAAAAAAGTGTAGAAACAAGAGACGCTTCAAAACCTTATACCTTTTATGAAGGTCCGCCTACCGCTAACGGAAAACCGGGAATTCACCATGTAATGGCTAGAACTCTCAAAGATTTGGTTTGTAGATATAAAACAATAAAAGGGTATCAAGTACACCGCAAAGCAGGATGGGATACTCACGGTCTTCCGGTTGAAATTGAAGTGGAAAAACAATTGGGAATTAAAAGTAAAAGTGAAATTCCCGAGTTCGGTGTTGATAAATTTAATAAGGCGTGCCGGAATTCAGTATTTACATATCTCGATGTATGGGAAAAGATGACAGAACGCATGGGGTATTGGATCAATTTGGATGATGCCTATATTACATGCGATAACAATTATATTGAATCTGTATGGTGGGCTTTAAAGACTTTGTTCGATAAAGGATTGATTTTCAAAGATTATAAAGTTGTTCCTCAATGCCCGCGTTCCGAAACACCTCTTTCTTCCCATGAATTGGCGCTAGGTTATAAAGAAACAAAAGATCCGTCTGTTTATGTCTTAATGAAATTGAAAGAATCGGAATTTTCCAAGGACGGAGAAACTTACTTCTTAGTTTGGACCACAACGCCTTGGACACTGATTTCCAATGTGGCTCTCGCAATTGGTGCTGAAATTGATTATGTGAAAATTAAAACCGAAGGCGTTTATTTGATCCTTGCTAAAGAGCGTCTAGAAGTGATTAGAGAAGATTATGAAATTATCGATGAGTTCAAGGGAAAAGATTTAGTAGGCACGGAATACGAACAGTTATTTAATTATCTTACTGTTGATAAAAAAGGATTTTACGTAGTAGAAGCTGATTTTGTTAGTACTGAAGACGGTTCCGGTATTGTGCATATTGCGCCCGCTTTCGGTGCTGATGACTATGAAGTTTCTAAAAAATATGATCTTCCTTTCTTGCAGCCTGTTAAAAGAAACGGAACGTTTACAGATGATGTCCCAGATTTTGCCGGTCAATTTGTCAAGGATGCGGATAAGGGGATAATACAGAAATTAAGAGAAGAAGGTAAACTTTATAAGAAGGAAACAATCACCCACTCTTATCCATTCAGTTGGCGATTCGATGATGTTCCGGTAATCTATTATGCACGCGAATCTTGGTTTATCAAAACCACTTCCATTGCCGATAAAATGATTGAATTAAATAAAACAATTAATTGGTATCCGCCGGAAGTTGGTAGCGGACGTTTCGGTAACTGGTTGGAAGATAATAAGGACTGGGCTCTTTCGCGTGACAGATTCTGGGCAACTCCATTACCAATATGGGTTAGTCCTTCGGGTAAAATGTTTGCTATCGGAAGTATTGAAGAATTGAAAGAAGGATTTGTAGAAAGAAACGGCGAAAGAATTAAAGTAGCAGATTTACCTGAAGAAGAAATCGATCTTCACAAACCATTTGTTGATGAAGTTAAATTCGAAAAGGACGGAGAAGTGTATGAAAGAACTCCCGAATTGATTGATGTTTGGTTCGATTCTGGGTCTATGCCTTTTGCTCAATTTCACTATCCGTTTGAAAATAAAGAATTATTCGAAAACAGTTTCCCGTCGGATTTTATTTGTGAAGGAATTGACCAGACACGTGGATGGTTCTACACTCTTCACGCAATCTCAACAATGTTATTCGGTAATGTTGCGTACAAAAATTTGATAGTAAATGAGTTGATACTCGATAAGAACGGATTGAAAATGTCGAAATCAAAAGGCAATACGGTCAATCCGTTTGAGCTATTCGATAAATACGGTGCGGATGCTACCAGATGGTATTTGGTCACTGTAAGTCCGCCTTGGCGTCCGACCTTATTTGACGAGGAAGGTGTTCTTGAAGTACAAAGAAAATTCTTCGGTACATTGGTCAATACTTATTCTTTCTTTGCACTCTATGCGAATATTGATAAATTCGATTATTCCGAAGCACCTATTCCTTATGAAAACAGACCGGAGATAGATCGTTGGATTATTTCCAAATTATACTCTACTGTTAAAGAGTATGAAACATTAATGGATAATTACGATGTTACAAAAGCTGCTCGCTTGGTGGCATCCTTTACAATAGATCAATTGAGTAACTGGTACGTACGTCGTAGCAGAAGAAGATTTTGGAAATCCGAAGTAAATGAAAATAAATTATCTGCATATCAAACATTATATGAATGTTTGAATACAATAGTAAAATTAACAGCTCCATTTGCTCCTTTTATTGCAGAAGAAATTTATAAGAATCTCAATGGAGCTACAAAATTAGAAAGTTATGAATCAGTTCATCTTGTCGATTTTCCTGAAGTTAAATATATCGATGAAGAATTAGAAGCAAAAATGGATATTGCTCAAAAGGTAGTTTACCTTACCCGTTCAATGAGAGCAAAGAATAATTTGAAAGTTCGTCAGCCACTTCAGAAAATCATGATTGCTGTGGATGGTTCGAAAAAAGAAGCTTTAGGACAGATGGAGGATGTTATACTCGAAGAAGTTAACATCAAAGAAATGGTTGTACTGGATGATGATTCGGGTATTGTTAATAAATCCGCCAAGGCGAATTTTAAAGTGCTCGGACCTCGTTACGGTAAAATGATGAAAAAACTTGCCGGTGAAATCACAAAGCTGACCAATGATGATATAAACCGACTTGAAAAAGAAGGTTCATTGAAATTGAATATTGATGGTGAAGAGATTGAATTAACACCTGAAGATGTAATTATTCAAACCTCTGAAATTGAAGGTTGGGTAGTTGAATCGGAAGAAGGTGTTACAATTGCATTAGATACTGAATTGAGCGAAGATCTGATCGCCGAAGGTTATACTCGAGAATTTATTAATAGAATTCAGAATATGAGAAAAGAATATGGTTTGGATGTAATGGATAGAATTGAAATAACTTTCACATCCGATCAAAAAGCCATAAACTACATTAATAAATTCGTAGATTATATTACGAAAGAGACTTTAGCGGAAAAATTAGAGGCTCTTGAACCGAGTGAAGGATTTATTCAAACTTGGTCTATCGGCGAATTTGAATTTCAAATAGGAATACAGAAATCAAACTGATATTATTTAGGAGGATAAATGGCAAAGAGAACAACTAAAAAGGATAGTGCGGAGAAAGCGGAAGCGAAAAAAACTACTTCGAAAAAAGCTTCTGCAAAAGCATCCGAAACTACTAAAAAACGGACTACCAAATCTAGAGCTGCACGTGATATAGAAGTTGTAAGTAAGCCGAAACCTAAAAAGAAAACTCCGAAAGGTTATTCTAAAAAGGAGTTAAAAGAATTTAAGGAAGTTATTACGGCCAAAAGAGATGAGATCCTTGAAACGCTAAATAATTTAAAAGAGCAGATGATGGATACGTCCACCGGTCAATATGTAAATGAAAACTCCCCATATTCTCTTCATATGGCTGAACAAGGCACTGATGCAATGGAACGTGAAAAGCTCTATTTATGGGCACAACGCGAAAATAAATTCCTAGGCTATTTGGAAGATGCCTTGGCGCGTATTGAAGCCGGTACTTACGGTTTATGCGTTGAATGTATCGATGAACCGCAAGGACTTTGTCCTACATGCCCCCTTATTCCAAAAGAAAGATTGCTGGCTGTTCCTCATACTCAGCATTGCCTGCAAGTAAAACAGAAAATGCAGAATAAAAAATAGGGGCAGATTTGAAAGTACTTTATTTATCCGCTTTTATGGTGGTCGTCGATCAGTTGACCAAACTTTTTGTTAAAGGATTTTCAATACCGTTTCTTGGAATTAAGATAGACGGGATGCGTTACGGACAAAGTATAAAGGTGATTGGTGATTTTTTTAAAATTACCTTTGTGGAAAATCCCGGTATGGCTTTCGGTATTGATGTGAATTCTTATATGAAACTATTTTTATCGTTGTTCTCTTTGCTAGCCACAATCGGTTTGATTTATTATTTATATAGGAATAAAGATAAAAGCCTTCCTTATCGTGTTGCTTTAGCTTTAATTATTGCCGGCGCATTCGGTAATTTTATTGATAGAGCATTTTATGGCTTATTTTATGGATATGCTCCCTTATTTTATGGTAAGGTAGTAGATTTCTTTAGCGTAGATTTTTTTGATTTTTCTCTTTTTGGTAAAACTTATGATCGTTGGCCGATTTTTAACGTAGCGGATTCGGCTGTAACCGTCGGTGTCTTTATGCTCGTTTTTTATTTTAATAGAACCCCGAAAGAAGAGCTTATTGAAAATGATGAGGAATCATCTGAATCTGCACCGGATGGAGAACCATTTGATTATGGCGAAGATAATAAACGAGAAGAAAATAAAGATTGAAATACAAGAGGGGAAGAAGAAAGAGCGGTTAGACGTTTATTTAACAAACACAATCGAAAATGCTACTCGTTCCAAAATCCAAAAGCTTATTAAAGCAGGTAATGTGCTTGTTAACGGCAATACGGTTAAAGCTAATTATATTGTAAATCCTTTAGATGTTATTGATGTAACAATTCCCATTACACCTCGCCCCGAAGATGCCGAACCGGAAGATATTCCGCTCGATATCGTTTATGAAGATGAATATTTGTTAGTTGTAAATAAACCAGCTGGAATGGTGGTCCATCCTGCATTGGGGAATTATACAGGGACTTTGGTTAATGCCTTACTCTATTATACTAATAATTTAAGTGATGTGAATGACGGTGGAAGACCAGGCATAGTTCACAGACTAGATAAGGATACTAGCGGTCTGTTGTTAGTAGCTAAGGATGATTGGACGCATGCTCAATTAGCAAAACAGTTTGCAGCAAGAACCACAGAAAGGGAGTATTGGGCTGTATGTTGGGGAATTCCTGATGAAAGAAGCGGTGAAATTATAACTAATATCGCAAGAAGTAAATCCGATAGAAAAAAATTTGCTGTTTCTTCTGAAGAGGGTAAACATGCACATACAACATATGAAGTTATTGAAGAATTTGAATTTGCATCCCTTTTAAAATTAAAATTAAAAACCGGAAGAACTCATCAAATAAGAGTGCATTTATCGCACATTAATCATCCGATATTTGGAGATGCAGTTTACGGAGGAAGAAAAATAGTGTATGGTATAACGCTTCCCAAAATGAAATCCCGTGTTAATAATTTATTAGAAATAATGCAGCGCCAAGCATTGCACGCAAAAACATTGGGTTTTAATCATCCTCACAAAAATGAATTTATGAAGTTTGATTCGGATTTGCCTGAAGATATGACTTTTTTAATAGATGCTTTGAGGGAATAACCTAATCTAATTTTTATTAGGATGCTTAACAGCTTTTCAATTTTTCACTAGTAAACTCTAATAAGTTAAATTGAATTACTTAGATTGATGAATCATTTTTTTTGATGAGATCAATGGAAAGACTGTTTTATTACTTTGGGAGAGTAATTCAGAATGGAGGAGAACTTCACAGCCTAAAGTAATTTACTCAAGATTAACTTTTTATTTCTCTTTCTTGGTCGCTACGTACTTAATTATTTCTGCTTTTTCGAGTGTTATTAAGCCTCCACAATTAGCTTCTTCAAAAATACTTTCTACAAAAGGGATGAAATTATTTATTTTCTCCTCTTCATCTACAATCTCAATCACTAAAGGAAGGTCTTCGGAGAGTGCGAGAAATTTAGAGGTGTGAATTCGGCTGTTTCCGCCGTAACCCATTATTCCCCGGTATACCGTTGCACCTGCTAATTCATTTTCGCGGGCTTTGATTACGATTTTTTCATATACCGTTACCGAGCCTATTTTATCGTTTTCGCCCAAAAATATTCTCAATAATTTTGCATTTCCAGTGAGTCTCATTTTATCACCTTCCTATTATATATGCAATAAAAATAAACAGCATTGTAATAAATAGATTCAATGCAACATTTCCGAACGCGAGCAGTAATTCCGAATCGCGTAATAAATTAAATGTTTCGAATGAAAATGTGGAGAATGTTGTTAATCCTCCGCAGAAACCGACTGCAAGGAGTAATTTCATATTTGCACTCAAAAACTCTTTATCATCAAACCAAAATATTAGTGCTCCAAGAATAAAACTTCCGAGTGCATTCACTGCTAATGTCCCAAATGGAAATAATGCCGGGACAAATTTATATATTTTGGTTGAGATTAAATATCTCAACATCCCTCCGAATCCGGTACCTATAAAAACAAATAAATATTTCATTATTACAATAAAATGTTTCTGAATAAAACTTTTTTCAAATTCTCGAGTCTAAACATATAAATAAGAATTCATTCTAACAATCAATCATTTCGGAGGTGTTATGCAAAGGAACGTATTTACCATATTCACGGTGATTTTATTTACTGTTCTACTATCAGTAAACTCATTTGGAAGCAGCAAAAAAATTCTCCACGAAAAAACATTTAAAGTTCAAGCGGGTGAACTCCTTTTAGTAAAGGCTCAAGGAGGAGATATAGGTGTAAAAGCTTGGGATAAAGACGAAGTGTATATTAAAGTAGTGGGAACCGAAAAAGCCGGGAAGAAAATCAAATTCACATTTAAGAAGACGGAAGACGGTGTGGTTGTGGAAGCCAAGAAGAAAGGCAATAACTGGTTTAACTGGGGAAGCGGAATAAACTACAGAATTTTAATCCGGACTCCGGTTGATTTTAATGTGAATCTGCAAACTAGCGGCGGAGACGTTAAGTTAATAGGTCTTACCGGAAATCATTCGGTTAAAACCTCAGGTGGGGATATTTTAGCCAAGGATGTAAAGGGTGAAGTCAGTCTAACTACTTCGGGTGGTGATATAAAAACGGAGAATTGTGAAACGGATATTTCTGCTTCAACGTCCGGTGGGGATATTGAAATTAATGACAATACCGGCAATGTTTCTGTTGCAACTTCAGGAGGGGATATCGATTTAGCAGTAAGTAACGGTAAAGTTTCTGCTAGCACTTCAGGTGGTGATATTGTCATAAGTTATTCCGGTGAAAATAAAGGAATTCACGCTGGTACAAGTGGAGGTGATATAAAAGTGACACTTCCTCGCGATATAAAAGCTGATGCTCTCTTCAAGACTAGTGGTGGAGAGGTCGAAGTTGAATTTCCTAATGCAACTGTTGATGTAGTAAAAAGCTATAAATACGAAGGTAAATTGAACGGTGGCGGTGAAAAAATAATTTGCAAAACCTCCGGCGGCGATATTATTGTAAACAGTAAGTAATGGAAAGAATCAGAATTTTTGTTGATTAACTGAGATTTTTGCGGAAGTATGGTTGGGCGCTTTTGTGTATGGAATTGGAAGCTTGATTCTGGATACTGGATACTGGATGCTAGATGCTGGATGTTATTGATTTTATACTAGTATGGAATAATTCTATAAAGTGCATATTACCTTTCGCAGTTTTAGTACTTTAATTTTAATCATAACAATTATATATTTAATATCTTTTTTCTCAATAATGGTTCATAAAGCTGTTTGAAAAAAATACTCTTATTCATATTCGTAATTATTACAATTCAACTGAGCGCACAAACGCTTAAGTCTCCGCAGTACACTTTATCCGGAATTCAAACCGAAATTGAAATAACCGGTATCCCATCTAATTGGGAGAAAATAAACATCCGGATTACGGGTGATGAGGATTTAACTTTCAATGCAGACGTTAGTGATTCGGAAGTTAAATTGAAAGTTGAAATTCCTGCTTCAGGTAAATATGAAATTTCCGTTCCCGAATTAGGATTGAAAAGTGAAATAAGAGTAATCCCGGGATGGTTCAGTATTATCCCTCCGCTTCTCGCAATTGCATTGGCATTATTATTAAGGGAAGTCGTTACTTCCTTGCTTGCAGGCATATTTATTGGCGCAATATTTATGTATGATTTCAATCCTGCAGTTGCTTTTTTAAGGATGATCGACACAGTAATGCTGAATTCCTTGGCGGATAAAGATCACATTACAATAATTGTATTTACACTTTTATTCGGCTCGGTAATTGGTGTTATAGCAAAGAACGGGGGAACTATAGGCATTTCCAATATTGTGGTGAAATTTGCGAAGAACGCTCGTTCCGGTTTAATTTCATCTTGGTTGATGGGTCTATTTATATTTTTCGACGACTATGCCAACAGCTTAATTATAGGGAATATGATGCGTCCGATTACGGATAAACTCAAAATATCCCGAGAAAAATTGGCTTATATTGTTGATTCAACTGCTGCTCCCGTTGCAAGTTTGGTAATTGTATCATCGTGGATTGGTTTTGAGGTAGGCTTAATATCGGAAGGATTGAATGCCATCGGTTCAAATCAAAGTGCCTACGATGTGTTTCTGCAAACGATTCCTTACAGATTTTATCCTATTGCTGCATTGGTATTTGTTTTTCTTACTTCCTATTTAAACAGAGATTTCGGACCGATGTACAAGGCTGAAATGCGTGCAAGGAAAGGTGGTGCTCTTTACGAAAATCATTCTGTCGATGAAGAATCATTCGAGATTGAATCGAAATTTGAAACGACAAATGCCAAATGGTGGAACGGAGTGATCCCAATTTTGGTTCTAATTGTCGGTACGGTTTTAGGACTGTTATTCACTGGAATCAATGGTTTGGAACAAGAAGGAGTTGTTGATTACGGAATTAGGCAAATTATAAGCAAGTCCGATTCCTCTTCTTCATTGCTTTGGGCAAGTTTTTCTGCAACTGTAATTGCAGTTATTATGAGTGTGTCTCAAAAATTATTGAATTTAAACAAAGCAATATCTGCGGTTAGCAAAGGCTTGCAATCAATGTTGTTTGCATCTGTAATTCTTGTCTTAGCATGGTCGATAAGTTTTGTAACAAACGAACTTCATACCGCCGATTATTTAATTTCAATTCTAAGCGATTCGATCGACCCAAGACTATTGCCCGTAATGGTATTTATGATCTGTGCGTTAATAAGTTTTTCTACCGGAACAAGTTGGGGAACTATGGCAATAGTTATGCCGATCGTAATTCCGTTGGCTTCAAAAATATCAATTAATTTCGGATTGGATCCTCAGACCACAAATTTAATTTTGATCGGGGTGGTAAGCTCGGTTTTGGCAGGTTCCGTATTCGGTGATCACTGTTCTCCAATTGCGGATACAACGATATTGAGTTCAATGGCTTCACGCTGTAACCACATTGATCACGTTAAAACGCAATTACCATATGCGTTAACGGTCGGAGTAATTTCAATGCTTTTAGGTGATCTTCTAACTGCATTCGGATTAAATCCATTAGTAGCAATTGTACTTATTATAGCAGCGCTGATTGGTGTGCTTTTTATTTTCGGTAAGCCGGTTCCTAATTACTCTCTTGAGGAACAGGAGTAAAATGAAAGTGTTTATAAACTAATTCTCCCTTTACTTTTCCGATGCATTCAATCAAATCGTCCAGCGAAGCCTTTTCAATTTCTTTAACGCTTTTGAATTCTTTAAGTAACTTCTCAGCAATTTTATCGCCTATCCCTTTTATTTCGGTCAGTTCGCTTCTGAATGTTCTTTTTTCTCTTCGCTGTCGGTGGAATGTTATTGCAAATCGGTGTGCTTCATCGCGTACATGTTGCAATAGTTTTAATGATGATGAAGTCTTGGGAATAGTTTGTGCTTCCGAAATACCTGGAAGGAAAACCTCTTCCAATCTTTTAGCGAGTCCGATAATCTCGTAATTTTTTGCATTCAGTGAATTCAATACCTGCACTGCACTGGAAAGCTGTCCTTTGCCGCCATCGACCATAATTAAATCGGGGAAAGGTTCATCGTTTTCAATCAGTTTGGAATATCTGCGGTGGATTACTTCGCGCATACTGGCAAAATCGTCGGGACCTTCAACATCATTAATTATAAATTTCCGGTACAAACTCTTTTTCGGTTTCCCGTCAACGAATACTACCATACTTGCAACGGTATCAGTTCCCTGTAAATTAGAAATATCAAAGCATTCAATTTTGCGGGGAAGATGTTTTAATCTCAAATCCCTTTTAAGAGCCGAAAGGGCGTAGGGTACATTCCCTTCCTTTTTCATCTTTTGCAACTGAATTTCTTTTAACTGCAAGATGGCATTCTGTTTGCACATTTTTACCAAAGCTTTCGATTCGCTTGCAATCTTCGGAATCACGAATTTCGGTTTCCTTTCAGCTTTGCTTTTCAGCCAGTCGATGAGTGTGGCAGAATCCGTAGGCTCGACTTCAAGCAAAATTTCTTTCGGCACCTCGACATATTCACCGTAGTAAAATTTTATTATTGCGTTATAAATATCTTTCTCCGTATCCCCCGGTTCGGCGGAAAGTTTTAGCTGTTTTTTACCTACCAATTTACCCGAGCGGATATTCAATATTGTACATGCGACGTCTTTTCCTTCAAAAGCAGCGGAAATAACGTCCCTATCCTCAAAGTCATTTGTAACAACTTTCTGCTTTGAAGAGTAAATATTCAGGTTATTTATACGGTCGCGCAATTCAGCTGCCTTTTCAAAATTTAGATTAGCAGCGTAACGCTCCATTTCAACTTTCAATTCATCTATTAATTCGTCAGTCTTTCCTTTAAGAACCTTAATTACTTGCTGGACCATCTTTTGATAATCAACTTCCGAAATTAAACCTTCACAAGGTCCGTCGCACTTTTTGATATGATAATCCAAACAAACCTTAATCTTTTTCTTTTCGATCACCTCGCTATCGATATAATATTTGCAGCTTCTAATCTTAAAGATTTTGTTAATCATTCTCAGAGAGCGCTTCATATTTTTCACGTCCGTGTAAGGACCAAAATATTTTGATCCGTCACGTATAATTTGCCGTGTTGGAAATATCTGTGGAAAAGGTTCGTTTGTAATGCGAATATAGGGGAAAGACTTATCATCTTTTAAATTTATATTGTAGCGCGGTTTTAATTCCTTAATTAAATTATTTTCAAGAACCAAAGCCTCGACTTCGGAATCTGTAATAATTAGTTCTAAATCCTCGATTTTTTTCACCAAAGCCAAAGTCTTTGGATTGTCGATATTTTTTTGAAAATAGGAACGAACCCGGTTGCGCAAATTTTTCGCTTTGCCAACATAAATTACCCTTGACGATTTATCCTTAAACTGATAAACGCCGGGTAAAGCCGGTATTCCTTCTAATTTATTTGTTAATTGCTCATTCATAAAAATTAAAATAGATTTATTCAAATATATGAAATGTAGAAAATAGGTGTGAGAAAAAGAGTCTTAACTGGATGAAGGAAAACGCTTGTTTATCCGCATTCGGTGGGTAAAGGAGATACTAATAGATGTTTATTAGTATATAAACTCACTATTGTCAGTAAAACTTCAGCCGTAAAAACTTTAGTTAATGTCCAATTAGACTTCCAATCCAAAATTCTATTCAAATTTGTAATTTTTTGGAATGATAACTATTCCGGTATCGGAAACGGTGAATCGTTTTTTATCTTCTTCCGGATCAAAACCGATTTCGGTTCCTGTTGGAATTATTACATTTTTATCTATTATTGCCCTGCGAATTCTGGAATGTCTGCCAACGTTTACATTATTCATTATAATAGAATCTGTGATATATGTGTAACTATTTACTCTCACATTTGGACCAATAATTGACCTTTCAACTAATCCACCGGATATAATCGTTCCGTCTGTAATGAGAGAATTATATGCCCGTCCGATTCTTTCACCTTCGTGGGATAAAGTTTTTGCAGGAGGAAATTGGTATTGCATTGTTCTTAACGGCCAATGTCTGTCATATAAATTGAAAGTAGGTTCAACGTTGATTAAATCCATACTTGCTGCATAATAGCTGTCGATAGTTCCAACATCTACCCAATAAGGTTCAGGTTTGTTATTCTCATCCACAAAGCGATAAGCGTGAACGTTAAATTTATTCTCGATCATATAAGGAATTACATGTTTACCGAAGTCTGTATTTTCATATTTTTTTGCTTCCATTTCAAACAGAACTTCTTTTAATACTTTAGCATTAAAAACATAAATGCCCATATTAACGAATGAATAATCAGGTTTGTCAGGAATTACAGGGGGATTCTCCGGCTTTTCGATAAAATCAATTACTTTATAATTTTGATCTACGCTTAATACTCCAAATCTGTTTGCGGTGGATGCTTTTTGCTCAATGCAAGATACAGTCAAATCCGCATCCATATTAGCATGGTGAAGTACCATTTTAAGATAGTCCATCTTATATATATGATCACCGGAAAGGATCAGCACCCATTGATAATTCCCATCGTCGATTAAATTCAAATTCTGTTGAATTGCATTTGCGGTTCCCAAATACCAATTATTGCTCTGTTTTTGCTGAGGTGGAACAGTATAAATAAATTCTCCTAAAGCGGGATTAAAAATACTCCAAGCCTCGAAAATATGTCTGCTTAAAGAATCACTTTTGTATTGAGTTAGTACATAAATTTTTCTCATTCCCGAATTCAAACAATTCGATAAGGTAAAATCGATTATACGGTATTTCCCTCCAAATGGAACTGATGGTTTTGTCCTTTCTCTCGTTAACGGATACAGGCGTTCACCTTGTCCACCTGCCAGAACCATTGTAACAGTGTCTCTCAATAATGAAGAACCGCGATATGACATTATTTGCCTCTAATTTTTATTAGCTGAAAAATATGAATAATAATTTTATCTTGTGTTAAGAAATTATTAAATAATTTTTACTATAAATAGCTAAATCGGGTATAAAAATCAAGAAAAGATTCATTTTACCGGCGATATTCATAATTCTTATAGGTTTTATTCTAGTTTTTATCTACAAGTATAAAACCGCGTCAAGCAATTTTATTGACAATTTTGATTTGTTTGTTTCATTCGATAGAGATGCATTTACCGAAGAGTATTTTCAAAAGCATATTTTTCCGCAGCAATTTTTGATTGATGTAGAAAATTACACTATGGATATTTCTATAGATTTGAATTCATCGATAATTCATAATGTTGAAGTAATCAGGCTCAATGTATTGGAAGAATTGGATACTTTGGTTCTAAATTTTTATGATAATATGAAAATAAGTCGATTGAATGTTAATGGAAATGAGGAACCGTTTAAGCGGGAAGAAAATCATTTATTCATCTTTTCTCATTTTCCTGAAGGAAAGCAGATTATAACTATTGAATATTCCGGAAAGCCGGAAAACTTAGGATTAGGCAGTTTTTCAATTAAAAAATGGAAGGATGAAAATATTTTTTATATAATTAACGAGCCGGTTTACGCTCCAACATGGTTTGTATGCAACGATACTCCTTCCGATAAAGCCATGTTTTCCGTCAGTATTGAAAACATTGAAAAGTATCTTTCTATTTCTGCCGGTAATCTTGATTCTATAATTACTTACGATAGTACGAAAAAATATTTTTGGAGTACCAATTACTCCATTCCAACTTATCTGTTATCAATTTATTCCGGTCCTTATAATGTGTATAATGATACTGTAAAATTGAAAACAGGGAATATGGAATTAGCTGTTTATACTTATAATCAAAATGAAAATAGTATCAAAACGGCATTAAGAACTGTGAAAAATTCTCTCAAGGTTTTCGAAGAACTCTTTGGCGATTATCCGTTTGGAAAAGACAAGTTAGCGATTGTAGAAATCCCTTGGAGTTATGGCGGTATTGAGAATTATTCAGCAATCGGTATCGGAAGCAATTTTTTCTCGGCACAAGGTTTCTTCAATAATTTATTTGTTCACGAAATATCACATAATTGGTGGGGGAATTCTGCCACACTTAAGAGCTGGAAGGATATATGGCTAAACGAAGGTTTTGCTACTTACAGCGAAGCGCTCTACTTCGAGCATCTTTACGGACACGATGCGCTTATCTCAACTATTAGCAATATGAAATTTAACGATTACGAAAATTCCATTTCAAATCCACGCAAAGATGCATTAACAAAATTAACTTATTTTAATGCTGCCTGGGTTCTTCATCAACTACGGAGAGAAGTGGGTGATCAGGTTTTCTTTGATATAATTAGGAAGTATTATAACAGAAATAAATACGGCATTATTTCTACTTCGGATTTTGTAAAATTATGTGAGGAAATATCTCAGAAGGATTTAAAAGAATTTTTTGATCAATGGCTTTATCGTTATTCGCAATTCCCGGCTTATTCAATTAACATAGAACGGAAAGGGAAACATAAAGTGAATTTTTTTTACAAGAGGGAAGAGAAGATAGATTTTACTCACAAACTGGATGTGTCTTTTTATTCGAAGAATGCCGTTTTACAGAAAGATACGACGATTGAAATTCGGGAAAGTGATGAAGAATTTTTGATACGGCTGGATTTCCCATTAGATTCGGTTGCTGTTGATCCGGATTATTGGCTGCCCAAGCGACCGGAAATAAAAATTGAGGGAACATTTTAATTGAATAAATTGTAATTTTGCAGTTGAATAATTTCGAGTTTCATTTGGCGAAAACAGTTTATTTTGTATCCGATCTTCATTTAGGATTAGAATCCAAAGAACGTGAGATTTACAAAGAAAATTTATTTGTGAATTTTCTCAATGAATTAAATTCACAAAGCGGAAGTCTCTATATTGTTGGGGACTTGTTCGACTATTGGTTCGAATATCGGAAAGTAATTCAAAAAGGTTTTTTCAGAACCTTTACAGCAATGAAGCAATTAACCGATAACGGTTGGGATATTCATTACATCATTGGGAATCACGATTTTATGCATCGTGATTTTTTTGAATCGGAGCTAGGAGTTCGGCTTTATGAAAATCCCGTTTTAACCGAATTAAACGGGAAACGATTTTATATCGGACACGGCGACGGATTAATTAAAAACGATCTGGGATACAAAATATTGAAGAAAATTTTGAGGAATAAATTTTTGCAATGGATTTTTTCATTTGTTCATCCCGATCTCGGAATTTGGATTGCTAGTTCTTCATCCAAAACGAGTAGAAATTACACCGAATCAAAAAATTACGGCGAGAGCGATTCTCTATTTGAGGTAGCTAAACAGAAAATTGAGAATGGCGTCGATTACGTGCTTTTCGGGCATTCCCACAGAAGAAGGTTCGAAAAATTTAAAAACGGTTTTTATGTTAATTTAGGTTCATGGTTGGACAAACCTTGTTACGGTAAATTTGACGGGAATAATTTTGAGATTATTGATTTGGAAAAATAATGGCTAAAAAGAATAAGAGAAAGAAAAGAAATAGATTTTTAGTGCGGCTGATTTTAATTATCATTCTTATTTCTTCCGGGACAGGCGGTTATTTTTTCTTTGATTATGTTACCAGCGGACTGCCATCCTTCGAAGAACTGGAAAATCCGAAACCACAACTTGCGAGTAAGGTTTACAGTTCCGACGGTGAGCTGATTGGCAGATTTTTCCGTCAGAACAGGATATATACGCCAATTGATAGTATCCCTAAACATCTAATAAATGCATTAGTAGCAACAGAAGATAGAAACTTTTACAATCATTGGGGCGTTGACTTGCAGCGTTTCATCAAAGCAATGATAAAAAATATACTCTTATTCAAGAAAGAAGGCGCAAGTACGATTACCCAGCAGTTGGCGAAGAATTTATTTGAATTAAAATATAGAAAAGAAACACTTTTCGATACCGGAGTTCGTAAAATCAGGGAATGGATTACATCCGTTGAATTGGAAAAATCTTATACCAAACGTGAAATTTTGGAGATGTATTTGAACATTTCCTATTTTGGCCGAGGGGCGCATGGCGTTGGTGTTGCTGCACAAACTTATTTTGGCAAGAATATATCTCAATTATCAATTCCCGAATGTGCAGTTCTCGTTGCTCTTCTGAAGTCTCCTTTAAGATACGATCCATTCAGAAATTATAACTATTCTTTGCAACGGCGAAATCTTGTAATGTACAATATGTATGATGTTGGTATGATTAGTCGCGAAGAATACGATAAATTGAAAGCCGAACCAATTGAGGTAAGGAGAGCCGATGTAGCCGAAGGATCTCAATCCACAATTGCTCCTCATTTTGTTGAATATGTCCGTCGTCAGTTGAGTAAACTGTCGGAGAAATATAATTTTGATATTTATGAAGATGGTTTAACCATTAAAACTACTCTCGATACCCGAATGCAAAAAATTGCTAATCGCGTTGTAAAAGAGCATCTTGATGAGTTTCAAAAAACGTTCGATAAAAATTGGAATTGGAGTGAAAATAAAGAACTTCTGGAAGATTTGCTGGACAAAGCAATAAAAAGAACAATTAAATATAGAAGAGCAAAGAGTGCAAAAGAAAAAGAAAAAATTTATAATTCACTGAAAAGTAAAAAATCTTTTATTGATTCCGTTAAAAGGGAAGCTCAGAAAATTGAAGTTGGATTTATAGTCCTTGATGTAAAGAGCGGTGAAATTAGAACGATGGTTGGCGGCAGAGATTCTAAGGAAAAGCACGGATTAAATCGCACAACTCAGATTAGACGTCAGCCGGGTTCTGCTTTTAAACCTATAATCTATACAGTAGCTATTGACAATGGACTTTATCCGGCATATCCAATTTTGAATCAACCATTTGATTACAATGGTTGGTCACCTAAAAACTTTGACGAATCCACCGGCGGATTTACTCCTCTGCGCGAAGCTCTGAAGCATTCAATCAACTTAGTCAGTGCGAGATTAATAATTGAGGATTACGTTCAGCTATGGAAGGTGGGACTGATAGCCAAAAAATTAGGCATAAAAAGTAAACTTGACTTAGTACCATCTATTGCCCTGGGTACTTCCGGTGTATCGCCGATGGAACTTACATCCGTATATGCTACATTTGGCAATAAAGGGATTTACAACGAGCCGATGGCTGTGGTTCAAATTGAAGATAAGGATGGGATTATAATTGATAATTTTTTCCCGAAAACTCGTGAAGCAATTACAGCGGAAGATGCTTACATAATTACTAATATGTTAGAAACAGTAGTAAATGAAGGTACTGCTATCAGAACCAGGGTTATTCACAATTTCCGAAGACCTGCAGCCGGTAAGACCGGTACTACACAAGATTATTCAGATGCATGGTTTGTAGGCTATACTCCTCAATTAGCCGGAGGTGTTTGGGTAGGTTTCGACGATAACCGAATTAAATTCACCGGAAGTTACGGACAGGGAGCTAAGGCTGCAAATCCGATTTGGTCTAACTTTATGAGGGAAACATATGATTCACTCGATTTACCGATGGAATATTTTGAGCCTCCTACAAGCGGTAACGTGGTTAAAGTTAGATTCTGTGCAGAATCCATTTTTGAGTTAGGTACTCCAAGATTATATTCCGAAGACTGTTCTTCGGGAGAATATAGAGATATTATAAATATAAAAGATTTGCCTCCTTTGTTTAATTCGGAAAGGGATACTACTATAAAAATTAATCCAAAATATTTGATTCCGGATTCAACTTCACACGAGGCATTAGAAATTCTGAATGATTCTCTTTAAAATCATTATAAATGTTTCTATTTTTACAGTTGTTTTTTATATTTTAATTATTCAGCGCCCGGATGGCGGAATTGGTAGACGCGCTAGGTTCAGGGTCTAGTGGGAGTTCTCCCGTGC
>CAZNJB010000041.1:0-26779 GCA_964573255.1 uncultured Melioribacteraceae bacterium
GTGTTAAGCACGCCGCCAGCGTTCGTCCTGAGCCAGGATCAAACTCTCCGTTGTAAATTCAAAAAAATTGTGTAATCTTTATTGAGAACCCTAAATTTCTTTAGTCACTCACTCTGTCAAAGAACTTTTGAAACGGACTCCAAAAATACATCAACTCATTCACTTTGTCAAGAAAATTCTTTTCTGTCCGTCATTTTTTTCATCGAATCAAAGTACAAAATCATTCAAAACACAAATTTAAAGTTACAACTTTCTTTTGAATTATGCAAATAAAAAATGAAAAAATTCGAAAATTTTTTCATTTTTTATTTCCGCTTTTCTCTAGCGGGCTTTCATAACTCAAACAGTATTGTAAAGAACTTTACTTTAATTTGTGTAATATTAAATTAAATTGAGCGTGCAAATATATAATTTGGGAACTAAAAGTCAAATAAAGTGTTAAAAAAGTTAAAATTTTGGAGGTATTATATAAAAATTTCTACGGGCTTTACTCATTTACAAACTAATTGAAAGGAAAAATATCATGAAAAGCCCAGAATCAAAAGATTTCACGAATCCCCTTTCCGATCTTATTAGTGACGAAATTTACAAAATTTTAGAGGAACGCAACCTTTTCAATAAGAAAACTTTGCGTGATCACTTGATTCGCAGAAAGTTTAAATTATTGAGGGAAAGTAAAATTGCAGCTAATGAAGCTATCGCTGTCCTTCGAGAAGAGTACCCATATCTTCAATATGATACTATAAGAAAGATCGTTTATAATATTCAGAATTAAATCTTGACAATTACTACTCTGTAGTTTATTTTTATATTTATTGTTTTAAGAGTCTTAAAGGCTTTTTTAACTTTTTGCCCAGTGTTTCCCCCCATCACTGGGCTTTTAATTTACTAAAACATAGGTGATTTTTATGGCAAAATCTGTTAGAAAAAGTAGAAAATTAAAAAAGACTTCCTCAGAATCCCCTTTCAAAAATTATTGGCAAAAGGAAAATTACTTATTATTATTATTAGGGGTTGTGATATTGATTATTGGAAATTATTTAATGACTCAATCCCCTTGGGATAATCCATTATCGCTATCTGTTTCCCCCATTGTACTTTTAATTGCTTATGTAATTGTTTTCCCTTTAGCTATATTCTACAAAAAGAAAAAGCCCCAAACAGTAGAAAACAAAGATGTTCCTAGCCAAAGTTAAAGGTAATTTAGTTGCCACTCAAAAAGATGAAGAACTTAAGGGGCATAAATTGCTCCTTATTCATCCGATTGATTTGAACGGAAGTTTTATTGGAAATAAAGATTCAATTGCTATTGATACTGTGGATGCCGGAATCGGAGACACCGTTCTGGTTGTAAAGGAGGGAGCTGCAGTTATGCAAATCTTAGGGCATAATAGAGCTCCGGTAAATACAATGATTGTTGCCGTTGTGGATGACATTGACGTTCAACAATAATTAACATTTAATTGTTTTCAAATAGATTAAAACTTTTCTCGTTAATTCGAACTCTTCTCGAAATACCTTCAATTGGTCCTCATAAAGTTGCGAGGCTCTTTACATTAATCCAAAAATTCGGGATTGAGGATGCCCTTACAATTCAAAATATTTCCAATCTCAACGGCTTTAGTGCTGAAACAGCCAAGAAAATCGTAAAAGCACAAAACAATTTTAAAATGAGCGGTAAGAAATATGAAGAAGAAGCCAAGCGATTAGATGAATTAGGAATTAATTTTATCACGCTTTGGGAACAAGACTACCCCATTAGACTTAAGAATATATTCGCACCCCCATTAATACTGTATTACATCGGGGATCTTTCATTAAGTAATTCAAATTGTGTAGCAATTGTAGGTACACGGAGACCTTCGCTTTACGGTAAAAAAATTGCAGCCAAATATTCAACCGAATTGAGTAAACAAGGAATAACAATTGTAAGTGGATTAGCAAGGGGAATTGATTCGATTGCTCACAAAGCGTCACTTAAAAATTCCGGGAAAACAATAGCTGTGACGGGCTCGGGCATTGATGTAATATATCCCCCCGAGAATAAGGAGCTATACTATGATATTGCAAAGAACGGCTTAATAATTTCCGAATATCCTATTGGGACTAAACCGGATGCGCAAAATTTTCCAAAACGCAACCGAATTATTTCCGGATTATCTTTAGGAACATTAATTGTCGAAACTAGAATTCAAGGCGGTGCTATGCACACAGCCGAATACGCTCTGGATCAAGGTAGGGAAGTTTTTGCAATTCCAGGTAATATTGATTCGGTTAGTAGCGGAGGGACTAATCTTCTGATAAAAAAGGGGCAGGCTAAACTTGTACAAAATACGGAGGATATTTTAGTTGAATTAAATTTGATCGAAACTGCTGAAAAGAAAATTATTTCCAAAGACAAACTACAGTTGAATTTGTTTGAAGAAAAAATTTTCGAAACATTGGATACGGAACCAATCCACATTGATATTATTGCCGAAAGAACCGGGATGAGCACCGCTGACTGCCTTGTGCATTTGCTCGGACTCGAATTCAAAGGCGCAGTGAGACAGTATCCGGGAAAGTTGTTTGCAAAGCTTTAATAGTGCTTTCAAGTTGATACGGCGATGGTATCCGCAATCCGAAAGGAAGAGTGGAATGCTTATTTTCATAATCAGTTATGATTATAACACAGATTTACATTTAGTTAATTCTCTCTCGCAATTAATACAAAGTTTTTTCTTGTTTCTTGTTTTTTATTTCTAGTTTTAATGTCCGAAGGACTCTGTGAATTGAAAGATTCTGCCTGGCGAAAGGAAATCCCATCATCGAAAATCTTAATTCTATGAAAACCTTGCTTGTCTCATTGTCGTCTTGTCTCAAAATCTCATTTTCTCATAGCCTTACGGTCTTTCCATCAAGGGGATAGATTGCTTCGCTTCACTTCGTTTCGCTCGCAATGACGTTTCTCTTTGTATTATTCAGTCATTGCGAGGAGTTTACGACGAAGCAATCTGTAACGTTATTCATAATTGCATCTGCAAACAATACTAAAACCAATCGGTGGATAAGTCACACCATCCAGGATTGATTGAATTTATTAAGTCCTCTTTCTTTTTTCTTGAGCCTGCTTTTATTTGTTTTTCCCTTTCGATTGCATCCTGAATATTGATAAATTCTTCATAATAAACCAATTTATTTAAATTGTACCTTTTACTGAAGCCATCAATTATATGATTTTTGTGCTCGTAAATTCTTCTTGTTAGGTCGGTTGTTACTCCCGTATAAAGAGTTGTGTTGTTTTTGTTGGTTACTATGTAGATATAGCCTTTTTTATCCATAGATAAAATTTAAGAAAATAATATTTTTTTGTCATTTAGAATAGCTTGAGGAGGTTTTAATTGCGGAACTATTTTTAGCATTGTGTAAAATGCAATAGATTGCTTCGCTTCACTTCGTTTCGCTCGCAATGACGTTTCTCTTTGTATTATTCAGTCATTGCGAGGAGTTTACGACGAAGTAATCTGCCGTGCTAATCGTAATTTAATAATAACAAAATATATTAAAGATTGTCCTTCACTCGGCACTTCGTTCTGTTCAGAATGACTGTACTCTACTTGCAACTAATCTCATCCGTGAAAATCCGTGAAATCAGTGTCATCTGTGTTCTATCAAATCATCTCGAGAAGGAATTCATTCAGTATTTCTTCCTTCCCTTCCACAAGGCTTTCAGCCTCTCTTTCAAACTCTTCTCTATTCCGTTATCGGTGGGGTGGTAATATTGCGTGGGCTTCATTTCGTCGGGAAAGTAGTTTTCATCCACAAAATTATTTTCTCCTTCGTGAGCGTATTTGTAGCCTTTGTGATAGCCGAGTTCCTTCATCAAATTCGTCGGGGCGTTGCGTAGTTTTAGCGGCACGGGATAGAGGGGTTTTTCTTTAACGTCTCGGTAGGCAGCCTTTACAGCCATATACGATGCGTTGCTCTTAGGCGCCGAAGCGAGATACGTAACACACTGAGCAAGAATAATTCGCGCTTCGGGCATACCGATTTTATGCACCGCGCTGAAAGCCGCTTCCGCCAGAACCAAACCGTTGGGAGCAGCGTTGCCAATATCTTCCGAAGCCAATACAACCAATCGTCTTGCAATAAACAGCGGGTCTTCTCCCCCTTCCAACATTCGCGCCATCCAATATAACGCCGCGTCGGGGTCACTACCGCGTATACTTTTAATGAAAGCCGAAATTATGTTGTAATGCTCCTCTCCGCTTTTATCGTAAATTATATTTTTCTTTTGTACAATGTTTTCAATTACTTCTTTGGTAATCGCAATTTCCTCTTCGTACGCTTTGCTTATTACTGCGTCTTCCAATATGCTTAAAAGAACACGGGCATCACCGCCACTGATGTAAATGAGAAATTCCCTATCCACTTCGGTTATATTCAACGAACTGAGGAATTCGTCTTTAGTTAAAGCGTTATCGATTATGCTTTCCAAATCTTTTTTGGTTAATTCATTTAGAACGTAAGTCCTCGCGCGAGAACGGAGTGCGGGAATAACTTCGAATGAAGGGTTTTCGGTTGTAGCACCGATCAAAATTATTTCGCCCGATTCTACCGATGAAAGAAGCGCGTCCTGCTGCGCTTTATTGAAACGGTGAATTTCGTCGATGAACAGAACGGTTTTTTTATGATAAAGCAGATTGTTTTTCGCGCGTTTTATAATTTCCCGGATTTCCTTAACACCGGAAGATACAGCGTTTATTTGATGGAATTCGGAATTGGTTGTTTCCGAAATTATTCTCGCCAAAGTAGTCTTTCCCGTTCCGGGCGGTCCCCACAGAATAAAGGAATTAAGATTATCGGATTCTATCATTTGACGTAAAGGCTTGCCATTACCCACCAGATGACTCTGCCCTTGGAATTCGTCGAGAGACTTAGGTCTAACCCGTTCGGCTAACGGTATTTGCGGAATTTCTTTCATCAGTAACCGGAGTCTTTCTCAATTGAATAAACTTGCTCATTCGGTTTTTGCATATAATATCTTTCCCGCGCTACCTTTTCGATTGTAAAATCACTGTTTGTTAACGAGTCTATTTCATTCTCTAATTTTTTAATCTGTTCCTCTGTCTCGGCTATTTCCGACTTAACACTTGCTACTTCATTCTTTAACTTCAAATATGTAAGTATACCTTTGGGATTGAAGAGCAAATAAAATATCATTACCGCCAACACAATAATTAACATTAAGGAAAAATAGTTCCTTTGTTTTTTCTTTTTCGCAGCCATTAAAAAGCCAAATCGATTATGTTTTTTATTAATGTTGGGAAAGATATTCCTTCTGCTGCAGCCATTTTAGGCAGCAAAGAATGTTTTGTCATACCGGGTAAAGTATTTACTTCAAGACAATAAGTATTGAGATCTTTATCAACGATAAAATCTACTCGCGCATAATTTTTACAACCTACAGAATAAAAAGCAAGTAATGCTTGATGGCGAATATGTTTGTTTAATTCTTCAGGAATATTCGCCGGGACGAGATACTCGCTCATTCCATCCGTATATTTGCATTCGTAATCATATAGCTTATGTTTCGGTACAATTTCGAGAACCGGGAATGTATGATTCTCTAATATACCAACCGTTAATTCTCTTCCTTCGATATATTCTTCAACCAAAACACTCTTATCGTAGGTAAATGCCAATTCTACGGCATCAAATACCATATTTCTATTTTCACATACTGTTAACCCGATAGTGGATCCTTGTTGATTTGGTTTTATTATGCAGGGATAGCCAAAAAACTTATCGATCTTTTCTATTATCAAATCTACATCTTTTTCAAATGATTTTACTACAAACCATTTGGGGGTAGTGACATTGTAATGCTGAAACATAATTTTAGACATAGATTTATCCATTGCTAAAGCGCTAGATAAAACATCCGATCCGGTATATTTAATCTTCCGCATCTCCAGCAACGCTTGGATCATACCGTCTTCGCCGTAATGTCCGTGTAAACCTAATAAAGCAACATCTACATCATCAAAAATATCCGATTGAATACATTCGATATATTTTTTGCTGTCACCAGGATTATTTTTCACCTCAAAAAATTCGTTCTCTTCTTTCGGTTGATTTACGCCAAAAGCGGGATCTACAATTTTATAATCAACTTTTAATTCTTTCAACGCATTTAACATAGCTTTGCCCGAAAGGAGCGATACCTCTCTTTCAGCCGAAATGCCACCAATTATCAAAGCTACTTTCATTAAAGCTCCTTAGTAATCGAGTCTGTTTCTCTTGTCAATTTTAATTCCGTAAACGGAATATGCAATATCGTATAATTCCTTAACTTTATTTCTGGGTAAAGATTTTTCTCTACCCATACATCTGGCTATAAAAAGAGTTTTCGCAGCATGTTCAAGTTTTTCGGTTTTGAAATAAGCTTCTTCGATTGAACGTCCGAATGTAACTGCGCCGTGGTTCTCTAAAAGCATCGCCCAAGCATACTCAATATGCGGTTTCATAGAATTCGGCAATTCATCGGTTGAAGGGGTACCGTATTTACAAATAGGCACTTTTCCAATTGAGAGAATTACTTCTGGGAAAACCGGTCTGTCCAGCCTTTCGCCAACAGTTGCAAAAGCTGTTGCATAAGGCGGATGAGTATGAACAACTGCATTAATATCCTTACGGCTGTTGTATGCCAATAAATGGATTTTAGCTTCGGTAGAAACCTTGCCGTTCCCCGAAATTATTTTTCCGTTCAAATCTATCTCTAAAATATCTTCTTCTTTTACATCACCTTTGCAAACAGCCGATCTTGTAATAAGAATTGTATTATCCGGAGTTCTTAAAGAAAGATTACCATCGTAAGCTGAAACAAATTCTTTACTATAAACTCTATGGCAGTAATTAATTAATTCATCAATCAAGCGCATTTTTACTCAACATTTCCATAATTTTAATATTATTTAATCCATCGATACCAGTAACTTCGGGAGTTTCTCCCGCGAGGACGGATTTTTGAAATTCTTTTATTCGTGTCAATAACAGATTGGAACGGCGTCGGAATGTTTTTCTTGCTTCGCCACAAAGGTCAATTGTTAATTTAGCAGAGGCATTTTTGGAGGCAATTACCCTGTCAATAGTTATATATCCCTGATGACCTAAAATATAAATTTGATTTGGGGCTTTTCTTGCATTAAATGAAACATTAATATATCCATATCCGGGTGATTCGAACTTAAAAATCCCTCCGGCAAAATCTTCCACATCACTGTGATAAATAATATTATCTTTAAATCCTTTAGCTTCGATTATCTCACCATTTAAGAATCTTAAAAGATCTATCATATGAGTACCAACATCCATCAACGGTCCGCCGCCCTTCTCAGCAGAAAATCTATAATTCGAATTGGGTGGATAATCAAAATTAAATGAAGCTTCAACAGAAACTATTTTCCCCAACAATCCGTTATTTACCAATTCTTTAGCCTTGCGAACAAGCGGATGGAAACGATGCAAATAATTAATGCTGAGATAAACATTATTTCTTTCGGAAGCTTCAACCATTTTTTCAGCTTCGGATACATTAAGAGCCAACGGCTTTTCACATAAAATATGCTTTCCTGCTGCGGCAGCTTCAATTACTTGTTGATAGTGATCATGATTTGCACTGCCGATATAAATCACGTCGAAATCAGACTCAATAAAGCTTTTGAAGTCCGAGAAATAATTGTCGATAGAAAATTTATGAGCTAAAGATTTAACACGATTCTTATCCGATGAATAGATAGAAACGACCATACTTTTATTGAGCTGATTCAGTAGCGGAAGCATGATAGTTTCTGTAAATTTTCCACAGCCGGCAACACCCCATTTTAGTTTTTTCTGTTTTCCAGCGAACAAATTTCTTCTTTTTGGGTTTACCATTTATTTGCCTTTATAATTTTAATTTTTCCATCAGCATTTTTATTGGATTAGAATTCTGCATAATATAAAAATGTATAGCGGGAACATTATGATTTAATAAATCTTCAACTTGTTTAGCTGCCCATTCAACGCCAATCTCAACAACGTGTTCGTTCTTTGCAGCAAGAACTTCTTCTGCTAATTCGCTCGGTATATCGATGAAGAAATTTTTAGGCAATGAAGTAACTTGAGCTTTGGATGTTAATATTTTCAGTCCGGGAATTATGGGAACATCCACACCTTCCGACTCACACATCTTTACATAATCAAAAAAGCGTGAGTTGTCATAAAACATCTGAGTTACAATATAATCGGCTCCGGCTTTAATTTTTTCTTTTGTAAACTTAATATCAGTCTTTAAATTCGGAGATTCGAAATGTTTTTCGGGATACCCGCCAATTCCGATACAAAAATCCATCGGCTCTGCATCTAAAAGGGATTTTTCCAGATATTTCCCCATATTCATATCGGAAATCTGTTGTACTAAATCGAGTGCATATTGATTGACACTTCTCCCAAATTTCACCGGTTTTTTGAATCCCGAATCATCACCGCGAATTGCCAATACGTTATCTATTCCAAGGTAATGAAGTTCAATTAAAAAATCTTCCGTCTCTTCTTTCGTAAAGCCTTGACAAATTACATGCGGAACGGCGTCAACATTGTATTTATTCTGAATCAAAGCGCAAATGCCAAGAGTACCGGGACGTTTCCTCTTTACTTTCATCTTGAATCCGCCATCGGGAGTTTCTTCATATACAACCTCGGCAGCATGACTAGTAATATCTATAAAAGGCGGTTTATATTTAATAATTTCATCAAGAACCGATAATAATTGTTTTATATCCCCGCCCCTTTTGGGTGGAATTATTTCAAAACTTATAAGAGTATCGTTGGCTTTTGCAAGATGTTCAGTTACTTTCATTTGTAATCCCTATAAAATTAGAATTTAAATTTAAGAATTTATATAATAAACTTCTCTTTAGCGGGGTATAAGTGTTAATTTTTGAGAATCTATTACATCGGTTTCATTCAAACTTACTTTAATATATTTTCCCTCCAACCATCTCTCTGTCATATTCCCATAAAATTCACTTTGCGGATGACCTGAAATACCTGAAGGTTGAATTAAGTATAAATGCTCAGTATCTGAAAAATCGTAAATCATTCGCATTGCCGAACCAAGTTCTACATTAAACGGCTCATTAAATGAATAGCCGGAATTTAATAAGGTAGTTCCTGAACCGTCCATTTCATATTCACCGATGTTAAAATTTTCGTCAATTAAATTATTGATACCATTGAACGGATGCTTTAAAGTTATTTTATGCAACCTTCCCCATTGCCAATTTGCCGGGTCTTTCCCGAGGTTATTTTCCAAATAAATAATAGCTTCCAATAAACTTTGTCTTATTATATTATTCTTACGCTCAATTATATCACCGGTTGCTTTGTTATCCCATAAAGAAGATTTTATATCAAGAAGTTTAGCAGCACTCAAAAAAGGAACATTGGATATAAAAGAAAATTCATTCAAAACCGGTTCTCCCAATTCATCGGCAAATAAATTTTTCAGCAATTTATGCAGGAACACTTCGAATATTGCTGCTGGCTGCGTATACTTGGAATATTTATAATCCCATTGATTTAATAATTCCAAAGTTAACTTCAAATTTTCATCATTTAATTTTGTATTGCTGAACGCGTTATTAATTGCCCGAATAAATTTTTTCGGGTAATCGGAATAGAGATCTCTCTGAAAACTCTTAAAATCATTTGCGTCAAACTTCTTGCTTATACTCAGCAATTCTGTAATTCTTCTTATTCTGGAAGAAGGCTCCCATAGATTCGAGATATAATTACCACTACCTTTTATCGGTTCATTATTTGCATTGGCGATAAAACCACTCACCGGATTGAATACCGCGGGCATTTTCTCGAATGGTAAAAATCCTTTCCAATTATCTTTTGTTCCGTCATATACAAACATTCCGGGCAAAGAGCGAATTGGTATCTTCCCTACAGATTGCAGCCCTATGTTTCCTTTATAGTCGGCATAGATAAAATTCTGCGCAGGTGAACTAAAATTTACTAATGCATTCCTGAATGATTCCCAGTCATCCGCTCTATTAACCTTCCAGAAACATTCAATATCATCATTCTGAGATAAAGCGCTCCAGGCAATACTTATCTCATTGTTACTTAAGGGCAAATCTTTATATAAGTAGTTAAAGATATGCCGCCCTGTAACAATTGGTCCGTGAATTGTTTTATAAATTTTTATTTCAATACTTTGGGCATTTTTAATTTTAATATTTTCCGTTTTAACAATCAGTTTTCGCCACTTATTATTGAAAAAATAGCTTTCTGTAGATGTATCAATTTTCTCGACGTAATAATCGCATTGGTCTGCCATTAAATTAGTAAGTCCCCATGCAATTTTTTTATTTGTTCCAATTATCACCGAGGGAACTCCGGGAAGAGTAAATCCCGCAATGGAATAATCATTCAGATGCTCAACTACAAATAACCACTTATCCGGCAAGCTTAAAGCAAGGTGAGTATCATTTGCGATTATCGGTTTGCCTTTTACCGCAAGCCCCGAATCTATTGCCCATCCGTTTGACCCGATTGAATTAGATGAAAAACTTAATAATTTTTGAGCGCTTTTATTAACGCTAAGAAATCTATCCAATGACTTGTTTTGCTTAAGTAATTCTGAAATGCTTTTTGCTCTTGCCAATGAAATATCATATGGCAATATATCTTTTAATTCTTCAGGACTTAATAATTTAGCAACATCAATAAGAGCTGCATCAATCCACCAACTTAAATTGAGCTCCCAAGCCAACAATTTGCCTATGGCAATTGTATGAACTGGTTCCCATTTTTCAGGAGAATAATCCAGCAAATCAAATTCTATAGATATTTTATTTTTATTTTCCTCTAAGTATTTATTTATCCCATTAGAATAGGAGTTGAGTATTATTTTAGTTTCATCGGATAGTATTTCCTCCGAAGCTTTTGCCGCTTCGAATAATCCAAGGGTTCTAAAAACAATATCAATATCAACCGTTTTTTCTCCTATAACTTCACTCAATCTACCCTCAACGGCTCTGCGCATTAATTCCATCTGGAAAAATCTCTCCTGTGCGTGCACATAACCTAAGGCAAATGCAGCGTCAGTTTCGCTCGAAGCGTAAATTACCGGAATGCCCGATGATTCCCGGTATATATCAACGTTCTGCTCTATCCCCTCGCATTGAATTTCGCCGTCGTATTCGGGAAAGGAAGATTCGATCATATATTTTGCAGTCAGCAAAAATGCAGCAGCAATGATAATAAATGTTACTATCCCGGAAATTAGTTTCTTCATTAATTTAATTGTAAGTAATTGAATAATGTAATGCTCAAAGATAATTATTTTTTGGGTCGTTATCTTGGTTAGTATTTTAATTTAGGTGGTCTGAAAAGTTGGAACAAGAAACTAGAAACTAGAAATAAGAAGTTAGAAGATGAGAAGTGAGAAGTAAGATGTGAGAAAGCGGGGCGATTGCTCTGCTTTTTATTTCAAACGGAGGAGCGAAAATATGTTTAACGTTCTTTGCGTGAAACGAACGGCTTTGATTGGACGTGAATACAACGGATTTTCGCGAACGGGTTTTGTTACAAATAGAGTACGGTCATTCTGAGCGGAACGCCAAGTAGATGACACTCTTTCATATAATTTGTTATTATTAAATTACGATAAGCACGACAGATTGCTTCGTCGTAAACTCCTCGCAATGACTAAATAATACAAAGGGAAACGTCATTGTGAGCGAAACGAAGTGAAGCAATCTATCCCCTTGATGGAAAGACCGTGAGACAATGAGAAAATGAGACTAGCGAGGCTTTCATAGAAAACGGATTTTCGCGGATTGTATTTCTTATTTTTCTTTAACCACAAAGAAAGCTTCGGGCAATTTAACCATTTAACTATTCTTCTCCTCCCGCCTAATTACAATTTCACTAAATAATTATAAGGAATTACAAATCACCGACGACTAAAAACAATACCAGTGCATCGAGGTGCTTCACTTATTATCCCGCAATTGCTTATTTTGAGTATTCTAAATAAAAAAAATTTTTGAGGACAAAATGTTGGAAGTAATTTCTCTGGCGCTATTAGCCGCGATATTTGTAATAGCTCTGTTTACGCTGGTTCTATTAAAAAAGAAAAAAGAGGACGGTAGAATTGACGAACTTCTGAACTCGCTGCGGGATACGATTGATTCGGGTAACGAACGAAGCGAAAAAATTCTTAAAGACGAATTCACAAGGAACCGTGAAGAAGCCACCCGAAACGCAAAATCCGAAAGAGAGGAATTGAGCAACTCTATTAAATTTTTTACTGATCAACTTACCGGCCGAATGAAAGATACCGCCGAAGCGCAGGAGAAACAACTAAAAATATTTTCCGATCAACTAAGCACGCTCACTTCAAGGTTTGAAGATAAATTCGACCAGTTAAGAGACAAAGTGGATAAACAGCTTAAAGAACTGCAGGAAAAGAACGAGAAGAAATTGGAGGAAATGCGAGTTACCGTTGATGAAAAACTGCATGATACGCTGGAAAAGAGATTGGGAGAATCATTCAAAATTGTAAGTGAGAGATTAGAGCAAGTTTATAAAGGCTTGGGTGATATGCAAGAGTTGGCACGCGGCGTGGGCGATTTGAAAAACGTGCTTACCAACGTCAAAACTCGCGGCGGCTGGGGCGAAGTGCAGCTCGAGAATATAATAGATCAAATACTCAACAGAGAACAGTATGAAAAGAATGTAGCAACAAAAAAAGGCAGCTCTGATAGAGTTGAAATAGCAATTAAACTACCCGGCAGAAACAATTCGGATGAAATTGTTTGGTTACCTATTGATGCGAAGTTTCCTATCGAAGATTATCATCGTTTACAGGAAGCTCAAGATAGTGGCGATATTACAGCCGTTAACGATGCTGCTAAAGCAATTGAAAGAAGAATTAAAGCGGAAGCTAAAAAGATTTCCGAAAAATACGTTGATCCTCCGCATACAACAGATTTTGCAATAATGTTTTTACCGGTGGAGGGTTTATACGCAGAAGTTTTACGTACACCGGGTTTAGCCGAATTTTTACAGAGGGAACATAGAATAACTCTCGCAGGACCAACTACTTTAGCTGCACTGTTAAACAGCCTTCAAATGGGCTTCCGCACATTAGCCATAGAAAAACGTTCGAGCGAAGTGTGGAAAATTTTAAGCGGAGTGAAAACTGAATTTGGAAAATTCGGAACAATACTGGATAAGACGAAGAAAAAACTTCAAGAAGCTACAAATACAATAGAAGACGCAGCAGTGAGAAGCCGTGCAATTGAAAGAAAATTGCGAAATGTTCAAGAACTGCCGGCTGATGAGGATGATCAACTTTTTATCGGTGAATAACTCTTGAATATCGTCTTATTTCAATAGTCCGCCTCTTTTGGCAGCAAGGTCTACAATAGTCTTTAACGCACGTTGATAAGAATACCCGGCTTGTTTCATAGAACGCATAAAACCTGCGTCTTCGGTTAAATCGGGATTGGGATTCACTTCAAGTACATATAATTTTTTATCTTTCGAAAGACGCATATCCACTCTTGCATAATCTCTGCATCCCATAGTCCGAAAAGCTTTCAAAGCAATAGTTTTAGCCTCCTCTTCAACTTTTTTAGGAAGCTTTGCGGGGCAAATTGGAATAGTTTTGTGATATGCTTCGTGCAAAGGATCCCACTTTGCTTGATAACTAACTATATTATAAAGATGATCCGGCATTCGGGAAAAATCAATTTCACTTATAGGAAGAACGCGCAATTCTTCATCTCCCAATACCGCTACGTTTAACTCACGTCCATCAATATATTCTTCAATCAATGCAGGCTGTTCATACTCAGTAAGGACGTAGTGAATCCTATTTTTTAATGCTTCATAATTTTCGACTATCGATTCATTTTCTGTCCCAACGCTTGCATCTTCTTTAACAGGTTTAACAATAATTGGATAATTAATTCGAATATCATAATCATTTTTAATTTCGGATATTAGCTGAAATGCAGGTGTCGGTATTCCGAAAGATTGCAAAATTCTCTTAGTCAATTCTTTATTCTGACAGGTTCCCAATGTTATCGGTGGAGCGCCTGTATATGGAATGTGGAGTAATTCATACATCCCAGCAAAACTCATTTCAAGAGTTGCATCGTCCTTGTAGATTTCAACAAAATTAAAGATTACATCAGGCTTATTTTTCTTTATATCTTCTAAAAACAAATTATAATCATCGAGAATATTTAGGATATAGGCATCGTAACCAACGCGGCGTAGTCGTTTAGCGATCTCTTCATATTCTTTTATCGGATCGCTTTCTTCAATATCAAAATATGGTTTGAACCCCAAGTCGTTAGGAAATTCAGTTATGTATCCGTCTTCAATTTCGGAATAGACTTCGTTATATACAACAGCTACTTTCATACAATTCCAATTTTTTGAGCGTTAAACTAATCAAAATAAAAACCCTTATCAAAAGATTTATTATCTTTAAGAACAAATAATTTTCAATACTAATATGATATGAGTTTCTATCCTCAGCCAGATAAATATAGATGCGGACCATTCGCACTCAAGTATGCGTTGGTAATGTTGGGTATATTTAAAAATGAAAAAGAAATTGCACTGACGGCAGGAAGCACATGGTGGGCTGGCACAGACGAAATAGGTTTAGCAAGAGCTGCCCGCAGATATAAATGTAAGTTGAAATATTTTCACTCCGATAACAGGTTGGAAGCCAAACAGCTTTTAAATAACCAGCTTAAGAAAGGATTCCCTACTCTTTTAAGCGTTAATAATTGGGAACACTGGTGTACTGTGGTCAATTACACTAAAGGTAAATATATTGTTATTGATTCGGAATTGGATAAGGTTATTTCCATTGAATCATCCAAAAGACTTATAGGAAGATGGAAATATGTTGACAAAGAAAACAAAACGAAAAGCTATGACGGTTACTCGCTCATTCCGAATTTCAGAGTTCAAACTAAAGCCAAGTTTACCTTGGAGAAAGCACATCAATTAATGCTAAACACCAATGAAGATTTAGCAAAAAAATGGGATGATTATTTCAATGACTTAATAGCCATTTGTAAACCCCGTTCGAATAAGATGTATAATTTTATTTCATTTAAAGATTTTATGAGAAGGAATGAAAATAAGATTGTAAGCAAAGTAGCCAATTGGCACGGTGATCCTTCTTATGCAGAATTAAAAAAAATATTGAGAAATATGAAGTTTGTGGCAGATGTTTACGATTTAGTAATTCCCATAAATGAAGAGAAAAACGCTTTAATTGATATAACAACTCTACTTACTTTATATGCTTGCGGTAAATATGGCATGGACCCTATTTATTAAAGGAGATTTATATGGAAGTAAAAAGAAATCCTAAAATATTGAAGAAAGAAAGCACTGCATTATTGATTATTGACATTCAAGAAAGAATATTGAATGTAATGCAAAACAAAGAAAATGTTATAGAAAATACATTAAAGCTTGTAAAAGGATTTAAAACACTCGAACTACCGATTTATTATACCGAGCAGTATCCGAAAGGATTAGGAGAAACTGCAGATTCAATTAAGAAAGAAATTGAAGGAACAGCAATTCAAAAAATAACTTTTAGCTGTTCAGGCGCCGGAGAGTTATTTCAAGAATTAATAAAAAATGACTTATCACAAATCGTTCTTTGCGGAATTGAATCTCATGTTTGCGTTCAACAAACCGCACTCGATTTATTACATAACGGATTCCAAGTTGATATTGCAGCAGACGCTACCAGTTCAAGGAAGGAGATGGATTATATTACCGCTCTCGAAAGGATGCGGAATAACGGATGCGAGGTAACAACAACAGAATCGATTCTGTTCGAATTGCTTACTGTATGCGGTACACCTGAATTCAAAGCTATTAGCAAAATAGTTAAATAATCAGTTGGGATAAAAAATCATTTTAATAGAATATTATTAGTTCTTTGCTAATTACAACATTAATTAATTTTCAAACTGTTGATAATAAATTTAGAACGATTATTCCTAAAGGAAGATACGAAAGCGGAAGACTCCACAAAATTCTTATTGGCTACCAATTGCAAGTGCTATGGTCTACTCATAATAACCCCGGAAAATGCTATTGAAAAAAAACGAATGCATAAACGGCTCCCCCGATAAAACATGGCTAAGGTTTGAACCTATAAGTTTAAACTTATAGATTCAAACCGGAAGATGTAAATCGGGGTTAATTCTTTGCTGTACTCGGACAATATTATATATCAATATTTCAATTATGACTTATTGCATAATTGAGTTTTATCAATGATAATATTTTTTCGGATATTCAAAAAATAATAATTCCCCTGTACTTGCTTCAACCTTATCCCAGGAATCTACATTCAAATTGATACATACAACCCCTGTTGTTGGTATGTTATCAATATATTTATCAGAGAGTGCATTGCTAAGGAATGTAATTCCGGGATTGTGGCTGAATAGCATTAAACTATTATATTTATCATCCAGCGAATGAATTATTTCAAAATAACAATCTGCACGAGATTCGTATAACAATTCGCTGGTAATTAATTTTTCTGCTGGATAGCCTAAATTTTTAGCGAATATCCTTGCAGTAGAATAAGCACGTAATGCAGGACTCGAAATCATCAAATCCGGCAAAATATTTTTTTCGGCTAAAAGGCGGGACATATATGGGGCATCCCGCTTTCCCCTTTTATTCAAAGGTCGTTCAAAATCATCGAGTTCCTCATATTCCCAACTCGACTTTGCATGACGAACGAGGTACAATGTTTTCATCTGGAACCTTTCATAAAATGGATGATAATTCTGTTTGTCCGGGATTTAAGGCAATAAAAATTGCAAACGTCAGTATCGCAATAATTATTCCGTACATAAAAATATTGTAACAAATCCTTAAATATTTATACTTCCTACCAAGTACTTGACCAAGTTGATGGAAATCTTTTATCATACTCTCGTATAAATATTGTTTATCGTTCATCAACTCTGTCATTCCCCAAGTAAATTCGTCAAGTTTCATATTAAAAAAGTTACCGAAGAAGAGAAGATTAGCTTTTTTATTATGAATATCTTCCTTAGTAAATTTTCCGCTGTTAACGCTGGGGCGCGTAACCAGAACTGCAAATATAAGAGATGTAAGAGAAACAATAGTCAGAACGATTGTAGGAATTATAAGATGCGGATTAGAATCGAGTTTACTCAAAAGTATTGTTGCTATTGCGCCAAGTAATAAATTATTTACTATAATCATTATGTTAGCTTTTCTATCCGCCATTAAATTTAATTCAACGTGAGTTCTCATCACGTTCCGGAACATTGTTTCAATTACTCGTTCGTTTTTATTTTCTTTTTTCTTCTTCTTTAGTTTCTTCTTTTCAACGGCTATCTTTTCTTTTTCAATCTCTTCAAATTCATTTTCTTTTATAATCCTTTTATAGCGCTTTTGAAGTTTTAACAGATTAACATGTTTTTGATCTGTATATTTTTCCTTAGCATATTTAGTGTAGAATTTATGGTTTGTGAAAAAATCAATAGTCGTTTTAAGCCAATCTTCTTCGGGGAATAATTCACCGTTTCTTTTTTCTAACTCAATACGATACAATTCATTTTTTTCGAAAAACTCTTTAGTACCGACATGATGTAAATCGGCATCGCAAAGGATTTCCGAAATTAAATCTTTCGGTTCGGTAGGTATTTTAGTAGCTAAAATAGCATTACAAATTTTATCAATCTTTGCACGGGGATAGTCATTTTCGGCAAGAAAATTACGGGCGTATTCAACCGATTTTTCTTCATGTCCCTCAATTATATCGACATATCCGGTATCATGAAATGCCGCGGCTATTAGAACCAACTCCTTCTCCTCATCACTGCAGCCGGCGGCATCTGCGAGTATTGCACTAATACGAATTACATCCTTTGTATGCTCAATATCGTGATATAGTCTCTCCGGAGGGTTATTCCTGCGAATTAACTCCAGGGCAAAGTCTTCACTCTGCTTAACTATATTTTCATTCATCCAAATTTTCCGATTAATCAATTATTCTTCATTCAAGTTAAGAATTTTACTCGATATACTCAATCCGGTCGAATCACATCATTGATAACTTTATTGGCAATATCTTTCTGCCGGTTGGACTGTTTTTAATTTCGGGCTAACATATGGTATGCCTAAATTCAATCCTCTAAGAATGAATAATACAGCCATTAATGCTGCCAAATAAGGAATGATTTTATTTATTTTTTTTCGGAGACTTAAATTTATTTTATTGCCTGCCATAGAAGTTATTAACATTGCCGGGAATGTTCCTAAACCAAAAAATGTCATGAATAACATAGAATTATGCGGCTCGCCTAAAGCGATTGCTCCGCTTAATCCCATATAAACAAACCCGCAAGGAAGTAGTCCATTAATCAATCCGATTACAAATAGAGAAAAGACAGATTTACTTTTTATGAAATAACCTAAAGAATTTTTTATTTTAGCATTAAATTGAAGTACAAATCCAAATTGAATAATCTTAGTTTTGATTTTGCGTGGTAAAAGAAGATATATCAAAATAATTATTCCGATAGCAATCGACATATATTGCTGAAATCCGCTTATAACGAATCTGCTGCCCAATAAACCGAAAAGGAATCCTAATGCGGAATAAGTGATAATTCTTCCTATATTATAAAGAATCCTGGATAACAGCCTTATTGCAAAAGTCTTTCCGGCTACAGGAAGGATTAAAGCAATTGGCCCGCACATTCCAACACAGTGGAAACTGCCGAAAAAACCAATCGCTAATCCGGTAAGGAGTTCTGTCATTATAAAAACAATTTAAATTCGTTAAAATATTTTACGGATTTTACACGCCAGTCAACCTTTATCTTCCAATATCCTCTCATCAATTTTTCGGTATCAATTTTCATTGTATATGTACTGTCTAATTCAATTTCCTGCAAAACATCCAATTTCTCATCCGAGGGACGATATAAATGAACTTCTCCTTTTATTTCATTATAAGGAAACAGCTTCGGAAATTTTAATGAAACGGAATTTTCTTGTTGCATAAATTCCACTTTTTCGGCAAGTGCGTTGGTTCTATTTATAGAATTAATTCTTTCCTGATAATCTAGTTCCTTCTCATAATAATCATCAGTCACCAACTCAACATCCATATTCATCATATATACAGTCATACTAACCGATATAATTACAAAGAGGATATAAACAATTGCTATGTTTGTTCCCCAGTTGAGTTTCATTTATTTTTTTTCTTTCTATTTATTTTTCCTAAAAATGAAGTTTTAACTAAATCGATAACCTTATCACCAGCTTTTACTTCTATAATTATCGGTGTATTAACTTTTTTAATTTTATCCTTAGGTATGATTACTAAGAATTTACCTTCTGCAACTTCTTGCGGGGCAACATTTAAATCGTGCCCAATTAATTTAATTTCACCTTCAATATTTTTTAATTTCAATTCGACTTTAATCGGATTGAAAGTTTTATTAATAAATTTGACATCATATAAATTACTTAATCTGTTATTAGGCTGTTCCTGGGAAAGTAATCCGGGCGTTCTTAAAATTGTAAATTCGATTTCAGAACGGGACATGAAAAGTCCTGTAAACAATGAAAGTAATATTACCAAAACTACCGAATACCCAATAGCACGAGGAGTAAATTTCTTACGCACTTTAGAAATAATTTCGTTCTTGGAAGCGTATCTAATTAATCCTCTGGGCTTGCCTATTTTTTCCATCACTGCATCACAGGCATCTATGCATGCAGTACAGTTAACACATTCCAATTGGGTTCCGTTTCGTATGTCAATTCCAGTAGGACAAACATCAACACACAAACGGCAGTCGATACAATCCCCTTTAACGCGTTCTTCGCCTCTTTTGAGCTTTCCTCGCGGTTCTCCCCTTACGTGATCATAAGCAATAACAATCGAGTTTTGGTCGAGCATTACGCCTTGAAGTCTACCGTAAGGACAAACCATAGTACATACTTGTTCGCGAAAGCGAGCAAAGACGGCATAAAAGACGAAAGAAAATATAGTTATCAGAATCAGACCTGATAAATGTTCGGATGGCGGAGCGGTAACGATTTCAATCAATTTATCTCCGCCTATAATCCAAGCGAGAAATATATTTGAGATAAAAAATGATATTCCGTAAAAAATTATATGCTTGCTAACTTTCTTGAATATCTTTTTTCTATCCCAAGGGGAATTGTTTAATGCCCTTTGTTGACGAGCATCTCCCTCAATCCAATATTCAACTTTACGGAATACCATTTCCATAAATATTGTTTGAGGGCACAGCCAACCGCAAAATATTCTACCGTAAACAACCGTAAATAGAAATATAAATACAAATGTTGCTATCATCAAAAGCACGAAAAGATAAAAATCGTGCGGACCAAAGGGCACCCCGAAAATCACAAAATGACGTTCGAGAAAATTTAACATCATAAGCGGATGACCTTCTATTTTTATAAAAGGTGCCGCTATTAAAAATGCAATAAGGAAGATACTTAAAATTGTTCTTGCTGTATAGTATCTTCCTTTTGGTTTCTTGGGATAAATCCAAACACGCTCTCCCTCCTTAGTTACAGTATAAAGGGAATCGCGATAGGAGTCATTCTTTTCCATAATTTCAATCCATATTTTATGTTCCGGAATTTTCCGCTGCGTTCTCCTCTATATATTTCTCCCCTTGTGGTTCCTTAGCGTTAGGTGGATTTGTCCCTTGCAAAGACAATATATAACTTGCTACTTCTTGAATTTTTTTCGGTCCTAACTGAGATTGCCAGCTGATCATTCCCCTTTGAGGAACACCATATTTAATGGTCTTAAATACATTTTTTATTCCTCCGCCATGAAGCCAGTACTCGTCAGTGAGATTCGGACCAACGCCTCCCTCGCCATTGTTTCCATGGCAGGAAGAACAGTTCTTCATAAATATATCCTTTCCACTGGCTAATGCACCGGCGTCTGTGAGCTGCACTACATTATCTTCGTTAACAAAGACACCGCTTCTGACTAAAATTTCTCTTTGAATTCTTGCCTGTTCCATTTCGGCATTATATTCACCGATAGATGACCAATCTGTTATAACGTGGAAATAAATCAAATATACAATAGCGAAAGTTATAGTACCGTAAAAGAGAAAGTTGAACCACGGTGGAACAGGATTATCCAATTCACGAATTCCGTCGTAATTATGATCCATTAGAACTTCTTTTTCTCTATCCAACGGTGTAGCTCTTGTCATTTTTTCTTTAAATACAACAAAAGGACGGAGGAAATATTCACCGTTGTAATCATTCTTCTCGGAATAAACAAGGGCTAACCAAAGCACAAAGATTATCAGTAGAATTGAAAATCCAATAATATATGCCACTGCAGGGTCACGAGTTTCTTCCTCTGCAGCAAATATCGGCGCCTGTAATAGGAATAACAATAATGCTATAAACTTATATCTTTTCATATTATTTCTCTGTTTTATTTTCCAATTCGTTTGAATTTAGAGGAATATTATTAATTTCTTCTGCTAATTTTTTATCCATCCGAAGAGTTCTCACCAATATTATCGTGAATATTACAAAAAATAATATCAGCGAGAACTCAGGATATTTAGCAACGTCTTCAATTGAACTTAAATAATTAGAAAACATAATTTTATTTATCCTTTCCGGCTTTTATATCAGTACCTAAACGTTGCAGATAAGCAATAAGAGCAATTACTTCTTTATTAGGCTCAATAAAAATACCATTATCGAGCAAATCATCAGCAATTTGCTCTGCTTGTTTATTAAGGTCTTCAACTGCAAAATCTTCGTATCCTTCTTCATAAGGAACACCAAGTGTTCTCATGGCGCTTATTTTTTTAGGTGTAAGATCTGTATTCAAATCTTGCTCAAGCAGCCATGGATACGACGGCATAATTGACCCGGGCGACATTGAACGCGGGTTCTCCAAATGGAGATAATGCCAAAGATTTGAGTATTTACCTCCTACTCTGTGCAAATCCGGACCCGTACGTTTAGATCCCCATAAGAATGGATGATCGTAAACAAACTCGCCGGCTTTGGAATATTCTCCGTAACGCTCTGTTTCGGAACGGAACGGACGAACCAATTGAGAGTGACATACATTACATCCTTCTCTAATATAGATGTCACGTCCCTCCAATTCCAGAGGAGTATACGGTTTTACGCTTGCAATTGTAGGTATATTAGATTTTACCAAGAAAGAAGGAATCATTTCAACCAGCGATCCGAAAAGGATTGCAATTGTAGCCAGAATAGTGAATTGAACAGGACGTTTTTCCAGCCAGCGGTGAACCATTCCTTTTTTCATCTTATCATTTTCTAATACTAAAGCCGGGGCTTCAGCTTCGACTTCGTATTCAAAGTTTCCTTGTTTAACCGTTTTAATCAGGTTGTATGTTAATAATATCATTCCACTGAAATATATCAATCCACCGATTGCGCGGATCATATACATCGGAATGATTTGAATTACTGTTTCCAAGAAGTTTGGATACTGGAGAACTCCCATCGGAGTGAATTGTTTCCACATTAAAGACTGTGCAATTCCAGCCCAATACATTGAAGAAGCATATATAACAATACCCAAAGTACCGAGCCAGAAATGTATATTGGCTAATTTTTTGGAGTAAAGTTTGGTTCTATATAGAACCGGTACAAGCCAATACAACATACCGAATGTAAGGAATCCGTTCCAACCTAATGCACCAACGTGAACGTGAGAAATAATCCAATCGGTAAAGTGAGCAATTGCATTCACGTTCTTGAGCGAAAGCATCGGTCCTTCGAATGTTGCCATACCATAAGCAGTTACTGCAACTACAAAAAACTTAAGAACCGGATCATCCCTTACTCTATCCCATGCTCCGCGAAGGGTGAGCAATCCGTTCAACATTCCACCCCAGGAAGGAGCAATAAGCATTATTGAAAAAACCGTTCCTAATGATTGTGCCCAATCAGGCAATGCGGTATAAAGCAAGTGATGCGGACCTGCCCAGATATAGATAAATATCAATGCCCAAAAATGAAGTATTGAAAGTTTGTAACTATATACCGGACGATTAGCCGCTTTTGGTAAGTAATAATACATCAGTCCTAAGTAAGGCGTGGTTAAAAAGAACGCCACAGCATTATGTCCGTACCACCATTGAACTAATGCATCCTGTACACCGGCGTATAAAGAATAACTTTTTAGGAATGAAACCGGTAATTCGAATGAGTTAACAACGTGAAGAACAGTTACCGTTACGAATGTTGCAATGTAGAACCAAATAGCAACATACATATGTTTTTCACGTCTCTTTATAATGGTTCCAAACATATTAATACCGAAAGTAAGCCAAACAACCGCAATAGCAATATCTATCGGCCATTCTAATTCGGCATATTCTTTACTGGTGGTATAACCCAGTACTAAAGTTATAGCTGCAGAAACAATTATTGCCTGCCAGCCCCAGAAATGAAATTTACTCAAGAAATCACTATACATTCTTGCTTTTGTTAATCTTTGAAGAGAATAATACACTCCAGCAAAGATTGCATTACCAACAAAAGCAAAGATTACTGCATTTGTGTGCAACGGGCGAATACGACCAAATGTTACATATTGCAGATTTAAGTTTAATTCCGGAATGAATAATTGAAAAGCAATTATCAATCCGACCAACATCCCAACTATTCCCCAGAAGACAGTTGCGAATGTGAAGTGTCTTACAATATCATTGTCGTATCGGAATCTTTCGACATTCATATTATGAAGCTCCGTAATTGATTATTATTTATGTTCTTTTTTGATTTTATCATCAAATAATATACGCATCGATGGAGTATGCTGATCGTCTAATTGTCCGCTCTTAACCGACCATAAGAATGCGACAAGAAAACCTCCCGCAACCAATAAACTAAAACCTAATAATATTATAATTACAGACATTAGAGCAATCCTTTCCTTTTGGCTGCAATATTTGTAGCCAATGTTGTAAATAATACAACACTAATTGAACTCAACGGCATCAAAACCGCTGCAAATAAAGGACTCAATTTACCAGTTACTGCAAAAGTAAGTCCTACAATATTATAAATAAACGATATCACAAAACTAATAATAATAATATTTTTACTTGTTACCGCGAAAAAAATAAAATCAGATAATTTCTCAAAATTAATTCCGTTTAATATCCCATCGCAAGCGGGAGAAAAATTATTTACATTATCTGTAATCGAGATTCCCACATCAGCTTGGGCTAATGCACCGGCATCATTTAAGCCATCGCCAACCATCAAAACCTTTTTGCCGGTTAACTGCAGTTTTTTAATAAATTCCAATTTATCTTCGGGCTTTTTATTAAATAGCATCAGTGTAGATTTGGGAAAATATTTGCTTAACTCTACCCTGTCCGAAGAAGAATCACCGCTTATCAAACTTAATTTGTATTTAGATTTCAACTGATTTATAACTTTTTGAAATCCATCCCGAATTTTATTCTTAATAACAAATCTTCCTTTGTATTTACCATCAATTGATAGATGAACTTCGGTGGCAAGTAAATCCGTTCTCTCACCCGAACCGGATACGAATTCTGCGGAACCAATCTTTAAATATGACTTTCCATACCTAGCTTCAATACCTTTACCGGGATATTCCTTATAATCATCCAAAACAATTTTTTCAGCACTTGTCAAGGATTCAGCAATTTCGCGGCTTAAGGGATGGTAGGAATTACTAACCGCAGACTTTACAAATGCTGCTTCAAAATCGCTTAAATCACCAATAAATTCAATTCTTGCTTCACCCGGTTTAGTAATCGTTCCCGTTTTATCAAATATGATCTGATCAATCCCTGCCATTTTTTCGATTACGTGAACGTTTTTAATATAAAATTTGTTTCTACCAAAAATCCTCAACGAATTACCCAATGTAAAAGGTGTTGAAAGCGCCAAAGCGCAAGGGCAAGCTACAATCAACACAGCGGTAAATACATTCATACTCAATGAGGGATTGACAAATAACCAGTAAATTCCGGCAACGAATGCAATTGTTAAAACAATAAAAGTAAAATACTTGCTAACTGTATTTGTGATATTTTCCAGGAGACTGTCATCTTTACGAAAAGCTGAATGCTGCCATAATTTTGTAAGATAACTTTGGGATACGTCTTTGACGCTCTCCAATTCGATTGCTCCGCCCAATTGTTTTCCGCCTGCAAAAATTATATCTCCGTTTACTTTTTCCACGGGTACAGACTCACCGGTAACAAAGCTGTAATCAATAAATGCTCTTTCACTTAAAAGAACCGAATCAGCCGGGATTATTTCCCCATTTTTAGCAATATATCTTTCCCCTACTTTCAATTTTTCGAGAGGAATAGTTGTTTCTTCCCCGTTTCTATTAACGGTAATAAATACTGGGAAATATGATTTATAAGTTCTTTCGAAATTGAGCGCTTCGTAGGTTTTACTCTGAAATAATTTACCAATCAGCAAAAAGAATATTAACCCCGCGAATGAATCAAAAAATCCCGCTCCGTAACCTGTCAAAACTTCGTAAGTGCTTCTAATAAAAATAACGAGAACCCCGAGTGAGATAGGAACATCAATATTAACAATTTTCTTCTTCAATCCTTTTATCGCAGAAGAAAAATATGATTTGCTGCTGTAAAAAAGCACGGGTAAAGATAGCAACAGACTCAAATAACCGAATGAACTCCTCAGCCAGGGCTCCACTGTTGACCCAAGAGACAGATATTCTGGAAAACTCAGCAACATTATGTTGCCGAAAGCAAAACCGGCAATTCCAATTTGATAATACAACTCTTTATCGAGTTGCTTTTTGTTTCTGGTACTTTCTAAGGAAAGGTCAGGCGTATAGCCCAACTGATCGAGCAGTTTTGCAATTTCACTAAGTTTAACTTTTTCTTTTAAATATCGTATCTGTACTTCTTTTTTCAGAAAATCAGCTCTTGAATAAACTATCCCTTCGTTCAATTTTCTTAAGTTTTCCAGAATCCATATACAAGAACTGCAGTGAATTTGGGGAAGAGAAAAAGTTACAGTTATTATCTCGCCGTTATCAAATTCAATATAATTCCCGGCATGTGCTTCGTCGTCTAGGAAATCATAATTTCTTATACTATTGAATTTTTGTGAAATACCCGGGTTTTGATCGATTTCGTAATATTCGCAGAGGTTGTTGTTTTCTAATAGTTCGTAGACAGTTTTGCATCCGTTACAGCAAAAAACCTTTTCTTCAATTCGGATACTGTTATCAACACATTCTTCACCGCAGTGATAACAGACTAAATTTTCCGAAATTTTTATTCTATTTTGCTTTATTATACGATCCAAAACTTTAACTAAACTACATTCCTTTTTTTCATAATTCGAAAAAAAATATCCGAAAAAATAATACTTTTTGTCGATATAAAACAGATTAATTTTTATAACTGATTCTTACAAAACGAATTATAAAAAGGATAAATGATAGTATATAAAAATTAAATCTTACTATTTTACTAATTCTTGTCACTCACTAAAATGCCGAATTATGAACATTTTCAAAATGTTTTCACTTATTTTTTATTAATTCCCCTCAAAAAGATATACTTCCTTACTGCCGGGGTCATTAATAATATATTATTAA
>CAZNJB010000042.1:0-26566 GCA_964573255.1 uncultured Melioribacteraceae bacterium
GTGTTGGAATGGGCAGGGGGGAATGCCAGATAATTAGAAAGAATATATTTGAAAAAGTTGGTGGATTTAATGAAAGTTTAGCTGCCGGTGAGGATTTTGAACTCTATACAAGAATTAGAAAACGTGGCAAAATATTTTTTAACAGAAATATTGTGATCTACGAATCGCCACGTAGATACAGAAAATATGGGCATTTTTATATATTTTTAACGTGGACGTTAAACGGATTATTTGTTCTAATTGGCAAACGTTCTCTCTCAAAAGAATGGAAACAGATTAGGTAATGAAAAAACTATTAATTCTTTTTCTCTTGTCAGGAATCTCTTTTGCACAGGTAGGGTATGTAAAAATTGATCACCCGGTTTATTTGTTTTTAGAAAGAATGCAAACTAGTGGTGTGATTTCCGATTATAATTCATTTGAATTACCTAAAAGCAGGAAAGATATAGGGAAATGGCTAAGTGAATGTTTAATAAAAATAAATTATTTGAATAATGTAGATAAGAAAATTCTTAAAGATTTTATCAACGAGTTTGCATTAGAAACAAAAAGCAGCAGAAAATATCAGTCCTTCGTAGATCAAATAAATTTATCCGGTCTGTTCAATGAAAAAGAGAAATATTTATATTATACAATCGATGATTCAACAGGTACTAACTTTTTCGTCAACTTTGTTGGAGATTTTACTAACATAAATCGCAGTGATATCAATTCTTCTTCCGAAAATGTGCTTAGCGCCAATACTTCTTTAGTCAATTTCGGAGGAATAATTCGAGGTACTTTTTACGATAAAATTGGGTTCGAACTTTTTGCATCCAATGGTACTTTTTTCGGTAACCGTCAGTTAGCAAATCTACAGGGTGAAAATAAATTTAGCTACAAATTTAATTATGGTCCTCAAAATAATGTAGGAACTGATTTCTTTGACCAGACAGCCGGATTCATTTCTTACCAGAATAATTGGATGAAAGTAAAATTAGGCAGGGATAAAAATCTAATTGGATTTGGAGTTATTAAAGATATACTCAGCGATAACTCTACTTATTACGATTATATTTCACTCTCTTTCAATTATAAATCATTCTCCTATTCATTTATGCATTCAAGACTTTTGGGAGAAATGATATTTCATCCCGATCCGCTTGCCGGTTCAATCAAAGATGTAGGTATTAAAAATTTTGTATATCATCGTTTTGGAATGCAGATAAATAAAACTACATTCATTGGAGTCGGGGAAACAGTAATTTATAACGATAGATCTATTGATCTTTCATATTTAAATCCTTTTAATTTTTATAAGAGCGCAGAACACGCCAATCAAGATCGTGATAATTCTATGCTCTTTTTCGATTTCTCAAATTATTCCATCCCGGACTTTAAATTTTATGCTTCATTGATTATCGATGATTTGGATTTTAGCAAGTTCGGGACTTCCTGGCTCGGAAATATTACAATTCTAAATACGGGAATTTACTCAACAATATTGAAAAATTATTTGCCCTTGGATTTTGAAGTTCAATATCTAAGAATTGATCCTTATGCTTATACGCATAGAATTAAAAGGAATAATTACACAAATTTCGGTGCGCCACTTGGAGCTCCGATCCAACCAAATAGCTCTACAATATTATTGAAATTACTTTATACTCCATACTATCGTCTGTGGTTTGATTTTATGGCCAGGTACACTGTTCACGGCGCAAATGAAACTGATGCATCCGGAAACTTAATTAACAACGGCGGAGATATTAACTGGGGATATAGGAAAGAAGATTTACCCGATGCAAAATTTTTGAGCGGTAAGAAAACATTTACCCGGTTCTTCGCTTTCCATTTTTATTATCAGCCAATCAAAAACTATTTTATCCGAGGTGGAATTACTCTAATAAATATGCATTCATTAGGCAGCAGAGTTAAATATATTGAATCCAAAATAGGATTATCAGTACAAATTTAGTATGTGATTTAAATCATAATAATGTATCATTTTAATACTTATCTTTCCAATGATTTTCTGAAAGTTGAATATAAGGTAAATACAGGTAAATGAACAAATTTTTAGAAGTATCATCTGAGCAGAAAATATTTCCCTATCAGAAAATTTATCCAGAAATTGATGATACTGTTTTTATTGCACCGGGCGTAAAGATAATAGGAAATGTTGAAATAGGACAAAATTCTAGCATATGGTATAATAGTGTTGTTCGTGGAGATGTACACTACATTAAAATCGGCGAATATACAAACGTTCAAGATTGCTCTATGCTTCACGTAACGAACGGTAAATTTCCATTGATTATTGGAAATCGTGTAACGATAGGGCATAGCGTAAAACTTCACGGATGTATTCTTGAAGATCATACATTTATCGGAATCGGAGCAATTGTATTGGATGGTGCAATAGTCGAACATCATTCAATGGTTGCTGCAGGAGCCGTTGTCCGGCCCGGATTTAAGGTGCCAACCGGAAAATTAGTCGGTGGTGTTCCAGCTAAAGTAATTAGGGATTTAACCGATAATGAACTGATTGAAATAGAAAAATCTGCTGTACGATATCACAAATATGTTCAGTTAACTATGGAATCAATGGAAGAAAAATGATAAATGAATATTAAATTTTGGGGAACACGAGGTTCAATCCCCGTCCCCGGTAAGAATACGGTTAAATATGGTGGAAACACTCCTTGCGTTCAAATTTCAGTTGAATCTAATTATACTGTAATTTTGGATGCCGGCTCCGGTATACGTGAATTAGGTGATGATTTAATTTCTCAAAGAAAATATTCAGATCTTAAAATTTTTATCACACATACTCATTGGGATCATATTCAAGGACTCCCATTTTTCAGACCATTTTATGAAGAAGGATTCGATGTTACAATTCATTCCAATGCATATAACGGAATGAAGATCGAGAATATCATTGATTCTCAAATGAATCCTAATTTTTTCCCTGTCAGTAAGGATGTATTCAGATCGAAAGTTCATTTTTCAAGAATCTCTGCGCAATCAGAATATAAACTTGATGGTATTTTGGTTGAAACATTTCTTAGTCACCATTCAAAAGGAACATTAGCTTATAAAATAAAATACGAAGATAAATCTGTTGTATATTTGACTGATAATGAATTGATTTATAACGCCGAAGAAGACCCAACTCCGGAGGAAATAAGTAAATGGAATGAAGATTTGCTTATATTTGTTTATAATGCGGATTATTTAATTCACGACTCTACTTATAAATTAGCTGATTTCAAGTCTAAAATTGGTTGGGGACATTCAAACTCTGTTTCCGCTGCTATGTTCGGACATTTAGCAAACGTTAAAAATCTCATTTTATTCCACTACGATCCCAGTTATAATGATAAAGATGTGGATGAAATATTCAGTGATGCTAAAAAAACGTTAAAAAAACTGAAAAGTAAAACAATATGTATCCCGTCTTACGATGGGTTATCAATAGATTTATAAAAATCACGAGGGGAATTTGGTTAAAGGACTGAACGTATTTAATCATACTAGTTATAAAGTTGATAAGCGAGCCTTTCACAAAATTGTAAAAAATATTTTGGATATTTTATCTCTTAAATTAGAATCGTTAGAGATAAACTTATTAGATTCGGAACAAATTCATAAAATTAATGTAAATTACTTACAACACGATTATTCTACGGATATAATTACCTTTAATTATTCCGATGAAATAACTAAATTAGACGGAGAAATATTTATTTCTCTACCCGATGCAGAGGATAATGCTAAAAAATTCAATGTTTCCTTCGAAAATGAAATTGTGAGGTTGATTATTCACGGAATTTTGCATATGATTGGGTATGATGATATAAAGCCTAATGATAAAAGAAAAATGAAGAGAAAAGAAAACGATTTAGTTAATAAAATTTGGAAAAATTCTCTTAAAGGAATAGTAAAAAAATGACCGCAAAAATAGTAGAAGTTGTTGCTAAAATTTTAGAAGGAATGAATAAAAATATTTCTTTGGAAGAAGTTAATAAGCAACTCAATAAAAGAAAAGATTTTGATCAGCAAACGGTCAGTGCCGCCTTTAGTTTGATTTATGATAAAGTATTAAATAAAAGAGATTCTCGAATAAAAGAAGCTAAAGTCGAAAATATTCGATTTTTAAGTGAAGAAGAGAAAGAAATATTGGGCATTGAAAATTATAATTATCTTCTTCATCTGGCAAATGTAGGGTTATTGAATAAAATTGATATTGAAATGATTCTTGAGCAAATTACTATGTTTCCGGCTGAAACAATTTCTAAAGATGATATCAACTGGATAATTTTAATTTCATTAGTAGATTTCGATAACGAAATCCTTCCGGGCAGCAGAGTTTTACTCTATTCTTCAGATACTATAAACTAATAGAAAGATATTTATGAATAAAAGCCTTTTCGGCGAAAAATATTTAAATGAGTATTTAAATGAACTCTCAGGTGTAAAAAGAGCTTCTCAATTAACTTTGAATGCTTACAGGATAGACATAATACAATTTCTTCAATTTGCTCAAGAAGCAAAAAAGACTAAAGTTGATGATTTCAACGAAAAACTGGTAAAAAGATTTTTATTTGATTTGTCGGGAGATGGATTGGATAAAAATTCTATATCTCGCAAATTGAGTAGCTTAAGAGGATTTTTTAAATTTCTCCGCAGAAACGGTTACATAAATGAAAACCCAATGAAATTTATTAAAAATCCCAAGAAAGATAAAAAACTTCCGGAAACAATATCAGTTGATTCTTTCGAAAAAATATTTAATTTAATTGACGAAGCGGAGGACGAAAAGAATGCGGCACTGTATAAAACAATATTCGATCTTCTTTATGGATGCGCATTGCGTGTAAGTGAACTCTGCAATTTGGAACTCAACGACATTGATTTCAATCGAAAAGTAATTCGTATTTTGGGTAAAGGCTCTAAAATGAGAATGGTTCCCATAGGTGATGCAACATTAGAAACACTAAAAAATTATATAAATATTTGTAAAGAAGAAGGCATAAAATTTTTACACAACAACAGAGGAACTAAAATCTATCCTAAGTATGTGCAACGTATCGTGAAAAAGTATCTCGGGAAACCTACAGATATATCTAAGAAATATCCTCATACACTGCGGCATTCTGCGGCAACACATATGTTGGATAAGGGCGCAGATCTTTTGGCCGTTAAGGAAATCTTAGGGCACGAAGATCTATCAACTACGGAAATCTACACTCACGTTAGTGTAGAAAGACTGAAAAAAACATATAAATCAGCACACCCCAAATCATAAGGAGTTGTTATGAACGTACAAATAACATCACGAAAGTTCAAGGCAAAAGATTCCCTCAAAGATTTTATCAAAAAAGAGTTAAAAACTCTCGAAAAATACCACGATGAAATTCTGGAGGCGAATGTTGTTCTCTACTATACTCATTTAAAAGATAGTATTAAAAGTGCTGAAATACTCATCCAGGTTCCCGGTAAATCATTTGTTGCCGAGGTGAGCAGCGATGATTTTCAAATATCAGTTCACGGTTGTATTCAAAAACTAGAAAGACAGTTAAAGAATTACAAAACTAAAAAAAGAAAAAATGTACAAGTATGAAAATATCTGAAAAAAATATTTCCCGTAAAGAAAGTATTACAGTTGATTTCTTTTTTGGTTTAGCTAAAGATAAAATCGGACTAAAATTATTGAACGAGAGAGTTGGTTTTAGTCGATTGATTACTGAACAGAATCTCCATAGACCCGGCTTAGCATTAGCCGGGTTTTTGGATTTATTTACTTTTAATCGAATACAAGTTTTCGGCAATACGGAAATGCGTTATCTGAATAAATTGGAAGCCGAAAAAAGAAGAAAGATATTAGAAAAGTTTTTCGATTACGAAATACCTTGTGTTATTATTACAAACGGCAATGCAGCTACTGAAGAAATGATTGAACTGGCTAACGAAAAACACGTAGCATTATTCGGTACTGATTTGGAAACTACTAAATTAGCTTATTTCGTTAGCGATATGCTCGACGATCAATTCTCTCCGAGAATCTCCATTCACGGATCTTTCGTAGATGTTTACGGTGTTGGAATGCTGTTTGTCGGTAATTCCGGAATCGGGAAAAGTGAAGTTGCTCTCGATTTGGTGGAAAGGGGACATAGGCTTGTTGCCGACGACGTTGTTATTTTCACCAAAAAAGGTGAGGGGATTTTAATTGGTTCCGGAACCGAATTAGTAAAGCATTTTATGGAATTGAGAGGTATTGGCATAATCGATGTAAAAAACATTTTTGGTATTCGTTCAATACGCTTTCAAAAAAGGCTGGAAGTTGTTATAGAATTGGAAGTATGGGATGAAAATTCTGATTATACCAGAACCGGACTGGACGATTCAACTATTGATATCCAAGGAATAAATATTCCCTATGTGAAATTACCTATTGTTCCGGGTAAAAATATTACTGTAATTGCCGAAGTAATTGCTTTAAACTATTTATTAAAACATTATGGGTACGATGCGGCGAAAGTTTTTCAGGAAAGATTAACACAAAAACTAAAAGAAAAAGCGGATCCGACTAAAAGAAGAGTCGATTATTTTGAACATGATTTCGAATAATAAAATAAAGATTGACTCATAAGCGTGCTTTTAGTACATTCGCAAATTGAATATGAAAGAATTTTACTACTTTTCGAAAAATAAACTGAAATTCGTCGAGATACGGAATTTCTATAGAAAGTTCATCTTTCTAATTTTATTCTTCTCGACTCTAATTTCCTTCCTCATATTTGGAACGTTTTTCCTAATTAATGAGATTGTAAATCCTGATGCCAAAGTTACTCAGTTAAAGGCTGAAAATAGAGCGTTAGCAAAAAAATTAGATTCGGCATTAGACAAATTTAAAGAATTGGAATCTGAATTGAATATACTGCATAAAGAAAATAATTATTTAAGATTAGCAGTTAATTTAGAACCGATAGACAGTATAAACTCTGAAATAGGTATTGGCGGTTCTATATTTGATGATATTCCAATTTCCAGATCAGATGATATTCAAAAAGTAGTTGATGCACTTAATGAGAAAATCGGTAAAGTGACTTCAGAATTGAATTTTGAAAAACATAATTATTCTGAAATAAAATCAACTCTTGAAAAAAATAAGAGGCTTTACGATGCTATTCCGGCAATAAAACCGGCTAACGGACCCTACGGCGATAGATTTGGAATGCGTAGACATCCGATACTGAAAATAAGAAGACTTCATGCCGGTATAGATATACTTGTAAATACCGGTTCACCGGTATATGCTACAGGTGCTGGAAAAGTTGTTTTCGCCGGTAGGAAAGGCGGATACGGTAGAGTAGTTGAAATTGATCATGGATTCGGTTATAAAACCATTTACGCTCATTTAAGGAAAACCTTGGTGAAAAGAGGACAAAAAGTTGAAAGAGGAGATAAAATTGCTTTAAGCGGTAATTCGGGAAAACTTTCAACTGGTCCTCATCTTCATTATGAAATTCGTCACAATGGTGTTGCATTAAACCCCAGAAATTTTATATTCGACGACGTTAATATTTTTGATATTGTAAAAAAACAGTAATTACGGAGATATTTTATGATTTGGACGGTTGAATTAGCTTCATTCTTAGACGATGCACCCTGGCCTGCAACACGGGATGAGTTAATTGACTATGCAGATAGAATTGGCGCCCCATACGAAGTGATAGAAAACTTAAAAGAACTTGAAGATAACGAAGAAATTTATGAATCCATTGAAGATATCTGGCCGGATTATCCGACTGATGAAGATTTCTTTTATAACGATGATGAATATGATTATACTTAATGGATGAATTATTAAGTCAAGGTCTTCTTGGGCAAGGTAAAGCTTTAGATACTTTATACCATTTTTACCGGTCAGATAGAATTCCCCATGCCCTTCTTTTTTCCGGTCCGGAGGGAGTAGGGAAGCATTTAGCTGCTAAAAACTTTCTTAAATTACTTAACTCCAATTTATCAAGCGAAAAAATAACAAAAATTTACAGCCAAATTGATAGCTTCGAAGAACCGGCTGTAAAATTTGTATTGCCTCTTCCCAGAGGAAAAGGGGAGACTAACACCGATTCCCCTGTAGGAAAACTTACTAAAACTCAGATTGAAGAAATAGCTTCTCAAATTCACAAAAAAGCCCAAGACCCTTATTTTAGAATTTCTATACCTAATGCCAATACCATTAAGATTAATAGCATAAGGGATATAAATAAATTCATTTCTCTTTATGGCAACAGCGAAGAATACAAAGCAATTATTATAAGCAATGCACATTTAATGAATGTGGAATCACAGAATGCTTTGTTGAAAAATTTGGAAGAACCGCCGCCGAAAATAATTTTCATTTTAATTACCGACCAGCCCAACCGTTTGTTGGAAACAATTCGTTCGCGCAGCTGGGTGGTTAATTTTCTTCCGCTTGGGGAAGAATTAGTAGAAAGAATTCTCGAAAAAAATTATAATTTAGAGCCTTTCGAAGCTCGTAACTTAGCGGTGTTAAGCGGAGGCTCAGTAACTAAAGCACTGCAGTTGAGAGAATTAAATCTGGAAGAAAACATCGATAGTGTTATTACAATTCTGAGATATTCTCTCGGTCGTAGATACGCAACTGCCTTGAAAGAATTTAACAAATCGGTTTCAAATGACTCGGAACCGTTTTTACTTTTATTAAGCCTTATACTTTATTGGTTTGCAGATACAGTTTCGCATAAAAATTTCGGAAGAATTAAATATTTTGCTAAACATTCGGAAACAATCCAAAAGTTCAATCAAAGATTTTCCGGAACAAATATTTCGGAAATAATTGATACCATCAATAATTATATTTTACTGAGAGATAAAAATATATCCTTGAATGTGTTGATAATGAATGTTATTTTTGAATTAGCAAAGATTTCAATATAGGACAAATATGTACCATATAGATTTATCTAACTTAGGTAATTTTCTCGCCGATGCCGAATCCCAGAAAAAACTTCAGCAGAAATGTGATAAGACGTATCAGGATATTATTGTTGGTAATATCCTCAATCAACAACGTCATATCAGCGCATGTATGGCTTGCAGCTCGGTAGAGAATTGTAGAAGCGTACCCTTAGACGATCGTGAAATAGCAGAAATAAGCTGCGATGGTTTGCTGGGTACAGAATTCTGTGAAATTTCTCCCGAATTATATATGGAACTTGAGAAGGATGACCTTGTTGTTGTTGAATGGGAAGGGTTTCTGGAAATTGCACGTTTAGTTTCGAAAGGCGAAATTGTCAAAATCAAAAGAAAAGAATTAGGACTTTACGGGGAAGAATTACCGAAGGGTATTAGAAAAGCAAATGAAAAAGATCTCCAACGGTTCGAAAAAAATCTGGACGAAGAAGTTAAAGCCGTTCCGATTTTCAAAGAGAAAATTCAGAAGTATAATTTGGAAATGAAATTAGTTGACATTCATTTCCAATTCGATAGGAAAAAACTTTTCTTTTTCTATACCGCAGACGGAAGGGTAGATTTCAGAGAATTAGCCAAAGATCTTGCTTCTATTTTTAGAACACGAATTGAATTACGTCAAATCGGTGTTAGAGATGAAGCTCGTAAAATTGGCGGAATCGGTATGTGCGGCCGCGAATTCTGCTGCTCTTCATTTCTCGGTAGTTTTAAGAGAATTACTACTCAAATTGCCAACGATCAAAATTTGAGCTCAAACATGTCGAAATTGAGTGGTCCTTGCGGCAAACTAAAATGCTGCCTTTCTTTTGAATTAAAGAATAATAACTAAACTTTTCAAGTCCTCGTAACGAGGACTTTTTTCATTAATTGCAAAAAGTACGACTAATTAATACTTGTAATTTTTTTAGATTACAACACTTACTAACAATGATGAGGAAATAAAATGCGTAAAGTAGTTATAGTTGCGGCAAAAAGAACTCCCATCGGCGCTTTTATGGGAGCTTTATCTAGTCTTTCTGCAGTTGAACTGGGAAAAATCGCTATAAAATCCGTTATCGATGAAGTTAATTTAGACACTAATTTAGTTGATGAAGTTATAATGGGTAATGTTTTACCCGCCGGATTAGGACAGGCACCAGCTAGACAGGCTGCATTATTTGCTGGTCTACCTCAATCAACTGAATGCTTAACCATTAATAAAATGTGCGGTAGCGGATTGAAAGCCGTTATGCTTGCACATCAGGCAATTGCATTGGGTGATGCTGATGTAATTGTGGCCGGTGGTATGGAAAGTATGACAAATGCACCGCATCTTCTGATGAATTCACGCAGTGGATATCGGATGGGAGATGTAAAAGTAGTGGATTCGATGATTAAAGACGGTCTTTGGGATGTATATAATGACATCCACATGGGCAGCTGCGCCGAAGCTTGTGCAAAAGACTTCAAGATGACACGCGAAGAACTTGACGAATTTGCTGTGATGAGTTACAATAGAGCCATTAAAGCTCAGGAAGAAGGCAAATTTGATGATGAAATTGTGCCCGTTACAATCTCGAGCAGAAAAGGGGAGACATTGATAGATAAAGACGAAGAGCCCGGCAAAGTTAAATTCGAAAAAATACCGAATTTAAGACCTGTATTTGATAAAGAAGGCGTTGTTACAGCTGCCAATGCCTCCAAATTGAATGACGGTGCTTCGGCATTATTAATAATGTCTGAAGATAAAGCTAAAGAATTAAATTTAACTCCATTGGTTGAAATTGTTGCGCAAAGTTCTGCGGCAAAAGCACCGATAGAATTTACTACAGCGCCAGCAGATGCAATTCAAAAAGTATTGAATAAAGCCGGAATGACTAAAGATGATATTGATCTATTCGAAATAAACGAAGCTTTCGCAGTTGTTTCTATTGCCGTTAATAAATTACTCGGATTGAATCCGGAAAATATTAATGTAAACGGAGGAGCTATTGCTTTGGGACATCCAATAGGAGCCAGCGGAGCTCGAATTTTGACTACTCTCATTCATGAGATGAAAAGAAGGAATGTAAACCACGGCTTAGCATCTCTCTGCATTGGTGGAGGCGAAGCTTCGGCTTTAATTGTTAAGAACACGAGTTTATAAGGAGATTTTGATATGGAAATTAAAAAAGTTGCCGTTGTTGGCGCAGGAACAATGGGAAACGGAATCGCTCACGTTTTTGCTCAAAACGGATTCGACGTTCAATTATGCGATGTGAAACAGGAATTCCTGGATAAAGCCGTCTCCGTTATTTCCAAAAATATGGATAGGCAGATAAAAAAAGGAATTCTTTCGGATGAAGAAAAAAATAGTGCTCTCGGAAATCTTAAAACAGTGGTTGGTGTCGAAAATATATCTGCTGATAGAGATTTAGTGATAGAAGCAATTATTGAAAATAAAGAAGCAAAATTAGAGTTGCTTTCCAAATTGGAAAATCAAATTAAACCGGAAGCTATTTTAGCGAGTAACACTTCTTCAATTTCTATTACAGAATTATCATCAGTTTGCAGACCGCAAAAGTTTATCGGAATGCATTTTATGAATCCTGTTCCTGTAATGAAATTAGTTGAGATTATTCGCGGTTATTCCACATCGCAGGAAACCTACGATATTATACGCGAAACTTCCATTAAATTGGGTAAAACACCAGTAGAGGTGAATGATTATCCCGGCTTCATTTCGAACAGGATATTAATGCCAATGATCAATGAAGCAATATTTGCTCTTTACGAGAATGTTGCGAGTGCAGAAGATATCGACACTGTTATGAAACTTGGGATGGCTCATCCGATGGGACCTTTAACATTAGCGGATTTCATCGGATTGGATGTGTGTTTGGCTATTATGGAAGTCCTTTACAATGGTTTTAACGATCCGAAATATCGTCCTTGTCCGTTGTTAAAGAAAATGGTAGCGGCGAATAAATTAGGACGTAAAACAGGTGAAGGATTTTTCAAATATGATTAAATTTGTAATAATAAATTATTATTATTGGTGAATTGTTGGAAAGTAGATTTCGGAAAATTCAGAGAATATTTGAGCGAATAAAATTACCCGATTACACAGTATTCAGCTTTTTTGCTATTATAACAGGAGCAGCAGCCGGATTGGCTGCTGTTCTTTTTCATAATTCCATAGAATTTCTCAATGAAGAATTATTCGTAGACAGTTCCAAATATTGGGGAAAATTGCCTTGGATAATTATTATTATTCCTGCCTTGGGAATGCTTATACAGGCAATGATGATAAAATTATCCCCCAAAACGGCTAAAAAAAAGGGTGTATCCGAAGTTATTAAAGCTGTTGCTTTAAGAGGTGGATATATATCATTCAGAACGACTGTCTTTCATTTCATTGCACCAGTTATATGTATAGGAACCGGAGGAACTGTCGGTCCGGAAGGACCTGCTGCGCAGATAGGAGGGGGTATAGGGAGTAAATTAGGCAATATTTTCGGTCTTTCAGACTCTCGCAGACGTATTTTTACCGCCGCAGGTGCAGGAGCTGCAATTTCAGCTATTTTCAACACTCCTTTAGGCGGAATATTTTTTGCTTTAGAAGTTGTTTTACTGAATGATTTTCAAACTCCTACGTTCAGCGCACTGATTTTAGCATCTGTTACAGCAAGCGCAATTGCTAGAATTCTTGTAGGTAACGAATCCCTTTTTACATTTGTTCATACTCCATTCAACGATTATTCCAATCTCTATATTTACGCTATTTTCGGACTCTTTATAGGTGTGTTGTCGATATTTTTTATCCGGTATTCCAGCTTTGTGGATCACAATCTAAGAAGATATGTACTCAAGATAATTCCACAGTGGTTATTAATGACAATAGTTGGACTTATTGTAGGAATTGTCGGTTATAATTTCAAGGAAATATTCGGTATCGGATACGGAGCAATCAATGAATTTCTAAACGGGAGCATAGGCTGGGAATTAGTACTTATATTGGTCGCACTAAAATTTATTTTAGTACCGTTAATTCTTTACTCAGGTGGTTTCGGCGGATTATTTGCTCCTTCTTTGTTTATCGGTGCTGGTGCAGGATACTTATTTGCAATATTAGTCAATGTAGTGTGGGGACTGGATCTAAACGTAACAACCTTTGTATTAGTTGGTATGGGAGCCGCACTCGGTGGGATAAATACGATTCCAATTTCATCCATACTGATAATATTTGAAATGACTAGAGATTACAGCTTTATTTTACCTCTAATGCTAGCAATAGTTGTTTCAACCACTATGGTTCAGTTAATTCTTCACGGTTCGGTTCATACTAAACATCTGGAAGAGCAAGGATATCAAATTGCTAACGGAAGAGAAAGCAAAATATTAAGGAATATTCTAATTGAGGATCTAAAATTACGTCCAATTGAGCTAATTGACGACACAACACCGCTACATACAATTGTCGGCAAATTAATTGAATCAAATAGCAGCGTTTTCTACGTAAAGAATTCGGATAATAAGATAATAGGTGCGATTTCGCAGACGGAATTAAGACCTATCATAGCAGATTATGATTCCGTTAAGCATTTTGTTGTCGCTCGTGATATTATGAATCCAGATATTTATATAGCTTCACCAAAGGAAAATTTGGATAAAATATTGCGTCTGTTTGGTAAATATAACATTGATGAATTTCCGGTAATCGATCAGAACAAAGTTTTAGGAACTATATCAAGACAGGATGTTATAGACTGTTACAACAAAGAAAGTTTAAAAGAGAATTTAAGTGACGGATTGTCAGATGAAATCGCAAATATCGGAATTTCCGGTGAAACCGAATTAGGTAATTATAAAATAGTTGAAAAAGCCGTTCCTGAAGAATTCTACGGAAAGACATTGAAAGAATTAAAATTCAGAAACAAATACGGTTTAGAGATTTTAATTATAAAACGTCCTAAGGATTTATATTCAATTGAGAAAGATAATTACGAAATATTAGCACCTGAAGCAGATATGAAATTAAAAAATGGTGACGTAATCGTAATATTTGGTTCAAAAGAGAAAATCGAAAAATTTAATCAAATATAAAAAAAAGACTAAAATGTGTCGCATAATCTATATTAGTTAGTGTAATTCGTTTCCGGTTCCTCAGCCTCGGGAGCAGGATCCTCGAGCTCTAAATTATAAATGATCCTCAGCCCAATACTGCTAATTAAAAGGATAAATGATATTGCGAAAATCCCGAGGGTTCGGAGTTCAGCAATTATATAATTGTAAGCATCTCCGTTAATGATCTGCTTAACGCTCCCCTCGATGTCTATTACTCGGTATGTTCCGAAAATGGCGGTTATTGCCGCCAAAAATGCGAAAATTATCGACATATCTCTCATTTTTGACCTCCAATTTATTTTTTATCTTAAACATCTCTCCATATCCCGACAACTCGATAAATTGCCTCAATTTCGAAGCTGCTGAGAATTACAGGCTCATAATTTGAGTTATCTGAATAAAGCATTATTTGACTTTCATTCAGTCGCTTAAATCGTTTTATATATTGCTCGCCTCTAGTCGTACGGACTACAACAATATTTTTATCTGTATAAGGCTGGTCCATATCGACGAGGACAATATCTCCGTTGCTAAATAATCCGTTTATTGACTCCCCTTGCACTCTAAGAGCGAAAGCTCTATCTGTTTTTTTATAAGGGAGAGATACAAAGTCTAGAATATTTCGATCATTGAACATTTTATCAGACCCTCCGGCGTAAACCGTGTTTATTATTGGAAATTTGTTAGTTACTATAATCTCCCCAAATTCTGCCGCCTCAGTCTCCTCAATTCTTTTATATGTTATGTTTTCCGGGTCGCTGTCGTCGATCCTTATTTGCAATCCCTCCTCTAGTTTTTTGATTGTGTGTTGTGTTGGCTTTTTTGTCCTCCCCGTCTTTAATTGTGAAATAATAGCATTAGAGACGCCTGTCGTTTTTTCTAGTTCGACAGAGCTCAATCTAAAATCTTGCATCAGCGTATTTATTAACTCGCTCCATTTCATATCTGTAAACATAATTAAAAAGCTCTAAATAATTATAAAAAATATTATAAAAAAATCTAAAAACCTCTTGACATTTAGAATATTTATATTATCTTAGTAAGTGAAATTAAGAAACTTTTAGAACATTTAAGGTAAACACAATGAAAAACGCAATATCAACAATTCAATTCGACTTTGAAAAGTTTATCGTTAACGAGAGAACCTCGATCAGCGAGATAGCTAAAAAAACATATACCTCTTATGTCGGGATCTGGCAAATGATAAAAAGAGGTTCGTTAAAGCCGACTTTCCTAAGAAAATTAGAGGAAAGCTATAAAAAAGATCTCTCCGCTTACATAATCAAAGAACAATCAAAAAAAGTTGCATAAAGCTGTTATGAATATAAAATATTTAGCCGATAAAGGCGAACAGAAAGAAAATATAACCTCATCAGAAACTTACCGGAGTGATATATTGAGTGATTTGCCTAGCATTCTCGAGGCAATAATCCTCGATTGGGGGAGGGGACTATCAAGAAAATTAAATCGGCCTGTTAACGTTTGGAAAGAGTTATCAATCCTTACAGGACGAGCTCCCTCGACATTGAGGGCTTATTGCGACGAATTTAATCCTACTTTCCCGCCTATTGATGTTTTACTTAGCATCTGCAAAGCGACGGGGAAAGACGATCCTCTCAAGCTAATTGAACAATTCAGAAAAATTCATTTCGAGGCGTAACATGGAAAATCAGATCCTTATTAGTGTAATATCTCAAGACCGCGCATTTGTAGAAATGCGAAAAGAGAAAAGATATGTTAACACCGTTTCAGACAATTGGCTGATCGGCGTTCTTATCTGTTCAATTAAGTTATTATTTGGCGGAGGTAAAAAGTTATGAAAAAAATAAAAGAAACTAAGCGGTTTATTTATTACGTCGATAAATGGGGCCGCAAATGGATAACAATTAAAAAGGGAACGCCGCAAACGTTCCCCAAAACAAATAAACAAAATAAACAAATAAAGACGGAGGCAATATGAAAAATATTGTTCAAAAACGCAACAGGAATAATTCCTATGCTGAGCTGAATCTCACTCGGAAACAGTTCGAAAATTGCCTTTTGCCGTTATGGCATTTAGGACAGTCAACAGCTCAAGAAACCGCCGAATATATCAAGCTCCCAATAAACGAGGTCGTCGGTCGTTTCCGCGAATGTTGGGAAAAGGGCTTTATTGCTGTTAACCCTGTTCAGCCTGATAAAATAAACGAGAGATCAGGCAAAAGAAACACAAACTATATTTTAACTGAAAAGGGCAAAAATGCTGTCAAAACTCTGTTCTCTTACGCCCGGGAGGTTGCATAATGTATGCAGATAGAAACGAAGCTGAAAGGGAAAGAATGAGAGATCAAGAGTTCGATCGTCTCCGGGAAAAACTCTCGGCCGAATGTCCTTTAATAGTGGACCTTTTGGAATATCTCCCGAAAGAAAGAATCTCAGAGTTATATAACGAGCTTATTAGTGAAATAATCCGGGAGGGCTGGTTCAATGACTGAAACAATGACAATCAGAACGAAAACAATGAGCCTCGAGGAATGGAGACAGGCTCGGAGAAAAGGCCTCGGCGGCTCAGACGTCGCGGCGGTTTTAGGATTATCCCGATATAAAACTCCTCTCGATGTCTTTAACGAAAAAGTAAAAGGCGAATATGAGGATATTTCAGACTTGCCTCGCGTAAAAGCCGGGATCAAACTCGAGCAAGTAATTGCTGATTGGTACGAGGAGGAATCCGGGAAACGTGTTCAGAACGATTTTAAGATTCGCATACACCCAAAACACCCTTTTTTAATAGCTAATATTGACCGTTTAATCTTAGCTAGCAACGGAGAGGGGACCGGGATCCTCGAAGTTAAAACCTCTAATCGTTTTTATTGGGATAAACAAGAGGACGGAGAAATCCCTCTCGAGTATTATCTGCAATTACAGCACTATTTAAATGTAACCGGGCACAAGTGGGGAGAAATTGCCGTTTTGCTGGACGGTTACGACTTTAGAAGATACTACTTTGAAAGAGACGAGGAACTGATCTCAGTAATGACAGAGAAACTCGTCGATTTTTGGGTTAATCATATCGAGACGCAAACTCCCCCGGAACCGATAAACAGCGAGGATATTAAAAAACTTTATCCGAAAACAGACCCGGACAAAGTAATCGAGGCTAATTCCGTTTTACTTGAGGCTGTTTCGGAAATTAAAACGCTGAAAGAACACCTCAAAGAGATTAAGGCGGAAATTGAGCAAAAAGAGGAAATGATTAAGCTAACTATGAGAGATGCTGAACTCCTGACAAACAATGGAGAGAAGCTCGTAACGTGGAAAAGCTATGTTTCTAATCGTTTTGACTCAAAGAAATTCAAAGCTGATAATCCTGAACTTTACAATAAATATTTAACTCAATCAGAAACTAGACGATTCTTAATAAAATAGGAGACTAATTAAATGACTACACAACAAAAAGCACTCGAAAAGGTTAAGGGCAATAATAAGCCTGAAAATAAACCCGTCTCAGTACCTAAGACGATGAGAGGACTCAAATCTAACGACATTAGAGGGATTCTCGAGCTTTATAAGGGCCAAATCGCTCAGGCAATACCTAAACACCTGACACCTGAGAGAATTATCCAAACAGCAACGACTCTTATTGCAAGAACGCCGGAATTAGCGTCTTGTTCCTCTGAATCTTTACTCGGGGCCGTTTTACAATGCTCAATCTTAGGCTTTGAACCGATTACAGCTCTCGGACAATGTTATTTCGTACCGTTCAGAAATAAGAAAACCGGACAAACAGAGGTAAACTTTTTAATCGGTTATCGCGGCTTAATTGATTTAGCAATGCGCTCCGGCCGGGTTAAAACTATTTATTCTGAGGTGGTTTTTGAGAACGACTTTTTTGAATATGAGCTCGGACTTAATCCGAAACTCGTTCACGTTCCGGCTGAATCTGCACGCGGCAAAATGAAAGGAGTTTATGCTGTTATGAAGCTGACGAACGGCGGAGAGTCTTTCGTTTATCTCAGTAAAACGGATATTGAGCAAATTAAGAAACTCTCTCAGGCTGGCGGCTCTAAATTTAGCCCTTGGAACTCTGACTCTGAGCTCGTAATTGCTGAGATGTGGAAAAAATCAGCAATTCGGAGACTCTTAAAATACAGCCCTGTTTCTATTGAAGTTAGAGAAATTCACACCGACGAGGCTATTATTAAGCCCGAAGCCTTTAACCGGGGCGAAGTTGACCTTAATAAGATCGAGGAAATTCCGCTCGAAATGGCTGAGGATAATGACAACAATTCGGGAGAACCGGATCCAAACGTGACGGAGCAGGGGGCTCCTGTTGCTAATGATCCGGCATTATTTCAAGGGGAGTAAAACCTTGCTCCCCCTTATTGTTATTAAAGGAGCACGATCATGAACGGGAAAGATAAATTCGATAAAGACAAAATGTATAAGGTTAAGCTGAGGATATTTTACTCTTGGGATTACGAAGTAAAGGGAGATCGTGCTCCCGATTTGATAAAAGCCTTTTATGAAAAGAATAAACCGAATAATAATAAATCTGTATATCACATGACCGAGGAAATTAAACCTAAAGCGGAGCTCAAAAATGGCTAGAATTACACAAAACGGAATCTCTTTCTTTTCGCTCGATTGCGACTTTGAGAGCAATTTGGAGCTCGTAATTATGGAACATGAGGCGGAGGGATTGGCTGTTTTCGTTACTCTCTTGCAGCTGATTTATAAGAATCAAGGGTACTACATTAAGCATGATAAAGACCTCCCTTTGCTGGTAAAACGTAAGATAAATGTTGACATTAATCGAATAAATGTAATCATTAATTCTTTAGTTGAAAGAGGCATATTTTCCGAAAAAATGCTAAAACAGTTCAAAATCTTAACATCTAAGGGGATTCAGAAAAGATATTTTACTGCTGCAAAGAGAAAAAAGGAAATTAACGTCATTCAAGAGTATTTATTACTCCCGGATGTGTCTCATTATGATAATGTTAACATTTATTCAATAAATGCAGACAATAATTCGATAAATGCAGCATTATGTATGCAACAATTTACAAAGGAAAAGGAAAAGGAAAAGGAAAAGGAAAAGGGAGAGGAAAAAGAAAGCAGTTCAGAACGCACGCCCTTAAATGTTTCTCCTCTTAATTCGTCTCCGGATATTCAATCTCTCTGGATCCGTACCTTTGGCCGTAATCCTAAATTTCCCGAAGCAGAGGAAACTCAGAACCTAATCTATAAATTCGGTATTGATAAGACAGAGAAAATTTTCAGAGAGGCGGTTCTGAAAGGATTCCGGAACTTCGGGACTCTGCTCGCTGCATTAGACGATCAGGGAAATATTAAGCCCCGGGAGAATGACGCACACCAAAAAACCGAGGGCCTCACTTATGACGATCTCCTGAGAATGTCTCAAAAGATGAGCACCCGGGAAAGAGAGGAGCTTTTCAAACAATACGAGGCCTATGCTACTGAAAACGGAAAAAAACTCTGGAGAAAAAAAGTTGGCTGAAAAACGAATTGACGGAGCCGCTAAAATGAAAGTTGAATATTGGCTTATGAGATTTATTGCATCTGGTTATTATTTGGCCTTAATCCCGAATTATTTTTATAACGGTTATGAGTGCGATTTATTCACACTTAACACGAAATTATATACTGCTGAGTATGAGATTAAAAGAAGTAAAGCGGACTATGAAAAGGACTTTGAAAAGATAAGAAAGTGGTCTTTTACCGGGAGGACAAAACACGAAGCAATTAAACAGGGGTTAAGGACAAACAGATTTTATTTTGTATTACAGAAAGGGCTAAACGTCGAAATTCCCGATTATGCCGGATTGATAACATTCGAGGAAATAAACGGACGCGCCTATTTTGAGCGAAAGAAAGACGCTCCTCTGCTCCATAAAAAAGAAAGCAGCAACGGGACAGTAAAAAAATGCCTCCAAAATCTTAGCTGGAGGTATCAAAGAGAACTATTCACAAACAATATAAAAAACGGAGGCTAAGAATGAAAACAAAAATTAACGGCAATTTATCCGAAGCGGGCAAATTTCGGATTAAGCAAATAATCTCAACGGGCAAACATAACGGCTTTTTTAATACGGTTTATGTTTCGGATTATATCGACGGTGAAAAACTAGATACAAGAGTCAAAATCCAAAACGATTCCGGGGCCGAAATAACCCTCTGCTTTATTGCCGGAGCTGATATTGAAAACTTTGAGAATGAACTTAACTCTTTAATTGAGAAATATAGGATTTAATAAACAACGGAGTTGAAAAATGATCTTTGATGTTCTTATCATATTGATACTAGTTACTTTTTTTATCCGCTTTGATATGATGCGGAAACGTATTAAAAGACTCGAGGAGGAAATCGAGGGGAACACTAGAAATATTATGAAATTATCAAACAATATTCTAGATCTAGCAAACACTTACAATCGAGTGATAGACTCCTTATTTCCCCGCCCTTATCTTTCCGATCTCCCCGAGAAAGTAAAAAAGAACGCCAAAAAAGGGAAATATGATCCAACTAAGAGGGGAACTGTTGCGGAATATAAAGCTGATTATAATCTGCATTATGTTTGCGACGATTGCGGGAGTTGGCTTGATAAGCGTTCCAATTTAGACGAGCCATATTTCGAAACTGAGCCCTGTTCTTGCGGCGGGACAATGTTTCTAAGTAAAAAAACGGAAATATTAAAAGCGGAGGCTAAAAAATGAGAGAGATTAAATTTAGAGGAAAGCGGAAAGATAATAATGAGTGGGTTTATGGATATTTAGCTCAAAGCTGTTATGGGTTAATGATACTTGATAGTGAATTGTATCACGTTGACGGCGCAGAGTGGAATGTTGGCGGGCATATAGTAATCCCTGAAACCGTAGGGCAAATGATAATGAAATACAAAGAAAAAGAATTATATGTCGATGACATAGTAAAGCTCAAAGGGAGTGATGAATATTGGCTTATTAGAATAGATGATTTTGGGGCCCCTGTGTTTGAGGCTAACGGTTTTAATCAATTAAAGGAATATAAACTAGTCGAATTTTCTGAATACCTTTTTGAATATAGTGTCGAAGATATTGAAAACGTCGGCAACTTTCACGAAAACCCGGAACTAATAAAGGGGGCCGAAAAATGAGTTTCTTTGCCGGAGTATTAACGACGCTGATCGTCGAAATTTTAATCGTTTACTTAACTCTAAAATATTTTAACAATGAGGAGAATAAAAAGAAATGGATCAGTTAATCGAAATTTGTGCACTTTGGGAAAATCACAATAAACAGGGAGAACCTTACATGGCCGGAAATGTAGGCGGCTTTAAGGTCCTAATATTCCCTAACAAATTTAAGAAAGAGAATAATCAGCCGGATTATAGGCTCTTTATTACACCGAAAAAAGAAAGAAAGCCGGAGACGGATCCGGAACCGGAAAGCGAAAATAAACAGGAACCCGGCCCAATAAACGAGCCGAAACAAGAAAGTGACGATTTACCATTTTAACAAACATAGGAGGAATAAATAAAATGTTTGATTTTTTCGCACTAATGGAAAATTATTTTAACCGTCTGAGCTCTAATAAAAACTATAAAAAGAAAACAAGCCGGAGACAAAGGAAACGAAAAGCCTACACACTAGCAAAGCGGACAATTAGGAAAAAATTCAGAATAAAACACTTCGGCCAATTCAGCCCGATAAAGAGATTTAACTAAACAGGGGAGATAAATCACGTGCAAAGAGAATTATTTCCGGAAATGCTAACAGAGAAAGAAGTTCAGGCTCAGCTGATTAAGCTCTTACTTGCCGCGGGTTGGGTTGTGGTCCGCGTTAATTCCGGGAGATTTAACGGAAAGAGTTATTTCAGATCTTATATCATTGAGAATTATAATGAATCCGCCGGGTTCCCGGATATTGTTGCATTTAAGGGGAGCCGTTTCCTCCTTATCGAAGTTAAACGCGGCAAAGGAGGAAAACTCCGGGAATCTCAAGACAAATTTATTGCATTATGCGAATATCATAATATTGAGGTTTATATCATTAACAACGCTGAGGATTTAGAAAAATTATTGTTTGAATTATGACGGGAGCTAATAAAATGAATAACAATAGTTTACAACAAAAACGGAAAGAACGACAAAAAACCTTTGAGGAAAAACTCAGAGAGGCCGGAATAAATAAACTTTGTTTAAGATGCGTTAATTCTTGCAAACAGCGGAGTTATATCACGATTGTTAAATGTCCGATGTTCATAAATAAAAATGAGGTTAACTAATGAGCATAACTAGAATAATTTGCGACAGTTGCGACTTACCTCAAGCATGGTGCAAGTGCACAAATAGGGAGGTAAAAGAGGAGGAATATTATCTTATCCAAACAAAGTCATTCCCGAATGAGCAATTTCAAAATGTCGGTTACATAGATCAGGATGGCCGACGGCATGAGAAACGCAAAAATCTACGTATGGAGCTTAAAGTTTTTAACGCTCATGTAAACAAAGGAAAAGATCAACAATGGAGGCTTATTAAAAGGAGGGTTGTAATTGAGGACGTAATAATCAAAGAATATGCAGGAGAGGTAAAGGAATGACGTGTGAGCATTGCGGGAGTTTAGATTATCGAGTCATAAAGACATATCGAGGGGACAATTACGATCTGAGAGAGGCATTTTGCCCGGTATGTCTAAGAGTGTTTTATCAGAAAATCGAGAAAATATCCGATAAAGAATTTAAGGATCTAAGAGAGAATGAAAGAAATAATCGCAAAATTATTACAGCAATTCGAAAACAAGCTCAGAACAATATTTAACAATGAGGCCCGGCTTAGACGTGAAAGAAAGAAACTATTCAACACACTAAAAGAGACGTTTGAGAATAGTGTAAAAGCTGAGCTCGAATTTATGTCCGAGGAACAAAGAGCTGCCATTGTTGACGGAGTTGAAAAATTACTCTCCGATTTTACGCGGCTCGAAAGGATGTTCGATCGGAGAATTACTGAGGAACTAAAAGACGGGATAAAGAAAAATAAAACTTTCGAGCAAATGAGAGCCCGGATCGATAAGATCACTAGAGGAACAAAGGGGCACGCTTGGACTCTTACAGCAACAGGCCTCGGAGCAATTAACGAGGCGAAACGGATCGACGCCGCAATAAAACAGGGATATGAGTTTTTTAAGTATGTCGGCCCGGTCCCGGAGAGAAAGTTCTGTAAAGAACATTGGGGAAAGGTTTACACCGTCGGAGAGATTAAGCAAATGGATAATGGACAAGGCCTTGAGGTGCTTTATTACCGGGGCGGTTACAATTGCACGCATACATGGCAGCCGTTAACGAAAGAGCAGGCACTAAGATTGAGGGAGAGAGTAAAGATAAAGACAGAGGGGAGCTCTCGAGGGTATTATACGAATATTTTGCGGAATAAGTTTGGCCTAAAAGTGCCTGATTTTTTCGATGAGTTTACAGACAGAAAGGCCCTAGATAAGACTATCTCACAACTCGAGGCCCTGAAAAATACTTATCAATGGAATTACCGGATTATTTATCGTGAGGAGAGAGACCGAGTTTTCGCCTCTAGCACGACGACAGGGCTAGGACTGAATAAAAAGTATTTTAATAATCATGATACCTTTGTCAAGGTTTATAATAGAGGTGTTAAAGACAGGTTCCATTTCCCTGTTAGAGAGGGGGAGGAGGTCAATTCTGTTGTATCTCATGAGTACGCTCATAGTTTAACACTTACCTCAATCCTAACGAAAGACGACTTTTATAAAAAGCTAAGATCGATCAAAACGAGATACTCAAGATTGATTAACGGGTTAAAACATAAACGTTACAGAGGCGAAATATCAGAGGAACAATATAAATCTGAACTCGAAAGGAATTATATTTCGGAATATGCCGAAACGAATATTGACGAGTTTGTGGCTGAGAGTTTTGCGATGTATTTACATGGAAGTAACCCGAGCCCCTTTGCTCTTGAAGTTGGAAAACTAATGGACGAATATTTCAAAAAGAAAGGATAAATAAAATGATTGGAGAAACGTCTAAATGTTACAGATGTAAGCATCACTATTCCGGGAGACATTGCTTTGCTTTTCCGTTCCCGGAGGAAATCCCAAACGATATATTTTTCGAGGGGAAAGAACATAATAAGGTTATCGAGGGACAAAATAAAGACTATGTTTTTGAAGCAGGAGAGAGCCCTCAGAAATTTTATACAGAGACGGAGCTGAGAAAGCTAGGAGTTATTGATTAAACCTCATTAGGCAAATCAGAAAAGTCGATGCTCACTCCCTCGGAGATAACCCTGATTAGTTCCTCCTGTTCCTCTTTGGTTAATCCGAGGAAATCCCGGCCCTTTGCTATATTCCATTTAGCAAGATCTCTCATTTCCTCGGTCGTGAATCCGATTGTAAATGAATTTTCCCCGATCTTAATTACTTGCAAATTAGACAGCATTCCGCCCCTCATTCCTCGGACTTGTAAATCTACTTTCCCGGATCGAGACGGAAATCGAGCATACTTAAAAGCCGCATAACCTCCTTTAATGAGGATCCATTTATTCCCGGTCCGTTTACTCGTGATTATCTGAGTAAGATCCCGATCTTTGAGGTTTTTCCTTTGCCTTTGTGTCGTGTTTTGTTTATACGCACCGAGAGGCATTGCAAACGGTTTTGTACTGTAAGGCTTAAACGGTTTTCCGGCCTGATCTTTGCCCTCAGAGGTTCTCTGTATAATCTGACTGAGGGCTAAGGTCGAGGCAAATTCAAGAGTCTTTTTGTCGATAATTACTTTCATTTATATTCTCATACTTGGCTTATTGAGTTCAAAAATCTCGTCGTCATCAGCCGGAGGAGTGAATCCGATTCTCTCATAAACCTCTGACTTAATTAACGGAATCCCGGAATCAACAGCGAGCTCAATAATCCGGGCCGTCGTTTCGAGGTCTGAATTATCGTCGAAAACAAACTCAAAAGAGGCGTCTGGATCTGAGTTTTTGCTGACGTTCATCTGATAGTCATATTTCACAATTTGATTAAAGACTTGCTTTGCAAGTTGCATATCAGAGAAAAGAATATCAGAACGAATAAGATTGAGGATCTGTAAAGCTGCACGACTGCCGGAATTATTCGGGAGCTCTGTCATGTTAGCCTGTCCTAAGATTGCAATATTTATCTCTTTGTTTAGATAGTCGAGGAACGCCGGGAAAGATTCAAGGCTCTTTGAGCTCGTTAAATCATTAAGAACAAATTCGACGTCTTTATCAGTAACGGCGTAATTATTGAGAATAAAGTTCTTTAATGCTGCCGCCGCGTCTGGTTTTTGTCCGTCGTCGGCCTTTGCCTGAATCAATCCTTTGAGCTTACGGTTAAAATTACTCCATTCCTTAATCGTTTCGTTTCTTAAATATTCGTGATAAAGGAGAGAGCGGAGGATCCCGCCCGGCATTGTGGAAATATCAGAAATAACGATCAATTTTCCGCTGTTCTCAGCCGGGAGACGCTTAAACCGATTATTATTATTTTGATATTCGAGCAGAGAAATATCTCCGTCGGCCGTTCTCTCTAGTTCGGTTATATGATACCTTTTAGAAATTACCGGAGCGACAGACGAAAGCTCTTTCGATACCTCCCAACTTAACCCAACAGCGGCAACACCAAACAGACGCGCGTCAATTACGGCCGCGCAAATGTCCTGATAAATTCTTTGCAGTCTGCTTTTTATCTTTTCGGCTCTGTCCGGGTTATTACTCCGAATAACGAAATCAAATGAAGTTAGAGCTGTTTTTCTAGTAAGAATAAGCCCGGAGAGCCTCGGAGATGCTGTCGAAATTCGGGCAAGTATAGAATGAAGCGGCCGCTGATCTCTGGACCTTGGATCTTCGTCGTCTGCTAATTGCTGAGCTGTTTTTATTTCTGTTAATGTAGGATAAAGGTTCTTTCTTAGACTTCCGTAAACATACATTTTTATTTCTCCTAATAGTTAATAATTTCTTGAATGATTGGCTGCTGAAAAACCTCTTTCTTTCCGACGATTCGCCTCTCGTGTAAATACTCAAAAGCACAAATCAGAGAATCCGGGGCGTCGTCTTTGTTCCCGAGTTTCTTAGATATAAACGCAAACAGTTGCGACGTGTAAATCTTTCCTGATAATGAGGCCCGGAAATTAGGCGGGAATTTGATCCTCTTATCATTCCAAACTAGCTGGATATTTTTTGAGAGATCGTCAACTTTATAACGTTTATACTCAATTCGGTAAAAAGGGGAATCGTGTTCCCGGCTCCACGCCTTAACAAAATTTGTCCATGTCGATTCTTGAGAGACGTTTCCGTCGAATGCAATTCCTATCGTGCTCGGAGTCCTCATTCGTGCGACAGCCGTCAACAATTCGCTCGAATCACTAAAGCTATGGCTTAATGCGTCAATAATGTAATATTGATCTGTTGAGGCCGAATAACCGAGATGAGTGATTGCTGTTGTGTCTCCTTTCCCTTTGAGCGAGAGGTTCG
>CAZNJB010000043.1:0-25893 GCA_964573255.1 uncultured Melioribacteraceae bacterium
AAATTAAATTTGCTACACAACAACAATTAAGATTTTTTAAGAGCATTAGCACCAGAAACAATTTCCAAAATTTCTTTTGTAATTGCCGCTTGACGCTCTTTGTTATAAGTTAATTGAAGCGAGCTAATCATTTCTTTGGCATTTTCTGTAGCCATATCCATAGCCGTCATTCTAGCTCCAAGCTCAGCAGCATAAGATTCTAATAGAGCTTTCCAAACCTGAGCATTCAAATATTTCGGTATCAAGCTATTAATAATACTTGCTTTATCAGGTTCGTAAATATATTCGGCTATATTAACTGTTTCATCTTCATGAGAATTATCAATCGGTTTAACAGGCAATAATTGTTCTGTAGTTAAAACCTGTTGAATAACTGATTTAAATTGATTATAAACTATTAAAACTTTATCAACTTCTCCCTTAACAAATTTTGAGGCAAGTTCATTCATCAAACTAGCTGCAAAATTAAATTCCAGCTTGGTAAAAATTCCGGAATGATTGCCGACAATATTAAAAGGACGGGATTTGAAATAATCATATCCTTTTTTACCGACACAATATAACTGAACATTACCTTTTTCGTAAATTTCTTTATAATCAATTTTAATCAAATCTTCTGCGGCGCGTATAGCAGCCATATTAAAACTGCCACACAATCCTCTATCAGATGTAACAACAACCACGGCCAAAGAATTCACCTCTCTTTTCTCAAGCAGCGGGTTATCTATGTTCTTTTCGAGTGAGAGCAAATGTCCCAATACTTCCGAGATTTTTCTCGAATAAGGACGGGCATTAATGATATTATTCTGAGCACGGCGCAAACGAGCAGCCGCAACCATTTTCATTGCCTTTGTTATTTGCTGTGTATTTTTTACGCCTACTATTCTACGTTTTATTTCTCTTAATGTTGCCATAATATTTGCTCTTAATTACATATAAAACCGGAATTCTGCTAGCAGAATTCCGGCAAAAATTATATTTAATTTATTAATTTTCCGATCTCCTAAACTTGCCCAAGTACTCTTCAGCAGCTTTTTTAATTTTTTCTACTGTTTCGTCACTTAAGGCTTTTTCAACTCTTATGCTTTCAAGAACATCACTGTAGTTTAATTCTACGTATTCGAGAAATTCTTTTATAAAGCGTTTCACATCTTTTACTGGAATAGTTTCCAGATAATCATTGGTTCCAATAAAAACACTTACAACTTGTTTTTCAACCGGTATAGGTGAGTATTGACCTTGCTTCAACAATTCAACAAGTCTTTCACCTTTAGCAAGTGTTCTTTGAGTAGCTTTATCCAGATCGGAACCAAATTTTGCGAAAGCTTCCAATTCTCTATATTGAGCCAAATCGAGTTTAAGAGTACCGGCAACCTTTTTCATTGCTTTAATTTGTGCATTACCACCCACACGGGATACAGATATACCAACGTTAATTGCAGGACGAACACCAGCATTAAACAAGTTGGGTTCAAGGTAAATCTGTCCGTCAGTAATCGAAATTACGTTTGTAGGTATATAAGCAGAAACGTCACCTTGCTGTGTTTCGATAATTGGTAATGCCGTTAAACTTCCGCCACCTAAATCGTCACTCAGCTTAGAAGCTCTTTCCAATAGGCGTGAGTGCAAGTAGAAAACATCACCCGGATATGCTTCACGACCGGGAGGTCTTCTCAACAACAGAGAAAGTTCTCTGTAAGCCGCAGCCTGTTTAGAAAGATCATCATAAATTACGAGTGCGTGACGACCGCTATCGCGGAAATACTCACCCAAAGTAGCGCCTGAATAACAAGCAATATACTGGAGAGGAGCGGGATCTGATGCAGAAGCCGAAATGACTGTTGTATATTCCATCGCACCAGATTCTTCCAATTTATTCACTACTTGCGCTACAGTAGAAGCTTTTTGACCCACTGCAACATAAATACAATAAACGGGCTCAATACCATATTTTTTAGCTTCTTCGGTGTGAGTGTATTTTTGATTAATTATTGCATCGATAGCAATTGCCGTTTTACCGGTTTGTCTATCGCCAATAATCAATTCTCTTTGTCCGCGACCAATTGGGATCATTGCATCAACAGCGGTTAAACCGGTTTGAAGCGGTTCTTTTACCGGCTGCCTTTGAATAACACCCAAGGCCTTGCGTTCGATTGGCATATATTTTTCGTGTTGGATAGGTCCTTTACCGTCAATCGGTTCTCCCAAAGGATTTACAACTCTGCCCAGCATATTTTCGCCAACTGGGAAAGATGCAACTCTTTTGGTTCTTTTAACAGTATCGCCTTCCTTAATTTTATTACTCTCACCAAATAAAACACAACCAACATTATCTTCTTCGAGGTTAAGAACCATTCCCATCACTCCGTGAGGGAATTCAACCAATTCACTAGCCATTACGTTCGAGAGTCCGTATACACGCGCGATACCGTCACCAACCTGCAAAACGGTTCCAACATCGTAAACTTCAGCTTCACTGTCAAACCCGGATAATTGCTGTCTTAAAATCGCTGATACTTCTTCCGGTCTAACTTCTGCCATTTTATTATCCTAATTATTTATTAATTATTATCAAACTGCTGCTGATTTCAGCTTTTTCTTTAGTCGTTCTAATTGATTAACCACAGTGGCATCAATTACAGTATCACCAATTTTAACCGAAAATCCGCCGATAATTGATTCGTCAACGGAAAATTCAGCTCTAATTTTCTTTCCGGAATAGGCTTCGAATTTGGAAATCATTTTATTCTTTTCAGATTCATCCAAATCGATTGCAGAAACAATGTCAACATTTACTATTCCGCTTTTAACGTCCCGAAGTTCAGTAAACCTTTTAACAATATCGTAGAATAGAACATCTCTATTCTTTTTTACAATAAAGTTTAAAAAGTTCAACACTTCGTTGTTTACCTTTCCTTCAAAAATCGCTTCAATAATTGAAATCTTTTTTTCGTTTTCAATTACTGGACTTGCAATAACCTTACGCAGCTCTTTGGATGACCGCAGTGTTTTTTCCACTAGATCCATATCTTCGGAAATAACAGAGAAAAGATTTTTCTCTTCAGCCAAATCCATTAGAGCACTTGCATATCTGGTAGAGACGTTAAATTCACTCATAGTTAATTAGAGATATTTTCCAAATGTTTATTAACCAATTTAATTTGTTTTTCGCGATCTAAATTTTCGCGAATAATTTTTTCAGCGGCGTCAATTGCAATATCGGCTACTTGCTCTTTCAATTTAAGGAAAGCTTCTTGATTTTTCCTTTCGAGTTCGGCTAATGCTTCGTCGATTATCTTTTTCTTCTCAATTTTGCCTTCCTCAATAAGCTGATTCTTTAAAGTTTCAGCATATTCTCTACTTTGAGCAATCACCTTTTGAGCCTCTTCTTCGGCTTTTGCAATATTCGCTTGATTTTCGGCAATCAGTTTTTCTGCTTCTTCTTTCGCTTTCTCTGCTTTTTCCAAGGATTCCTTAATCAATCTCTCCCTTTCATCGAGGGAAGAAAGAATAGGTTTCCAAGCTACTTTCTTTAAAATTAAAAGCAGAATTCCGAAAGTGATGACAGTCCAAAAAATTACGCCCGGATTTATATCGAGCGGACTGCCCATTTCGCCACCAGAAAAAGCTAATACAGCCAAATTTTTAATAGCAAACATTTCTTTTCCTTATTTTTATTAGAATCGGGAGCACAAATGTACTCCTTCAACTTTACTTAAGGGCTAATAAAATACAAATAACCAATGCAAAAAGTGAAATACCTTCGATAAGTGCAGCGGCAATAATCATTGAAGTTCTGATATCGCCAGCAGCTTCAGGTTGTCTTCCACTTGCATCCATAGCTGAAGCAGCTAATTTTCCGATGCCTAATCCACCACCGATTACGGTTATTCCGGCACCAATACCTGCGGCTAAGTATGCCCAATCCATATGATTCCTCCTTAATTTAGTATTATAGTTTAATGTTCCTGATGTACAGCCATTCCTATAAATAACGAACTAAGAATGGTAAAGATATAAGCTTGAATTAATGCAACTAAAATTTCCAATAAATATATAAACAACGCAAACGCTATCGATACGGGAGCTACAAAATAAGTTTTCAAAATAAATATCAACCCGATCAGCGCTAAAATCACAATATGCCCAGCGGTCATATTTGCAAAAAGCCTCACCGCTAAAGCAAACGGTTTTGTAAATAAACCTAAAATTTCAACCACAAATAAAATTGGAGCCAAAGCAACCGGTATTCCGTGAGGCATAAGCCCCTTAAAATACCCAAAGACTCCGTTTTTAATCATTCCCCCAACCTGTATAACGATAAAACTAATCGTAGCTAAGGTTGCAGTTACCGCAATATTACTTGTAGCGGTAGAACCGTAAGGGAGTAATCCTAAAAAGTTACAAGTAAGAATAAAAAAGAAAACTGTAAGCAAGTAAGGAAGAAATTTTTCATAACCGGCACCGATAGTAGGCTTGGCAATTTCATCCCGTACAAACACTATAAACACTTCCATTAAATTGGTAATTCCTTTAGGAACCATTGATTTACGGTAGGATTTTCCTACAACGTAAAAGATTCCCACTAATATTAGGAACGCAAGCCACATAAACACTATGTGCTTTGTAATCGAAATATCCAGCCCGAAAAGATGAATTTCGGGTAGATGAATAGTTCCGAAAGGTTCAAAATCGAGTTCACGGCTATCTAAAATGTGGTGCATTATCCAACCGGCACCACCGCCTTCTCCACCTGCATGTTCAACTGTGTCTGCAATTGCTTTTACTGTTTCAGTTTCCATTATCTCTTTCTAATTCTCTATATTTAGCAAAATGTAGTATTTCTATTATTAATTGAATAAAATAAAATACAAAGAATACTAATATAAATTCATATATATCAATTTTCAAGATTTTTATGATAACAATGAATAAAATTAATAAGAAAAAAACTCTTACGAGCATTCCGCCTAAATTAAAAACCATAAATTTCTGATGTGAAGAGTCAATTGATTTCTCAAAAAGGAAAAGAGCCAGAAAAATATTAACAATATTCAGCCCAACCGCAATTGAAATAGAAATATAACTCGATTCCCCAAAAATACCGAGAAAATGGAATAATAGAAATAAAACCAAGGAAATTGAGTAAAAAATTAATAGTTTTTTAAGTGTTTTTTGGATTCTTCTTTTTCTCATTCAAATTCATCGCTTCCTTAATAAAATTATAAATCGCCGTTGTAGCCCCCAAAACCGAAAAAACAATTATCAACCAGGGATATGTACCGAATTGTCCATCCAGCCATCTCCCCAAAAAAAACATTAAAACCATAGTTGCGGCTAATTGAGTACCTAAACCTAAATAAGGGCCAATTTCTTTGTAAGTTTTTGTAAGCGTATTATTATCTTCTTTATTCTCTTTCATCATTCTCAGTTTCGTTCATTACGCTCTTACCGTCAAATTGAGCGCCTTCTTCAATGACGAGAACTTTCGCCCTTAAATCGCCTTTTAACATAGCACCGCTTTCTAAAATAAATTTTTCACTCACGGAAACAGTTCCGTCAATCTTTCCACTGGCGGTAATATTTCTGGCTTTAATTTCACCTTTAATCTCGGAATCGTCACCCAGAGTTAAATTTCCGTTCACGGTCACATCGCCGTTAACAATTCCGTCAATCCTCATATTACCGTCGCTATAAATTCTTCCCTCTATTTTAACGCCCGAACTTAAAATACTTACTTCACCAGTAACTTCAGTATTTTTTTTCGACATAAGTTCTCCTAATCATTCATTTATTAATATTTCTTTCGGGTTAATAGGTTTTCCGTCTTTCCAAACTTCAAAATGCAAATGGTCACCGGTTGTGTTCCGACCTGAATTTCCGCTAAGAGCAATTATTTCTCCCCTTTCAACATTGTCTCTTTCTTTTTTTAAAAGAACCGAACAATGCTTGTAAATACTTGTGTAACCATTGTGATGTTGTATAATAATTTTGTTGCCATCACCAGCGGTAAAATCCGCAAAAATAATTATACCGCTTTCGGATGCAAAAACCGGAGATCCCGATTTAACGGAAAAATCCAAGCCCATATGCCCTTTCTTGGGATCGAATTCGTTAATCAAAAATCCTTTTGAAGGACGAATGAAAATAGTTGGTTTCTCTTGCAGAAAAAATAAGTCTTTGATGAATTGATATATTGAAACTGCGATATTCCCTTCAATTGGTTTATTTGTCTTTTCATCTATTCTCAATGAATCATATATCGTAGAATTTGTATCAATTGAATCTTGACTTCCAAGAATTATGGCATATTTTAATCTCTTATTTACAGAGGCAATCTCTTCCAATTCCTTAGTTAAAAACATTACCCTTTTCTCCAAGCCTTTTATTCTTTCTTCCTGCTGGAGTAGTTTCTCATTCTCTATAATGAATATCAATTCCTTTGCCGGCGTAAGAGCTAAAATTGTAATCACAAACACCATAACAAAAAATGTATAAAATGAGATGTAAAAAAAGAGTCTCGGCAATGATACCTTATACCGCTTGGTCTCTAATACCGGCAGATTCGGAGTAATGTAAACAGAAGATTTCTTTATGTTCCTTAAGCTAAAAATGATATACTCCTAAATAATTTACTCCAAATATAAAAAATATGAGAATCATAATCCCCATTTAATCGGATACAATAATTTTCTCGATTGATTTAAGTACATCCGACGGTAAAAGTTTTTTACCACAATCAAAAGTGCCAATGGGACATTTTTTATAACCGTGAATACCGCAAGGCTTACATTCGAGATCATCAAAACTGATAATTTTACTTTCGTAAAGATAAGGGTAAAATCCAAAGTGGGGTACAGTAGAAGTATAAATTGTTAAAACCGGAATTCCGGCACACATTGCCATATGTGTAGGTGCGGAATCGTTGCTTAACAAAAATTTGCATTGCGATAACAAATAAATTGATTCCGTAACGCTTAGTTCTCCTGCTAAAGAAACAGCTTTATTACCGGACAAGTCATTCACTTTTCTGCAAACTTCTTTATCCGCTTCTCCGCCAATCAGAACTACAGTATAACTTTCAGATAATGCAGAAACAAGTTCAGCAAAATATTCACTTGGATACTTTTTGGTTTCCCAAACGGACCCAGGAGCAATCGCAACAATATTGGGTAATTGAATCGCCTTCAAGAGTTCGGTGATTTTATTTTTATTTACAGAATCAAATTCTATTTCTGGTTTTATCTTCCAATCCTTGTTAGCAAAAAACGCCTCATCAACTAACGAAAGATTTCTGCGTACCTCATGAAAATCTTTTCTGTACTCAACCAGATGCCTGTAAACATATTTGAAAGAAGAATTATTAAATCCCGTTGTTTCTTTTACCCGACTTAACCATACCAATAATGAAGTACGAAACGATTTATGAGGAGAGAATAATAAAGAATAATTTTCCTTTCTTAATTCCTTCGCAAACTTTACGAGCGAAACTATCGATTTCTGCTTCCCTTTTTTATCATAAATCCAAACCTTGTTCACCTTGCTGGAGTGTTCAAAAACCATTTTGGTTGATGGAATTGCAACAACATCAATAATTGAATTCGGATATTTTTCCGACAAATACTGAAGCATCGGCAATGTTAAAATTGCATCTCCCAAAAATGCAGTTTGTATTATTAGAATTTTATGCATCAGTATTTCCAAATGTTATGCATCCAAAACCACTGTTCGGGATATTTTTCTATATAAGATTGAAGAATATCAAAATATGATTGAGTAATTTTTTCAATTATATTTTCTGCTTCTTCAGGATATTCCATTTTTATGAAATCAATTTTGTAGCTGTCATCTTCCAATCTTGGCGCTAAAGCAATAACTACCGGGGATTTACTTTTAGCTATAATTGAAGCAAATCCTGAATACACCGCAGTGTTGTGATTGAAAATTTTCACCCGTAATCCTTCTTTGGGACCTCTTTGATCTCCCACTATGCCAATCATTCCACCGCTTTTTAGGGTCTTAAATAATTCCCTAACACCCGAACCTAAATTGGAAACTTTATTACCAAATTTTTCCCTTGTATCATCCATCCACTTGGATACATAAGGATTTCTTTGCTGCTTGCTGAGCACATTAATACTTTGTTCCATTATCAGACCTATAGCAATTGCACCGAGTTCCCAATTCCCAAAATGTCCGGTAAGTAAAACCACTCCCTTTCCCCGGGAGTATTCTTCTTTTAATTTTTCAGCACCCTCAAATTTGGTAAAACTGAATATATCTTCCTTAGTCAATGAAGGCAATAAGAATGTATCGAAAAATGTTTTTAGAATGTGAATATAATTTTGTTTTGCTAAATTATTAATTTCCTCTTTGCTCTTATTGGGAAATGCTATTGAGAGATTTTTATGGACGACTTTTTTTCTTATGGGAATAAAATAATAAAAAAACAGAGCCAGAACTTCGGCTACTTTCATCGATTTTTTGCGACCAAGCAATTGAACCAGGTTAACAAAAAACTTGAATAATATGAATTCTAATTTATTCTTATCCAAAACAATTTCAGTATTGAATTATTCTTCTTTCCCAATCAAAATCTTTTACTTCGTCTCTTTTGGTCGAATGTATTAACTCATAATCGGAATAGCCGGTAAGGTCGGCGAAGACAAAAATCACACCTCCTTCAATGGAGTAATAATACCATATTTCGTATGGTTTTCTATTGGTGGGATTAGGATATCTGTCAATTTGATCATACTGTCCGTACATCAAATAGACTCTTCCCCTATCGGTTTTGTAGCCTTGACGGTTTAGTGTGCCAAATCTTTTTTCTACAAATTCAATTCGTTTTAAATATTCTTCTTTAAATTCATTTCGAGAAGTGGATTTATCCGGATCTCTTTTCTTCCAAAAATTAAATAAAAATTCGCGTTTCCCATTTAGTGTAGTCAATTTTTCATATTGATCTATTTCGTTGGAAGTTGCTATATACTTACACTGATCGAAAAAAATATCCAGTTCCACTTCGCTGTAAATACCAAATTCACTGGAGATGAATTCATTTTCTGAGAGTGTATTTATTGTCGTATCAATAAACTCTGGATTGAAATAGAAAAACTTTTTCGATGTCATTGCACCATTATTGGTAACAGTATCCCGGATTGTAACTACCAAACTATATACATCCGTTGGGAATTTTACCAAATTTATCATTCCAACGTCTACTATAGAATTATTCTTGGTCAATATTCTCCTTTGTTTTTCAAAAACCTTCACACCCTGACTATTAATTAACGAGCGGCTTAGAATCAATTCTCTATTTATCGAATTTAGATTATAAATTTCAGAATAAAAGTACAAGACCGGTAAATTGGAATTATATAACAACGACGGGTTAGGAGTAACTTCGTAAGAATTCTTATAAAAGATTGATTTTGTTTTTTCTTCAACCTTACGAATATTTTTAGCAAGCTCTATGTAACTTAACTTTATATCCCCTGAAAGAAAAGGATTAACACGAAATTTTTCAGAATAATTTTTTGAGATTAATGAATCATTGTAATCGGAAGCTTGAATGAAAATTGAATAATCTCCTTTTTTTAGCTGAAAACCCAAAACACCTATCAATAATTGGTTGCTTTGACTTGTATCCTGTGATAATGGTTTCGAAATCTTCCAAGTTTTATTTATTAGCAGTGAATCAGTTTTTAAATCATTGATTTTTATATTGAGTAAAGCTTTTACATATGTGCCTCCGTTTTCGGAAACAGGATGTAATTCGTTTTTTACAATTGAATAGTAAATCTCCAAATAATTAGAGACAGAATCATATGCAAACTGTGAAAAATCGAAATCAAAACTCAATTTATTTTGAGCGAAAATAAATGAACTCGAGAAAAGAAACAGAAACACTATCTTTTTCATTTTTCCTCTAATGATTTCAATTTCTGATTAATAGTTTCGATATCCTTTTGAACATTAGCCTTTGTTTCTTCGTCATCAGACAATGACATAAACTTGCGGAAATAGAATAGAGCATCCTCGTATTTTTCATTTACGTAGTAAACAATTCCCATATTTCTATAAGCGTCTGCAAAATCCGGTCGATACTTTAAAGTAATCTTATATTCTTCAATTGCTTTATCCCATTTGTTCATTTGAGTATAAGCAAATCCTAAATTGAAATGAGACAAATAATAATCCGGTTTTCTGCGTATTGCCAAATTATAAGCCCTAACTGCATTTCTGAAATCTTTTAACCGGGCATAAGAGTTGCCTAAATTAACATAAGTCATATAATAGTCCCGGTAAAAAAGTGATTTCTTATAATATTCAATGGCTTTTTCAAAATGTTCGTCTTCATAGGCTTTGTTACCTTGATGCAACAAAGCGTCGTAAGGTGTAAATGAAGGACGATCAATTAGAAAATAATATGAGATAAAAAAAACGGCCAGAACAACTGCAGGAACTTTTAGCAATTCAAATTTCCTATCATTTATTAAATTGAATATCTCAACAATACCGTAAGCGGCAAACAATACCATTAACGGAGTAATTGCCATCCTATATCTTCCGTTAACAAAAAATAAAATAGTTCCAAAGATAAAAGAAATTAAAAACATCAAAAGTAATATGTTCTTTCTACCCTTTTTCCAACTTAGATAAATTCCAGGTACTGCAAAAAATACTAGGAAGAAAAATCCAAATAATGGTAGGTCTAAAATACGACTATAATGTTTGGCAAAATATTCTGGATTCATATTTGAACTTTGCGGATATTCGCCTTCACCGAAAAATAAAATCAACTTTTTTAATTCCAATAATAAATAATCACCTGGATGTTTTTTTATATATTCCAATCCTCTGTTATACCAATAAGTAGATGCCTCGGAAAATTTAAGGCGCTTTTTAAGTATTTCCTCGACATAATGATGTCCTGACAAATCATTATTGAAATCAAATTCTTTTGGAGTAACAAACACACCTACAGCACGTTCATTATTCCCAATAAAAAAATTGATTCCTCCATTCGAAGTAAGTAGAACAAAATCATCTCCTGCTGCAATATTGTGAATTGTTATAGGGACGATAATGAGAATCAATCCGGCATAAAACATTCCAAGATCTTTTATTAATTTATGCCTTATAGAAGCGTATTTCAAAAATTTGTACAAAACAAATAGGGAATATAATATAGCAAATACTAAAATGTTTCCTCTGAACCAAGCGGCAAATCCAAGCAACAAACCTAAATAAAAAAAATAATTTTTACTTCTCTTTTTCTTATTTATTGTCAAATAATAAATAAGTATTGAGTATATAAAGGTTTGCAAAGTTTCAGATAAGATAGCACCGGAATAAAAAATATAATTTGTATAAAACGCGCTGATAATTGCCGCAACTATCGCTGCTTTTTTATTGGAAAAATTTCTTACTGCTAAATAAGTAAAAACAATTGTGGCAATATTAGCAATAACTTGCAACAATTGAACTAAAAACAGAGTTTTACCAAAAATGCCGTATATAATTCTTAGAAAAAACGGATATGCTGGCGCCATAAAAAAGGGAGAATTCATTGTCCACTTTCCATCCTGCGCCATTTTGATAGCCCAATCATTGTAGATTTTAGAGTCATCGGTTAAATAACTCAAAAAAAATGTATCTTGTATTTCTAAGATGTACAACAATCTTAATAAAAAAGCAACAGCTAAAATAAAAAGTAATATTTTAAGCTCGCCTTTTTCAAAATATTTACTGAGAAAAGAATTAGACATCCAGAAATTATTCTTCCTTTGGTTTATCATATTTCATTAATATACTTTAAATTTTCGTTTGGAAATTTACGAAAAAAAAGATGACTTTTTTAATCTGATCGAATTTGATAATTAACGAATTAATGAAGTATTAACTAATATCTGCTTCAATAAAATAGAAAACAATTCCCCGATTTATAATTCATTCATAGGTATGCGAAACCAGTTTAACACAGAATAAAGATTCGGGAAAAACGAAAGAATGAACCACTACCAAGATAACCCTAAACAAAGGTCTATAGCTGTTATTAAGATGTATGCTCAAACTTTTTATACTTTATTATTGGGTTTAAAAACTAATTACAAAACGAAAAGAAGTAACTCCAGATAATTATCTCATTATCCGTTGCCTCCAATTTTCGTCTGCGAATTCACCCAATTTATCAGAATATATTAACCTATAATCATTGAAATCCGAAAAGTCAGCAAATATAAATTTGACTCCACCTTCTATATTGTCATAATACCATATTTCATAAGGTCGACTATCTGATTCATTAGGATGTCTTTCAATATCAGATGGTTTCCCATAAAGAATATATACTCTACCACGATCTGTTTTCCATCCTTTTTTCTGAAGAAGATTACCGAACGAGTTATTTGCATATTCAACTCTGCTCATATATATATTCTTATATTCATTTACAGCTGTATTCCTGTCTGAATCACGTTTTTTCCAAAATTTTAATAGGAATTTTCTTTTTGCATCAATGTTCACTAACTTTTCCCAAGAAGAGATCTCAGAATCTGTAGCAATATATTTACAAATAGAAAAATATTCATCTAATTGTTCATCGTTATATTCTGCTAGTTCAGATTCGAATATTTCATTATAATCAACATTTTTTGCAGTATCAATAATTGCTGGATTATATACAAAGAATCTTTTTGATGATTTTATATCTATATTTTTTAAAGTATCACTACAAACAACCACCAATGTATAGCTACCTGAAGGAAATTTCTTCAAATTTATTGCTCCAATTTCAACAATACTTGAATTTTTTCTTACAATAAATCGTTGTTTTTTGTATCTAATTCTGTTTGAAGAATCAAAAATGAAATGGCTGATTTTTAAATATTTTGAGTAAACATTTTTATCAATGTTATAAATCTCGGTGTAAAAATATAGGACAGGTAAATTTTCCCCATATAAAGAGTTTGGATTCGGAATTACCTCCAGAGTATTTTTATAAAAATATGAATCTGGATTTGTATTATGTTGTATAATATTTGCTGCTAACTCAATATCACTCAAATAAAATCTATCTCTTTGAGGAGATTTTATCTCGAAAATAAATTTTGTCGAATCAAAATTATTGGGTTCACGAAAATCTTTACCGATCATTGTGCAGGCATAATTACCAGGCTTTAGTGCGAACCGTAAAACCCCATTTAAATTCTGATTATTGTCATTTTTTAGGGGAGATTTGAAAGTATATTCTTTTTGTAAATATGTGGTATCTGCGTCAAGATCATCGATATTTATTTCTAATAAACCAAAAACAAAATCTACATCATTCTTCTTTATTACTTTCATTCCAAATTGATTAAACGAATAGTACAATTCGATTATGCCTTGATTTTCATTCTGTTCGAAAACTGCATAATCAAAATCAACATTAAATTGACTCTGAGGATATAAGGTAACTGTTAATATAAAAAGAATAACAAATAACTTTTTCATTTATTTCCAAAAAAATTTGACAAACAATAATTATCTAATAACTATGAATTTATAAAACAAAATAAATTGATATTTTTTAATTATAAAAATTATTTTACAAGAAAAATAAGGGATGACTAATTTTTGCATTGAAAAACTAAATGTGGGTTAATAAATATCAAAAAAAGGCTGAATATTCAGCCTTTTTTTGAAAAAAGAATTTAGAAACCAAATTTTATTGTAACTATATGGTTAGGATTAAAATATGTAACACCCCTATATCCATAATCAACTGTTACATCTAATGTACTCTTTAACTTTACTCCAACGCCAAAAGTGTTACCAAAAATTTGCTCTTCTGCTACATTAGAAGCTTCATTAACATATGAATAACCACCGCGCAAGAACAATAAATCATTATAAGTAAGCTCTAACGCAACATTATATTCATCATTCGAGTAGTTATTATTTATAAATGATGTGGTTATCATTGCTTGAAATTCATTAGAAAATCTTCTGTTGTATGATACTCCAAGAAATAACTGTGAAGGCAAATCAAAAGAAGCAGCTGCTATTTTATAGAATTGAGTTCCTCTTTTGCTAGCATCTATATTTTCCTCTGCCTTTCTTAATAAATCTGAACCATCATAAGTCATCTGCGGACCTAAATTCTTCATGCAGATTCCAAAATTTAATCCTTCTACACCAGCAACGTTTGAATATTGAACTCCTGCATCAATAGCAAAACCCGTTGCACTTGTAGAAACAATCTTCTCAGAAATCAAATTAAAGTTTACTCCAATCCTAATTCTATCAGTTAATGAATTAGAATATGTTGCTGTTAGTGTTACATAAGTAGGAGAAAAGGTTGAACCTGTACCATAAGGATTTCTTTCATTTGTTACCGGAATATCGCCGAAATCTAATGTCCTCAAACTGAAAGCCATAGTACCAAGCGATTCAATATTTACAGAAACTGCAGCAAATGAAAATCCGATATCAGCAATGTAATTCATATATGAAAACATAGCTTCAGCTGATTTATCACTAACGCCAACACCCGCAGGATTATAAAAAATAGCATCCGGACCAGTTATCCCTGAAATGTAAGCAGTCCCTAATGCTAAACCACGAGCACTAGTCGGTATAAGCAATTCCTGTGCACCAGCAGTCCCATTACGTTTTCCTCCGCCAGCAAATACATCTATAGCTAATAGAAAGATGATAGCTGTTATACTAAAAATTTTAATCTTATTTAACATTTCGTAGACTCCTTAATAATTTTTTAATTAGAAAAGAGGGAGTTATTAAAAATAACTCCCATCTAAATCTAAACTATAATCTATCAATATATTGTTGTTCCTGAATTATTGCCAGCTTAAGAATCTTAGTTCCAATTCCAGGCATATCAATGTGTGCAATATATACGCCGCTAGCAACAGGAAGCTCATCTTTATTATGGAGATTCCAATCAAGATATTGTGAAAGATCATCTTTTTCCAATTTTTTAATAAAAACACCGGATAAGGAGAATATTCTAATTATTGCATGTTTTGGTAATCCGGTGAAACGAACAAAACGAACGTATTTATTGGTTTCTAGCGAATTTGCACCAAAATAAGGGTTAGGAAATACCGTAATTTTATCTAAATTATTTTTAGCAACTGTAGGATCGCTGAAATTTTGAACACTACTATTATAAGCGAATTGATCTTCATCATTCAATCCCATATAGGTACGAATCCTAATAACTACTCCTGAACCCGCTTGGGGTATATCACCATGGAAAACTAATCTTCCAAATTTGTGATCTTCTTGCTTAGAAGTTCCAGAAGTACTCTCTAAACTATCAGGATTAAGATCTGGATCAGTATATGCATATATTTGTTCCCAATCACCATTTGGTAATTGAGTCCATTGACTGTCTTCAACTGCTTCACCTTCAGTCAACGATTTGTCTAATATTTTAATTATAAGACGCTTATCATCACTTGGATCATCAATGGTTCTACCAATATCCCAAATTTCAAAAGGTAAAGTACCTTTTCCTAATTCATTATTTTTTGTTGGTTTATCAGAGAACAATTTTGAAGTTGTATAGTACTGAGAAGTACCGGTAAATCTTATCTCATAATAATTGTATTTTAATCCCTGTTTTAATGCTGTTTTCTGCCAAATTAGTCCTTTATTATCGGCAGATTTGATGTACCAATTACCATCTGGTGCAATAGCATTAGTGTCAATATCATAAAACACGTTTACAGGGGGATCTAGATCTACCCCTTGAGTGTTTCTCGCTTCAATAATATCTCTAACTCTATAAGCAGTTGGCACAGCATTAAGGCTATCAAGCCCATAATTATTTACAATTACCATTAATCCATCAATAATTTTCTTATTTTCATCATCTGGACTAAAATCAGTTGAATTAGATATTACTGTATCAACAGTTGTGTTATTTGCTATTTGTCTTTCTACAGAATATGCAAGTGATTTTTCTCCTGTGGATGTGTCAACTACTATTGTATCAAATTTTACAACATATTGTGCATCTATCATACCACTTGGATCAACCACTTTAAATTCAACCTTTGCATCACTTGTACCTTGTACATGATTAGACAAAAGATTATCACCTAAACCAATAGATAAATTATCATCGGCATCTCTTCTACCAGGAAATACCTCAATAATCTTAGGAGGACTTTCCAAAAAGGCAGGAGTAATATCAGGTGATTTTGCAACAGCATAAGCTGTAACTGCAAAATAGTAAGGATTAGCATTAATGAGAGGACCATTTGTATAACTATCAGAAGTAATATAATAACTTCTGAAAATTCCAGAATTCTCAGCTAAAATAACGGGAGCAATTATACGTTCACCATTTACCTTAACATAGTCCTCAACAACAGCAATATCATTCTTCAAATCAAATATATTTAATAAATTTCCATTCTCAATATTTTGAGCTGTATTTCTGAATTGGAAAATCCTGTAACCTTCAAATTTGTAAAAACGATTATCGTATGATTCTGCATTGTCTTCCCACCAAAGATTTACAAAACCATCACCCTCAAAGGCATGTAGCCTTGGTGTTGCAGGTGCAGGTGGGATATCAAAATCAGCATCATAAGCAAACTGTGCTGCTTGATCTTTTATTTTTAATTCTTTAACGCTTTTAATATTACTGCTACTTCTACCAATAATTATTCCTATCACAACTTCTTGAGTATCTCCCGGAGCTAATGTAAAAGGACCGGAAGACATCAAATGTCTTCTATCACCTGGCTTTTCACCACCTGGCCAGCCAGCTCCTTCATACCAACCTGTTCCACGCACGGGATCACCCGCCAAACAGAATTTAACAGGGTTGTTTGTATGAGGATCAATAAATGGTTGACCATTCCATAGCTTACTACGTAAATAGTTATACATCTGTTCTGCCCCGGCAGCGGTGCCAAGATCAGGATCAGAATATGTTGGACTTCCATTTATATAGAATGAGTAACCAGTCATTGGAAGATTTTTATAACCACTTCTAAATTCACCTTTAAATTTAGCAACATCATTAGGATTTCCTGTTTTGACTATTGGACCCTGGAAAAAATCGTATCCAATCGCCGGAGGGTTAGCTCCATAATAACCGGCATCATCATTATCACCATTGTAAGTATATCCTAAACTTAGTGTCGTATCACATCCACTGAAATCATCATTTGCATCACCAAGATCAGTATCTGACCAATAAGCTACATACATGCTATCAACAGTATTACTACCTTTATTGATCATTAAATATTTCTTAAATACAATATCTCCTAAATCACCTGTTCTGTTGAAAGCAAATGTAGTAACCTGGAATTCTAACCCAATTGGTTGAGTACCATATAAGAATTGAGTTCTTGATGCATCCAAATCATTCGCAACGAACCAAGCTACTTCATCTCCAACCCATTCTGGATGATCTCCATTTTCAGGATCATAAATGCCGTTACCATTTTCGTCCACCCAAGGAGCACCATCATCAACTGGCCATTCATAAAAATCTTTCTTATATTCTTCATAATCAGGAATTCCATTATCATCATAATCGATAGTGGGATCAAATTCTTGCCAGTCTCTTCTAACTTTATAAATTCTATATTTAGGATCATTTGGATCCGTGGCTGTTCCGTCATCTTTGATCTTTCCTGCTTGCCATCCGTGACGATAAGTACTACCACCAACCCTTATTTCACCACTTACTTTTCCACCGTAAACCAAACCATCCTCAAAAATTGCAGAAATCGTTGCTTGAGGACCACCAGGCCAGTAAAAACCGGATCCACCTGAAATTGGGTTATATGATCCGTCACCATTGTTCGAGAACCACATCCTACATTGGTTTACTGCAATAAATTTGTACAAATCATTTGTCATGATTCTATCTTGATGTTTATCCTTCTTAGAATTACCACTCCCTTTGGGAGGTCCAGCTAACAAAGAAAAACTGAATCCAAAGATTAAAACAATCAAAAGAATTCTATTTTTGTTAAACATTGTCAAAATCTCCTACATTAATATATTAATTTAATACCTACATTAATTTGCCGCGGAGGTCCAAAGTGGTCGGCATTATAACTCATTTCTCTATACACTTTGGCATATAAATCAGCAACTTCTTGTCCATAATTAAGCCTATAACCTTCATATTTTGATCGGCCTTCTGGGCTTGCAAGCCAACCATCATCCGTGGCATCACCCGAAGTATTAAATACATCAATTACATTCTTTGTATTTAGAAGATTAATTACCCATGCGTATATATTAAATCTAAGACCGCCTAAAGTAAAGGATTTGTCAATCTTCGTATCAATCTGGAATGTCCAGGGAGTTTGAGATGCATTAAGTGGTTCCAGTGGGACTCTTGAATTACCAAAACCTTCCCATCTTGTATAATTAAATCCACTTGTGAAGCCTAATGTAAAGTTCATACCAAAATTAGAAAATATTTTCGAACCTAAAATCTCAGGTCCATCATTGTCGGAAAAACGGTAATCAATATTTATAAATCCACGATGAGTTTGGTTAAAATCAAGTGGTGCTACTTGCAATGGGAAAAACGGATCGGAAGTTGGGGATTGCCATATAGCTCTAAATGCTGAAGATGGATTAGAACCTGTTCCTCTAGCATCTGAGAAAGTATATGAAGCTTGCATCGCCAACCTTGAGGTTCTTCTCAGATCCAATTTTAATTCGAATCCCTTAACAGTACTAAAATCGCCGTTTACCCAAGCATAATATAAACCATGCTGCGCTCCAGATTCTGCAAAAATGGACCTTTCTTGAACCTGATCTTTTATATCTTTATAGAATCCGGTAATATCAAAAGCAAAATTATCACCAAGTTGCTGTCTAAAACCAATTTCGTAGGAAGTTGTTTTTTCCGGTTTAAGTCCAAAGCCAACCGGTTGACTAACTGCTAAACCTCCTTTTATGAAATCAGCTAAAACATTATAACCTAAATAAATATCCCTTAATCTCGACTGTTGAATGAATTTTCCATATTGAGCATGGAAAACAGTTCTATCAGTTACAGGGAATGAGAAACCTAACCTAGGACTTATTTGCTTTGTTGCAGGTACATCAACCAAATGAGATTGATCAATTTCCCCATTTTTATCAAATTTTATATTATTTGGATTGTCAAAGTTCTTGGAATCTGTAAAGATATAATCAAACCTAAAACCAATTTGAAGAACTAAATCAGAAAATTCCATTTTGTCTTGAACAAAAATAGCACCAAATTCAGGATGTTTAGCTCTTAAACCTCCTTCATCAGTTTTGTTTCCATATACATTATATCCATAATTATCAAGAAACAAGTATTTATCAAGTACATTACCATCGGCAATTGCCAAATTATTTGCGGCAATATTAATAGTAGAATTCCTGCCAATCGAATATCTTCTAATTGTATATCTATCATATTCAAAACCAGCTTTTAATTCATGGTGGTCGCCTAACTGATAAAGTATAGAAAACTTACCACCAAATCTTTCTGTTCTTTGCTTGCGATATCCCTGAATCGGAGCATCGCTAGGCATAAATGTCCAACCAAATGCTCTTAATTCAGCTGGCAGTTGACCTTCAGTTCTAAATGGACGTCCAAGTTGTGCATTCAGTATTGAATCTCCATAAGCAGTAATATTATGCTTTAAAAATGGGTCCATATCTACATAAAAATCACTAAAGTAATTGAAGATTATATCGTAAAATGCTTTATTGCCAAGCACATGGGTGAATTTTAAACTGGATGAAATTGTATAGTCTTCATGTAAACCTGTACTGTTTCGAGCATGGTATTCATCTTTATTATTCATATCAATACCATTACGACGTTCTGTACGCTTAAAATTTGCATTTAATCGGAATGAAATCGGATTAAGGTCCCATAAAAGATTTCCTAAAACCTGATAGCGATTATTCAAATAACCTAATAAATAGCCATCAGGAATATGAACGCTAACTTCAGTACCAACCGAAGGATCATACAATTTATCATAATCAATTCCCTGATAAAATTTAGCCGGTGACCTTCTGAATTGATTACTTGCAGCCAAATAAAATCTTAACTTTTTGTAGCTTGGTAGAATCGGACCTCCCAATGTAAACACATATTCACTATATCCGTATGAATAACCACCTAAATATTTTTCACCAACTTTTTTAAAATTATCAGTAATTGTTTCGAAAGAAAATTCGTATTTTTCACGTCCCGTTCTTGTTTGAGTAGAAATAATACCGCCATTCGCTCCACCAAATTCAGCAGAGTAACCTCCAGATTGCACCTGGATTTCTTCAATAGCGTTATTTATTACATCAGTTTGCGCCCCTCCAAATACAGGATTATTTACTAGAACCCCATCTATATAATAAGCAGTTTCGTCACCACGACTACCTCTAACATGAAGATTGCCGTTTTGACTTACTACACCAGCTTGTTGAGCAACTATAGCATTTACACCACGTACAGGAAGGTTTTCAATGTCCTCTGATTTCACAAGACTAGTTGAGTTTGTGATATTTTTATCAACAAGTGGTTTAGTTGCTGTTACAACTATTGTTTCTGTTTGGAATTCCTCAGAAACAAGTGAAAAGTCAACTTGTGATGTTAAGTTAACTGAAACTCTTACATTCTTAATAATTTGTTCTTTATATCCAATATAGCTAGCTTTCAAAGTATAGGTACCCGGATTAACATTCAGAATAAAAAAGTTACCATCAATATCCGTAGCAGCACCAAGACTAGTACCTACTACAATTACATTCGCCCCAATCAAGGGTTCATTTGTAGTTCTATCAACTACACGCCCAGTTATTTTACCAACCTGAGCATATGTAACTACTTGGAAAAGAAAAGCTAAAAATAGGATTATTAATTTCTGTTTTCTTATCATTGTCTTATCCTCTACTAATTAGAACTATTTACTTTGTGGGGGTAAAGGATCTTGCGAATCGACTGTAAAATCAAAATTCGCTGGTCCGCCATTTGAAATAATATAATAATTCTTTTTCGATCCAATATCTACAATAACTTCATTCGTGTCAGTTAATGAAACAGCCGATAAAAGATATGAACCCTTAGCCACAATATGTAATTCTTTATCAAATTGTTTTAGTGTCGAAGTGCTATCAAATGGTACATATACATTATTTGTATCTTTTGCCGATAAATAAAATTTAATATCTTCATCCAAAGAATCATTTGGAGACAAAGTTAGAAGATTTACAAACCTTACAAAAGATGTGTCCAGAGGTGGAGTGTTGTCTGGTATATAAACTTTGCTATCCCTATACAGCTTAAATTTAATATTATTTACGTTTTGATCAAAATATCCAGAAAACAGTATTGTTTCCTGTTCATATGAAATTATAGAAATTGGTCTAGAATATAAAGTATCTCCATTATCATTGGTTATGACAAAATGGCGATTTCCTGAAGTTACACGAAAATAATTAGTTATGCCATTTTGTCCTAAGCTTTCAATAAACTTGTCATCAATCGATAATTTAAAACTGCTTTGATTTGTAAAGTTCCCAACTCTTATAATTGAGTAAGGGGTTTTTACTGGAGCTATAAAAGGCTCTTCGACACAACTAGCTAATAGAAAACTAAAGACAAAAACACATGAAAAAATTAGTAATTTTAGTTTCATCATTGCACCATAAAATTATTATTAATTATCTGCTTCGATAAAAGCAAAAATATGACAAGATGGGCTGTTCATAAAGAACAGCCCACCAAAGTACAACTTCTTATATCTAATTACTTGAGAAGCATCATTTTTTTGGAACTTACAAAGTTACCAGCTTTAATTTGATAAATGTAGATTCCAGATGCTAATTGAGAAGCATCGAAGTTAACTTCATATGCACCTGCATCTTTTACTTCATTTATCAAAGTAGCAACTTCGCGACCGAGAACATCAAATACTTTTAACGTTACATCAGATTTTTGAGGAAGTGAAAATTTGATAACCGTACTAGGGTTAAAAGGATTAGGATAGTTTTGCGATAATTCGAAAACTTCCGGAGTTAAACCGTCAACTTTCTCAACAGAAACAATACGAGCACCGAACCAGTTCATTGCTTGAACTTGAGGAGCAGTGGAGCTGAATCCATACCAATAGTACTGAGCCTCAGGTGCATCTAAAGAAAGTGGGTCAAAAGTACAAAATACAATTTTATTCCCATTTGCCAATACCCTGCTACCACCAATATTGTATGTATTACCATCAGCACCGGTTGCAGTCATAAATACCTCAACATCACTCAAGAAATCAGCACCATCTAACCAGTTGGCTTGGCTAATTTCGTAAGCCGGATAATACCACATTGTATCACCTGTTGCAGCAAAAAGTGTTGCAAGAGAATCACCAATAAGTGTTCCGGCAACAGGAGCTACTTGAGAGGGTAATGACTGATCACCACTAGCAGCATTAATATCGTTATATTCTGTAGAAACACCGAGAATGTCATAATGGAAATCACCAGCAGAGTGATCTAAAGATGCTGGCCAGCCAGATTGAGCACCCATCCACTCGTCACCGGCTAAGAAATAGTTATGACTTCCATCTGCATCCAACCATGCTCTAACTACAGCATTATTGATTTCATTTGGACCGGCTGTAGCAATTTCGAATAAGTTTGTATAATTGTTCAATAACTCAGCAGTTAATGGACCATATGACCATACATCATGCCACCATTCAATTACAGTATAACTTGTAAAGTCATCGTGTCCGAAATAGTATGATTGAGGATATCCAGCCGGTTTAGTATAACCGTTAAATGCTAACAAACTGGGAGCTGTTGGCTCAAAAATATTATAACCAACTGTTCCACTTTGTGTGCTATTACCATTCACATCAGTAGCAGTAATATAATAGTCTATATGTGTTCCGGGAGCTTGTCCAGGAATATTCGCGCTATATAAGTCGCCATTTGCGGTCATTGCAACTTCGGTAAAATTAGTACCATCTGTACTATACCATAAAGAAGCGCTTGCAACGCCAGCATTGCCACCGGATGGATTATCATCAGTAATTGTAGCTTCAACAGTACGAGCATCTTGACTTAAGGTTGTAGCTAATACTGACATATCAGAAATTACAGGAGCTCTGTCCCCAGTTAATTCAACTGCAAGAACGAAATCCCAAGTATATTTTCTTGTCCACCAACCGAAATCAAGTTCACCTGGATTACGCTCATGTGCATAATATTTAAATCCAGGAATGCCAACACCATTATCGGCATAGAATCCGATACGTTCTGCATCTACATCCATATTAGGGCTTTCGTGTTTCACTACAACACCAACAATGTCACCTTGTAAAACCTCAGGTTCAAAAAGAATATTCATATCAACCCACTGATAGCCAACATTTGGATCAGGAACTACTGGGAAACCGTCTCCACCATCTGACCATAAATCCTCAGCAAAAGGACTACCTAAGCCACTTCCTTCTAAATCAACCCAATCGCCGCTTCTATCGCCATCATCTAAAAATGCAGTAGCGTCATTATAACCGTTTCCAACAGCTTCATAATAACCCCAGCGAGTTACGCCTGCATTCATAATTTGTTCTTTAGTCCAGGCTAATTTGACTAATTTAACAGATGCTGGTTGAGCACCATCATTCACATACGTATGAAAAGCAGCACCTTTTATAGTCATGTCTGCAGGTGCTTCAAACCATTGAACCATTCTATCTTGACCAAAGAAACCGAAATTGACAGAAGGCGGAACATTCCAAGATAAAGTATCAAATGTCCCCTCAGTCGTATTATATGATTTCTTTTTGAAGACTACAGAATTTGGATTGTTTTTTTGGAAAATAGGTTGAATTTCGCTCGATAGAATACCTGGAGCTTCACCAGGCTTCATGATTTTTCCATCAGCTCTCAATATTGCTTGGTTTTGAGCGAATAGCGTAGTGCTAAACGCAAACGCGAGTAAGAAAATAGAAAGTCTTTTTATCATAACTTTCTCCTTGTTAATGAGTGGATAGTTAATTAATTATTATTAAAACTTATTCTTTTGTGTTAAGTTAAAATAAAAAAGAACGAGAAAAGATATTTTTCTACTAAGCAAGGTTCAAAATAATATAAACTTAGTATTTAATCAAGTAGCTTTTTTTATGTTTTCTTTAACCTACCCGAATGGTTATTCTGATTAAAGAAAGTCAATTTTTACGCAAAAAATAATACACTTCATTATCATTGTCAAGAGTATTACGATTAGATACCAATTAATTACCCTACTATAATTTTATCTTATATACCGATTTTATTTCATCAATTTGCTTCATCAATTCTATTGTTCTGTCAGGTACTTCACTATCGACTTCAATTATTGTAGTAGCTTCACCTCCTATAGTATTTCTGCCTAAACTCAATCCGGCTATATTTATCGAATCCTTTGCGAGAAGATTGCTTACGGAAGCCAAAACACCCGGTTTATCGATGTTTTCGTAAATAATGAAATTACCTTTTAATTGTAGTTCTAAGTTAAATCCGTCTATCTTAACGATTCGCGGATCGGTATCATTAAATATTGAACCGGCAATGGAAATTGTTTTCTCTTTTGTTTCCGTTTCAAACAAAAAGTAATCTTTCATTTTTGAAGAAGACTTAACAAAATTAACCGAAACATCAATTCCTCTTTCTTCGGCTGTTATTTTAGCATTCAAATAATTTACCGGATCGGAAGAAATTTCCGACAGTAACCCAACTATAAATGCTGCTTCAATAAGTTCTTCAAAGCTTTCAAATTTACTGTTATTGTAAACTATATTAATGTTTTTAATATTAGAACTAAGTATCTGACTTTGAAAGCTGCCAATTTTTGAGGCTAGTTGTATTAGAGGCTGAACACTCTCGTTATTCAAATATTTAACAGCAACTGCATTCACAGGTCCGCGTAACTCACCGCCGTTAAAAAATTCTATCATCTGTTCGGCTAATTGAATTGCAACTTTCTTCTGAGCCTCTTCCGTAGAAGCGCCGAGATGAGGAGTGGCAACAACCTTCGGATGCTCAACTAAACGACGGTTTTCCGGTGGTTCGGTTGTAAATACATCAATTGCCGCTCCAGAAACTTTTCCACTGTCCAAACCTTCCAGCAAAGCTTCTTCGTCTATTATTCCACCGCGAGCACAGTTAATAAACTTCACTCCATCTTTACATTTATTAATTTCATCCCTGGAAATTAAACCTTTTGTACTATCGGTTAAAGGAACATGAACGCTTATAAAATCTGCTGATTTATAAATTTCATCCAAAGTCAGCAGTTGAATGTTTAATTCATCCGCCAATTCGGGAGACAGAATAGGATCATATCCGATAATATTCATCCCCAATCCTCGAGCCATTAAAGCCACTTCCCTGCCAATTTTGCCAAGCCCTATAACACCAAGAGTTTTGCCGTCAACTTCAGTTCCGGAAAACAATTTCCTTTCCCATTTCCCTTCCCTTAATGAAATATTTGCTTGAGGGATGTGGCGACAGAGAGACATCATCATAGCAATTGTATGTTCAGCTGCCGAACGAGTATTGCCGCCGGGTGTATTCATTACAATTATTCCTTTCCTTGTAGCGGCAGATAAATCGATGTTGTCCACACCGGTTCCGGCTCTTCCTATAATTTCTAAATTTTCTCCAGCATTAATTACTTCGGCAGTTACCTTCGTGGCACTGCGAACCAATAATGCATTGTATTCAGGAATTATTTCGAGAAGCTCTTCTTTAGAAATCCCCGGTTTAAAATCTACTTTGTGTCCTTCGTTTTGAAATAATTCAACGCACTTGGGGTTTAGCTTATCGGAAATTAATATTTTTTTCATTTTACCACTCTATAAGTTATATATAAGT
>CAZNJB010000044.1:0-25881 GCA_964573255.1 uncultured Melioribacteraceae bacterium
GATAAAGATAGTAGACAATTGGAATAATAGCATTTTTAGAAGTTAAAGTATAGTCTGTAAAACCAAAAGTTTTTAATAAATCAAAAGTTGACAATATAGAATCTCTAATTTTTTCCCATTCTGTTTCAAATTCTTTCGCATTATCTTTTGAAAAATTCGTAACTCTAAACTTAATATCTTTACTATAAAGGAATAAGAATGTTTTTAAAACTAAATCTTTTGATATTGAAAAGCCTTTATCTCTAACAATATCAACAAGCCTATGTATTTCTTTTCTTGCATCTTTTTCTGTCCAATTTGCAACAGCAATTGACATTAATAAATCTGAAAAATTTAATGGTTCCCCACCACTATTAATTCTTATAAAGATATTGAGAGCCTTATCTAAATCTTGTTCCTTTTCTAAAAAATAATTTATTATCCTATCAGAATGTATGACTTCTTGAAGTCTTGCTAAAATATCAATTGAGAATTCAGACAAGCCATTATCCGTAACATACTTATTGAATTTAGATATGTTTTTAAGTTCAAGTATCTTACCAATTCGAAACCATTTATTATCATAAATATCTTTCTGATTAGTATCTGAATCTTTTAAAAAACTAAATTCGTAAATTCTACCATCTTCTTGTTCTGTTAGTTTATTTTGAAAGTTTAAGTACAGCCTTCTTGTTGGAATACTCCATTCGCTATTTTCCCATTTTCTACGATATTCTTTATATGCGTAACTTCCTTTCAGTCCAATATAAAGAGAAGTCAAGCGTTGCTGACCATCAAGTATAGCACTAAAAGAACTTATTCCGTCCGTAGAAATTTCTTCATTATGAGTTTTATATCGTTCTCGATACTCATTTATAAATTTATAGAACCTATATCCATTTACCGTATCTCCTTCAACATTCCAAAAAAGAAAAGAACTTATTGGATAATTACGCATCAATGAATCGAATAACCATTCTATTTTAGAACTTGACCACACAAATTCTCGTTGAATTGCTGGTAATAAAAATCTACTACTATGAACATTATCTACTGCTTCTGCAATTGTAATTGGTGTTTGAAAAGACATATTATTTCCTTTTAAGTTTACATTTTATTTTACGGTTTCTCTGTATTGCTTGTAACGTGCGTGTATAAACAATTGTTCTTATCCGCCCAAATTGGCTGTATAAACACTATTGTCTATATATTATCTTTTATAGCAAAACTAGCAATTATAAAGAAACTCACAATTTGGTTTACTGCCTTAGCAAAAAATTTTATTTAAGCGTATAACTACTATTTAACTCGACGGGAAAACCGACATTAAAGAATGTGAGGAGGAAATATCTTTCCGCTTAACAAGCTTTAATATTTCCTTTCCAATCGGCATAATTTATTTAATTAAAACTATTTATAAATATTCAACATTATTTGGCGCGGTTTGTTAGAAAGAAACTCTATTCCGCCTAACGCCTCTGCGTTTTGTTTTATTACATTAGTATAAATCATTATTGTATGGAGAGAATTCTGCCCTATATTGTAACCGCTGTACATCTAAGTATGTTTTTGCCCGATTATTAATATTTTCGGTTTGAAAATATGGAAAAAATTCTTTCGAGTCAATAAAAACTAATAATCTATTGTGCCGCTTCCATTGCCGAGAGGTTTTACTTCTTCCATTTTATACATAAAACCAGAAACGAGAAATAAGAAACGATAAAATTGACAATCCCTGAATAGCGTTAACCGTTTACTTTTGGATAGAATACGCAAATGATTATAGATTTATTGTCTCGTGTATTGTTGGAGAGAATACAAGAAATATTATTTTATTACGAAGGGATTATACTACACTGCATAACGCTGTTAAACCAGGTCTGCATAACTTGCTTTTGTTAGGGATAGCAAGTCGTCCGGAGCAATATGAATTTGCATACCTCTAACTCCGGCGCTAACGTAAATTTTATCAAATAATTGAGCGGTTTCATCAATATAAGTTACGTAGTGCTTTTTCATTCCAATAGGAGAGCAGCCGCCCCTTATATATCCGGTTAAGGGCAATAGTTCTTTCACTTTAATCAATTCAACTTTTTTGCAGCCGGAGGCTTTGGCTGCCTTTTTTAGATTTAATTCCATATTTCCGGGAATACAAAAAACCGCTATCTCTTTTCCGTCGCATCTGGCAACTAATGTTTTAAAAACACTTTCATACTCGGCGCCTATTTTATCGGCTACGCTTACCGCATCTAGTTTTTCCTCGTCAACTTCGTATTCAAAAAAATCGAAGTCGATTCCTTCCCGTTCTAATATTCTTATTACGTTTGTCTTTTTCAAGATTAATTGTAACTCTAATTTTTAAAAATTTAATGAAGCAAAAATAGTAACTTTCTTCCTATCAATAGGGAATAAAATGAAAATCAAATATATACTGTTATTTATGCTTGCGGCTGTTTTATTTGTATCATGCTCTCATCCCCAAAGCCAAGATATAATAGATAAAACCATAGCGCGTTGCGGCGGGGAATTATACAAGCATTCGAAAATAACATTTCTCTTTAGAGGAGCCGATTTTTCCATTCTCCGCAACAAAGGTAAATTCGAATACACTAAAACCTTTACGGACACTCTGGGTAATTTGATTCACGATAAATTGAATAACTACGGATTCACTCGAACGGTAAATGGTAAAACCATTGACTTATCTGATATAAAAAAAGAAGCATACTCAAATTCCCTTAATTCGGTAGTCTATTTCGCATCATTGCCTTATCCGTTAAATGATGCTGCGGTTCGCCCTAAAATGCTTGGCACAACTAAAATTGGCAATGAAGAATATTACAAACTGGAAATTACTTTTTCACAAAATGCCGGCGGTATCGATTATAAGGACAGATATATTTATTGGATTAACGCCGATGATTATTTTATTGATTATTTTGCTTATTATTATCACGTAAACGGGGGAGGATCCAGATTCCGGAAATTAATTAATAAAAGAACCGTTAACGGAATATTTTTCGCCGATAATATAAATTATAAAGCCGATGGAATTTTGGAAAACATCGAAGATTACGAAACAGCTTTAAAAAACAACACGCTCGAAAAGGTATCCGAAATAATTTATGAACACGTTGAAGTAACGATATTGTAGTTTGCCGTTAACTTTATGCACAACTATAAAAACAAGGAATAATCATTAAAACCAAGCGAGCAGCGTTATTATATATTACGAACGAATAAAAAAGCTAAAAAGAATAACCCCGGCATTTAACCGGGGTTTTAAAAATGCCTTCTACTTATCGCCGCCTAAAATAATTGGCAGACCATCTTTTCCCGCTCCGATAATAACTATCTTGGTGTTGGGAGAATTTGCGAGTTTTTCAGTAGCTTCTATACCTTTCCATTTAAGTAATTGCTCATTAATTCCCTCCGAAACGATACTTTGGAAGTCGGCAATACCTCTAGCTTCAATTCTCTTTCTTTCCGCTTCTTGTTTTTCTTTTTTAAGAATAAACTGCATTCTTTGACTTTCCTGTTCAGCCTGAAGTTTTTCTTCGATTGCTTGTTTAAGTCTGTTTGGTAAAATGATTTGACGCAATGGCGCGGCTTCCACGGTTATTCCACGCGGACCCACTAAAGATGCCAATTCATCAACTATTTCTTTTGCCAATTTTTCACGAGATGCGGTATAAAGCGCTTTAGCTTGGTAACGGGCTGTAACTCCGCGAACAACTGAACGGAATTGAGGAATTAAAATTATCTCAGTATAATTCGGTCCTATTGTTTTGTAAATGATATTAGCCTTGTCGGGTGTGAGTTTAAAAAGCAAACTTATTTCAAGATCGACTGTTAATCCCTCTTTTGAAGGAACTTTCATCATCTCTTTTATTTCTTGGGTTTTAATGGTGAATTTATGAATGTTTGCCATTGGATTAACTATATTAACGCCCGGTTTCAACGTTTTATCGCTTACCACACCGAGGAAATCTACAACGCCTACGGTACCTGCAGGAATTATGGTAAATATTTGAAGCACTGCCACGACAACTCCGATTAGAACAGCTATTAAAGAATAATTTGATTCCCGCTTCCGTCCGTTTTTACTAAAGTTGCGCGATGAAATAAAGCCTACTATAATAATTATGATTGCTATTACGAATAACATCTTGCCTCCTATTTTATTGTGTGTTTTATCAATTTCGGTTTTCTTGTTTTCCTGTTGGAAATTTCAATTGCAGTAGTGATTTTGCTTTCGGCAACTGCCAAAGACGATTTTTTATCGGTAAATAACTCTGCAATTGTTTCGCCTTTTTTAATTTTATCACCGAGTTTTTTGTAAAAAACAATTCCCGCTTTCGGATCGATCACATCTTCTTTAGTGCGTCTTCCGGCCCCCAATTCTAATGCGGAAATGCCAATTTGATAAGTATCCATCGAATAAATATATCCGCCCTTAACCGCAACAACTTTTTTCGAATATTTAGATTTAGGATAACTTTCCGGGTTATCCAATACCGAAACATCACCGCCTTGAAGTTTAACTATCTCTTTGAATTTGTCGAAAGCCTTTCCGTTAGAAATTAACTCTTTGGAAATTTCAATTCCCTTTTCAATAGATTTTGCCTTTCCGCCTAAAAATATCATTGCACCCGATAAGGTAACGGAAAGTTCCGTAAGGTCGTTGTATATATTTCCTTTAAGAACCTCAACGCTCTCGTAAACTTCGAGCCAGTTTCCAATATAATTTCCAAGCGGTTGATTCATATCGGTAATAAATGCAATTACTTTTTTATTAAATGCCTTTGCAGTGTTCATTAACGATTCGGCTAATTTTTTCGCATCGGAAAGTTTCTGCATAAAAGCACCGCTTCCGGTTTTTACGTCAAGAACCAAACCGTCAATTCCTTCGGCAAGTTTTTTACTCATTATACTTGCGGTGATTAACGGAATTGATTCTACCGTCGCCGTAACGTCACGCAAAGAATAAATCAGTTTATCTGCCGGAGCAATATCTTTAGTCTGACCAATTAAAACCGCTCCGCTCTTCTTTAATACACGCTTATAGGCAGAAATATTCAAATCGGTACGGAATCCGGGAATAGATTCTAATTTATCGAGTGTTCCGCCTGTGTGTCCCAATCCGCGTCCAGATATCATCGGAACGCTTACACCCGCAGCGGCAACTATAGGAGCAAGAATTAATGAAGTTTTATCACCCACACCGCCGGTTGAATGCTTGTCAATTTTTTTATTCGGAATTGAGGAAAGGTCTATCACCTTACCGCTGTATAACATTACTTCGGTTAATGCAGAAGTTTCTTTTTTGGTAAATCCATTTAAATAACCCGCCATCAAAAATGCAGAAAATTGATAGTCGGGAATTTTCCCTTTTGTATAATTATCGATTAAATATTTGATTTCATCTTTTGTTAGTTCTTCATTATTTCTTTTTTTTCTTATCAATTCAACAGTATTCATAATGCACTCCACAGTAATTAAATTCACACGAATTGAAAATATATCCTATTTTCAATATTATTCAAACATAAATAAAGAATATTGTTTATTTAATTTGAGGCTAAATATGTTTGACGAAAACTACAAGTTCACAGTTGTTGACCGTTTTATTAAATATGTTAAAATTGATACACAATCTGATGAGGATTCAAATACCTGTCCGAGCACGGAAAAACAAAAGGATTTATCTTTATTATTGGTTGAAGAACTCAAAGCAATGGGCTTGGAAGATGCCCATATGGACGAAAACGGCTATGTAATGGCTACTTTGCCATCTAATTCCGACAAAGACGTTCCGGTAATTGGATTTATTTCTCACGTTGATACTTCACCTGCAGTTACCGGCGCTAATGTTAATCCACAGATAGTTCGCAACTATCAAGGCGGAGATATTACTCTGCCAAACGGCGCAGTCATTGCCGAAGAAAAAAATCCCGAATTAAAAGATATGATCGGTTTCGATATTATTACAACCGACGGTACAACTTTGCTCGGCGCTGATGACAAAGCGGGAATCGCTGAAATTATGGATGCAATCAATTATCTTGTATCACATCCGGAAGTTAAACACGGAACAATTAAAGTTGGATTCACACCCGACGAAGAAATTGGTCGTGGTGCGGATAAATTCGACGTGAAAAAATTCGGTGCAAAATATGCCTACACAATCGACGGTTCTACAAGGGGCGAAGTTGAAACAGAAACATTTAGCGCTGACGCTGTAGTGATTACTTTCAACGGTATAAACGTACACCCCGGATACGCTAAAGGTAAATTGGTAAATTCAATGAAAGTAGCATCCCACTTTATTGAATTGTTACCAAAGGAAACTCTTTCGCCCGAAACAACCGAAGGTCGCGAAGGATACGTTCACCCTGTTTCAATAAACGGAAACGAAGAGAAAACAGTAGTTAAATTTATTATTCGTGATTTTATAGCCGAGAAGCTAAAAGAATACGAAGACCTGTTGAAAGATTTATGCGAAAAAGCCGTTGCGGATTATCCCGGCGCTAATTTCGAGTTCGAAGTAATCGAACAATACAGAAATATGAAATATATTTTGGATGAACATCCGGAAGTTGAACAGAATGCTTTGGAAAGTCTTAAAAGATTGGGAATTACTCCTATTCAATCTGCTATACGCGGCGGTACCGACGGCAGCCGTTTAAGTTATATGGGATTACCCGCTCCAAACTTATTTGCCGGCGGTCATAACTTCCACGCAATTACAGAATATGTTGCGGTTCAAGATATGGAAGCTTCGGTTAAAAACATCGTAACTCTTGTTCAAATTTGGGAAGAGAAGGCATAACGTTTAATTCTCTTCCGCCTAACTAAAGGAACACTTCTTTATATTTAAGTATGTGTTCCTTTTTACAGACTGAAGAAAATAATAATTAACCTGGTTTTCAGCCGTTCGTTCTTAAGCAGCTCCTACCTCAACTGAACGAACGGCTTTTTTATACCGAATTTTAAACGGTCTTCTCCAATCATAGTAATAATATTTCCCTTTTTCATTTACATTTGATTGCAAATCAAATATTTTTACAGAGGCAACAAAATAAAAAATGTCACTTAATTTATTGTTTTCTAAAAGGGAGATAGCTATTATGGCAGTGATTAGACCGTTCAAAGCATTGAGACCCGAAAAAGAGGTTGCGCATCTTGTTGCAAGCGTTCCTTACGATGTTGTAAATAGAGAAGAAGCAGCTGAATTAGCCAAAGATAATCCAATCAACTTTTTAAGAGTTACCCGCAGCGAAATTGAACTTCCATCGGATGTTGATCCATACGATGAGTCGGTTTACAAAAAAGCAGCAGATAATTTGGAAAGATTAAAAAAAGAAGCTCCTTTAGTTCAAGATGAAACACCCAAGTTTTACGTTTATAAACTTGTTATGGGTGAACAAGAACAAGCCGGAATTGCAGCTACATTTTCGGTTGACGATTACGAAAAGAATGTTATTCTAAAACATGAAAAGACCAGAAAAGTAAAAGAAGACGACAGAACTAATCATATTGTTACAACAAAAGCACAAACAGGTGCGGTATTTTTAACATATAAGGGAATTGACGAAGTAAACGATATAGTCGAAAAAACAATGAGCGAAACTGAACCATTATATAACTTTACTTCTCCCGATAACGTAGTTCATACCATTTGGGAAATTCCCGAAGATTACAACGACATAATTATTTTTGAAATAAGCAAAGCGAAAAATTTATACATAGCCGACGGTCACCATCGTGCGGCAAGTGCAGCACGTGCTCGGAAAGTAATGAAAGAAGCTCACGCAGATCATACCGGAGAAGAGGAATACAATTATTTTATGGCTGTCCTTTTCCCCGGCGAGCAGCTTCACATTATGCCTTATAACAGAGTGGTGTTTAAGTTGAATAATCTTTCCGACGATGAGTTTCTTACAAAAGTTCAAGAAAATTTCACACTTAGTGAAACCGATAATCCGAATCCTCCGGAAAGAAGAACTATGTGTATGTATTTTAACGGCAAATGGTATTTAATGAAGCCGAACGAAAACGTTAAAGAAGACCCGAATAGTGTGGGAAATAATTTGGATGTAAGTATTCTCCAAAATTATCTTTTAAATCCCGTGCTCGGAATAGAAGATCCGAGAACGGATACAAATATAGATTTTATCGGCGGCATTAGAGGAACAGAAGAATTGGAAAAATATGTTGATACCGGTAAAGCAAAAGTCGCATTTTCGATGTATCCCGTTTCGGTTAATGATTTAATGAAAATTTCCGATGCCGGTGAAGTTATGCCGCCAAAATCTACTTGGTTCGAACCGAAATTACGCGACGGTTTATTAGTTCATACAATTTAACTGTAATTTAACAAAAGGAAAAAAACATGGATAAGAGAGTTTATAATTTCAGCGCCGGTCCGGCGGTTCTACCGGAAGAAGTGTTAAAACAAGCACAAGAAGAAATGTTAAACTTCAAAGGCTCCGGTATGTCCGTTATGGAAATGAGCCACCGCTCTAAAACATTCGATGATATCATTAAAGGAGCGGAAGCGGACTTAAGAAAATTGCTCGATATTAGCGACGATTACTCCATTCTGTTTTTACAAGGCGGTGCTACTCTTCAATTTTCGATGGTTCCATTAAATATTATGCCGCCAAATAACAAAGCAGATTATATAGTTACAGGCGCTTGGTCTAAAAAAGCAGTTAAAGAAGCTAAAAGAGTCGGAACCGTAAACATTGCGGCTTCTACCGAGGAAGATAATTTCACAAGATTACCCAAACAGGAAGAACTTAAATTAGATCCTGAAGCATCTTACGTTCACTTTACTTCTAACAATACAATTTTCGGAACCCAATTCAAGTCCGAACCGGAAGTTGGCAATGTTCCTTTGGTATGTGATGCTTCTTCCGATATACTCCACAAAAAAATTGATGTAAATAAATATGCTCTTATTTATGCCGGGGCTCAAAAAAATATGGGTCCTTCGGGATGCACTCTTGTAATTATCCGTAAGGATTTACTCGAAAGATCATCCGACGATTTACACACATACTTAAATTATTCAATTCACGCCGGTAAAGATTCGCTTTACAATACGCCTCCGTCCTACTCCGTTTATATAATCGGATTGGTTTATAAGTGGTTGCTGAACTTAGGCGGTTTGGATAAAATGTACGAGTTAAATAAAGAAAAAGCTGGTATTCTTTACGATTATATTGACGAAAGTGACGGTTACTATGTAGGTACCGTAAAAGACAAAGAAGACCGCTCCTTAATGAATGTTACTTTCAGAATGCCTTCGGAAGAATTGGAAAAGAAATTCATTGCCGAAGCAGCGGAAAAAGGCTTCAGCGGATTGAAGGGACACCGTTCCGTAGGAGGTTTAAGAGCTTCCATTTATAATGCTTTCCCTAAAAAAGGCGTTGAAAACCTCGTTGAATTTATGAAAGATTTTAAAGCTAAAAACTAACAATTGAGCGTCTCCGGTTATTGCCGGAGACGTATTTTTATTTAGGAAGAAAAAATGAAAAGAATTATTCCCATATTATTTAGTATATTAATTTTTACTTCCTGTGCAAAAGAAGAAAAACTGGAATTGTACAATCCCGAATCCTTTGCCTTTGAATTGGATAACGGCTGGGAATTAAACGGTTCTTTAAGAGTAAAAGGCTTTAAGCAAGTAGAAGAAGACAATGCTTATATAGCAAAGCTGAACTATACTGTTGATATTGTCACCCCCGAAGGCGATACCTTAAAGAACGCCGCTAACGGATTGATTAACAATAACGAGGAGGAGGAAGCGATGGATCTTGCTATTGATTTGCAAGTCGAATTCGATTCAACATTCTCCAAGGGTAATTACATAATCATTTATCGAGTGGAAGACCAGCTAAAACCCCAGTCGGCAGTATTGGCAGATACCGTATTAATCGGCGAATAATATTTTTAGTTTTCCAGAACTAATTTGCACTTGTTCCTGTTTAACCAATATATGTATCAATTGAAAAATTAACTACTCCCAATACGGCAAAAAGCATAATTACAAGGGAGGTAAAAATGCTTTACAGAAAATTCATTACCCTTGTAGAAGACCATGCCGAAGAACTTACTCGACTTTGGATTGACGAAGTTAAGAATAACCCCGCAACTCAAGGTTACACTCAGTTTTCCGACGAAAATCTGCACGATAAAATTTACGATGTTTATATCCGTCTAGGAAGGTTGCTGTTGGAAGAAGACCCTTCGTTTAAGGGATTAGCCTCACATTATATGAAACTGGGTAAAGACCGTGCATCGGAAGGATTGAAGCTTAGCGAAGTAATTTACGCGCTTATTTTATCGCGAGTGGTTTTATGGCGCTGGGTTGTTAATCAAGGCGTTATTAATGGAACACTCGATTTACAGCAAGCCTTGGAATTCTACCAAAAAGTAACGAACTTTTTCGATAAAGCGGCTTACTTTGTGGCATGCGGATACGAAAGCTTCCAGAGAAAAACCGCTTTAAAAGACGATGCATTCGTGGAGAAAACAGTTAAAGGGTTTACCAAATGGTTTATCAAGGATTTGCGGTAATATTCAACTTAACGCAATTGCAACGCCTTCGGCGAGAGACTTGACCGAATGAAGAGTGATTCCATTTTTAGCTTTAACGGATTTGTTATTTGCCGAAGGAATTATCATTTCAGCAAATCCAAGTTTCTCGGCTTCTTGAATTCTGCTTTCAATGTGACCAATACTGCGCACTTCTCCGCCTAAACCAACTTCCCCCATCACAATAAGATTATTTTTAACAGGTAAGTTTGCCAGACTCGAAGCAATTGCAATGCAAACCGCAAGATCAACTGCCGGCTCGTCAACTTTTAGTCCGCCCGCCATATTGAGAAAAACATTGTGAGACGATACCCTCACATTTGCTCTTTTTTCCAGAACGGCGAGCAGTATTGACAATCTTCTGTAATCAAATCCCGTTGCAACTCTTTGCGGATTACCGAAATTAGATGGAGTAACGAGAGCTTGCACTTCAAAAAGAACCGGGCGGGTTCCTTCAATACTTGCCGTTACAATCGACCCGCTAATTTCGCTGCCGCGTTCACTCAAAAATATTTCACTCGGATTCTTAACTTCGGCAAGTCCGTCATCGTGCATTTCAAAAACTCCAATTTCGTTTGTTCGTCCGAAACGGTTTTTCTGCGCTCTCAAAATTCTGTATGTATGATTGCGCTCTCCTTCGAACTGCAACACCGTATCAACAATATGTTCCAAAATTTTCGGTCCGGCAATAGCACCTTCCTTGGTAACGTGACCGATAATCAACAGCGCAAAACCGGTTGCTTTTGCAAACTGCATTAAATAGGAAGCACATTCACGTATTTGCGTAACTGTTCCGGGCGCATTTTCGAATTCCGGTCGGTAAACAGTTTGAATTGAATCGACAATTACAACATCGGGCTTAATTTTAGTAATTTGCTCCACAATTGCCGCCACGTTTGTTTCCGGAAGAACCAGGATATTTTCCGAAGTAATTTTCAATCTCTTTGCCCTTAAGTTCAACTGCTTAGCCGATTCTTCGCCGGTAACGTAGAGAACCTTTCCGTTAACAGCCGCTGCAGTTTGAAGCGCTAAAGTGGACTTGCCTATTCCGGGATCCCCGCCAATTAAAATAGCCGAACCGGGCATTATTCCGCCGCCGAGAACCCTGTCGAATTCTTTGATGTCTGTTTTAATTCTTGTTTCCGAATATTCGATATTTTGAATCAGCGAAACTGCTTCGCTAGCTGAAAAATTGTTACTCGAACGGTTTTTATTTACTTCGACCCTTTCTTCACTGAATGTATCCCACTCACCGCAAGAAGGACATTTTCCCAGCCAAGTAAGGGATTCGTGACCACAATTGGAGCAGATATATTTTGTTTTTATTTTACTCATTCACTTCCGTTCTCTTAATAAAATTTTGAATCACCGGATCTTCCGATAAAATTAACTCCTCAGGTGTTCCTTCGAAATAAATTTTTCCTTCGTGCATCATTGCTATTTTATGAGCAACGTTTTTAACGCTGAACATATCGTGTGTAACCACTATAGAAGTAACATTCAATTTATCGGATAGATCTTTTATTAATTCATCAATTGAATCGGACATTATCGGATCCAATCCCGTTGTCGGTTCGTCATAAAGTATATATTCGGGTTCTGTAATCAATGCGCGGGCGAGTCCCACTCTCTTTTTCATTCCGCCGGAAAGCTCGGCAGGCTTCAATTTTTCAATGCCGGGCAGTCCTACAAGCTCTAATTTATCGGCAATTTTCTTTTTCAATTTGTCTTCGGAAATATCAACTCCATTCTCCACAAGCGGAAGAGAAATATTTTCGGCAACTGTCAAACTATCGAAAAGGGCTGCTCCTTGAAACAGAAATCCGAATCTTCTTCTGATATTGTAAAGGGATTTTATATTGGAACTATCTATTCTTTCGCCTTCAACTTCAACATACCCTTTATCCGGCTGCATTAAACCGACTATGAGTTTAAGCAAAACAGATTTACCGCAACCGCTTCTGCCTATTATAGCGAGAGTTTCTCCTTTTTCAATTCTCAGATTTATTCCTCGGAGAACACTATTCTCGCCAAACGCTTTGTGAAGATTTACTATTTCTATCATTTATTCATAATTAAAATTCAAAATGGAAATATATTAAAATGTGAAAACTTAAATGGGTAAAAATGCCTTGTGTTCCTTTAACAAAGATAAGAACTTAATAACACGGAGAATAATTTTATACAACTTTAATGTTGTATCACTACGTGACTTTTTCGTTAATTATATTCTCCGCCACATTTATTCATTTGTATTAAATAATCACACCTTCTATTTCAGTCAAGCTTCCGGTGATTTTTACTAAATTAGATATAAATCCTATTTAAATGAATATTTATAAGCATTAAGTAATGAATAAATTTCCTATTCTCTCAGTAATGGCATATTTTTGTCGGGATAAATCAAATTATTTACTTAAAACGGAGTTTTTATGCCTGTAGTAGATTATGCAAAGTATTGTGAAATGTTGGATAATGCGAAGAAAAATAAATTCGCTTATCCTGCGATTAATGTTACATCTGAAGTGACAGCAAATGCAGTTTTGGAAGCATTGGCAGAAACCAAAAGCGACGGTATTATTCAGGTTTCAATCGGAGGCGGTGAATTTGCAAGCGGATTGGGAGTAAAAGATGCCGCTTTAGGAGCGATATCTATCGCCAATCATGTTCACCTTGTAGCAGAAAGATATGATATTAACGTCGCTCTTCATACAGATCATTGTCAAGCAAACAGAGTAGAATCTTTCCTTAAACCGTTAATTGCCGAATCGAAAAGGAGAGTGGAAGCCGGACAAAAACCGTTATTCAATTCTCACATGTTTGACGGAAGCGCATTGCCGTTAAATGAAAACATGGATATTGCAGTCGAACTTCTGAAAGAATGCCACGAACTCGGTATTATTCTTGAAGTTGAAGCTGGCGTTGTAGGCGGGGAAGAAGACGGTGTAAACAATGAAGGAGCTCCCGCTGAAAAGCTTTATACCACTCCGGAAGATATGCTGGAAGTTTACAGACGTCTTTCGGAAGTTGAAGGAGCAAAATATATGTTCGCCGCTACATTCGGAAATGTTCACGGTGTTTATAAACCGGGTAACGTTAAACTCCGTCCAAAAATATTGAAAGAAGGTCAGGACGCAGTAGCGGAAAAATATGGTGAAGATGCAAGATTCTATTTAGTATTTCACGGCGGAAGCGGTTCTTCATTGGAAGAAATTCGTGAGACTTTGGAATACGGCGTAATTAAAATGAATGTTGATACTGACACACAATATGCATTCACCCGTCCGATTGTAGATCATATGTTCAAAAATTACGATGCGGTTCTAAAAGTGGAAGGTGAAGTAGGAAATAAAAAACTTTACGATCCGCGCAATTACTTGAAAAAAGCCGAAACATCGATGAAAGAAAGAGTAATTCAAGCCGTAAAAGATTTGCGCGCCGAAGGAACTACTTTGGGAGTGTAAGAAATTAAAAAGCCGGGTTTCGCCCGGCTTTTCTTTTATGGTTTTATCAAGTAAATTTCTTTCTGAGGTTCACTTAGCCATTCAACCCCGTCTTTGGTAATTACAACCTCTTCTTCAACCGTAGCTATTCCAAAACCGTCGATGGTTAATCTTGGCTCAATTGTAAACACTTGTCCTTCTTCCAATCTCATATAAGGAAGGTTTCCATAGCGTTCCCATTTGGGAGCCAACAGCGCGCCGCCGTCATGCGCCACTCTGCCTAATTGATGACCCAATCCGTGAGGATATTCTTCATAACCGCTCTTAATAATATAACCTCTGGCAACTTCATCAATTTCAAAAGCCTGTTTACCCGGTTTAATGGCTTTTGCCGCCATTTGAATTGAATCTATTATTACATTAAAACCACGCTTTACTTCAGCTGGCGGTTCGGTTTCCCCGTTTCTTAATACATACCATGTTCTTTGAAGATCCGAACAATAACCCTTGTATTTTATTCCGAAGTCCATATTTATTACGTGACCCGGTTCAATTCTTTTATCCGTAGGACCCGAATGAGCACCTGCAGTATCGGGACCGGTAAATACCGAAGGACAGTATTCTTCATCCCAAGCAAAACCGAATCCTCTTTCTCGGGTTATCTTTTTCACATATTCGGCAACTTCTTTTTCAGTCAGTCCCGGTTTAAGATATTTGGTTACTTCATCGAATATTTTCAATGTTTCTTTTACTGCCTCTCTCATTATCTCTAACTCTGCGGGGGATTTTCTTCCTCTCAAAGCAGCAACAATTTCTTCCGAAGAAACCAACCGGTTTTTATAAGGAGTGTCTTTCAAATGTTCCTGCAATTGAAGATACATTCCATAAGTAAGTCCGTCTGCCAACGAAGAGTTCTGTGAATAATTTACGGCAATTTTATTCGGTTTATATTTATCGACTACTTCTATTAATTTTTCTTTTATATTTTTCAGATAACCGTGAATATTCTTGTAAGTCCCTACTATTTTCATATTAGCAACTTCCAAAGAACCGACAATAGCGTGAGTATCCCCGCTTTTTGTAATAATAAAAGCCGATTCCCAAGTTGCGTTTGTTCCAACAATCATATCAATCATAGGATCTTTCAAGTTTCCCGTTTCGCGAACGAAAGTCATCCACATATCAATATTTTTTTCGTTCAGTATCTTTACTGCCTGATCAATTTTTTGTAATATCATTTCCTTAGACATATTTCGCTCCTTTTAATTATCTTCCTGCATATTCTTTAAGAACCGCCGGATCCGTCGACGATTCGAAAGTTTCCCCGCATTTTGTGCAGGTAAAATCTACTTTAATGGGTGTTGCGCTCATTCCTATTAGTGATAGCAGAATCCAGCCCATCCTAGAATAATGGCATTTATGAATAACATTTTGGGAACTTCTATCGTTTCCGCAACTGCACTTTTTCATTCAATAATTCCTTTATTAACGATAATCAAATATAATTATTGTATTACGTATTAAAAAACAGTTGGCATATTTTCAATAATTTTTTCTTCGCGTCTATTGTTTTCTTTATTACCCTTTCTTTCCGTTCAACAACTCATTGTTATATATTACAAATGTAGAACCGACCAATAGAAACTATAAAAGAAAAAAGCTATAAAAGAAACATTGATCTGCTTTCAGGAACTTATATTCTTAAAATTTTACGAATAAAAGAACCGTTAAATAAATAGATAAAGGATATTCCAATTTTATACCGCGCAATAATTCAACCATTATTTCCCTCTATTGATTATATTTGCACTTAAATTTTAATAATTTTAGTGAGGTTAGTCATCGCAAAGCAGAACAGAAACGAGACGATAGAAAAGGTTGTATCTCTTGCTAAAAGAAGAGGATTTGTATTTCAATCGAGTGAAATTTACGGCGGTTTAAACGGATGCTGGGATTACGGTCCGCTCGGAGTTGAATTGCTTAAAAACATTAAAGAAGAATGGTGGAAAGCAATGACTTACCGAGATGATGTAGAAGGACTTGACGCTTCAATATTGATGCATCCGCGCGTTTGGGAGGCTTCGGGTCACGTGGAGAACTTCACCGATCCGATGATCGACTGTAAGCAATGCAAATCCCGTTTCCGCCTTGATACACTCGGAGATGCAATCTCAGATAAAAAGAAGGATAAAATATTTAAAGCATTCAGCGAAAAAATTAACGGTAACGAATCAAAGCTGAATGTATTGAATTCATTGAAAGAAAGTCATTCGGATTTAAACGAATTATTCGAATCGGTTCTGGAAAACAAAGATCTATCATTCGATTTGCTGAGTGAAGTAAATTGCCCGAACTGCGGCACAAAAGGAGAATTCACCGAGCCGAGAAGTTTTAATTTAATGTTTAAAACATTCATCGGTCCCGTGGAAAATTCGGATAACACCGTTTATTTAAGACCGGAAACGGCACAGGGTATTTTTGTAAACTTTTTGAATGTTCAAGGTTCCAGTCGTCAAAAACTGCCTTTCGGTATTGCTCAAATCGGTAAAGCTTTCCGGAATGAAATTAATACTAAAAACTTCCTCTTCCGCACACGCGAATTTGAACAAATGGAAATGCAATATTTTGTTAAGCCGGAAGAGGATAAGTCGCATTACGACTATTGGAAAGAACGCAGAATGCAATGGTACAAAGATTTGGGAATGAATCCCGACAAACTTCGTTTCCACGATCATCCCCAAGATAAACTTGCCCATTATGCAAAAGAAGCAACCGATATTGAATACGAATTTCCTTTCGGCTGGGGCGAAATTGAAGGTATTCACAATAGAACCGATTTCGATTTAAGCCGTCACGAAGAGTATTCTGGTAAATCGCAAAAATATTACGACGATCAAACAAAGGAAAAATTTATTCCTTATATAATTGAAACATCCGCAGGTGCCAGCAGGGGATTTATGGCATTTTTAGTAGATGCATATCACGAAGAGGAAGTTAAAGGAGAAAAGAGAGTCGTTCTTCGCTTCCACCCCAAATTGGCTCCCATTAAAGCGGCAATATTTCCATTGGTAAATAAAGACGGTATGCCGGAAGTAGCTCGCGAAATTGAAGCTGTACTGCGTCCGCATTTACGTGTTTTCTTCGACGATAAAGGCGCCGTTGGAAGACGCTACCGCAGACAGGATGAAGCGGGAACACCTTTCTGTATTACAGTAGATACACAAACACTTCAAGACGGTACGGTTACTGTTCGAGAAAGAGATTCTATGGAACAAATCAGAATTAAGAAAGATGATCTGCTCGATTATCTTCTTAAACAATTGAGATAAATTTAAATGTCAGTCTTCTCGTTTTTTGGCGAGGAGACTGACAAAATAAATAACCATTAAAGCACCAAAAAAAGCCGGTATCAATTCATAAACTCCCGTTGCTTCTTTTAACCACAATTTCCAAACTATTGTTATTAAGGTTCCCGAAAGCATTCCCGCTATTATCCCCTCTTTAGTAGTTTGTTTCCAATAAAGAGACATAATAAGCGCCGGACCGAATGATGCTCCGAGTCCTCCCCAAGCAAATAAAACTAACCAGAAAACAAGGTCCTTTGCGGCTAAGGCAAGAATAATAGATAGAATACCGGATAAAACAACAACAATACGACTAAGCTTTAATTTCTCAATTTCATTAATTTCTTTGTTTTTATTTAGAACCATTTCGTATAAGTCACGTACAAATGTAGAAGCTACAACGAGTAACTGCGAATCCGCAGTTGAAAGAATGGCAGCGAAAATACCACCCACTAACAAACCGTAGAACAATGCTCCGAAATAATTGGAAGATAAAACCAAGTAAATCATCTCCGGATCTTTGTTCGGTAATGCGTCTAACGATGGAATAATTGCCCGACCAATCAATCCAATGCAAACTGCGCCAACACCTAGCAATACATTCCATATTGTTCCTATTACCGCAGATTGTTTTAGGTTCTTTGAATCGTCAATTGACATATATCTTACAACAATATGCGGCTGACCGGGAGAGCCGAGCCCGATTCCTAAAAACCCGATTAATCCCCCCGCAGCAAGAGAAAACGGATCGAGATAATTAACATTTAACTGAGAAAGAATTTTTATTAAGCTATCTATCCCGCCAATATTTATTATTCCCACAATCGGCAGCAGCACCAAACCTATTAACATAATTACCGCGCGCACAACATCATTATACGCCACGGCTACAAATCCGCCGAGCGTCATATAAACAATTATTAAGAGTGCAGAGATTACCAGTGAAGTAAAAAAGGAAATATTTAATGAAGCGGAAAGAGTTTTAGCCCCGGCATTAAATTGAGCCGCAACATATGCGGTAATAAATATTGTAATTATTACCGCTCCTATAATTCTGATTAAATTACTTTTATCTTTAAAGCGCCATTCAAAATAATCAAGCAAAGTAATTGAACCGGATAACTGTGTTTCATTACGAAGTTTTCGTCCCAAATAAACAAATTGCAAAGCCTCCGCAATAGTGTAACCAACAATAGCCCAAACCGCACCGAAGCCTATTTTATATGCCATACCGCTAACACCTAAAACAAGCCACGAAGACCTTCCGGAAGAAACCGCCGAAAGAGCAACTACAAATTTGCTCATAGCTCTTCCGCCAATAAAAAAATCGGATTGGTTTTTGGTTCTTAATAATGCAAATACACCGACTAAAATCGGAAATATAAGTGTGATGATAAATACGGTTAATGCCAGCGGCTCGCTGAGTTTATCGTAAACATTCATAAGCTGAACAATATTTTTGAACAGTTATTATTCTGATTGAGAAATATATCTAGAGACTTGTTATTAAGAATAACATTCTATTATTATAATCTACATTCAATTCTCAAAGGTTTTTAATAATATTTATATTCTTTATTTCTCCCGCTACTATTAACAGGTCGTTCTCGGTAATTCTATATTCCGGACTCGGAATGGCTTTAACCTTTTCTTCGCCTTTTTCTTTTGTTTTAATTGAAAGAATATCAACACCGTATTTAGCGCGTACGTTTAATTCTCTAATGGACTTATTGATAAATGATTTCGGTGGTTTTAGCTCAACTATTTCATAACCTTCCAAGAAATGAATGCTTTGTTCAGTTTCTTTCATAGTTATTGAACTTGCTAATGTAGAAGTTATATCTCTTCTTTCAACTTCTCGATTGTAAGCGTCTTGTATATCTTTAAGCAAAACCATGCCTATAACTTTCCGGGAATCATCCGATTCAGTTACTGTTAAAGATTCGTGATCGCACTTACGCATTTTATCCAATGCAGCTTGGCAATTTTCATCCGGCGTTGTGAATTCAAATTCAGTGCTCATAATGTCGGCTGCAATTAAAACATTTGTGAGAGAATCTCTTTCAAACAGATAATCCTTAATCATATCCACGGAAATAATTCCTTTTATTTCACCGGATTGATCGATTACAGGAAATTCCCTGCCTCTGCCTTGAATAACTTTATTTACAATCAAACTAAAATTATCATTTAAATGAATTGGTGTATATTTTGTTTTAAAAACTTCTTTTACAAATATCGATTCCATTATATTTATTTCGGCACCTTCTTTTATGCCAATATTTCTCAACACCAATTTAAGCGTATAAATAGATTCCCTTGATAGTTTAGAAGATAAAATCATACTTATAATACAAGTAACCATCAAGGGCAGAATAATTTTATAATCGTTTGTTAATTCAAAAACAATGATAATGGCGGTAATAGGAGCACGTGTTGTTCCGGCAACCAATCCTCCCATAGCAACCAATGCATACGCTCCGGGTTCTGCAGTAATGGAAGGGAAAAAGTAATTTACAATTTCACCGAAAAATACTCCGAGCATAGCACCCATAAATAAGGATGGCGCAAATATACCGCCAGATCCGCCAGAGCCAAGAGTAATGGAAGTTGCGATGATTTTTACGAACAATAAAGCTATGGCAAAATACCAAACCATATTGCCGTGAAGTGCTAAATTTATAGAATCGTAACCTACGCCCATTACATGTGGAAATTGAAGAGCAATAACGCCTATAATCAATCCACCGATCACCGGCTTTATATAAGCAGGAAATTTTAATTTATTGTCGAAGAAATCTTCAGAGAAATAGAGTATTTTAATAAATAAGAATGAAGCTAAACCGGAAACGGCGCCGAGAATAAAATAAAATCCTATTTCATAGGGAGATGCGTAATGATATTCCGGTACAATAAAAGCAGCAAAATCTCCTTCGAACCAATGAGATATTACAGTAGCCATCACGGAAGCAATAACGATGGGAGAAAATTGCGCTACTGCAAAATCCATCAAAATAATTTCTACTGCAAAAAGTGCACCCGCAATTGGAGCGTTAAACGCAGCAGCTATTCCCGCTGCGGCACCGCAGCCGACTAATGTTTTCAATCTCTTAGTCGGTACACGGAAAAATTGTCCTACCGTCGAACCTAAACTCGAACCTATTTGAATAATTGGTCCTTCGCGTCCAACCGAACCGCCCGTACCGATAGTTATAGCAGAAGCAATTGCCTTAACTATTGCCACTCGGGGTCTTATGCTGCCGCCTTTTAGCAATATTGCTTGCATTACTTCCGGAACACCGTGACCTTTTGCTTCCGGTGCAAGGAAATAAATTAATGGTCCAACAATCAAACCGCCCACTGCGGGAATAATAATAATCCAATACCAAGGTGTAAGAGAAATGCTATCAATTAAATTTTCGCCACCGCTAAAGGAAATATTTGTAATCGTTTGAATAAGCCATCTAATGCCTATAGCCGCAAAACCCGCCAATACCCCTATTATTATTGCAATAATAATCATAAAGGTATGTTCGGTCATTTTTGCTTTTTCTAGTAATCGTGCAGTACGTCTGGATAAATTAATGTAAAAATTTGATACAAGTGTAGTCATACAGCTTTAACTCCAATTGCTATTTCTATGGCTTTTTCCGCTTGCCAAATATGTCTCCTTTGATGAGCCGCTAGAAAAGGAAATATTTCACCAAGTTTGAACCTGACTAAGGAATTCAATGGTGAAGTTACAATCACTTTTCGTAAATCTAAATTTAAAGCATTATCGATTAATTCTTTTATGTCGTTTTGATATTCAAAAAAGTTGTTAAATATCTTATCAATATTTTCTTCGTCGCTGTTTTGAGGAACAAAAGGGGAAAATGTTTTTAATTTTATTTTATACGGGGGCTCAAAAAAGTTTATTATATAATTTGCTATCAAACGGTGTTTGTAATTTCGGTTGTTATCTAAACTTACTTTATCAGAATATTTTTCAATTCCCTTTTTTATTTGTGGCAGATATATTTTTGCTGAATTATTTAAGTGCTCGATGCATTCAAGCGCAGACCATCTATTCTTAGCAGGTTTGCTTAATAAATATTTTCTACTAACTTCTTGTATGCGCCTCACCGCTTTTATACATTCGTTAAATTCAGATTTGTATTTGTCCTTTAATTCCACTAATTGAGCTTCCCCTGGAAGTATAAAATCAATTTTTAATCATTCAATCCGAATGACATTTAAGCTTGTAAAATTAACTTGTTAAAATTAAGCATTTAAAATGAATTTTGACTTATAATATGATCGATAAAACGAAACAAAAATTTACTGTTAATTGCCGTAATTGTTTTTACCATATTAAAAAAAATTCTTTTCAATTTATTTTAATTATATGTAGGATACAATAAAAAGAGAGCACTATTTTCTTACCTATACTGTTTTATTATTATTTAATATAATAATTTATTGAGAACCATTTAATGATTTATTCCTCAACTTAATGAGGTTAACAATCGAAGAATTATAAAGCTGTCTATGCTTATTTCATTTAAAATATTTTCTTTAATTTTGCCTTCTTGTTAACTTAATATTTTCGGGAAACTATGTTCAAAAAATTCTTTGTAATATTATTTCTAATATCGAGTGGAGTAGTCAGTTCTCAAGAACTGGAATTTTTCGGTGAGGCAAAACCGGGCAGTATAGTGATAATGAAAGGAGAAGAAGTAAAATATGCCATTCTTAACGGCGATACACTCCAAGTCGATCCGCGTGGATATTTTGTTTTCGGTTTCGACAGGGATCAAACAGGAGACTATCTGCTTAAAGTAAAACTTGGTTCGGGCAAAGTAATTTTTAAAAGATTTAAAATCTCTAAACGCAAATACAAGATTCAGAGAATAAATAACCTAAAAAAGAAATATGTTACACCTCCAAAGAAAGAACTGGATAGAATCGCAAGAGAAAGGAAAATAATAAAAGAAAAAAGGAAAGCTATCGGATTAATTGATTCGGCTCTGTATGCTTCCGGTTTTATTCGTCCGGTAAAAGGAGGAGTTCTCACTTCCCGTTTTGGCAGTCAAAGAATTTTAAACGGTAAACCGAAAAATGCTCACAACGGACTCGATATTGCCGCACCGCGGGGAACACCCGTCTATGCAATGGCAGACGGTGTTGTACGTTTTGTAGCTGACAATTTCTATTATTCTGGTAATTTTATTATTATTGATCATGGACAGGGTTTAAACAGCAGCTATCTGCATTTAAGCAAAACATTAGTTAAAGAAGGTGATTTTGTAAAGAAAGGGGAAAAGATAGGAGAGATTGGTACTACCGGCAGATCTACCGGACCTCATCTTCACTGGAGCGTTCAATGGTATAACAAAAGGGTCGATCCGGCGGTTCTGCTTAAGATCAAATTTAATTAATATTAATGAAGTAATTTTGAAAATAGAATTAAAAAAATCTATTATTACACAATTAAGAAAATAAATTAAGGTGATAAAATGAGTTTTCCCAAACCCTTTTACAGATGGCGCCCTCATCCTTGGCATGGATTGGAAGTTGGAGAGAATCCCCCGGAATATGTAAATGCATTTATTGAAATTACACCTTACGATTATGTAAAGTATGAAGTGGATAAAATTACTGGCTATACACACGTAGACAGACCCCAAAGAAGTTCGTCTCACCCACCGGCGTTATACGGATTTATTCCACGCACATATTGCGGTGACAGAGTCGGCGCATTAAATCCGAATTCCGGTACAGGCGATAAAGATCCTTTAGATATATGCGTTATAAGCGAGCGTCCTATATCGAGAGGTGAAATCATTTTGCGGGCTAGAGTTGTTGGCGGTTTACAGGGAGTGGATCATGGTGAAGCGGATGATAAAATAATAGCCGTATTAAAAAATGATAATATTTACGGCGAAATCTCCGAGCTGTCCGAATTGCCATCAATACTTGTTGAGCGCCTTGCCCATTATTTTACTACTTATAAAATGATTCCCGGCGAGGAAAATAAATTCTCAATTGAAAAAGTTTTCGGTAAAGAGCATGCGTTCAAAATAATCCGTGCAGCAATTGAAGATTACGACGATGTATTCGGTTCCGATGCTTAATGTTAACAATTAAATCTTACACGTTCTGGCTTATAGTCGTTTCCTTATTCTGTTTTTTGTTAGAACGCATAATTCCTTGGCGAAAACAGAAAATTCTGCGCCCCGAATTAGCGCAGGATATTTTCTGGTTAATCTTTAATGGATACTATTTAGCTGTTTTATTTTCCCCTTTGTTCAATTGGGCATCTTCCTCTTTTAGCGCGTTTATTGTAAGTTTAGGGTTTCCGTCGCCATCCTCCCTTAACTTTGTAAATGATTTTCCTTTCGGCTTGCAAGTAGTAATACTTTTAGTATTTCAAGATTTTATAGAATGGGGCGTACACAACCTGCTTCACAGAGTTCCGCTTCTGTGGGAATTTCATAAACTCCATCATTCCATTCACACAATGGATTGGATAGGTAATTTTAGATTTCATTGGCTGGAAGTTTTTGTTTATAAATCTATAAAATATCTCCCGCTTGCTTTAATGGGCTTTGATGGAAATGCCGTTTTAGTTGTTGCCGTTTTTGCCACGTTGATCGGTCACTTAAATCATTCGAATATTCCTTGGAGTTACGGACCGTTAAAATATATTTTCAATTCACCCAAGATGCACATTTGGCACCACGACGAAGAAATGCATCTTCCGGCAGGACAAAATTTCGGTATAGTATTAAGTATTTGGGATTGGATTTTCCGCACGGCTTATATGCCCGAGGGTCAGCCCAAGAGAATAGGATTTAAAGGGGATGAGGAATTTCCAAAGAATGTAGTTTTTAGATTCTTATATCCGGCAAGCAAATTTTTCAAGAAAAAATAAGAAAGAATTACTCAGCTAATGAATTGCTGATAATGTGTGAAGCGTTCCAAAATTTCCCTAACGTATCTAACTGTTTCCCTTCCTTCACAGTAGCCGTTTCGCACTACTGGATCGGTATAATATTTCTTTTGAGATTTTAATAAAAGATAAGATTCAACATTGTCGAACCAAATTTTCGGATTGGCACCGTATTTTTGTGCAAGCTTCATTGCGTGCAATATATGACCGAACCCGATATTATAAGAAGCTAAAACAAATTTCATTCTTTCGTCTTTATCTTCTATGTAATCCTTCCAAAAATTATCAAGCCAAATAACATATTTAAATCCCGCGTGCAAGCTTTGAATAGGATCGCGTGGATCTTTCACGCCGTATTGCTTTGCGGTCTCCGGCATAAGTTGCATTAGTCCCACAGCTCCTGCCCAGGATTTTGCATTCGGATCGAATTGAGATTCCTGATATACTTGCGAGGCGAGTATTCTCCAATCCCAACCCAATTCGATGGCATATTTTTTTAATATATCATCATACTTGGATATTTTACCGCTTTCCATTGCAAACAATTCGCTTCGTCTTCTGCGTGCATAGGCAATCCGGTTCTTATAATATTTATTATAAATAACGTAATAATCCGTTTTCTTCCGCATCTTTTTTATCCATGAATTAATTGTATCGAGCAGTGTAACGGAATTTTTACGAACAGCCCAAGCAATTTTTTGTGGAAGAGATAACTCTGTACTGATATCGATATTCGGATAATACGCTTGATTTAATTCGGCAATGTTTTCATCGGATACCGTATAATCAATTTCACCTTCGGCTACCATTCTTATTAAATCTTCTGTCGTTAAATCTTTCGGTGCTTCAACTATGTTAATATCGCCGCCAATTTCCTCCGATAAATTTTTCATTCTGGCTAAATAAGAAGAACCTGCGCGCACATAAACTGTTTTGCCTTCGAGTTCGAGCGGACTTCTAATTAACATATCTTCAATTTCGTGAATCCTCATTCTTCTCCAATTCTTCGGTCTCCGCTGAACCAAAACTTGTTTTGTAGTGTTATGATGATAAGTGAATGCAATCTGATCGGATCTATCTTTAGTAACGGTTAAATTAAATGCTATAATATCGCCCTCAAAATTGTTAAGTCCGTCAATCATTTCCTTGATACTAGACTTTACCTTTATTTCAACTTCAACACCGAGATCTTTTCCCAATAATTGCAGCAATTCATATTCATAGCCCATCGGTTTGCCTTTGTAAATAAAATAACTGTAGGCATTGTAACCGGTAAGAGCTATCAGTTTACCCCGTTTTATTATTTCTTTGAGGTCAACCTTCTTTTCCGTGTTTTTTTTCGATTCCTCGATTTCCGTATTACAGGAATTAAGGACAATAAATGCCAGAAGAACCGATATAAAAAGATATTTAAATTTTACCGCCATTAGGAATTTGTTGAGTATATACTGAATGCTTGATTCAAGCTAAGAAAAATTGAACAAAAAAACAACGGTTGCAAATAAAGTTCGTGAGCTTGCGCAAATCACCTAATAGAATAGTTTTATCTCAAGTTAAATACCTAACTGTTGATATT
>CAZNJB010000045.1:0-24184 GCA_964573255.1 uncultured Melioribacteraceae bacterium
AGATTCAAATCTTTTTGCAATAAATATTGACGGCTCATTAAAATGGAAATTCAGTTGTGGAAGGATCCGCAAGGCTCCTGTGGTTGATAATCAAGGTAATTTATATTTTTTACCTAATGAAGTACCACAATATTTTTATTCTCTTAATTTTTCTGGGGACATTAATTGGAAAAATCTTATACAAAATTTAGGTCCTTTTGTTAGCTACTCAATTCCAACAATTGATTTTGATAGCAATATTTACTTATTAGCTGTTGATACGTTAGTTATTCCTAACCGCTCACTTCTCTCATTTGACTATAGTGGCAACCTACGTTGGAGCTACAATTTTGATGAACCATCAGACGATTTTTGGCAGCCATTAATATGCGATTCTGAGGGAACAGTTTATGTCGGTTCAACTTTTGGTTATTACTACTATGCCATTTCGAGTGATGGACAATTAAAATGGAAGTTACCTCTTAATGATTATCAAGTTGATAACACTGGAACCATTGCTAAAGATGGAACTCTTTATCTTGGTGTTCATAAATCATCGATTTGGAATGGAGCCGAAAAAAATTTAATTGCAATAAGAGATACAATTACTACAAGCGTAAACGATGAAACACTTATTAATAATTATAAATTGGAACAAAATTACCCTAATCCGTTTAATCCGACAACGACAATTAACTATTCCTTAAAAGAAAGCGGTTTTGTTCAATTAAAAGTTTACGATGTATTGGGAAAAGAAATAGCAACTTTATTAAATGAAGAAAAAAGACAAGGAAGTTATTCGGTTAAATTCAACGGAAATAATTTGCCGAGCGGCATATATTTTTACACGCTTCGTGTAAACAATTTTGTTCAAAATAGGAAAATGGTTTTGCTGAGATAAGGCGTAAGTATAACAAGCGCATCAAAACTGACGCCTTATTTCCGTAGGCTTTTTGAAGTTTTGTGTAAATTTAAATATTTCGTTATTTATTAAACATTAAAGCTAATGTCGGCGCAGTTTATGCGCAACGCCGTTATACTTACTTGGTGTATTTATGACGGCGAGAGTAATTTATTTACATTTATTTATTTCCGGTTTTATATGATTTTTGTTTTTCTTGAATGTTTAAATAATTAAGAAAAACTAATGGAAGAATTAAAAAATGAAATCATTAATAATTTTTTTATTTATTGTTCTAAATTCGATTACATTCGCACAAGAAGACATTCTTCATCTTGTTTTTACTATTACCGGAGATAGTAATGAAGACCCTATATTTAATTGCAAAACTTTAGGCGATTTAAATGGTGATGGTTTTTCTGATTTTGCCGTTATTTTTAGAAAATATGCAAAATTATATTACGGGCGTAATTCATTTTCGCTATCAAATTATCAAAAAATAGAACCTGTCGATACTACAAAATTAAATAATATTAGAATTTTTGGAGTTGGTGATATCAATAAGGACGGTTATGACGATTTTGTAATTTCCGCAATAAAAGCTATTGGGAACCCACCTTATCCTAAAGGGAAAGTTTATGTTTATCTTGGAGGTGAAGAGATTAACGATACATCGATATTTCAGTTTGAAGATTTTTGCCTAACTGACGCTTTAGGGGCTAGCGCTAGGGGTAGTGATATTAATGGAGACGGTTATAATGACATTATTATCGGGAATCCATATAATTGGTGTGATGGAATAGGAAGAGTGTATCTTTTCTACGGTGGAGATACTTTATCTGACAAACCGGATGTAACTCTTCAAAGTGGAACCCCAGAGGATTTTTTCGGTGAACATTTGTGTATGAACGGCGATATAAACGGAGATGGTTTTGATGATATAATTATTTCGGCGCCGGATGCAAATGGCAACCCTGATTTAATTTCAAAAATCTATTTTTATTTTGGAGATACGTTCATTACACTCCAACCGGATTTAGTTATCAATAATGATACTTTAGAATCTGTAACAATAGATCTGTTTTATTTAAATGACTTTAACGGAGATGGTTATTCTGACTTTTTTATAACTTCTGAAAACAAAATTTATTTTGGCTCAAGTGATTTCGCTGGAAATGATACATTGAAATTTGTTAGTAATGAGCAATATGATAATTTTGGTGAAACAGCAGGATATGCCGGTGATATAAATAACGACGGATTTTCCGATTTGATATTAGGCGCAACCGGTCATAAAAATGCAGAAGGAGTTATGGTAGGAGGCGCATATATTTATTTGGGAGGTTCAAATCCCGATACTACCGCCGATTACTTTTTAGAAGGCGAAACAAAATGGAGCACCTTTGGTTTTAATTGCGGAACTTTGGGAGATATTAACGGAGACGGATATGATGAGTTTTACATAATAGCGCCCAATTATCCGGATACGACATATGGCAACGATAATGTATTGGGGAAAATATACGTATATTCAATGAAGAAGTTTCTTGTTGGAATAAATGAAGATATCGAACAAGCGCCTCAAAATTACAAGCTTGAACAAAATTATCCCAACCCGTTTAATCCGACAACGACAATTAACTATTTCTTAAAAGAAAACGGTTTTGTTCAATTACAAATTTATGATGTGTTAGGCAAAGAGATTGCAACTTTAGTGAATGAAGAAAAAAAGCAAGGAAGTTATTCGGTTAAATTCAATGGAAATAATTTACCGAGCGGAGTGTATTTTTATACTTTTCGTGTAAACAATTTTGTTCAAAGTAGAAAAATGATTTTGTTGAGGTAAGGCGTAAGTATAACAAGTGCCTCAAAACCGACGCCTTATTTCCTTTGGCTTTTTGAAGTTTGTTACAATTAAAATGTTTTATAATTTTTAGAACAAAGTAACGTCGTGTCGGCGCAGTTTATGCGCAACGCCGTTATGTGCATTACAGATAAATGGTGATTAATATGTCAAATTCAAAAGTACAGTTGAATAAAACTTTGTACTGTAGCGATGTAATCGAATTACAAGGAGAATTTATTTTTGATAAAGAAAGGAATATTTACATACAAAAAGTTAAACAGAGTTACGATGAACCAGCTTGGATGAAATACGAAACAATTGAAATAATGTTTACAAATAATGATAAAAATGGTGTTTACAAAGAATATTATAAGAGTGGTAAATTAAGGAGAAAGGTTCCATTCGTTATTGGTGATACCGACGATGATCTTTATGCTCACGGTATTGAAACATTGTATTATGAAGACAAAGATAGCGAGGGGAATGATACTTATACTATTTTGGAAGAAAATGAATATAGAAATATGGAAAGAGTTGGGATCTGGAAAAAATACAGCATAGATGGAGGTTTATTAAGCGAACATTTTAATGATGAAATAATTGATTTAGAAGATGGATTTTATGGTATGAAATATAAAGAGTATTATAATTCCAATGGTGCATTAGCCCTCATTGAAGAAAAGGATTGGGGTAAATCTTATTACGAAAATGGAAACCTAAAAGCAGAGTGGACGAATATTAATTATCAGAAAGATGGACAATACCGTGAGTATCACGAAAACGGTGAATTGAAAATGGAAGTAAATTATAAAAATGGTATTCGTTATGGAATTATGAATAAGTATTACCCTGATGGAAAACAGAAAGAAAAATGGAGTTATACAGATGACGGGAAAAGAATTTTTGTTTATAAATACTATAATAACAGTCAAATAAAATCAGAATGGAATTATAGAAATGGAGAACTAATACAAAAAATTGAATACGACAAAAATGGAAATAAAAAACAATAACACGGGGTCCTAATAAAATTATGTTTGATAAATTAATATGTGAACTCAAGAAAATGGAGAGGATGAGAGTATCAATTCCAATTGAAACTGATGCAGAAGGTTTTGTTGATAAAGAGTGTCCTTCTGAAAATTGTATGTTTCAATTTAAGGTTTACGCAGATGACTGGTCTCAGAAATTTAAAGACGAGGCAGTTTATTTTCAGATGTGTGGTCATAACGCTACAGCTGATTCTTTTTTGACAAAAAAAGTAAAAGCATCAAAGGACTTATAATTATGAAATACAAAAGACTTAAAATCATTTTAACAGCAGTCGCAATTCTATTATTTATTCCTTTTATTGCAATGCAATTTACAGACGAAGTTTCTTGGACAATTTTCGATTTTGTAGTAATGGGCGTCCTCTTGCTGAGCACAGGTCTCTTATGTGAGCTTACTATTAGAAAAGTCCCCAAGATCAAGCACAGAATCCTACTCTTCATAGTTATTCTAGCAGTGTTTCTAATCATTTGGGCAGAACTTGCCGTTGGGATTCTCGGTACACCATTTGCGGGAAGTTAAAAAGTAGGGAACAACAAAAAAAGTACATGCCGCAAGTTATTGTGAAATTACCAAATAATGAAAAATGATTATGACACACAGTTGATTTTATAATTTACTATCTATAAAAAACACAAAGTATGGTTGAGTTCCAAACCGCAATTAGATATAGATTAAACTCAATCATTAGCGGAATTGTAATCCTTCATCAAAAAGTAATATACGGTAAAAGCCGTTGCGAAACCGACAAACCATGCGTAATCGTAAAGAAATCTAACCTGTGGTACAAGCAATCCTATTAGAGCGATAAAAACTCCGGTGCTTAGAGCAATTATTCCTTTGGGATTAAAGCCTTTCTTGTATTCGTAAATTCCGTTGCGAATGTACAAATCTTTTACTTCCAACTTCTGCTTTCTAATCACAAAATAATCACAAATCAATATTCCGGCAATCGGTCCCAAAAAACTTGAGTAGCCGATTAACCAGCCGAAAATATACGCGCTAAAATCGGAAAGCAGTTTCCAAGGCATCATCAGTATTCCTATTACGGCGGTTATCAATCCGCCTTTAACGAAATTGATTTTCTTAGGAAATAAATTGGCAAAATCGTTTGCGGGTGAAACTACGTTAGCCGCAATATTGGTGGTAAGCGTGGCGATAATCAGCGATACGAGCGATATGAAAATTAATACCGGACTTTCAAATTTCGAAAGCAATACAACCGGATCCCAAATTGCCTCGCCGAATATTACGACCGTCGCTGAAGTTACTGCAATACCGATAAAAGAGAAGAACGCCATAGTAGGCGGCAGACCAATTGCTTGTCCTAGTATTTGCGATTTTTGACTTTTTGCGTATCTTGTAAAATCCGGTATGTTTAGCGAAATAGTTGCCCAGTAACCAACCATTCCAGTTAATGACGGAACGAAAAATTTCCAGAAATCCAATGATGTTGCAAACTTACTCGGCTGGTTCAAAATAGGTCCGAATCCTCCGCCGTTTACATAAGCCCAAATCAATAATCCCATTGCCGTTAAAAGTAAGAATGGCGCCGCAAAAGATTCGAGCCATTTAATCGATTCTGTTCCTTTAACTATAAAATAAACGTTCATTCCCCAGAAAATCATAAAACCGATTGCCGGGCCCCAAGAAAAAACAGCCCATTGAGGAAGGAGTAAAATGATCAAAGAATTAAACGCCTGTCCGCCGATCCAAGTTTGAATTCCGAACCATCCGCAAGCTACCACTGCTCTCAATAAAGCAGGAATGTTGGAACCCAATGTACCAAAAGAAGCTCTTGCAAGAATAGGGAAGGGAATTCCGTATTTTGTTCCTGCATGGGCATTTAGCACCATCGGAATTAGAACTATTACATTGCCCAAAGTTATGGTAAGTAAAGCCTGCCACCAATTCATACCCCCGGCTATCAGTCCGCTTGCGAGCAAATAAGTTGGAATACAAACACTCATCCCGACCCACAAAGCCGCATAATTATACGTTCCCCAAGTTCTTTCGTTTATTCTTGTTGCTGCTAAATCCTCATTTATTAAAGCGCTTTTTCCAACAGCCGATAAATCGGTTTCTATCAATTCGGAATTAAAAAGAGATACCATAGTGATCCTTTAGTATTAACTTATATAATTTATGGGTCTCCATAAAAACTAAAACCCGTTAAACGGTTGAGGTCTTTGTTTTGTCTATTATTAAGCGGCTGTCTCAAAAGTAATATTGGTCATTTTGAGATTGGTTAGAAAGTTCGATTTCGAACCATTTTCAAAAGATTCTTTCGTCGCTCCGCTCCTCAGAATGACAATTTTATGTCGTTTGAGACAGACTACTAACGAGATATTCAACTTAAAAATCAAACCGTTTCAACGGTTTTTTAACTATAATGTTTTCATTACTGCCAAGCGGTTCCGTAGGCGTCCCGCTTAATAAATTTTCCCCTTCCCGGTTTTCCGAAGAACTCATTATTTTTAACGATAATTTCACCGCGTGAAAGAACAGTATCAGCATTGCCTTTAATCTTTTTCCCCTCGAACATCGAATAATCGGCACACATATGGTGAGTATGAACAGATATAGTATGTTCTTTTTGGGGGTCCCAAATTACGATATCGGCATCCGCGCCCGGAACGATTGCACCTTTTTTCGGATACATACCGAACATTTTTGCGGGATTGGTGGAGCAAAGTTCAACCCATCTGTTTAGTGAAATCCGTCCTTCGTTTACACCGCTGAAAAGGAGCTGTAATCTGTGTTCTATTCCCGGTCCGCCATTCGGTATTTTAGTGAAATCTCCTATTCCGAGTTCTTTTTGTTCTTTAAAGCAGAAAGGGCAGTGATCGGTGGATACAATTTGCAGAGTGTTTTTCTTCAACCCTGCCCAAAGTTTATCCTGATGCCATTTTTCTCTCAATGGGGGAGTGAAAACAACTTTCGCGTCTTCGAATCCGGGTTTGTTCATATCCTCCTCGATGGATAAGAAAAGATACTGCGGACATGTTTCGGCGTAAGCGGGCAATCCTTTATCCCTCGCTTCGGCAACTTTTTCCAATGCATCGTTTGATGATAAGTGAACGATATAAATCGGTGCTCCAGCCATTTCCGCTAAAGCAATAGATCTGTTAACCGCTTCGGCTTCTGCGGTAGTGGGACGTGTGAGGGCGTGATAAATAGGCGCGGTTTTTCCTTCGGCTAAAGCCTGTTGCACAAGTAAATCGATTACATTTCCGTTTTCCGCGTGCATACAAACCAGCGCTCCGGTTTTAGCCGTATGCCTTAATGCCTTAAATATTGTAGCATCGTCTACCATTAAAACACCCGGGTAAGCCATAAAGAGTTTAAAACTTGTTACACCTTCATTGACCATATCGCTCATATCTTCAATATCGGCGTCAGGCAAATCAGTGATTATCATATGCAGTCCGTAATCCGTAGTAGCTCTACCTTCTGCTTTTGCCCACCAAGTATCGAGTGCTTCCCGCATTTTGCTCCCCTTGGTTTGAATAGCGAAATCCACGATGGAAGTAGTTCCTCCGAAAGCTGCAGCTCGTGTACCGTTTTCAAAATCGTCGCAGGACGTCGTTCCGCCGAATGGCATATCGAGGTGTGTATGCGCATCTATTCCGCCGGGAATTACGTATTTGTTCTTTGCGTCGATAACTGTGTCAGCTTCGATTGCCAAATTTTTTCCGATGGTTGTAATTTGTTCGTTTTCGATATAAATATCTGCCAAATAGTCCTGCTCCGCGGTTATGATTCTTCCGTTTTTAATTAAGGTTGACATAGCAACTCCTATTAAATTGTTACAATTATAAAATCTCTTTCGATATTGTCGTCATTGCGAAGGAGGAGTGCCGTAAAAACGGAACGACGACTAAAGCAATCTTTCATGCTTTATATTATTTCCAGAATTTAACAGATTGCCCGCCAAAGGCGGATAAACTTCGCTTCGAGAATCTGGGTTTGCAATGATGCATTCTGTTATAATTTTTTAAATATATAATGCTACAGCTTAACTTCTAATGAATCACAATACCATGTTTCTTCTGGAATTCCTCTAAGTTTTCCCAAGTTAATTCTTTGCCTTCTTCTTTAAATTGGAGAAGCAATTCATTCCAAGTTTTCTGAGTTGTTTCTTCACCTTTCTTTATCATTGTTATGCATCCTTCAACGGGACAAACAATCGAACACAAGTCGCAGCCAACACAATCTTCTTCCCGCACTACAGTTTTATTATTCCCGTTATCAGGTATTATATCAATACACTGATGGGCGCCGTCTTCACATGCGATGTAACAGAGATTACAGTGAATACATTTATCTTGATCGATATAGGCAGTTGTTTTATGAAGCAAATTGAAATTTCCGAAATCATCAATTCGATGCAGTGATTTACCTCTGACTTCGTCCAGAGAATTAAATCCTTTTTCATCCATCCAATTATTTAATCCCTCGATCATATCCTCAACAATTCTGAAACCATGATGCATAACCGCTGTGCAAACTTGTACCGATGAAGCGCCGAGCAAAATAAATTCCAGTGCGTCTTTCCAATTATTTATTCCGCCTATTCCGGAAATTGGAAGACCAACTTCAGGATCCAATGCAACTTGAGAGACCATATGAAGTGCAATTGGTTTAACTGCGGGTCCGGCAAAACCGCCGTGACTTCCTTTCCCCGCCACGGACGGCATAATTTCGAGAGTATCCAAATCAATTCCTATTATACTGTTGATCGTGTTTATCAAAGAAATACCGTCTGCGTTTGCTTGTTTTGCCGCGCGAGCCGGCTGGATTATATCCGTAACATTTGGTGTTAACTTTACCAGCACGGGAATTGTAGATACTTCCGTAACCCACTCTGTTATCATTTGGCAGTATTCGGGAACCTGTCCTACAGCAGCGCCCATACCTCTCTCGTTCATTCCGTGCGGACATCCGTAGTTCAGTTCTATTCCATCGCATCCGGTGTCGATGGTTCTTTTTACAATATTCTGCCAAGTTTCTTTTTTCGATTCGACCATTAGCGAAACTATCACTGCTCTATCGGGCCAAAGTTTTTTTGTTTCGGCAATTTCTTTGAAGTTAATATCTATGTGTCTGTCGCTTATCAATTCTATGTTGTTCAGTCCGGCTAATTTAACGCCGTTGAGATCCAAACCGCCGTAACGGTTGCAAACGTTCATCACCGGTTCGCCGATGGTTTTCCAAACGGTGCCGCCCCAGCCTTGCTCGAAGGCTTTGCAGTTTTGATAAGCCGAATTAGACGGCGGAGCCGAAGCCAGCCAAAATGGGTTGGGGGATTTAATCCCGCCGCAGTTTGTTGAAAGATCAGCCATTTTATTTACCTATATTTTTTTGATAAAACACAGATGACACAGATTCCACGGATCATCACGAATTATTATTTTTATTAATCTGCGCAAATCAGTTTAATCCGTGTAATCTGTGTTCCATTAGAAAGTTATCAATTCCGTGGGCGGCGTGTTTGCCATCATACGCGGCGTTTACCACTTCTTTTCCGCCGTTAATGCAGTCGCCACCGGCGAATATTTTGTCATTTCCAGTTTGGAAAGAATTCTTGTCAACTACAACTTTGCCGTTTTCAATTTTTACTCCTTCTATGCCCTTCAAGGAATCATTCTCGATATTTTGACCAACGGCTTTTATTACCATATCAACAGGTAGTATAAATTCCGAATCTGGGATAATGTTTATTTCTCTCTTACCTTTTTCATTTCTTTCGCCTAATTCTACTTTTACGCATTCAATTCCTTCAACAAATTTTTTCCCGATGATTCTCTTCGGCATTGCTTTAAAGTGGAAAATCACATCGTCACCCTTTGCAATCTCATACTCAAAATCATAAGCTGACATATCTTCAATTCCTCTTCTGTAAATAATATAAACTTGCTCAGCCCCCAGTCTTTTGGCTTCCGTGACAGCATCTATCGAAGTGTTACCCGCTCCAATCACTGCGACTCGTTTGCCTACTTTTACCTCAGACCATTTTTCCTTTTTTACTTCTTCAATAAAATCCAGCGCGTCTAATACTCCTGTTAATTCTTCTCCGGGAATCCTCAAGCGTGCAGCTTCTCTCAAACCGATACCAATAAAAACCGCGTCGTGTTTATTGTAAATTTCATCGAAGGGAACGGTATCGCCCACGCGCACGCCGGTAATTATTTTAACGCCGAGTTTTTTAATATAGTCTACTTCTTTTAGACTGTCTGCTTGTCTGGTTTTGTAAGGTGCGATTCCCCAAGTATTCAATCCGCCGGGAACTTCGCTCGCTTCGTAAATCGTAACATCGTATCCTAAAAGTGAAAGTTCCGCGCCGCATGCCAATCCCGCCGGACCGGAACCGATAATCCCCACGCTCTTGCCGTTCTTCTCTTTCGGCTGAAAGAGCGGTTTCATATCCGATTCGAAATAATTTTCAATCGCGAATCGCTGCAGTCTGCCTATTTCAATAGGCTTTTCTCCCTTTTCCACATATACGCACGCGCCTTCGCAAAGTTCCTGCACCGGGCAGGCTTTTGCGCAAGTTAGCGGAACCCAATTCGATTGGTATATGGTTCTCGCCGAACCGAGTAAATTACTCGTTGCGATTTTTCTGATGAATGTGGAAATATCAATATGCGTCGGACACGCCTTCATACAAGGGGAGTCGTAACAATAGAGGCATCTGTTCGCTTCGGCTACCGCGGAGTTTTTTGTAAACGGCGGATGAAGCTCCGCAAAATTCTTTTCATATTCTTCCGTCGTTAATTTTTTCGCAATGTTTTTCATAAGCCATTAATTAAAAGTTATTGTAAAAATTATTTTAATATTCATCGTATTTTATTAATAGTTGATTGATTTGAATTCAATCCACGTATGATATATTTACCTTTTGTTATTTTGCATTTATATATTTTCTTTCGAACCCACCCCCTAACCCCTCTCCCGGCTTGTCGGGGGACTGTGGGTGAGTTCCTTAAATCTGTTTACTATTTCTTTTATAATCATTTCCTTCAGTAACTCAAATTAGTTATGGTTGATTCATCGCAATTATTTTAATAAAAGCATCTTGCGGGTTGATGAAAACGAACCCCAAGTGAGTTTATAGAAATATATTCCCGAAGTGAGTGAAGAACCGTCAAAATTAATTTTATAACTTCCGGCGTTCTGCGCTTTGTTCACAAGCGTTGTAATTTCTCTCCCGAGCTGGTCATATATTATTAGTTTAACAAATCCCTCAGCCGGCAATTGATAACTAATAACCGTTGTTGGGTTAAACGGGTTTGGATAGTTTTGATATAAAACAAAATCTTTAGGGATATTTTTATTTCCATTCTTTACAAATACTATTAAATCATATTTATAAAGACCCTTATTTGTACCAATGTACAATTTATTTGTCGATGGATCTATAAATAAATTTTTAAGATAATTCCCAGATGAAAAAAATAATTCTAATGTGTCTGAACCCTCCATTAAAGACCAAAGATTACCTCTATCTGTTGTTTTGTAAATTCCTAATGTTTTAGGAGTCTGTGTTAAGGAATCTACTTTATTAAATAATGCATACAATACGCTGGGATTTAATGGGTCTATTGAAACAGAAGTCACCCATGGTTGATACGGTAGCCCTGGCTTAATTATTCCTTTCATAATTCTTTCCCACGTATATCCTCCATCATCAGAACGAAGATTAGTTAAATATATTTTATTATTATCACTCCAATCCACTATTAAAGAATTTGAGAATACATCACTAGAACGTAAATACCATGTTTCACCCAAATCATTACTTGAAAGAAAAGCTGAATTAGTCATATTGTCATAAACCGCGGCATATATTTTATTACTGTCTATAGGATCTAATGCAAAGGTTAGCTGATTCCCATGACTCGACGACCCTATACTGCCTAAATCATCCCACGTATTACCGCCGTCGGTAGTGCGTATAATTTTTTCCAAGAAACCGTCTGTCATTATACCGAATATTATATTTCTATTGTGCGGTGATACTTCTATTTTTTTTATCCAAACTCCGTTAGGCCACGGCTCTAAAAAGGGCATTAGTTTTTGCCAGCTAATTCCTCCGTCAGTACTAATAATCCCTCTACCTTTATCGGCAACAGCATATAATGTTAGAATGTCGTGAGGACTTACACTTAGCAAAACAATACTTCCATTTATCAGCGTATCCGTATCATTTACTTTTGTCCAATCATTGCCGCCGTTAAAACTATAATAAATGCTGCGGGCACGAGTAGAATCAAATCCGCTTACCCAAATAGTATCACTATTAGCGTAAACGTATTCTACGGTTAAATCTTCCAATCCCAAAAGCCGCCATTCGTTCTGCGCCGGGATTGGCGATAGCGGCAGTAAAGAGAATGAAATTAATAAAAAGCATATTCTTATAGATGAGTTTGGAAACCCGTCAATGAATTTCTTGTTAAAAATTTCATAAATCTTGATATGAGTCGAGCATGTTTTCATATATTTAAGTAATCCTGATCAGCGCATTATCCATACATCTCAGAAAATCGCTTACTTCGCTTTTGGTTATATTCAGCGGAGGGGCAATACGAACTACGTTTCCGTACAATCCGCCTTTACCGATTAGCACTTTTTCTTTTTTCATCTCTTCGAAAAGCTTTTTCACAATACCCGGGTCGGGAATTTTATTCTCGCCTACAAATTCGAGAGCCTGCATTAGTCCCATTCCTCTCACGTCTCCGATTGCGGGATATTTTTCCTGCAGCGCTTCCAAACCGTCTCTCAAATAAGCGCCGACTTCAAAAGCATTCTCGGCGAGATTTTCTTCTTCAATCACTTCAATTGTAGCGAGTGCGGCGGTCATCGAAACGGGATTACCTCCATAGGTGGAAATCGTTAAACCGGTAAAACTATCTGCAATTTCGGTTCTTGCCATCGTAACTCCGAGCGGCGTTCCGTTTGCAATTCCTTTGGCGCAAGTCATAATATCGGGTTCAACTTCCCAATGCTGAATTCCGAACATCCGCTTTCCGGTTCTCCCGTATCCCGTCTGCACTTCGTCGCATATAAAAACTCCGCCGTATTTTTTTATAATTGGTAGTACCGTCTTAAAATATTCTTTTGGTGGGGTGATAAATCCACCCACGCCTTGAATCGGTTCCGCCATAAAAGCAGCTATTTTACCGGTAGTTGTGGTTAAAATTAATTCTTCAATATCTGTAGCGCATTTAAGTTCGCAGCCCGGGTATTCCAATCCGAAGGGACATCGGTAGCAGTAAGGGCTCACGGCGTGCCTTATACCGCTTATATTGCTTACGTGCCGCCAGGAAGAATGTCCGGTTAAATTCATTGCCAGCATTGATCTTCCGCTATAACTGTGGCGCAGGGCAATTATTTCCTGGAGTTCCGTAAAATTCTGAGCGTAAAATATTGCAGTTTCGTTCGCTTCGGTTCCGCTGTTGGTAAAGAAACTTTTTCGGAGTTTTCCTGGGGCGATTTCGGCTAATTTTTCTGCGAGAGCAACAATCTTTTCATTTGGATAAAGCGTTGAAGTATGCTGGAGTTTGTTGGTCTGTTCCGCAATTTTATCGCTTATTTTCGAATTGCAATGCCCGACGCTTACGGTAAGAATACCGCCGAAGAAATCCAAATATTTATTGCCTTCAACGTCGTAAACGTAAGAACCGTCACCTCTATCGATTACAAGCGGCTCTTCGTAGTAATTCGCCACGCTGGGGAATAAAAATTCTTTATGCTTTTGCAGTATTTCTTCTTTTTTCATTTTGAACTCCAAATTTTTAATGAATAGAACACTGATGACACAGATTTAACGGATTTCCACAGATTTTGTGATAATTATTCCTTTCTGTGTAAGTCAGTCTAATCCGCGTTCACCTGCGTTCCATTAGATAGTATGCGGATAAAGCGAATCATCGCTTTATACTTCCCGTCATTGCGAGGAACGAAGTGACGAAGCAATCTTTGAAATAACTTGCAACCACAAAATTGCGATAGAGCATAACAGATTGCTTCGCTCTTTCGATTTAGTCGGGATCACTCGCAATGACGTACTTTTCGTCATTGCGAAGGAGGAGTTCCACAAAAGGAACGACGACTGAAGCAATCTTTAAAAAACTTTCAATCACAAAATTGTGAAGAGTTTAGCAGATTGCTTCGTCCCGCCAAGCCGGGACTCGCAATGACGAACTAAGTTTCAATTATGTAAAAGAACATTTTATATATTGTAAGTAATATCAAATGCCGAAATTAACTTGTTTTGCTTCAGCAAAACAGATTCTTCACTTCACTTCGTTCAGTTCAGAATGACGTGAACGAAAGAATCGACACAATCTGTATCAATCCGTCAAGTTTGCGTCATCCGTGTCTATCAAATGCTACGCGAATAGAGCGAATTAAAAAGTTATTAAATAAGTTGCTCCCAAAAGACATTTTCGGTTATTGCGAGGAACAAAGTGACGAATTAATCTTTGAAATAACTTGCAACCACAAAATTGCGATAGAGCATAACAGATTGCTTCGCTCTTTCGATTTAGTCGGGATCACTCGCAATGACGTACTTTTCGTCATTGCGAAGGAGGAGTTCCACAAAAGGAACGACGACTGAAGCAATCTTTAAAAAACTTTCAATCACAAAATTGTGAAGAGTTTAGCAGATTGCTTCGTCTCGCCAAGTCGGGACTCGCAATGACTTACTGTATTTGTCTTATTAATTCATTATGTGCAAAGAACTTTTAATATTTTTATTATTTGTCATTTTGATTGTGAAAATGTCAGTATTCTACCGCAAATTCTTTTATTAAATCTATTCGAAACTGATTTTTCACTTCACTTCGTTCAGTTCAGAATGACGTAAAAAACTCATCAGCGTAAATCCGCATAATCCCTGTTTATTCGTGTCCTATCAAATTCCATTAAATCTCGGTAATTTTGCCGTAGGTTTCCGGACGGCGATCTCTGTAAAACTGCCAAACGTCCCTTACTTCCCGTATTTCGTCAAGATTCAAATCGGCGACGACTATTTCGTCTTTATCACGGGAAGCTTGAGCGATTATCTTTCCTCTAGGAGAGCAGAAGTAACTGCTACCGTAAAATTCGCCGATGTTCCAGGGCGCTTCGGTTCCCACGCGGTTAATTGCGCCTACAAAATAACCGTTTGCCACAGCATGGGCAGGTTGTTCGAGTTCCCAAAGATATTCCGATAACCCCGCTACAGTTGCTGAAGGATTGAAAACAATCTGCGCTCCATTTAAACCGAGTATTCTTGCACCTTCGGGGAAGTGCCGGTCGTAACAGATGTAAACTCCGATATCGGCGTAAGCGGTTCTGAACACCGGATATCCGAGGTTGCCCGGTTTGAAATAAAATTTTTCCCAGAAACCGGGATTGCAATGCGGGATGTGGTGCTTACGGTATTTACCGAGATATTTTCCATCGGCGTCAATTACAGCCGCCGTGTTGAAATAAATTCCGGTGATATCTTCTTCGTAAATAGGAACCACAATCACCATACTGTGTTTTTTGGCAAGTTCCTGCATAAGCTTTGTAGTCGGTCCCTCGGGAATTTTTTCAACCATCGAATACCATTTGGTTTCTTGTTCGGCGCAGAAATAAGGTCCATAGAACAACTCTTGAAGGCAAAGAATTTGAACGCCTTTCTGTGCGGCTTCCTCAATCATAACTACATGTTTATCAATCATGGATTGTTTAATCTGTTCGATTGGCAGTTCAGTGGAAGATGAAAGAATTGTCTGAATAAGGCCGCTTTTTACAATGTTTGCCATATTGTTCCTCTAATTTGTATAATAAAATGATTTTATTAATTACGACAAAAAAGAATTCCGTTGCTCTTTAAATCGGACCACAGAAAGGATTTTAGAGAAGGAGATTTAACTCATCCAATTTGTTCTGGATTCGGGATTCCATTTAGTTGTTATTTTTTTTGATTTTGTTAAGAACTCAATCGAACTTTTACCGGTAATATCGCCTACGCCGAATTTGGATTCATTCCACCCGCCGAAAGAGAAAGGTTCACGCGGTACAGGAACACCAATATTAACGCCTATCATTCCGGCACTAGCTTTTTCGACGACATATTTGGAAGTACCGCCGCTTTGAGTAAATACTGAAGCTGCGTTCCCGTAAGGTGAACTGTTTTCAATTGCCAATGCTTCGTCAATTGTTTCGGCGCGCATAATTGAAAGCACCGGACCGAATACTTCTTCCTTAGCAATTCTCATATCCGGTTTAACGTGATCGATAACGGTTGGTCCAACATAAAAGCCGTTTTCTTTCCCTTCAACTGTAGTATTGCGACCGTCAACCAAAATTTTAGCGCCTTGCTCTTCGGCTTCGGTAATGTAATTTTCAATTCTCTCTTTTGCTTCTTTAGAAATAACTGCACCGAGATTTTCTCCCGGTATTATTTTTTTTGCGTCGTCACACAGTTTGTCTATTATATGATCTACCGAACCAACGGCAACCATAGCAGAGGCTGCCATACATCTTTGACCAGCGCAGCCGCTCATCGAGGCAGCTACATTGGAAGCCGTCATCTCCACATTGGCATCGGGTAAAACGATTAAATGATTCTTCGCTCCGCCAAGACACAAAGCTCTTTTGAATTTCGATGTAGCCCTAGCGTAAACTATTTTAGCTACTTTTGTAGAGCCGACGAAAGTAACTCCGTCTATTCCAGGGTGATCGCAAATTGCTTCTACAATTTCCTTTTGACCGTGAACAATATTGAAAACGCCGTCAGGCAGCCCTGCTTCTTTTAACAATTCAGCTAATTTATTTGCACTAAGAGGAACGACTTCGGAGGGTTTAAGAATCATTGTGTTGCCCAGTACGAGTGTATTGGGGATAGTCCAGTTAGGAACCATATTGGGGAAATTAAAAGGAGTAATGGAGGCGATAATACCTACAGGATATTTTTCTATTCTGCATTCGACCCCTTTGCTTACCTCGAGTATTTCGCCCGAAACTAATTGAGGCAGGGAACAAGCAAATTCGGTCAACTCAATACTTTTTAATACTTCAGCTTTAGCTTCGGAATAAGTTTTACCGTTTTCTTCGCTTACAAGATTAGTAAGCTCTTCAATATTTTCTTCGAGCAGATTTCTATATTTGAAGAAAATCTGAACTCTTTCTTTGATGGGAGTTTGCGACCAGGACTTGAAGGTATCCCTTGCGGCTTGAACGGCAGTATCCAATTCGGATGGAGTGGAGATAGATACTTGAGAAATGACTGAACCATCGAGGGGTGAGAAGATATCCAGGGTTCTATTGCTGTTTGAGATAAACTCCCCGTTTATAAAATTACTTACTACTGCCGGATATTTCATACAATAGAACTCCTTAAAAAATATTATATGAAGAACTTTCTGTTCTGCCAATGCAGAAAAGCGTTTTAATTAAAAAGAAAATAAGGAAAAAAATGTATAATTTCAATTTAGAAAGCCGAGTATGGAATATTGTATTTTTCATAATCGGATTTATTATCCGTTTTTGAATATTTATTTTTTTATATTTCGGTTAACTGTGGTTATATTGGGTTTGGGAATTTAATTTATGATTTTTAGCGTTTTATTTAATGAAATGTCTTGATTAACTTCTCTGAAATCCCGGCTTAATTGAACAAAAGTGGATTCTATAGCAGAGTTTAAGGGGGAGGAGGAAAATATAAATATTTGGCCTAAATCCTTTTAATTTTGGTTATAGTTGGGTTTATAAATGTTTTTTCAAATTCTGATATAGATATTCTACTTTTAAGAAGATTGAACGTGGATAATAAAATAAAATAGATTTTTTAAAATTATTTTTTTTGCGAAATAATTGACACTAATCCTTCAATTATAGACCAAAAATAAAGATTAATAAAATACTATTTGACAAACCGAACGAATTTCTTTAATTTTAATCAGTCAAATAATTCTGATTATAAAATTCTTTAATTAATTGAATAAAGGAGATATAAATGAAAAAAATATTAGTCTATTTATTTGTCGCCGCAGTATTTGTTGCTTGTTCTTCAGGCGGAGATAATAATGATAGTAAATCAGCATCTAAAAGCAAGAGTGATAATTACAAAGAAAAAATGGCTAAAAAGTTTGGATTAACACTCTTTGAATTGGAGAATGGTATTGGACCTGTAAAAGAAAAATTATCCCTGCCTCCTATTGATCCGGAAAGAGTTAAAAAAGGAGAAAAATTATTTAATGAGAAATGTACTCAATGCCATAAATTGAATGAAAGATATACGGCTCCTGCATTGCATGATGTAACCAAAAGAAGGAGTCCAGAATATATACTCAACATGATTATGAATCCACAAGAAATGACAAAAAGGCATCCTGAAGCAAAGAAATTACTTGCTCAATTTGCTAATCAAATGACATTTCAGAATGTAACGTTGGATGAAGCTAAGAGTATATTAGACTTTTTTAGAAATGCTGCTAAATAAATGAATTATTAACAAGCAAGGGAGAAAGAAAATGAAAATTTCCTTCAAAGCTACATTAATTACATTAAGTATAATTGCAATGGCATTTCTCTTTCAATACTGTTCCGGAGAGAAGAGTGGTTTGGGAGAAAGTGATGCTGCACAAAAAGTATATGTTGCACCTGGTCAATATGATGAATTCTACTCTTTTATGTCGGGTGGATTCAGTGGCCAAGTAACAGTTTACGGATTACCATCCGGACGTTTATTTAAAATTATTCCGGTATTCTCTCAGGATGCTGAAAGAGGATACGGTTACTCGGAAGAAACAAAAGCGATGTTAAATACATCTTATGGTTTCCTTCCTTGGGACGATGCTCACCATCCTGAATTATCTCAAACAGACGGTGTGCCGGATGGAAGATGGTTATTTATAAACGCAAATAACACTCCAAGAATTGCACGTATTGATCTCAAAACATTTGAGACTGCAGAAATTATTGAAATTCCTAATTCGGGTGGAAACCACGGTTCTCCATTCACTACTATGAATACAGAATATATTGTGGCTTCAACTCGTTTTAGTGTTCCTATTCCTCAGAAAGATGTAGCAATTGATTCTTACAAGGAAAATTTCAAAGGGACTCTCTCTTTCATTTCAATTGATCCTGAAGACGGTGAAATGAATCTTTCTTTCCAAATATTAGTCCCTGGTTTCGATTATGATTTGGCTCATGCAGGTAAAGGTCCTTCTCACGGATGGGCGTTCTTTACTTCTTACAACAGTGAACAAGCAAATACTTTATTGGAAGTAAATGCTTCGCAAAACGATAAAGATTTTATCGCTGCTGTTAACTGGAAAAAAGCTGAAGAGTATATTAAACAAGGTAAAGCAAAAACCGTTAAAGTTAAATATGCTCACAATATTTACGATGAAAAGAGCCATACAGCTACAACCAAAATGGAGAAAACTGTAAAGGTGCTCAATCCAAAAGATTGCCCCGGCTTAATCTATTATTTACCGACTCCAAAATCACCTCACGGTGTTGATATTGATCCTTCCGGTGAATACATTGCTGCCGGTGGTAAATTGGCAACAGTTATTCCTGTACATTCATTCTCCAAAATGCTTAAAGCTATCGAGAATGAAGACTTTATCGGTGATATCGACGGTATTCCGATTCTTAGATACGAATCTGTTATCGCTGGTGAAGTTGAAAACTGTGGTTTAGGACCACTACATACCGAATTTGACGGTAAGGGATATGCTTATACTTCTGCATTTATTTCTTCGGAAATAGTAAAATGGAAAATCGGAACTTGGGAAGTTGTTGATAGAATACCTACTTACTATTCTATCGGTCACCTCTCAATTCCTGGTGGTGATAGCAAAGCTCCTTGGGGTAAATATGTTGTTGCATTAAACAAAATAACAAAAGACAGATTCTTGCCTACCGGACCGGAATTATGTCAATCAGCTCAGTTAATTGATATATCCGGCGATAAGATGAAACTCTTACTCGACTTCCCGACAATAGGCGAGCCCCACTATGCTCAAGCTATTCCAGCTGAAATCTTGATGAAGAATTCTAAGAAGATTTACAAACTTGAAGAAAATACCAATCCATATAAAACAAACGGTGAAAAAGAAGCTAGAGTTGTTAGAAAGGGTAAAGATGTTCATGTCTATATGACAACTACCCGTACTCACTTCAAACCGGATAATATTGAAGGTGTAAAAGTTGGTGACAATGTATACTTCCATGTAACCAACTTGGAACAGGATTGGGATATTCCTCACGGATTTGCTGTAAAAGGTATGAGAAATTCCGAATTATTAATTATGCCTGGTCAAACAAAAACTATTGTTTGGCATCCTCAAAGCCCGGGAATTTATCCTTTCTATTGTACTGATTTCTGTAGTGCATTGCACCAAGAAATGCAAGGATATATCAGAGTTTCCCCGGCTAATAGTAACATTAAAATAAGCTTTAACTGATTATATGATTATTTCCCTCTCTCAATTCTATAATTGAGAGAGGGAATTTATTTTTGAGGTTTTCGATGAAAAGCAAATATTTATTCAGTCTCGCATCCTTATTATTACTTTTTGTTTTTCTTTTCCCGATATGGAGGATCGATTTAGAAGCTCCTCAATACCCCGAAGGAATTGGATTGAAGATTTGGGTTAACCAAATTACCGGTAAGTATGAAAACGATTTGGAAAATATTAATAGACTTAACCATTATATAGGTATGAAAAAAATTGATTCGAATTCCATACCTGAGCTGACTTATATGCCTTATATAATTATATTTTTTGTTGTTACCGGTTTAATCTTCGGTCTAATAGGTAAACGTAAATTATATTTATCCTGGATAGTTGGAATAATTATCACTTTATTAGTTGGTCTTTATGATTACTATATGTGGGGTTACGATTACGGACATAATTTAAATCCTCATGCCGCAATTAAAATACCCGGTATGGCTTATCAGCCGCCGTTGATAGGTTCAAAGCAAATATTAAATATGTACTCAACTTCTATCCCTGATGTAGGAACGTATTTTATTTCATTGGCGGTATTATTGGCATTCTATGCTTTTTATAAGGCTGGAAAGGAAGAAAAATGAAAAAGATAGCATTAGTCTTATTTGCGATATTATTAACAATGTGTGCTAGCGGTCCGGAACCGATTAATTTCGGTAAGGAAAATTGTGCTCATTGTTCAATGACAATTATGAATCCTAAATTTGCCAGTGAATTTATAACAGCAAAAGGAAAAATTTATAAATTCGATTCTATTGAATGTATGCTTGCCAAGACCGCTGATTTTAAAGAAAATGAAATCGCTTCATTATGGGTTCCGAATTTTAATAATGAAAAGGAATTTATTAAATTAGATGAAGCATTCATTTTAAAAAGTGATAAAATAAAGAGTCCTATGTCATTGAATCTTTTGGCATTTAAGGATGAGTCTGATCTGTTGGAAATGAAAGATAAGTACGGCGGTGAGGAAATAAGCGTGAAAGAAGCGATTGAATATGTACAGTCTAAATGGTAATCTTCTGTTTAAATTTTTAATTTTTACATTCCTAATTTTTACCCAGAATGCAGAATGTTCCATACTCGAAGTAGGTAAAGATAGAGCTTACCATACTTTCGAGGAGGGATATGCTGCTGCTCAAAACGGGGATACAATTAGAATTTTTGGCGGAAATTTTGAGTTCAATAATTTTATAGTTAAAAAAAGACTGTATATCGAGGGGGTTGACTTTCCCGTATTTTCCGGTTCAGAAAAAAATCAAATTTTACTCGTTAAGGCTGATTCGGTAGTTATACGCGGAATTAAATTTATTAATTCTGGAACCAGTTTTATTGACGATAACGCAGCCATTAAACTGGACAGTGTTCATGCCTGTTTAATAACTGAGAACGAATTCGTTAATAATTTTTTCGGAATTTATTTAGCAAAATCTTACGATTGTAAAATATCTAACAATACTATTGTTTCCAATAAACAGAGAGAAACGTTTTCCGGGAATGGAATTCATCTTTGGTATTGTAGAGATATTGAAATTTCGAACAACAATATAAGCGGGCATAGGGACGGCATTTATTTTGAATTCGTACGGGCGGGAAAAATTATCAATAATGTAAGTAAAAATAATTTGCGCTACGGTTTGCATTTTATGTTCTCCGACAGTTGTTATTACGGTAAAAATCAATTTATGCAAAACGGAGCAGGCGTTGCGGTAATGTATACCCGTTTCATTACGATGGAGAACAATATATTTAAGAATAACTGGGGGAACGCGTCTTACGGACTTCTGCTGAAAGAAATTTTTGACAGCAAAATAATTAATAATTATTTCCTTAGAAATACTTCGGGTATTTATCTGGAAGGATGTGATAGAATCGAAGTTCGGAATAATATTTTTAAGGCGAACGGATGGGGTATTAAATTGATGGGTAATTCCATTGATAATAAGTTTACGAAGAATGATTTTATCAATAACACATTCGATTTAACGACTAATAACATGAAAAATTTTAATTTTATCGATGAGAATTATTGGTCAAGATATAACGCTTACGATTTGGACAGAGACGGTTATGCAGATGAACCATACCATCCGGTTCAATTATTTTCTGTAATAGCTGCGAAAAATGCTTCATTATTTATTTTCGTTCGCAGTATGGTGGTAGAGATGCTGGATTTTTTAGAATCGGTTATTCCCACTTTAACGCCTGAAAATGTTGTAGATAAAAAACCTGTAATGCACAGAATTAATAGCGAGGATTTTTTTGGTAAGGGTAAATAATTTATACAAGCAGTACGGATTGTTAAAAGTTCTTAAGGGACTAAATTTTAGTATTAAGGACGAAAGAATAACCTTCCTTGCCGGACCTAACGGCTCAGGTAAAACAACTTTAATTAAAATTATTTTGGGATTAGTGAAAAAGACTTCCGGTGAAGTTTATTTTGATAATGAAATGATTAACGGGAGTCACCTTTACAGAAGGGATATCGGTTATATGCCGCAGGCGGCAAGATTCCCTGGAAATTTGAGAGTAGGTGAAACAATAGATATGATTAAGTCGCTGAGGAGCGATGTATCAAATTACGATTTGGATTTATATAACGAATACAAACTCGAAAATGAATTGGATAAAAGAGTGAAAACCCTTTCCGGTGGTACTCTTCAGAAATTAAACGCTTCACTTGCTTTTATGTTCAATCCCAAGTTTTTTATTCTGGATGAACCTACTGCAGGTCTGGACCCAATCGGAAGCAGTATTTTGAAAGCCAAAATACAAGCCGAGAAAGAAAGGAAAAAGACATTTCTTATCACATCTCATCTTTTACAGGATTTTGAAAATTTAGCTGAAGACATTCTCTTTCTGTTGAACGGCGATATTGCCTTCTTCGATAGTAAAGAAAAATTGATGAGTATAACCGGTGAAAACGGAATTGAAACTGCTATTGTTGCTATTATGAAGGGATGATAATGAAAGTGCTAAGTAAAATAATTCAATATCAAATAAATGATACTATTAGAAGTAAATGGCTGTTTATTTTTAACGCTGTTTTCTTCGCAATGAATTTCGGAATTATTGATTTATCGAATGATATAAATAAAGCCGAATTGGGTTTATTAAATGTAACGATTTTATTGATTCCTCTTGTAGCGGTTATTTACGGGATTATTTTCTACTATAATTCGCAAGAGTATATTATTACTATGCTCTCTCAACCGATTGAAAGGAAAACACTCTTTACCGGATTATATTTGGGAATCATTATACCTTTCTCAGCCGGGTTGATTTTGGACATAGTTTTACCTGTTATTCTTATGGGTAAAGTCGGTGTATTATTTGACGGAATTTATTTGTTGATTCTTCTGTCTGCAATTATGCTTTATATGATATTTACCGGTTTGGCACTTGCAATTGGCACCACGAATAATAATAGAATGAAGGGGATTGGACTTTCCTTGGGTGCATGGCTTTTCTTTTCGCTAATATATGACGGAATATTCATATTAATATTGAATTACTTCAAGGATTATAATTTCAATGATTATCTCTTTTTCGTTGTGTTTCTAAATCCGATTGATTTAAGCAGGATCTCTGTTATCCTTAATTTAGATTATTCCGCTATGATGGGATACACGGGAGCATTATTCAATAAAATGCTTGGAAGTTACTGGGGAGTATTTTATTCTTTGCTTGTTTCTTTTCTTTGGATTGTTATCCCGTTTATTTTTGCAAGCAAGAAATTCCGGAATAAAGATTTTTGATGTTTTGTGTTCGAGTTTGTGAGATAGTCTTTAAGAAATTACTTGTAAGTATACAATTTAATTCTTAGAAAATTAGGGCGTATAAAGATTTAGTAATATTATTGATTACAATCGGTTAAAAACATTTGAGTAATGTCTTAAC
>CAZNJB010000046.1:0-23917 GCA_964573255.1 uncultured Melioribacteraceae bacterium
GAGCGGGTGGCGGGATTCGAACCCGTGACCCTCAGCTTGGGAAGCTGATGCTCTACCAACTGAGCTACACCCGCATTAATTTTATTAATGAACGAATTTACTTTAAACAAAAGTAAAAATATCATACTATTTATTCAAACGGTTTTACTAAATTTGCTAATTAATATTGGAATTTTGATGAAACTGAAACATAAACAAAAACAAGCTTTCGAACTGGTAATATTAATTTGTGCAGTAGTATTTACTGTTGCTCTCTGGGAAACACCGGTAATCTATCCGGTAAAATTTTTCGTTATCATTATTCACGAAATTAGCCATGGAATAGCTGCAATTCTTACCGGTGATACCGTCGAAATAATAAAAATCACTTCCCTACTCGGAGGTGAAACGGTTACTACAAGAGAACATTCATTCTTTATTGCACTTTCCGGTTATCTAGGCAGTATTATATTCGGAGCGCTTATATTTTATTCAACTTATAATAAGAAATATTTCCCGTGGATAAATGCTTCAATTGGAGTAATTATCTTTTTATTTACGGTAAATGTTTTCCAAGGACTCTTCGCAATCTTATTCGGTCTTTTATTTTCGATAATATTGATGATTATACCTTTTATGTTCAACAATAAAATCACGGGTTACATATTTAAATTTTTCGGTATTGCTTCCATATTATATATTCTTGTGGATATAAAAGAGGATTTACTGACTCTAACTATACGACAAACCGATGCACAATTACTTTCGGAAATGTCTTTTATACCTGCAATTGCGTGGGGTATATTTTATTTCCTTTTGGCATCCGCCACTCTCTTCTTCTTAATTAGATTCGGATATAAAAAGGGATTAGGCTAAACAGCGAGTTTCGGATCTTTAACAAATTGTAAAATGAACAAACCGATGATGAAAAACAATCCCACAGTTAAAATCGCTATGGGTTGACTATCGGTTGCATAACTAACCGTTCCGAAAACCAAAGGACCGAAAACAGCAGAACTTTTACCGAAGAAAGAATAAAAACCGAAAAATTCCGTTTTCTTTTCAGGTGGAGTTAATTTAGACATCATACTTCTGCTTGTACTTTGCGTAGCTCCCATTACACTGCCGGCTAACAATCCCACCAAATAAAATGCAAGTCTTTGCGAAACTGCACCCTCCACATTTAATAGATCACTAATTAATTCGTTTATGCTGCTTTCTGCAGAAGCTGTAAAATAAGCCAGCAGAATAGTAAACATCCAAATTACTAATGAGATTACAATCGATTTTTTTTGACCGATTGAATCGGAGATTATACCAAAAAGAACCGACCCGACTATGGCGGTGGATTGAACAATCAAGAAGAATATTATCAATTCATCCATCGAGAAATTCAATGTGGTTTTCGCATAATTACCTGCAAAAAATATAACTGTATTTACTCCCTCAATATAGAAAAAGAAAGCAAGCAAAAATATCGTAAGATTTTTGTAGTTCTTTAAATGCGTTAATGTATGATATACTCTTTGAAAACCAATTTTTATGTAAGAAGAATCAACTATCCTCTTGCTTCTATTATCTCTAATAAAAATAAAAAGAGGTATTGCAAAAATGAAGAAAAATAGTGCGGCAATGGGAAATGTTTCCTTGATTAAATTCCTTTGAATAAATGGAAAAGCAATTCCAAGTGTTGCTAATGAACCCAAATACCCCATAGCAAAACCATAACCGCTCACTCTTCCGTAAGTTGTGGGTTTGGTTATATCCGGTAAATAGGCATCGTAAAACACTAATCCTGCTTCAAAACCGATATTAGCAATAATGAACAATAATAACGCCGTTAAAATTGTCCCTTCACCTGTGAAATAAAGAAGTGAAGTTGATATTATACATATCAGCGTAAAAAAGAGTAAGAACCTCTTTCTGCCTGCAGAATAATCTGCAATAGCACCTAATACAGGCGAAATCAATGCCGTAATTATCATAGAAATACTTACACCAAACGACCAATAAAGATCCCCGATGGATTTACCGGATGCAATTACGTCCTTGAAGTATACAGCAAAAATGAAAGTCACTACAACTATTGAGTAGGACGTGTTGGCAAAATCGAAAAGAGTCCAAACGATAATTTGCGAACGGTTATTCTTCGCCGGATTCTTTTTGGGATAAAGATTCTTCAATAAGACCCCTCCCGGTTTTATTTAATTTGCCGGCAGTTTTTAATTCTGATAGAATTGCATCAAGAATTCCGTTTACAAATTTTCCGCTTTTTGCAGTGCTGTAAACTTTAGCTATTTCAATCACTTCATTAATAGATACTTTGGGAGGTATATCAGGGAAATGCATTAATTCTGTTATCGCTAACCTCAGAAGTAATCTATCAATTAATGCAATTCTATCCATTTCCCAGTTAGCAACTTTCTCTTTAATTAATTCATCCAGTTGATTTCTATTTACAACGGCTTTCGATACAAGTTCTCGAGTAAATTCTCTATCAACGCTGCTGGTTACATCGGCTAACACACCGCTCAATAACACTTCCAGTCCTTCTCTATTCATTTCATAAGCATAAAGAACCTGCAACGCTTTTTCACGTAATTTTCTTCTGTTCAGTTTTCTATCACTCATTTTCTATCTCAATTCTAAACTAATTCAACAAATTAGGAATAAATCCTTTTCATCGTTCCTATTTTCTTTATCCTTTCTTCAGCTATCCTGTTGGATGCAACATTCGTCGGAATGTTCTCCTCAGCAGAAGTTTTAAATACTTTCTTCAAATTATTATAAATTCCCTCAGCTTGTTTCATTGCCCTATCTTGTCTATATCCTTCCAATTCGTTTGCAACGTTTATCAATCCCCCGGCATTAATTACATAATCCGGAGCATAAAGAATTCCCTTTTCCATCAATTTGGAACCGTGTATGTTTTCGTCTTCCAATTGGTTATTGGCTCCGCCTGCAATAATTCCACACTTGAACTTGTTGATAGACTCATCGTTTATAACGCCTCCGAGGGCATTAGGACTAAATATATCAGCTTCAATAGAATATATATCTTCCGGATCAACAACGTGAGCTTTAACGGTTTGTAGAGCCAATTTAATTTTATCTTCATCGATATCCGTGATATATAATTGCGCTCCTTCGGCATAGAGATGTTCGGCTAAATATCTTCCTACCTGTCCCATTCCTTGTATAGCAACTTTTTTCCCTTTAAGGGACTCATTTCCCCATCTTTCTTCAACACAGGCTTTAATACCAACATAAACGCCGTAAGCCGTTACCGGTGATGGATCTCCGGAACCGCCGAGAGCTTTGGATATGCCGGTAATATAATTTGTTTCCATACGTACGTATTCCATATCATCCACGTCTGTGCCGAGATCCTCGGCAGTTATATAACGACCACCCATTCCCTCAACAAATTTACCGAACGTACGAAATAACAATTCATTCTTGTCGGTCTTCGGATTTCCGATAATAACCGCTTGCCCGCCGCCTAAATTTAATCCGGCTACAGCAGCTTTGTAAGTCATTCCTCTCGATAAACGAAGCGCATCCTTTACCGCATCATTTAATGTAGGATAACTCCACATTCTGCAACCGCCAATTGCGGGCCCTAAACAAGTATCGTGAATTGCAATTATAGCTTTTAAACCGGATTCTTTATCCGTACAGAATATTAATTGTTCGTGGGAATATTCTTCGAGGTCTTCAAAAAGTTGCATAATAAATTATTCTCCAATTAAATTGCAAAGAGCCAAAATAATAAAAGCGCAATACTCTCACGCAAATAATAGTAAATAGACTTACGCCAATTTAATTTATAATTTGATGAAATTCCATTTACCTGCACATCAAAAAATTTACTCATTTCTATTATTCGCCTTAAATGAAATGCATCCGAAATAACGGCAAGATTTTTACCGCCATATTTTTTAGATATTCCTTTCAGAAACTTTATCTGCTCTGCAGTAGTAGTAGTCTTCTCTTCAAACAATATATCGGATTTATTTACTCCCAATTCAATTAAGTAATTTCTCGCGACTTCCGCTTCGGATAATTCTCCCGGAGCATTCCCACCCGTAACTTGTATTTTACTTATGGTACCAAGTCTGTAAAGTTCATATCCCCTCTCAATTCTCGCTTTAAATAAAGGGCTAGGAGTATTCTTATTCCAGACTGCTGCTCCTAAAACAACTCCAACTTCTGATTTAGATCTGGGTAATTTGTTCGTATGATTAGATGTGTTCAAAACTGTAACAAAAGATATAACTATAAATGCAATTGGAATAATTACCGAAAAATAAAATGCACGAATAGGCGCAATATAATTTTGATTGAATACAGCATACAGCAAATAGATTGATGCAAAAAGCTGGAGGAAATACCCGGCAGAAAAGCTTATACCGAGAGCAACTTTACGTACGGGATAATAAATAAATGGAAGAATAAAATCTATGTTAACATAGTTTAGGAGTAATGAAACCAACAGTAAAATTATAGATAAAAAGAGCAATAAATTAACTATCGTTAAAGTACCCTTCCCTATCTTCTTCTTCGTAAATGTAGAATAACCGGCTGCTGCAATAGAAATAAATAGAGGTACTGCATTGAAAAAGGTTCCTATCTGCAGCAGACTGCTAATTTTTATTTCAAGTCCATTCGTATAATATTTTATGAATAACAGTAAAATAAAATATAGTAACGCAGCAAAAACTGGGATCCAGATGTTTGTAAATTTATTTTTCTTACTCATCTTCAGGGTAAAATATTTACTTGAATTGAATCGGGAATTCTGCCTTGGGACAAGTTGACATTAACCTCAAATACTTCATTAATATTCTTTTCAGTCAATATTTCTTTTTTATCGCCGTATTTCAACATTTCTCCCTCTTTTAATAATAATATTTTTTTCGAGAAATGTCCCGGCAAATTCAAATCGTGTGATACGGTAATAATAGTAAGCTCCTCCTCCTCATTAAGTTGCGCAAGCAGCTCAAATATTTGAATTTGATGCTTAATATCGAGGTGTGCATTCGGTTCATCGAGCAGCATTACTTTTGCTCTTTGAACCAACGCTTTTGCAATAAATGCGCGCTGCGCCTCACCACCCGAAATTTCGTTAATCCCCTTTTCCGCAAGAAGGTCTAACTCTAATCTTTGTAGTGCTTCTTCTACTATTTCTCTATCTTCATTGCTTTCGTAGCCTGCAAAATTAAAATAGGGAGTTCTCCCCATCATTACAATTTCGTAAACCGAATATGGAAAGATAGAATATGTAAATTGGGGAACATAAGAGAAAATTTTAGCAATTTCTAAAGAATCGAACTCGTTTATATTTCTACCGTCAATTTTCACACTACCGCTCGACGGCTTAAGATATCCACTAATCAATTTTAGCAAAGTAGATTTACCGGAACCATTCGGACCTAAAATAGTTAAGAATTCTTTTTTATCAACTGTAACGGAAACGGGATGTAATTTGAAACCGTTACCATAAGAGAATTCTATTTTATTTAATTCAATCATCTGCGGAAATATTTTTCACAAAAAAATTAATAATTAGAATGTAATACTAATTAAGTTATAACTAATAAAATAATAAAAAAGCCGGCAGAACGAAAAGTTAAGCCGGCTTTCAAAATAAAAAATTACTGTTTCCGCCATGCGTTAAATCTGGCAATAATATCGGCAATAGTTGAATACATAGCCGGTACCACAATCAGAGTTAAAATAGTTCCGAACATTAATCCGAAGATAACAGCTACACCCATAGATTTCCAGAACATAGCGTCAACACCACCGCTTTCGAGTGTAAAAGTGTAAAAATCGAAACTAAATCCGAAAGTAAGCGGAATTAAGCCGAGAATTGTGGTTATTGCTGTAAGTGTTACGGGACGGAATCTTCTGATTCCCGCACGAATTACAGATTCTCTTACGGATAGTCCTCTTTTTCTCAAGATGTTAACATAATCTATTAACACGATATTATTATTAACAACAACACCGGCTAAACTTATTACACCTATTCCTGTCATTATCACACCGAAAGGCATCGCAAACGCAATCAAACCGATAAAAACTCCAATCAACGAAATCATCACCGCCATCATAATCATCATCGGTTGAGATAACGAATTGAATTGTATTACAAGTATCAGAAATATTCCCAATAAAGCAATCAAAAATGCTTTCATTAAGAATGCAGATGCTTTCGCCTGCTCTTCATTCTGACCCGTAAATTCCAATCTGTAATCCTGTGGCAGAGTGAAACCGGATAACTTGGTTTGACATTCTTTCAGGACTTCATTTGCGTTATATCCTTCTTCAACATTTGCGCTTACTGTTATTACTCTTTTCAAATTCTTTCTTTTGATCGCACCCGGACCGGTACCGTATTCAATATCGGCAATGCTTGAAAGAGGAAGACTGAGAGTTTTACCGCGCATATCATTATAAATAATACGCATATTTCTCAACGCATCTACGTCTTTCCTTTGGTCTTCTTTCAAACGAACGGTTATATCGTATTCATCTTCATTTATTCTATACGTCGATGCTTCGGTACCGTTTATTGCAGATCGAATTGCATTTGCAATTTTAGAAGTATTGGCTGAAAACAGAGCGGCTTTTTCCCTGTTCACGATAACTCTAATTTCCGGTTTACCTGCATCGTAATCATCTTTTATATCTACTACTCCGGGAACCGTTTTAATTTCTTCCGTGATTTGCATCGCCAATTCACCTAATTTGGTGTAATCATCACCGGAAATTTCAATATTTATCGGCAATCCTACCGGCGGCCCCATATGCTGTTTCTTTACTTCAATATCCGCACCCGCAATATTCGTTACAAGTTGTCTTAATTCATTTGTAGTAATTTTCGAAGATTGTGAGCGCTCGCTAAAATCAACATATTGTATTGTAATTGTACTTTTATTCGGGGTAGGACTTCCGGCATCAAAAGGATTATTAGAAGAACCGACGTTTGCGACATATTCTTTAACATCCGCATCCAAAAACGGTTCTAATCTTTTTTCAATTATTGCAGCAATTCTATTTGACATTTCTAAGTTCGTACCTGACGGACTTTCCACGTTTATGAATACTCTCGGAGGATCAACTTCAGGAAAGAATTCAACTCCGTGCCCTAATTGAGCATAGGTTATTATTATCACTACCAGCAACAATAATGCACCGGACAATACCCTTAATCTTGGATTGGTAAATAATTTTATCAAACCAAATCCGAGAGCAACACTAATAAGTAAATCAACACTCTTTGGTATACCAGGAATGGCAAGTAAAACCATTGTAATAACAATCCACAGCAATACTCCGAGCAATCCCAGCCAGTTACGAGTATTAATTTTTCTATTTGGATCTCTTTCTTCTCCAATAGATGCATTGAGAGCATTTTCATATTTTTCCATTATAAAGGGAAGAGCTACATCTATAAAAAAGTGTGTAACTTTGTTTAATGGCATAAATATTTTATCGAATAGAGAATCGGATGCAACCGATTTACTTTCGAGTTTCATAAATTTAGAAGCAAAAACCGGATTGATTACCAGCGCCACAAAAAGAGAAGATGAGAGAGTAATTATTAAGGTTGCAGGTAAATATCCCATAAAATCACCCACAACACCGGGCCAAAAAAGCATCGGAGCAAATGCCATTAATGTTGTTAAAGTGGAAGTAATAATTGGCCATGCAACTTCTGAAGCTCCTAATTTAGCGGCAGTAATCAATTCGTTGCCTTCTTCGAGAAATTTATAGATATTCTCTATTATCACTATTGCATTATCAACCAGCATTCCTAAAGCAAGGATCAACGAAAAAAGAACAATCATATTCAACGTGATCCCTAGAGCGCTTAGAATAATAAATGATATAAGCATACTCAAAGGAATAGCAATTGCAACGAAAAGAGCGTTCCTTACTCCAAGGAAAAACAACAATACGAGTAAAACCAAAACCAAACCGGAATAAATATTATTCTCCAAGTTTTTGACACTTCGCTTGATATCTTGCGACTGATCAACCGTTAAAGAGAACTTAACTGATTCCGGAACTTGACTTTCTTTTTCCGCAACCAAAGCTTTAACTTGATCAGCAATCTCAATAATATTTGCTCCAACGCGTTTGGAAATATTCATTGTAACGCAATCAACTTGGTTTAATCTCGCATAAGTTGTGCGTTCTTTGAAAGCATATTTCACTTCGGCAACATCTTTAACATAAATAGGAGTGCCGTCCTTCATCTTAACAATTATATCTTCTATAATAAACGGCTTATCGAATTCTCCCGGAACCCTTACTAAAAATCTTGTATTGTTTACATCGATAGTACCACCGGGAATAGTTCTATTTTCGCTCTGAATCGCCTGAATAATATCATCGAAGCGAATGTTGTAATGAACCAACTTGTTCATATCAACATTCACTTGCACTTCCCTTTCAAGTCCTCCGGTAATTTTCACATCGAGAACACCCTCGATATTTTCAATATCTTCTTTTAGGTCATCTGCAATATCTTTTAATTTTACCAGACCCTGAGGACCAGAAATATTATACGTCATAATCGGGAATTCAGAGAAATTAATTTCGATAATATTCGGTTCTTCAGCATCCGAAGGTAAATCCGGTTTTGCTTTATCAACTTTCTCTCTAACTTTCTGAAGTGCATCATCTATGTCGTAACCGGATTCAAATTCAACTTTAATCAACGAAAAACCTTCGAACGAAGAGGAAGTAATTTTCTTTACTTCCGATATTGAATTAATCTCTTTTTCAATCGGTTGTGTAATTAATGTTTCGATATCCTCAGGCGAAACGCCAAAATAGGGAGTTGAAACAATTACAAGTGGGATATTCACATCCGGGGAACTTTCACGAGGCAATGTTATATACGCCGATATTCCCATCACTACCAAGATAAATACCAGGATAAAAACACTAGTTCTATTGTCTATGCTAACATTTGTGAGCTTCATACTAAAACCTTTAATTTACTATTTGAATGTCAGTACCTTCGAGTAGATTTTGTTGACCGACAACAATAAGTTTTTCACCGTTATTCAAACCGCTTCCAATAGCAACTTGGCTGCCAAAGCGGGAAATTATTTCTACATCTCTACGAATTGCCTTTCCATCTTTTGCAATAAATAGAACGTAATTGTCATCGGCTCTAATAAGGGCATCATCAGGAATTATAAATACATCATCAATAGTTTTTCTCTCTATTTTCACATTTACAATCATTTCCGGTTTAATTAATCTGTTCGGATTTTTCATAATAATTTCAACATCAAAAGTTCTATTGTTCGTTGTAACCGAATTACTAACAAAACTTACTTTTCCGTATAATTTTTTATCCTTTAATTCGGGAAATTCCAAAAATGCTTTTTTACCAACAACAACATCTCCCACATATCTTTCCGGAACGCCAGTTACAACTTTTATCATTGATGTATTTATTACAGTCATAACGGTTATTCCCGGCGGTGCTAATTCACCCACATCAAAATTTCTGGAATCAACATATCCGGAAATCGGAGATTTAACAAATGATTTTTCGTATCTGGTTTTCGCTAAGTCATAAGCAGCTTTAGCTTGGTCACGTAGATATTTTGACTGAAGAAATTGATATTCACTGTTGACATTATCTTTGTAAATTTCTTCCTGCTTTTCAAAAGTCATCTGAGCTAAATTATATTGGGCTTCGGCAGCATCGAGATTTGCTTTTAAAATATCGTTTTCAATTACAAATAGAATATCATCTTTCTTAACAAAAGAACCTTTATCGTTCTCAATTCTATCAATAATACCACCCTCGGGATAGGAAATATTTGCCTTCTCAATGGGTTTTACCACCCCAACGGTTTCTATAAAATCGGTAAATGATGTTGCCTCAACCGTCTGGACTTCAACACTAACTTTTTTGTGGGATTCTTTTTTGTTTGCTTTCTTATCTTCTTCATTTTTGCCGCAAGCAGCTAAACTTACGAGCGAAAGAGATATCACAAAATAAATTCCAATTTTTTTAATATTCTTTTTCATGAATCTATCCTTACTTGTTAATTTCTTCTAAACTTTTACCTAATAGCATATCTAGTTGAGCTGCTAAAACGTTATAATCCAGCAAGCTCCTCAAATAATTTACTTTGGAATTCAATACTTCCATCATTGCACTTGTTACTTCAATTTGTGTACCCAAGCCTGCTTTAAATCTCTTGGTGGCTATTTGATAGCCTCTTTCAGATTCCTCAACTGCCGAGCGGTATGCTTCAATTTGTTCCGATGTCTTTTTCAATTGAAGAACCACGTTTTCATATTGAATCTGCAATGATTTTTTAGTTTTAGATAAGCCTTCAATAGATTTTTTATAATCAATCTCAGCTTGTTCTACCTGTGATTGAGTTGTAAAACCATGAAATATTGGAATTTGCAAGGACAATCCGACGGAGACAAAATTGTAAAATCTCCAATCAGGGAATATCCTGGGGTCATTTTCCTGTGCTTGAACCGTCCAATTTCCGAACGCACTTAATTCAGGCAGATGTTTCGAAAATTCATATGAAACATTATAATCCTGCATTTTGGATTGAAGCTCAACCTGTTTTAATAATTTGTTCCTTAGCAAAAGAGTTTTCATACCATCATCAAACTCAGGAATAAATACAGGTTTAAATTCAATAGTCTCACTAATTTCAATAGGAGTATCGAGATCAATTCCAAGCAATAAATTCAAATTGTTTTCTGCCAATTTAAGCTGATTCATCGCATCAGTTTTCATTGGAATTGCATTTTTGTACTGCACTTTAGCCTTCGTAAAATCATAATCGGATACAAGTCCAGCATTGAACATAGATTCTGTATTCTTGAAATTTTCTTCTGCTCTCTTTAGCTGAAGTTCCGCAAGTTTCACATATTCCTTAGAAACTAAATAAGTATAATAGGCTTGCTTAACTTGCATAATCAATTCCAATTTGGACTGCTCTTTGTTCTGAGCGCTCATTTCAGCAAAAGTCTCGGCAATTTTAATTGCCAAAAACATTGCGCCTTTAAAAATCGGCTGATTAACGGAAATGGTTCCACTCAAAGTATTATCGGTTCCAACCGGGAAAGTACCGCTAAAAAACGGAGTCTCGAATGTAATTACTTGCTTCTTTAAAGCACGGTTGTAATTTAACGTTCCGTCAATGTTAGGAAAGAGAGCCGAACCATAGGCTTGCCTCACCTGTTCCTCAGCCTTTTGAAAATCTAATTTTGCCTGTTTGTAATCGTGATTATTCTCCAACGCCAAATTTATGCTTTTCCTCAAATCGAGTTTTAACACTTCTTTTTGCTGAGCAACAACCGGCAAAAGTGAAATAATCATAAAAATAAATAATTTTTTCACCATAGCTCCTTATTTGTTTTCAATTCCTTTAAATAGAACATCAACAAGAAATTTAACCTCTTTATTGACGTCTATGCTTTCTAATTTTTTGCAAATATGCAATTGATGTAAATAACCGAAAAACAGACTTTGAATTAGGAGTTGCAGAGACTCAATATCAACGTCTTTAATCTCTTTATTTTGTATGCTTTCCGAAATCCTTTCTCTATACAATTCACGAATCATATTGAGATTTTCTTTTAAGATTTCCGATTTTTCAAGCGGATTAAAAGAGATATTCAAATTTCTCATTCTATGCATCAACACAAATTCCTCAGGATGATTTACATAGAAAGAGAAAATATTGGTAGCGATTTGCTCAACCAAATCCTTTAGAGAAATAGTAGAATCTATATTTTTCTTCAGAAATTCGAGGTACTGAGTAGTTATATCTTCGAGTAGAGCAGTAAAAATTTCTTCCTTACTGCTGAAATAGTTATATATTGTCCCCTTCCCAAATTCGGAAGCGGAAGCAATTTCGTCAAGTGTAGTTTTATCAAATCCCTTATTGGCAAATAATTTTGCAGCGGCAGAAATTATTTCGTGTTTTTTGAATAATTTCTCCCTCTCTTTACGGGATAATCCTTCTAACTTTGATAATGAATTTAATATCATCATTAATCTCTAATTTGTTCACCACAACTTAGCAGTTTTAGTTGTGACTGTCAAGTCATTTTCCCGAACAATGAGTTTTTCTGACAAATTGTTTAGTCATAAAGAGAATTTAGATGTGTTGGAATGAAGGAAGTTGCATGGAGGGAATATTTAAAATAAAAAACCCCTCGAAAGAGGGGTTAAAATTTATTGTAATTTGAATAACACCGGAATCATAACCTGAACCTTAACAGGTTTACCTCTCTGCCTTCCGGGTTTAAATTTCGTAGCTTTAACAGCGCGAAGAGCTTCTTCGTCGCAGCCTGCTCCAATACCTTTAACGAGCATAACTTTTTCAACACTTCCGTTTTCGTTTACGAAAGCTTTAACATAAACTCTACCTTGCACACCAGCTCTTTTAGCGATTTCTGGATAAACAATTCTTTTCTGAATTGCAGCGATTCCACCAATAGGTTCTGGCATTTCTTCAACCGCTACGAAGAAAGTAGGTTCAACTTCTTCTTCTTTTTCTTCAACCGGCGGAGGTGGAGCAGCTACTTCTTCTTCAACATCGAGTTCTGTATCTTCTATTTCAATGTCTTCAAGAACGTCATCAGAAGGAGCTTCTATAGGAATAGGCGGTTTAGGCGGCGGAGGCGGGGGTGTTTCCTGCTTTGTAGCCTCTACGTCCTCTACCTGTACAAGTTCCTGAGGAGCTTCAATCTGTACTTGTTCTTTTTCGAATTTAGGAAAGTATTTGAAGGCTAATACCAATACAAGTAACGAAATAGCTAAACTGATTTCGAATACTCTTTGGTATTTTAGTCTCAAATCAACTTTCGGATTCTTTTTTAAAGCCAATTTTTCCTCCTACTAGCAATAATCGTTATTGAAAAATTATAAAATCATTTTTGAATATGCAAATTGGGACTTAATTTTCTACAATAAAATTACAAATTAGTTCCTTGTTTACTCAAATATACTGCATTTTTAATGAATAAATAAATTACCAAAGCACCTAAAACAGCACCGGTAACATCAGCAACCCAATCTAAAACTTCTGCGCTTCTGTTGGGAATAAACATTTGATGGATCTCATCAAGACAACCATACACTGAAATCGCAACTACTGAATAAAGGTAAAATTTCTTTTTCACCGCTTCCCATTTTTCTTGGAAATGAAAAGCTAAAGACAATAATAAACTTAAAATAAGATACGCCGCAAAATGTTTAATCTTATCGCTAAATTTAAAAGTGTCTATGAAAGAATCAGAAGGCAGACTCGTTAATATGAATAAAATGATCCAATAAATGCCTAAAGGATAATAAACATATCGTACAGTATTTTTCTCTATCAATCTATACAAACGTATCATGAATAAACTTAACGGCATTTGGGATATAATCAATCAGTCTTGTAGCGGTAAGCGCAATTTCAGCATAATCTTCTGAATAAAGGTCAGCAGCCATTCCGTGTACATAAATAGCAGAAATGAGTGATTTCTCAATTTGCTTATTTTGTGCAATGAAAGCGGAAACTAACCCTGTGAGTACATCGCCTGAACCGAATTTAGCCAATCCCGGGTTACCGGATGAGTTAATTAATGCTTCTCCAGTTGGAGTAAAAATTATTGTTGGTGCACCTTTTAATGCCAAATATGCACCGGATAATTTTGAGAACTTCTTACCAAATCCCAATATATCTCTTTTTAATTCTTCGATAGAAATATTCATCAGTGAAGCAAATTCTCCAAAATGAGGAGTGAAAACGGCATTTGAAAGATTGAACTTTTTAAATTCTTTCAAAGAAAATGCAGCTATTGCATCTGCATCAATAACAAAATATTTATCAGGATTATTTCCAACTATCTGCAATACCGCTTTTTTAGTTGCCTCTTCCCTTCCAAGTCCGGGACCAAGGCATATAACATCCGCCCAATCAATTTTTTCGGTTAATTCCTCTACATTTTTCTCCAGCAAAAAGCCAAAGTCAGAATCATTATACGGATTAATTACCGCCCCTTCCAAATTCTGATAAATGTAATTGCTAATGGATTTAGGAACGGCTAATATCACAGCACCCGCACCACCTATTAAAGATGAATTTGCCGCAATCGAAGCTGCACCCTGATATTTTGCGCTGCCACAAATCGCCAGAACCTTTCCTGCAGAATATTTATGAGCATTTATTTTTCTTTCCGGAATACCAGCAAATGCATCCTCCGGTTCAACTAAATATTCTGTAACGGCTAATTTCTTAAAATATTCATCTGGTAAGCCGATTCTACCTTTAAATATTTCTCCGGAATAAACATATCCAGAGCCAAAAAATAATCCCCTCTTCAATTCAGCTAGTGTAATTGTTACATCAGCATCAAAAACAACTTCACCAAATCCAGTATCCACATTAAGGCCTGTGGGTATGTCAATTGCAGCTTTAAGGTTATTTATTTTATTTATTTCTTGAACAATGCTTTTATATGGTTCCCTTAGTTCACCTTTTGAACCTGTACCCAGCAAACCATCAATAATAAGCTGACAGCTATCCAACAAGCGTAAATCTGAAATCTTTGAATATTTCTTTAGCCTAATAGACTTATTGGTCCTGGATAATTTCTTTAAAATGGAAAAATTTAATGCAGCATCACCCTTCAATTCCCTTTCACCGGCAATAGAAATTATCACAACCGGATAATGAGCATTTGCAAAATGACGGGCTAAAGCAAAAGCATCGCCACCGTTATTCCCTTTACCTGCTAATATACCAATCGGCAAATCCTTCACTAATTCCGGAAAAGCCTGCTTAATCCTGTTATAAATACTAATAGAGGCATTTTCCATTAGTATAGAACCGGGTATTCCTAATTGCTTAATAGCATAGGAATCGGCCCCACGAATTTGTTCCGAAGTAAATAGAGGTATCATAAGATTCTCAAAATTAAAGTTCTTCTATTAGAGGACAGACGTAATCAAATTCATCAGCGTATCCGGCAGTACTCCAAAACCGAGAACCAATACTCCCGTTAACACTACCGCAAAATAAGCAAAAGAGTCCTTTGGTATTTCAAATTCGCTTTGGCTTTCTTTGAAATACATATAGACTACAACACGCAAATAGAAATATACGCTAATTGCACTAGAAATTACGCCGATAACCGCGAGCCAGACTAATCCTTGCTCAATTGCTCCGACAAATACATAATATTTACCGAAGAATCCAGCAAGAGGAGGAATACCGGCCAGAGCAAACATAAATAAGGCCATAAAAGCAGCTAACATAGGGCTCTTGCCATTCAATCCTGCATAAGTATCCAGCTCGGTTCTATCATCATTTTCGCCTTCTATCATTGCAATAATTGTGAATGCGCCCAGATTCATAAAAGCATATGCAGCTAAATAAAATATAATTCCGGCGATACTCTCAATATTACCGGCAGCCAAACCGATAGCCATATATCCGGCATGTGTTATGGAAGAATATGCCAGCATTCTTTTCAAATTCTTTTGTGCGATTGCAACAATACTTCCGTATAGGGTAGACAATAAAGCTATTACAGCAAAATAATCAGAGAATGTATGTGGAACACCACCACCGGCAACAGCCGAAAGCATTATAATCAATACGCTAAAAGCGGCAGCTTTACCAGCTGTAGACATCAATCCTGTCACAGTAGTAGCTGCACCTTGATACACATCGGGTACCCACATATGGAAAGGAACAGCTGCAATCTTGAATGAAAATCCAATTAAAAATAATGCCAATCCGAACACAAATAATAATTTACCGCTTAAGTTTCCGAAGTTACTAATAATAAAATTCAAATCGGTTGTTCCGGCAGCTCCGTAAATCAGTCCGATACCATAAACAATAAAACCGGTTGCAAACGCACCCAAAAGGAAATATTTCATCGCTGATTCGTTTGCTGTCTCTTTCTTTCTATTGATACCGGCTAAAATGTAGAAACAGATTGACATTAATTCCAGACCGAGGAAAACAACAAAAATATCCTCCGCTCCAGCCATAAGCATCATACCCAGTACGGAAGCTTGGAGTAAAATGTAAAATTCGCCGAAGTTTGCGCCATATTTTTTAATATAATTTACAGAACTTAAAACTACAATCAATCCAACAAAGTTAAATATGAAATTAAATATCGCAGCTTTCCCTCCGACGTGAAGCATAGTATAAACTGTTATGTCGGTTGAAATATTATTCAAAGAACTGAGAGCTGTCAGCAGGAAAACAGCTACGGAAAACCAAGGCAGTATTTCCTTCCCTTTCTTAGTAGAAATTTCAATAGTAAGCGAAATTAAAATTCCCGCAGCAAGTATTAAATGAGACAACATATTTAAAAATTCTGGACTATTCATAATCAAACTCATTCAAAAAATAAAATATCACCATTAATTTCTTCAATTGTTAATTTATGATCCCCTTCCAAATAAAGGGAAATCTTACGATGATTATCAAAATTAAAAACATCATCACCTTCCTCAACAAGAACAAGGCGAATATCTTTATAGCGTGAACATTTTTCTTCAAGGTCTTTTACTTCGTGGAAGTATATCTCGGTAAAAGAATCTCTTTTATTATAACAAGCTCCCGATTTAGTATGGCTAAAATCGGTAATTATTTCATTTTCAAAAACTACTTTCAAAATATCGCATTTAAATGGGAGCAACACTCTATTGCCGAAATAAAGTGCATACATTTTTTCTTTTAAAACTTCATCTAATTTTTTCATTTTAACCTCTTCCATAGAAGAATAAATACCAAACTAATGTAAATATTGGTAAAAGAACTGGGATTGCATATTTAACTAAATATGCGAAGAAACTGGGCATTTTTATTCCGGCTCTTTCGGTAATTGACTTAACCATAAAATTCGGGCCGTTACCGATATAAGTCATTGCACCAAAAAATACTGCACTGATCGATATTGCCTGCAAATAAAGCGGATGCATCAATTCAAAATTATGAACATGTTCTTTTATTGTTACATCCATCCCGTATTTACCCATCGCAGCAGACAAAAAGTTAACAAAAGTAGGAGTATTATCCAATACGCCGGATAAAGAACCTGTAGCCCAATAAAACACACCTGCACTTAATTGCTCGCCAAGAACAGATGCTTCGTGAGCTATGAGTTGAAGCGCTGGAATCATTGTTGCAAAAATTCCGATAAACAAATATGCTACCTCTCTGATCGGCTCAAAATCGAATTCATTTGCACGTAGTATATCTTGATCGGCTCGTTTGTAAGAAACATAAACTACAAGGAACATAATGATTTCACGAATGCCAAACGGTAACGGAGCCAAACTTGGGACCCAATCCATAACGTTTGGATCTAAGAAAACTGAAATTAAAATAATAACCAGATAGAATATGTTTTTAGTTCCTCGGATTTCAATTTTACCCGAATATTCCCTGCCATCATCTTTAGGCATATTTCTTTTATCAATCACATAGAATACCCCAAGAACGAGCAATATTCCGATTGCCCATTTATACCATAAAAATTGGATAAACCAGAAGAAGTCCACTCCTCTTAAAAATCCCAAGAATAATGGTGGGTCACCTATCGGGGTTAATGCACCGCCCATATTACTAACAAGAAATATAAAAAAGATTATATGGTAAGGTTTAATTCTGTCCCTGTTTACTTTGAGGAAAGGACGAATCAGCACCATAGATGCACCTGTTGTACCAATTATATTTGCAATTATAGCACCAAACAAAAGCAGTACAACATTCAATCCTGGAGTGGATTTCTTATTAATTTTAATTAAAATACCACCGCTTGCCACAAATAAAGAAGATAATAAGGCAATAAATGAGATATACTCAGATAGAGTATGAAGTAAACTATGGGAATTTTTAAGAACAATCAAATAATAAGCTACTGTTACCAGTCCCAAAAGAACAGATACTTTCGGATAATGTTTTTCCCAAAAATGTGGATAAAACAGTGGACCGGTTGCAATCATCATCAATAAAACAACGAATGGCAGAACCATATAGGTGGCAGGTAGAACATGCTCTGCACTACTACCTCCTTCGGAAGCAAAAATCGGTGAACTCAATAAAAAGAAAAATACACTTGCTAAAATACCCTTGAGTTTCAAAATTATATCCCCTTACTTCAAAAAGTTAAATGTAAATGCTTGTACTGTATTTAATATACCTTCTGTAGCAGATTCTGTCAGTCCGGTAAATGTACTCGGATAAATACCAATCCAAACAATGAAGAATAAGATTGGGATAAGGACAAACAGTTCCCTGGAATTCATATCGGTGAGTGTTTCTAATTTTTCGTTTGTGACTTTACCCCAAACTACACGTTCATACATCCAAAGGAGATAAACGGCGGCAAAAATCACGCCTGAAGCAGCAAAAATTGTGAACCACCAATTATTCAAGACCTTCGATTGGAATGAACCTAAAAGAATTAAAAATTCACCGATAAATCCATTTAATCCCGGTAATCCGATTGAAGATAAGGATGCAATCAACAAAATTGTAGCGTATACAGGAACAATCTTAGCGATTCCACCATAATAAGCTATCTCGCGTGTATGCGTTCTTTCGTATAAAATTCCGACTAAAAGGAATAATGCTCCGGTGGAAAGACCGTGATTCACCATCTGTATTACGGCCCCTTGCACCGATTCAACCGTCATTGCAAAAATACCGAGGACTACGAATCCCAAGTGAGAAACCGAAGAATAAGCTACCAGTTTTTTCATATCCTTCTGAACCATTGCCACAAGTGCACCGTAGATTATACCGATAACAGCTAAAACGGAAATATAAGGTGCAAAATGGACAGCGGATTGAGGGAATAACGGTAAATTAAATCTAACCAAACCGTAAGTTCCCATTTTAAGCAATACACCTGCCAATATTACAGAGCCCGCAGTCGGAGCTTGCACGTGCGCATCAGGCAGCCAGGTGTGCAACGGGAATAAAGGAACTTTGATAGCAAAACTGAAGAAAAATGCGAGGAACATCCATCTCTGAATATCCTGCGGAATATTCGGACCGACCGAATAAAGCTCAATCAAATTGGTAGTAAAATGCCCTAATTGACTGGAACCATAAACAGCCAGCCAAATGATAGCAACGAGCATCAATAAACTACCAAACATAGTGTAAATAAAAAACTTTACTGATGCGTAAATTCTGTCTTCTCCACCCCATACTCCAATAATAAAGTACATTGGAATTAGCATAGCTTCCCAGAAGACATAGAATAAAAATAAATCTACTGAAATAAATACACCGAGCATTCCGGCTTCGAGAAGCAACATGAAAAAGGTAAACATCTTTACCTTTTTAGTGATCGAACTCCAACTACTTATCAGAGTTAACGGAGTTAAGAAAGTAGTTAGCAATACCAATAAAAGTGAAATACCATCGATTCCAACGTGATAAGAAATGTTCAGACTTTCTACCCAAGAAACTTTATGTAAGAATTGATAGGTAGAAAGTGAAGGATCAAATTGGTAATAAATAATTAATGAAACAATAAATGCAATAGCAGAAACTACTACACCAAACCAACGAATTAGTTTTTGTTGTTCTTCTTTAAGAAATAGAAGCAACACACTCCCTACAATAGGGATTAAAAGCAAATATGTTAATAAATTACTTTCCATAGGCTATAAACTCAGAATAATCCAAAGTAGTACGGCTGCAACGCCGATTAACATTGTTAATGCATAATTTTGTACAAGTCCGGTTTGAATCTTTTTCAACAATCCGGAAATTAAATCAATGGATTTCGCGGTTCCGTTTACCATTCCGTCAATCAACTTCACATCCGCTACTTTCCAAAGGAAGACTTCACTAGTTTTTTGGATGGGGTTAATAATACTTGCTTCGTAAATTTCATCAATATAATACTTATTGAACAAAGTAGTATACACCCCTTTGAAAACTTCGGCTGTTTTATCAGCAATTTCTCTTCTTCTAGTAAAAATCACAAAAGCTGCATAAATACCGCCAATTGCAGCAACAACAGAAATAACCATTAGTAAAATTTCTTCGGTATGCGAATGAGCGGCAAAATGAGCTAATTTTCTTTGTGCAGGTTCAAATACCGGTTCCAGCCAATTTTCGAATAAGTTTCCATGCTTTCCGGAAAATATTTCAGGTACACCAACAAATCCGCCAATAACCGAAAGAACAGCGAGAATCATTAACGGAACAGTCATCACTTTCGGTGATTCATGCGGATGCTTATCTTTACCAAATCTCTCCTCCCCGAAAAATGTAAGAGAAACTAGACGGAACATATAAAAAGCGGTTAAAACTGCGGTAAATGCACCTATCAACCAGTAAAGAAGACTTCCGTTTGCGTAAGAAACCCAGAGAATTTCATCTTTCGAAAAAAAGCCTGAAAATCCTGGGAATCCGGAAATTGCCAAAGCGGCCAATAAAAACGTCATATATGTTACCGGCATATATTTTTTGAGTCCACCGTAATTTCTGATATCCTGGTCTTCGTGCATTGCGTGAATAACCGAACCGGCTCCCAAAAAGAGGAGTGCTTTGAAAAATGCATGTGTCATCACGTGAAATATACCGGCACTGAATGCACCTACCCCCAAAGCGAGAAACATATATCCCAACTGACTTACCGTGGAGTAAGCTAAAACTTTTTTAATATCATTTTGAACCAATCCGATTGTTGCGGCAAAGAAAGCAGTCAACAAACCAACAACGGCAACAACGGTTAAAATCATTGGCGCCGAAGCAAAAATAACAGAAGCCCTTGCAACCATATAAACACCGGCGGTAACCATAGTTGCAGCATGTATTAATGCCGATACTGGTGTTGGACCCGCCATTGCATCGGGAAGCCAAACAAAAAGTGGTATTTGAGCAGATTTTCCGGTTGCACCGATAAACAGGAATAATGCAATTAAAGAAAATGTACTCTCTGCAATAGGTGCAAACTCAGCTTTGCTGAAAACATCAATAAAATTTAAGCTATCGAATGTCATGTAAATAAGAAACATTCCCAATAGAAATCCGAAGTCCCCTATTCTATTGGCTATAAATGCTTTCTTGGCTGCTTGAGGAACGGTTCCCTTTTCAAATTTCTTATCATACCAAAAACCGATCAGAAGATAAGAGCATAAACCTACACCTTCCCAGCCGAGGAAAAGAACTACAAAATTATCGCCCAGAATCAAATTCATCATCATAAAAATGAACAAGTTCAGATAGGCGAAGAATTTCCAAAATGCTTTATCTCCGTGCATATAACCGATTGAATAAACATGGATTAAAAATCCAACACCGGTTACTATCAACGCCATCGTCAACGAAAGTTGATCTACCAGATAAGCAAAATGAATATTTAAACCGCCAACATTCAACCAAGTAAAGAGTTCAACGACATTACGTCTTTCTTCAACCGGAAGATTTAACGTTTCAATAAATGCGCCAAGGGCAACAATAAATCCCAACCCTACAGCCGCTGCGCCTATTGCACCGACAACTTTTTCATTCTTGATTTTTCTTCCGAATAATCCGTTGATTAAGAATCCGATAAGAGGTAAAACAACGGTTAAATAAATATAATCAATCATTCTCTACCACTTGAAAATGTTTATTTCATCAATATTTATAGATAACTTATTTCTGAATATGGCAATAATTAAGGCTAAACCAACCGCAGCTTCAGCAGCGGCTACAGTCATAACAAAAAACACAAATACTTGACCGATAGTATTTCCTAAGTAGGAAGAAAATGCAATCAAAGTAAGGTTTGCCGAATTCAGCATAAGTTCTATACACATAAATAGAACTATGGCGTTTCTTCTTATGAGTACGCCTGTAACGCCTACGGTAAACATAAAGGCGCTAAGCACTAAATAATATTCAACTGGAATATCATGCATAACTTCTACTCAAATTTCTTTTTAGCTAAAATTAAAGCTCCGATAGTTGCGGCTAATAAAAGGAAGCCTGCAGCTTCGAACGGAATAATATACTTGCTGTAAAGGTCTTTCCCAATTTTCTCTATTGTACCTGCCTCCACACTCGCACTAAGATCGGGGTTCATTAAAGATGAAGGCTCTGACTTGAAAATTAAAAATGCAATTTGAAGGAATACAAATATTCCGATTACAACTGCAAAAATTTTAATTTGTTTTGATTGAGAAAAGATGGGACTTTCCTTATCCGTATTCAATAACATAATTACGAAAAGGAATAAGACCATAATAGCGCCTGCGTACACAATAATTTGCACTACCGCAATAAATTGGGCATTCAATAAGAGGTAAATTCCCGCAAGCGCAAAGAAATTCAATATTAAAAACAGAGCGCTATAAACCGGATTGCGTCTTGTAATAACAGCTACCGATGTTATAGCTGCGGTAAGTGCAAAAACTACAAAAAGTATCATTTCCAAATTCATTAAGGAGTATTCCTATAAATCATTCTTGGGAAAGGTATTGTTTCGCGGACGTGATCCAATCCGCATATCCATGCAACGGTTCTTTCAATACCCAAACCGAAACCGGCATGTGGTACCGAACCGTATTTTCTTAAATCGAGATACCATTCGAATGGCTCTCTCGGTAAATTGTGTTCTTCTATTCTCTTAAGAAGAAGATCGAGATCATCCTCGCGCTGACTACCGCCGATAATTTCGCCGTAACCTTCCGGTGCTAACATATCTACGGCAAGAGCAACTTTAGGATTTTCGGGATCTCTTTTCATATAAAAGGCTTTAACTTCGGCCGGATAACGGTGAACCATAACCGGACGATCAAATTTATCGGAGATGATGGTTTCATCTGCACCGCCGAAATCATTTCCCCACTCAAAATCAACACCGTTTTCTTTCAATATTTCAACGGCTTCGTCGTAAGATATTCTGGGGAAAGGTCTTTTGACTTTTTCCAATTTGGAAATATCTCTTTCGAGAATTTCCAATTCTTTTCTTCTGTCTTTTAAAACTGACTGAACAATATATTCTACAAATTCTTCAGCCAAATCCATATCGTCGTCCAAGTCGAAAAATGCCACTTCAGGTTCAACCATCCAAAATTCGGTTAAATGCCTTCTTGTTTTTGATTTTTCGGCGCGAAAAGTTGGACCGAAAGTATAAACCCTTCCGAGTGCCATAGCACCGGCTTCGGCATATAGCTGACCGCTTTGAGTAAGGTAAGCTTTACCTAAATCAAAATAAGGCGTTTCGAATAAAGTTGAGGTTCCTTCAACCGAAGTGGGGGTAATTATCGGAGAATCCATCAATGTAAAACCGCGTTCGTCAAAGAAATCACGTATCGCTTTAACTATTCTATGACGAATTCTCAGGATAGCGGTCTGACGACGGGACCTTAGCCACAAGTGTCTGTTGTCCATTAAAAATTCTACACCATGTTCTTTAGGTGTAATAGGGTAATTGCGACTTTCGGAAATAATTTCCACATTCTTTACGTCCATTTCATAACCGCCGGGAGCGCGTTTTTCTTCTTTAATTGTTCCTGTTACTTTTAATGAAGTTTCTTGCGCTATGTGTTCCGACTTTTCAAACGTATCTTCGCTTACATTACCCTTGAATACAATACACTGTAAAATTCCGGTTCCGTCTCTAACAACTAAAAACTTAATTTTACCGCTGGACCTTTTTTTATAAAGCCAACCTCTAACGGTAACTTCCTGTCCAACATACTTGTCCAAATTCTCAATATATACGTTCATAATACCCAAATTACTCATAAAATCGAATCACCAAATATATAGACGCCCCCAAATAAATGCAAAAAAAATTAATTTATTAACGCTATTCAAAGCAAATAGATTACCTATTATAGCAATTAAACTTGATTATATCTCAAATTGATGTTAATCGCAACTTAATTCTTCAC
>CAZNJB010000047.1:0-22937 GCA_964573255.1 uncultured Melioribacteraceae bacterium
CATTGATTATAAGAGTGTTAACTTTATGGTACGCCGTATTTATAGGTATATTAAGTTTATCTTATTTTAAGAAGAAGAAAAAACTAATTGATAATTAATTATGAGGAGTAATTATGGCCAAGTACAAAATTGTGCAAGTTCCTGAAGTTGGAGAAAAAATTACTGTAGAAAACGGTAAATTAAATATCCCTGATAATCCAATCATTCCTTTTATTGAAGGTGACGGCATAGGTCCTGACATTTGGGCTGCAACTAAATTAGTATTAGATAATGCTGTAAATATTGCCTACAAAGGGAAAAAGAAAATCAGTTGGATGGAAATTTATGCAGGTGAAAAAGCCGTTGCTACTTACGGTAAAAACCAATGGCTTCCTAAAGAAACCCTTAAGGCAATTGATGAATTTATAGTTGCAATTAAAGGACCCTTAACTACTCCTGTGGGTGGTGGTTTCAGAAGTTTGAATGTTGCAATCAGACAAAAAATGGATCTCTTCGCATGTGTTCGTCCTGTTAAATACTATTCCGGTACCCCTAGTCCAATGAAACGCCCACAAGACTTGGACATAGTTCTTTTTAGAGAAAATACCGAAGACGTTTATGCAGGTGTTGAGTTTAAAGCGAATTCAAAAGATGCCAATAAATTGATTGAAATTCTCAATAAAGATATGAAAAAGAGTGTACGCGAAAAATCAGGCATCGGTATTAAACCAATCAGTGAATTCGGTTCTGAAAGATTGGTTAAAAAAGCTATTGAATATGCTATTCAGTACGGAAGAAAGAGCGTAACTTTAGTTCACAAAGGTAACATACAGAAATTTACTGAAGGTGCCTTTAGAGATTGGGGTTACAAATGTGCAAAAAAATATTTCCCTGATATTACAATTACAGAAGATGAATTATGGGATAAATATAACGGCAAGCAACCTGAAGGTACTATCGTAATTAAGGATAGAATAGCTGATAGTATTTTCCAACAATTATTATTAAGACCTGCAGAATACGATGTATTAGCTACAACCAACTTGAACGGTGATTATTTATCGGATGCAGCAGCTGCACAGGTTGGTGGATTAGGAATTGCTCCTGGTGCAAACATTGGTTACTACCACGCAGTTTTCGAAGCTACTCATGGTACTGCACCGAAATATGCTGGTCAAGATAAAGTGAATCCGGGTTCTTTAATCCTTTCCGGTGTAATGATGCTTCAATATCTCGGATGGGATAAAGCAGCTAAGTTAATTGAAAAAGCAATGACAAAAACAATTAAATCTAAAGTTGTAACTTATGACTTCGAAAGGCTAATGAAAGGAGCTAAAAAGGTTAAATGCTCAAGATTTGCTAAGGAGATCGTAAAAAATATGAAATAAATCTGAATAACCGACTTTCTTATCCTTGATATTCAGATGCTCGGTTATTATTTTTGATAACTGTAAATATTTTAGTGGAGGACACTATGAACGAAGATAACGGATTAGGAAAAGGATTATTTATTGGCTTTTTAGCTGGTTCTCTAGTAGGATCATTAATTGGTTTATTGTATGCGCCTAAAAGCGGAAAAGAATTCCGTGGCGATCTTAAAAGAAAATCAGATGACTTGATAGATGATGCCGAGCATTATTTAGAAGATGCTAAGGAAAAAGCAAATAAATTAATTAACGATGGAAAGAAAAAATCGGAAGTTTTAGTTGCTGAAGCTCGCGAGAAAGTTGATGTTCTGTTAAAAGAAGCAGAAGATATTCTCGAAGAAGCAAAAAAGAAAACAGCCGATTACGTCGATACCGGCAAGAAAAAATTGGATAAAGAAAGCGGTAAGCTTAAAGATGCAATTAAAGCCGGAATTGATACTTTCAAAACAGAAAAGGAAGCATAGTTTTGGGGCTGCTGGATGTTTTACTGGTGATTCTTATTATTCTGGCATCCGCACTATGTGTGTATTTGATTATAACGCTGAGGAACGTCAATCGCAATTTAGACGTTCTTCAGCGGGACCTTTCCGAAATTAACAACCGTTTACTCCCAATTCTCAACAATCTTCAGGAAGTTTCTGATAAAGTTCTTAATTTAGCCGAAGAAGTAGAAACTCAATTGAATAAGGTTCAAACTTTTGTTTCTTCGACCAAATCGAAACTTAACAATATCGGTTCATTCAATAAAAAAAATCCGGAAAGCAGAATAATAAATTTTGTGAAGAACCTAACTGCCGTTTCGAAGGCAATTACGGCTTTCATAAATGAATTTAAGAACAATAATACAAATTAATTATGCGGAGGAAAATTGAAAGAGTTCAAAGCTGATGCAATAAGGAATTTTGCCTTTATAGGCCATGGAGGGAGTGGTAAAACTTCCATTTCCGAAGTAATGCTTTTTACCGCAGGAGAAACAAACCGAATTGGTTCCGTTGATGAAGGAAATACAATTTCCGATTATTCTCCTAACGAAATTGAAAGAAAAATTTCTATCTCCGCTTCGCCTTTACACGTGGAGTGGAGAGATAAAAAATTGAATTTTCTCGATACTCCGGGTTATACAGATTTTATCGGTCAAGTTATTTCATCTCTTCACGTATCTGATACTGCCGTAGCGGTAGTTAAATCTGCCGAAGGAATTGAAGTTGGTACCGAACTGACTTGGGGGTATGTGCAAGATTATAATCTTCCTGGTGTTGTAATTATTAATAAGGTTGATAATGAACATTCGAAGTTCGAAGAAACTTTTCAAATGGTTAAAGAAAGGTTAAGCAGTGATGCTATAATTGTCTCTTTTCCTGTTAACGAAGGTGTAAATTTCAACTCCGTTATTGACCTCATTAAAATGAAAAAACTCACCTTTGGAGAAAGTGGATCCAAGAGTGTGACCGAAGAAGATATTCCGGCGGATTTAAAAGATAAAGTCGAATCGATGAGAGAAGAACTTATCGAAAAAATTGCGGAATCTGACGAAGAATTGATGAATAAGTTCTTTGAAGAAGGTACACTCGAAGGGGAAGATCTTAAAACAGGATTTAAAAAAGCTCTAATTAACCGCAGCATAGTGCCGGTTTTCGCAGTATCGGCATCAAAAGCAGTAGGAATTTCAAATTTCATGGATTTTGCTGCTGAATATCTACCTTCTCCTGCAGATAGAGAAGCTCCTAAGGGTAAATTGGTTGGTTCTGATACGGAAGTTGAAGTTAAATGCGATGAAAACGCTGAACCTGTTCTTTTAGTTTTCAAATCCCTCTCAGAACAACACGTAGGTGAGCTTTCTATCTTCAAAGTGTTTTCCGGTAAAGTAAGTGCTGGATTAGATATTCAAAATGTATCAAAAAATAAAACCGAAAGAATGGGACAGATTTTCGTCCTTAACGGTAAAAACAGAAAAGAAGTTTCCACTTTATATGCAGGTGATATCGGCGCAGTAGTAAAATTAAAAGATACTCATACAGGCGATACTCTCGCTTCGAAGAACTTCACAGTTCAATTAGAGCCGATTAAATTCCCCGAACCGGTAATTAGAGGAGCGGTTCAACCAAAAGCTAAAGGGGATGAAGATAAAATATCATCAGGACTTCATACAGTGCACGAAGAAGATCCGACGCTTACTGTTCATTTCGATCCGGAATTAGGACAAACTATTGTTTCCGGTCAAGGTGAGTTGCAATTAGCGTTGGCTATAAAATTATTGAAAGATAGATATCACGTGGATGTTGATCTTATTGAACCTAAAATACCTTACCGCGAAACGATTAAAGGTGTTTGTGCTGATGCTGAATATAAACACAAAAAACAATCCGGTGGTAGGGGACAATACGGACACGTTCATTTAAAACTCGAACCGTTACCGAGAGGAACCGGATTCGAATTTGTTGATGCTATCGTTGGCGGTGTTGTTCCGGGAAGATTTATTCCAGCCGTCGAAAAAGGTCTAAAAGAAATTATGGCTAAAGGTATTTTAACAGGTTCTCCTGTAATTGATGTTAAAGTCACATTGTTCGATGGTACCTTCCACAATGTGGATTCGGACGAAGTTTCCTTTAAGATTGCTTCTGCACAAGCATTCAAAAAAGGATTTCTCGAAGCTAAACCGGTTATATTAGAACCGATTTATGATATTACCGTAAAAGTTCCCGAAGAATATATGGGAGATGTGATGGGAGATATTTCTTCACGACGCGGTAAAATATCCGGTATGGATTCTGAAGGACCTTTCCAAATTATTAGAGCTAAAGTTCCTTTGGCAGAACTCTATAAATATTCTACACATCTTCGCAGTTTAACTTCAGGTAGAGGTATGCACACAAGAGCATTCTCTCATTATGAAGAAGTACCGAAAGATGTTGAAGCTAAAATCATTGAAGCTTATAAAAAGGAAAAAGAAGAAGAATAATTATTTTCTTTTTAACTTTTAAGCGGGGTAAATCTCTATTTATCCCGCTTTTTTTTAATAGAAGAGGATGAAATGGAAAAACTTTGGTCTCCTTGGCGTTCTAATTATATAGAATCATTTAAAGATAAAACAGGTAAAGAGGAATGCGTATTCTGCATTTCCGAGTCAAAAGATATTAATGACGATGAATCGTTACTGATTTACAAAGGTGAATATTGTTATGTTATGATGAATTTATATCCTTATAATAACGGTCACCTAATGATTATTCCTTATCGTCATCTTTCTGATTTCAATTCCTTGAGTAACGAAGAGAAAAAGGAAATTATGGAACTTCAAGGAATGATGATAGAAGCATTGACAAAAGTTATGAAACCTCAAGGATTCAATTTAGGTGCTAATATCGGCAAAGCAGCCGGAGCAGGCATTGATCAGCACCTCCATTTTCACGTGCTCCCTCGTTGGATGGGGGATACCAATTTTATGCCCGCTTTGGGTGAAGTAAAAGTGATTTCTCAAGATTTATTAAAAACAAAGAGAAATCTCATTGAAGCCCTGAAAGAAATTTGAAATGAAAATATTAGTTTCAGCTAATAGTTTTAAAGAGTGTGCATCTTCTCCTGAAATATCTAACATTATCTATAATAATATCAGAAAATACTTTAATAAGAATGAGTTTGAGATATTGGTTAAACCAATTTCTGATGGAGGGGATGCGTTTTTAGAGGTTTGCGCATTAAATAATCAACTTTGTATCGTTAATTTTGAAATTCCTACTCCGACTCTGAATAATAAACTAATTTGTCCTGTGGGAATATCAAAAGATGGAAAAAAAGCATTTATTGAATCGGCAAAGGTATTGGGACTCGCCGTGCTCCCAAATGAATTCAGAGATCCGAAAATTTTATCGTCATATGGGTTGGGAATCCTCCTAAAAAAGATAATTAAAAAATATAAATCATTAAAAACAATAAATATAGGTATTGGTGGCACTGCAGTTAATGATATGGGGATAGGTGCACTTGCAGCCTTAGGTTTAGAAATTAAGGATGAACACAATAATTTAGTAACTCCCATACCTAAAAATGTAGATTCCATTTCAAATATTAAGACTGCTCATTTATTATCACTTCCTAAACTTAATTTTGTGATTGATGTTAAGAACCCTTTGCTTGGCGAATTCGGTTCGACAAGATTTTTTGGATTGCAAAAAGGTATTAAAGAAAATGAATTCGAAATTTTCGACTCATTTTTCGAAAAAATTATAAAATTAAGTGCTTATAATGCTAATATTGGTCAACTTTGGGGTGCCGGTGGAGGAATAGTAGCAGGATTTCAACTTTTTTATAAAATAAATGTAGATTTTGCAGAGAATTTCATAATAAAAACTTTAGGAATAAATAAAACTCTAGCCCCAGATGTTATCATAACAGGGGAAGGAAAATTAGATGAACAATCCTTTATGAATAAAGGAATCGGAGTGCTACTTAAAGAGTTCGAGGGGATTCCAACTTATATCATCTGCGGGAAAAATGAAACAAAAATTGAGGAGAAAAATGTTAAAATTTTTGAATTAGCCAAATATTTTGATTCTATTGAAGAATCAATTAATAATTATGAAACGGGTATAAAGCAATCTTGCAAAGAAATTTGCGAAGATATTTTATTTAACCAAAAAGTTAATTAAATTCGCCTCTAGTATATCAGAAAATTAATTTTGACTTATGAAAGAATATTTAGACTTAGTAAAACTTGTAATGGATAACGGAGTGCGCAAGCGTTCCAGAACAGGGATAGATACAATTTCGTATTTTGGTGCATTTTATAGGGTGGATTTAAAGAAGGGATTTCCGCTTTTAACAACTAAAAAAATGATTTGGAAGTCCTTACTTCACGAAGTATTGTGGTATTTATCCGGTGAAGAACATATAAGGAATTTAAGGGAGCATACCAAAATTTGGAATGCCTGGGCTGATGAAGAAGGAAGGTTAGAAACTGCATACGGTAGATTTTGGAGGAGATATCCAGTTCCGGAAAAAGGCGCGGCTCTCGACGGAGAAGTTTTTGTGGATGAATCAAATCCTTTTGTACGAAGAGAAGAAAATGGCTCTCTTTCGTTCGATCAAATTGGCTGGGCTATCGATCAAATTAAAAATAATCCCGATTCAAGGAGAATTGTTATAACAGCTTGGCATCCCGCGAATGTGGTTATAAGCAAATTACCACCTTGTCATTATTCATTTGCATTCAATGTAGCAAATGGAACGCTCAACTGTCATTTAACGCAAAGATCCGGTGATATTGCGCTAGGTATCCCTTTTAATTTAGCTGCATATTCAATGTTAACTCAAATAATCGCGCAGGAAGCAGGATTGGAAGTTGGATATTTTGCTCATACAATTATCGATGCTCACATTTATGTGGCGGAGAAGGGAAGTGATAGAGAAAAATTTGATCATTTAGCCGGCTTAAAAGAACAATTAAAACGCGAACCTCTACCATTGCCTACACTCAAAATCGCAAATAAACCAATTGACGAATTAAAATTTGAAGATTTTGAATTGATAAATTACAGGCATCACGAGAGAATAAAATTTGAGGTTGCGGTCTAAGTTTGTCGCTTCTGTTACAAATTCTAATTTATTTAATTTTAGCATTGCCTTTTATCCATAAAAAATGAATATTCTTTTTGAATATAAAAGGCTTGCTTTGATAATAATGTTCAATTTGACTTATTTGGGCTGTAAAGAACCTGGAAAATTTGAGTGACATTAATTGTGCTATATTTTCGGATTCGATTCCCAAAATCATAAAAATTCTCGCAAATAATATTTTTAGAGGTGAATACACAAAGGATATAATGTTAATATTTTCAAATGGGAACATTATTTTGTATTTAAGTCTCAAAGATATAAGGATGCGAATTTAAGCGACTAAATTAGATAGTAAAAATATTTCAATTAGTAATTAGAGTAAAGAATTGAAAAAAATTATAATTGCAGCAATATCGAAAAACAATGTAATTGGCAACCAGGGTAAAATCCCTTGGCATTCAAAGGCAGAATTGAAGCATTTTAAGCAGACTACAATGGGATTTCCCATTCTTATGGGTAGAAAAACATTTGAATCCATTGGTAAACCATTGCCTGGAAGAGAGAATATAGTAATAACATCGTCACCGGGAAAATTAAAAAATATTCAGGGTATTTCAATTTTTACAGATTTGGAATCAGCTTTGAAGCAATATTCGGATAAGGAAAAATTATTTATCATAGGCGGTGGAAAAATATATAATGAATTTTTACCTATTGCAGATGAATTATTAATTACCAGAATGCCATTTGAAGTTGAAGGGGATGTATATTTTCCCGAAATTAGTAAGATTGATTACGAATTAAAAGATATAATAGACCACGATGAATTTAAGGTGGAGCATTACGTAAGGAAAAGCAATGACAAACAATAAAATTCAAGTATTACCTGAGTTTATTTCTAATAAAATTGCCGCCGGTGAAGTAGTTCAGAGACCGGAATCCGTTGTTAAGGAATTATTAGAAAATGCAATTGATGCAAATGCAAAAAATATTGAAGTTTATATAAATCGCGCCGGCAAATCGCTTATACAAGTTGTTGACGACGGCGAAGGTATGAGCCAGGAAGATGCACTGCTTTCGGTTGAAAGGCATGCAACAAGCAAAATTAAAACTATTGATGACTTAAACGGAATACGATCGTTTGGTTTTAGAGGTGAAGCGTTAAGTTCTATTGCTTCGGTTAGTGTTTTCGAAATTAGAACCGAAAGAAGAGAAGATGAGCTCGGAACATTGGTTCGGATTGGGGAAGACGGTAAACTGACTATGGACAAAGGGTCTTTCCCTAAGGGAACTTCGGTAGCAGTAAAAAATTTATTTTATAATACTCCTGCCAGAAGAAATTTCTTAAAAACTAACGCAACGGAATTAAAACATATTACCGAAACATTTAAAAAGATTGCCCTTAGCCATCCATCTATTTCATTCAAATTAATAAATGATGATGATGTTTTATATGATTTCCCGGCTTCAAATTTGGATGAAAGAATGATGGCCGTTTTCGCTGATAATATTCTAGATGCTGTCATAAAAGTTGAAGAAGATGCTGAAATTATAGCGCTGAGTGGATATATTGGAAAACCAACATTTCTAAGAAAGAGCAAAGGGGATCAATATTTATTTATTAATAATAGATTCGTTTCCAGTAAAGTTATCAATCATGCAGTATTTTCAGCATACGAAAATATTTTGGAGAAAGGCGATTATCCATTCTTTGTTCTGTTTTTGAAAATTGATCCTACAAAAATTGACGTAAACGTTCATCCGTCTAAACTGGAAGTGAAATTTGATGACGATAAAACCGTTTATTCTTTTGTTAATGCCGTTGTAAAGAAAACAATCGGCAGTTATGATTTGGTTCCTTCAATGATAATCGATACAAAAGAAGATACGGAAAAACTCCGCTTCAATACTTTTAACAGAACTGTTAAAAATGATTTCGGTGATAGACCAACTATTCAAAGGGATAGATCAAATGCCTTTGGCGAAAGGGAAATCGATTTGTTGTTCAGTAATATCAATAAGGAAATGAAAGAAGTTGGTTCAACCGGTTTGAATATTGAACATCCCTTTCAAGAGCCAACATCAAAGGAAATTTATCACAGTCAGCCTGAAGAGGAGGTTGATGTAAATGTAGGAAGCAATTCGAGCTTTATTGTATTGCTTCATAATAAATATATTCTTTCGCAAATACGCAGCGGTTTAATGATTATAGATATGCACGTTGCGCACGAAAGAATATTATACGAAAAAGCTTTGCAATCTCTTTCAGCCGATATGCCGTTTTCTCAGCAATTGCTATTTTCTCAAAAGATTAAAATTGATCCTGCGGATTACGTTCTTTTAAAAGAACTCTATCCTCATTTGGTTAAATTAGGCTTTGATATAAAATTCAAAGCAAATAATGTAATTGAGATTAATGGTGTTCCGAGCGATGTTAAAGTTGGTTCGGAAGTAAATATATTGAATGATATTCTGGATGAATACAAACAAAATCAAAGGGAAAAGAAACTCGATTTGGTTCATAATGTTGCAGCTTCATTTTCGTGCAAAGCGGCAATAAAAACGGGCGATAGAATTTCCGAACAAGAAATGAGGTTATTGGTAGATCAACTGTTCGCTACATCAATGCCTTATGTTTGTCCACACGGAAGACCTATTGTGATAAAAATTCCATTAATAGAGTTCGACAGAAGATTTGGAAGAACTTAAAAATTATTATAATTTACCGTTACTTATGCAAAATGATCGAGGAAATAATTAAAATGGAAAATATTAAAGAAGCAAAAGAGAAATATTTAGAAAAAGTTAAAAATTCAAGAACTACCGGAATGAAGTTCACATCCGTTTCCGGAGAGGATATAAATGTTGTTTATTCGCCTGATGATATAAGCGGATTGAATTATATAGAAGACTTGAATTTCCCGGGTGAATATCCTTTTACAAGAGGAATTCATGCCAACGGATATCGTGGAAAAATTTGGACTATGCGCCAATTTGCGGGCTTCGGAACCCCGGAAGATACGAACAAAAGATTCAAATATTTATTGAAAAACGGTCAAACCGGACTATCGGTTGCATTCGATTTACCAACTTTGATGGGAAGAGATTCCGATGATGAAATGAGTCGCGGTGAAGTGGGAATTTGCGGTGTTGCAATTTCCAGTTTGGAAGATATGGAAACCCTATTCGATGGAATTCCGTTGGATCAAGTTTCCACTTCAATGACCATAAATTCTCCTGCGGCAATGATTTTCGCATTTTATCTTGCTGTTGCAAAGAAGCAAGGCGTTCCATTCGATAAATTGAGAGGAACACTTCAAAATGATATTCTTAAAGAATATATTGCTCAAAAAGAATATATATTCCCGCCGAATCCTTCAATGAGAATTATAACTGATATGATTGAATATTGTACAAACGAAGTTCCTCAATTCAATCCTGTTTCCGTTTCAGGTTATCATATCAGAGAAGCAGGTTCAACTGCCGCGCAGGAATTAGCATACACTCTTTCAGATGGATTCGCATATATAGAAAGCTGTCTTCAGAGAGGAATGGATATAGATTCATTCGCACCTAGAATAAGTTTCTTCTTCAATTCGCATCTCGATTTCTTCGAAGAGATAGCCAAATTCCGTGCTGCAAGGAGAATTTATTCCAGAAGAATGAAGGAAAAATATGGCGCAAAAAATCCGCGTTCCTGGTGGTTAAGGTTTCATACTCAAACCGCTGGATGTACTCTAACGGCACAGCAGCCTGAGAACAATATTGTTAGAACCGCTTTCCAAGCGCTTGCTGCTGTTTTAGGCGGAACACAATCCTTGCACACAAATTCAATGGATGAAACTTTGGCTCTACCTAGTGAAAAAGCAGTTAAAATTGCTTTAAGAACTCAACAGATTTTAGCCTTCGAAACAGGAGTAATCAATACGGTTGACCCATTAGGCGGAAGTTATTATGTTGAGTCATTAACAAACAAGATGGAAGAAGAAGCCAATAAAATATTTGATGAAATTGATTCCTTAGGTGGAGTAATTCCTGCAATTGAAGCCGGATATTTCCAGAAAGAAATTGCAGATTCTGCTTACAGATACCAGAAAGAATTGGAAAGTAAAGAGAAGTTTGTTGTAGGAGTTAATGAATTTGTTGAGGAAGATGAACAAATTGATATTCCAATATTACAAATTCCACCGGAAGTTGAAATAAAACAGAAAGAGAGACTTGCGAAACTTAAAGCAACAAGGAATAATGAATTGGTCGAGAAATCTCTTCTGGCAATTAAGGATGCAGCTATTAATAATAAAAACTTAATGCCTGTTTTAATTGAGGCAGCTGAAAATTACGTGACTTTGGGTGAAATGGTTAATGTATTAACGGAAGTATTTGGTATTTACGAAGAAAATGTTGTATTCTAATGATTAAAGAATATTTATCTTTAATCCGTGTTTCACACTGGATAAAAAATTCAATCATTTTTGTACCGTTAATTTTCTCTAAACATCTTTTCATGCATTTCCAGTTATTTCAAACTGGGCTTGCATTTATTTCTTTTTCAGCTTTGGCTAGCTCAATTTATATTTTTAATGATATTATTGATGTAGAAAGAGATAGACAGCATCCATTAAAGAAGAACCGTCCGATTGCATCCGGGAAGATAGCCAAAGATAAAGCGGTTATTATTTCAATCTTTTTATTGCTATGTTCAATTCTTGTGGCTATTAATTTCGATTACCGTTTTATTCTTGTTATTGCAGGGTATTTTATTCTCAATATTTCTTACAGTATATTTCTAAAAAAAATAGTGATACTCGATCTGCTCTCAATAGCGCTCGGCTTTATGCTACGGGTCTTTGCAGGTGCAATTGCAATTGATGTTGGAATCTCTAAATGGCTAATTTTGACTACATTGTTCATTTCCTTGTTTTTAGCTGTAATGAAAAGACGCTCGGAATTGGTAAACATAGATACAAACTTGAACACAAGAAAAGTGTTAGAGGATTATAGTCTTGAATTTATCAATCAGATTATCTCAATTACAGCTGCGGGAGTGATAATCAGTTATGCACTCTATACAGTTTCTGCAAGAACTGTTGCAGAATTTCACACCGAGCGTTTAATTTACACTTCCTTTTTTGTAATCTTCGGAATATTTCGCTATATCCATCTGGTTTATAAAAAATCTATGGGCGAAAATGCCGTAGAAGTTTTAGTTAAAGATAAACCGATGATTATCAATATTTTGTTTTACGTAATTACAGTAATTGCAATCATTTATTTATGATAATAAAGAAAAATATATTTCCACTATTTCTAATAATAATTATGAGTAACTGTTCTTCAATCGAAATTACAAAAAGGCAAGGTTCGGAAATTACCGAAACAATGTTTAAGCAGCATCTTAATGCCGAAGTATTGAACACAGACTGCTGGATAAATTTAATGCCGAATTCAGGCGAACGATTTTTTATCTCCGGACAAATCAAAGTGAAAACTTCTACAGAATATGATTTAAAATCTTTGGAATTAAGTAAAGTTTATATTTACCAGGGGAATAAATTAATTTACGAAATATTACCGCTTGTTCAGGAAAAGGAATCTACCGAAATGGATAGAACCTTCATTTATTCGACTATAAAAGGATTAAGAGTGAACTCCGGACTGTCTATTGACAAAGAAATCGATGCTTCGATAATTTTTAATTTTGGCTCTGATGAATTGGAATATAAAATTTCCGGAATAAAGATAGAAAAAGTTTATTGATGGAAACCATTGTTAAATTTATAGGATTGTTTTTTTTAGTAATTCTAAGCGCTTTCTTTTCGTCTTCGGAATTAGCGTTTGTTGTTACTAATAAAATCAAGATTGAAATATGGGCGCGAAAGGACAATTATGCTGCTAAACAAGTAAATTATTTTGTAAATCATCCGAATAATTTCTTCTCAACAATTTTAATCGCCAATAACGTTGTCAATATTGCTTTTGCATCCATTGCAACAATAATACTAATGGATTTATATCAATTGGATGATTTTACAATCCTGATTATTTCCACACTAATACTACTCCTTTTCGGCGAGTTAATTCCGAAATATTTAGCACGTGAATATTCGGAGAGATTTATACTCTTCTCTATAATTCCAATAAGATTTTTGTACATAGTTCTATATCCGCTCGTTAAAATAAGCAGTGGAATATCATCTTGGATCACAAAATCTGAGAATTTGAGAGAGGAGAACTATCTTAATTTAGTAGCTAAAGAAGACATTAAAGAATTACTGAATGAAAGTTCCGTTGCGGGTAATGTTAGCGAAGAGGAGAGTGAAGTAATCAATAAAATTATAGAATTAGGCGATCAAAAGGTTCACGAAATAATGACTCCGAGAACCGATATCGTAGGTGTGGAAATCAATTCTTCAATTAATGATGCACTTCGAACTTTCATCGATTCAGGATATTCCAAACTTCCGGTTTACGAAGAAAATTTGGATAATATAAAAGGACTCGTATTTGCATACGATATGTTCAAACGTCCCGATAATTTAACATCCATAATTCGGGAAACAATATTTGTTCCCGAAACTAAAAAGAGTTTGGATATGTTGAATGAGTTCTTGGAAAAGAGAATTTCTGTGGCAATAGTTGTAGATGAATTCGGAGGAACTGCCGGGCTTGTTACTCTTGAAGACTTAATAGAAGAAATGTTCGGTGAAATTCAGGATGAATTCGATTCCGAAGAAGTGATTTGCAAAAAGATTAATGATAATACTTTTGTTATCAGCGGAAAATATGAAGTTGATAAGTTAAATGATGAATATGGAATGGAATTTCCGGAAGGCGATTATGAAACCATTGCGGGGTATATAACATCTAAAATCGGAAGAATTCCAAAAAAAGGTGAAACAATAGAAATTGATAAATATAAATATTTGATTATCCATTCGGATAATACAAAAATTAACATCATTAAATTGTTTATCCCTTCAGAAAATTCTTAATTACTAAATTAATGAAAGGTTGAATATATGAGCTTATTAAGTATGCTTTTTGATAGAGATACGATAGATAATTTATCACCAGAAGAATTTAAGACTCGTCTTGAAAGTGAAAAAGACGCGGTATTAATAGATGTAAGAACAGAAGCTGAACATAATCAATTAAGAATACCCAATTCTAAATTGATTGATATTCATTCTCATTCATTCCAAGAAAAATTGGAAGAGCTCGATAAAACCAAATCCTATTTCGTTTATTGTCATTCCGGAAACAGAAGCTACTATGCTGCAAAAGCAATGAAGAAATTAGGATTTGAAAAAGTTTATAATTTGTCTACCGGAATTTCCGGCTGGCGCGGTCCTGTTGAACAATAAGAAATATTTTGAGAGTATTATTTGAAATTTGAATTAGAAAAAAAGGATTTAAAGACTAAAGCACGTGCGGGAAAAATAAAAACAGCGCACGGTGAAATTCAAACACCTATTTTTATGCCCGTCGGCACACAGGGGACTGTTAAAGCCGTACAGCAAAGGGAATTAAGAGATGAAATTGATGCTCCAATCATATTGGGGAATACATATCATCTTTATCTTCGTCCCGGAACAGATCTCCTTAAAGAAGCGGGCGGTTTACATAAATTTATGAATTGGGAACGCAGTATACTTACCGATTCAGGAGGCTTTCAGGTTTATAGTCTTGCCGAATTGCGAAAAATGAAAGTTGACGGTGTTGAATTTCGTTCTCATCTTGATGGTTCCAAACATTTTTTCACGCCTGAAAAGGTAATTGAAATTCAACGGGCCATCGGTTCCGACATTATGATGCCTTTGGACGAGTGTACGCCATATCCTTGCGATTTTGATTATGCGAAAAAATCACAAGAGTTGACTTCTCGCTGGGCATTATTGAATAAAGAAGCATTTGAAAAGAGTGAACCACTTTACGGTCATACCCAAGCTTTATTCGGTATTATACAAGGAAGCGTTTATAAAGAATTGCGTGAACAAAGTGCGAAGGATTTGACCGCTATCGATTTTGACGGTTACTCTATAGGCGGTTTAGCCGTAGGTGAACCTGCTGAGAAAATGTATGAGATTGTAGATTTTACTACAGATTTCATTCCGGAAAATAAACCTCGTTATTTAATGGGTGTCGGTCGACCGGAAAATATATTGGAAGCTATCGAAAGAGGCGTTGATATGTTCGATTGCGTTATGCCTACCCGGAATGCACGGAATGCATATTTGTTTACTTCCCATGGTATTGTTTCAATACGTAATGCATATTATAAAAATGATTTTAGTCCGCTCGATAGTGAATGTGATTGTTATACCTGTAAGAATTTTACAAGAGCTTATTTGAGGCATTTATTTACGGCAAGAGAAATATTAGGACTTGAATTAGCTTCAATACATAATCTCTCGTTTTATTTAAAGTTGGTTAGAGATGCAAGAAACCATATTTTTGCAGGTGACTTTTTAGAATGGAAAGCAGAAAAAATTAAAAATATAACTAAAAATGTTAATCCAAAGAAGGAGGAATAAGTGAATTTACTAATAGCAATGGCTCCACAAGCCGGTCAGCAAGGCGGTGGAAATATGATGAGCACTTTAATTATGTTCGCTGCTATTTTTGCAATATTTTATTTCATGATTATCAGACCGCAGCAGAAAAGACAAAAAGAAAAAGAATTAATGCTCAGCCAATTAAAAAAAGGTGATAAAATTTTAACCGGTGGTGGAATTCATGGTACAGTAGCCGGAATGGACGACAAAACCGTTTTGGTTGAAGTAGCGAATAACGTAAAAATTAAATTCGAACGTTCGGCAATTGCTGTTGTTAATCCGAAAGATCAGCCGGATAAGAAATAGTTTTTATTGTTTATATTATCCTAAGCGAAAGGGGATTTCTCTTTCGCTTTTTTATTTTCGAAGAAATGAGAGATGAATGTGAAAACATTAGGTATTAGAAATAATTTTCTGGGAATAGAAGAAAAATATTCAAATTTTGAAAATTCAGAGATAGTTATTCTATCGGCACCATTAGAAAAGACAGTAAGTTATGGCAAAGGAACTGCAAACGGACCGCAAGAAATTTTAAAAGCCTCTCATTATGTCGAATTTTTTGACGAAGAGTTGAATAGAGAAATCTGTTTTGAAAAAGGAATTGCAACGTTACCTCCGCTTAGTTTTGATGAATTATCTACCAAAAAAAGTATTGATAAAATCGAAAAAAGCGTTACTAAACTTCTGAATGAGAATAAATTTGTTGTTACTCTGGGGGGAGAGCATTCATTGTCTTCGGCTCCGATAAAAGCACATTTCAATAAATTTAAGAAACTCACAATTTTGCAATTCGATGCACATTCCGATTTACGCGATAGCTACGAAGGTTCCAAATATTCCCATGCATCGGTAATGGCTAGAGTTGCTGAATTTACTAAAGATATTGTTCAAGTAGGTATCCGTGCACAATGTAAAGAAGAAGCCGAATTCATAAAGAAAAACAAAATAAAAACATTTTATATGAGGGATATTTGCATTGGTAAATATACTGCGAAATGGCAGCAAAAAATCTTGAATTCAAGTAATGATAATGTTTATATCACATTTGATGTTGATGTTTTTGATCCTTCACTTTTACCCGCAACAGGAACACCGGAACCAGGCGGATTATTTTGGGATGAAACGATGAATTTAATTCGATTAATTGGAAAGAGTAAAAACATAGTCGGTTTCGATGTCGTAGAATTGGCACCGAATAAAAGTCATCAAGCCAGTAATTTTATTGCAGCAAAACTCGTATATAAACTGATAAACTATGCTTTTATAAATAAATAATTCTTAATTTTTTCTTTATCTTTAAAAGTTCAATTATTTCACAATTATTCTATGGGAATTATGGCAAAGAAAAGAATATTAAGCGGAATGCGTCCTACTGGGAAACTTCACATCGGGCATTATGTAGGAGCTTTGGAGAATTGGATTAACTTACAAGATGAATTCGAAAATTTTCATTTAATTGCCGATTATCACGTATTGACAACAAATTTGAATACGGAAGAAATCTACCAAAATACAATTGAAATGGTAATAGATTGGCTCGCTGCAGGATTGGATGGGAAAAAGAGCCCAATATTTCGTCAGTCACAAATTAAACAGCATACCGAATTATTCTTGATTTTTACTATGCTGATAACTAAAGCACGACTTGAAAGGAATCCCACTGTAAAGGATCAGGTACGGGATTTAAATATTGAAAATATAATTTTCGGTCACCTTGGTTATCCGGTGCTGCAAGCTTCGGATATTCTTCTTTACAAAGGCGAATTGGTCCCGGTTGGAGAAGATCAAGTCCCACACGTTGAAATCACTCGTGAAATTGCGCGTAGATTCAACAACCAATGGGGAAAAGTATTTCCCGAACCAGAACCGAAATTAACTAAATTTGCTCGCTTGCCCGGTTTGGACGGTAACGCAAAAATGAGTAAGTCGTTAAATAACACAATTTTACTTTCCGATGAACCGGAAGTCGTGATTAAAAAATTAAGAAAGGCAAAGACTGATCCGCTAAAAGTAAGAAAAAACGATCCTGGACGTCCTGAAGTATGTTTGGTCTTTACTTATCAAAACAGATTCAATCAAGAAAATATTGAAGAGATTGAATCCGGTTGCCGAAGCGGGGAATTAGGTTGTGTAGATTGCAAAATGCAGTGCTCGACAAAAATAAGTGAATTTCTAGAGCCGATTATTGACAAAAGAAAATATTACGAAAATAATTTGGACGAAGTAAAAGATATTCTTGCTGAAGGCGAAAAAAGAGCGTTGAAAGAAGCTGAAAATACTATGAACGAAGTTCACAGGGTAATGAATCTTGGCTGATCTTTATAAAATAAAACTCCAGAGTTTCGAAGGTCCGCTCGACCTTTTACTATTCTTTATCCGTCGTGATGAATTGGATATTTACGATATCCCAATCTCACGTATTACGAAAGAGTTTATGGATTATCTTCATCTGATGGAGCAACTCGACCTCGAAATTGCCGGTGAATTCCTATTGATGGCTGCTACTTTAATGCAAATTAAAGTTAAAATGCTTTTACCGAAAGAGGTGGATTCAAAAGGTGAAGAGATTGATCCTAGAACAGAATTAGTCGAGGCATTGCTTCAATATAAACGCTATAAAGAGGTTTCGGAAGAGCTTTCTTTTATGGAAGCCAACCAGCGTAAGATTCTGTTCCGTGGAAATTTCGAAGCAGACGAAAAAGAGAATCCACCGGAATTAGATACTCTGCTCAAGAACGTAACTTTGTACGATTTGATGAAAGCCTTTAAAAAGGTTCTTATAGATCAAAAAGAAGAACCGGTTCATAAAATAGAGAAATTCAATGTTACTATTGACGAGCAAATTGATTATATACTTGGAAGATTGGAAGAAGAAGAAACAATCGGTTTTATCGATTTAGTCAAAGGAATGAGAGAAAAGTTGAGAATAATTGTTACATTTATTGCACTTTTGGAACTCGTAAAAATGGGTGCGATAGGATTGAAAGAGAATCATGTATTTAATGAATTCGAAATTTATAGGTTAGCCGAGAATGGATAAAATATATAAGAGTATCATAGAAGCATTAATATTTGCATCCGACGAACCGTTGTCTTCTCAGGATATAATAAAAGCCATAAAAGAAATTGACGGTGAAGATACTGAAATCACAAATAAAGATGTTGAAAATTCCGTCGATCAGTTAAATGCCGAGTATGAAGAAACAGATAGAGCATTCAAAATATTGAGGATAGCAAACGGTTATGCTTTCGGTACCAAAACAGAATATGCAAAATATGTCGGTTTCTTGTCAACTGAAAAGAGCAAACGCAGACTCAGTAACGCAGCTCTTGAGACACTGGCAATAATTGCATATAAACAACCGATAACAAAACCCGAGATTGAAACTATTCGTGGTGTGAATTCCGATTATATGATAAATACTTTATTAGAGAAGGGGCTTATTACAATTAAAGGCAGAGCGGATACTGTGGGCAGACCGCTACTTTATATAACGACGAATGATTTCCTAATGTATTTCGGACTTAATAAAATAACTGACTTACCTAAGCCGAGAGAAATTGAAGAAATTATGAAAGACGAAGATTTTATTGAACAGAAAAGAAAAATTATGATGAGCCAATTCGAGGAAGAGGCTGAAAAGAACGTTGCGGAGATGGAGAATGAAGATACGACTGAATAAGTATTTATCTGAATGCGGGATTGCATCTCGTAGAAAAAGTGAGGAATTAATTGAGCAAGGGCGTGTAGAAATAAATGGGGAAATTGTTCTAAATTTAGCGACAAAAGTAGATCCTGATAAAGATGAAATTTTAGTTGACGGTGAAAAGATTCGAACGCAAAAAAAAGTTTATTACTTAATGAACAAACCACGGAATGTTGTAACAACTACAAAAGATGAAAAGAATAGAAAAACTGTGGTTGATCTTATTAAAACCGATTTAAAATTGTTCCCGGTTGGCAGATTGGATTACGATACAACCGGCACTCTGTTGCTTACAAATGACGGAGAATTTGCCAATAAATTAATGCACCCGAAAAATGATTTTGAAAGAGTTTATATTGTTAATTTGGATAAACCGTTAACTAAAGAACACAGGGAAAAACTGCAGAAAGGAATTTTTATAGTAGGGGGGAAGGGGAAATTCAAGAAAATCACATTCCCTAAAAGAAATAATTTTTCCATTGTTCAAGTTACAGCTACAGAAGGCAGAAATCATTTCGTAAAGAATATGTTTCGCAAACTTGGTTATAAAGTCAAGAAATTGCATCGTTCTTCGTATGCCGGTTTATCTGCCGATAATTTAAAACCGGGAGAGTATGTCAAAATTAATCCATCCGACTTGCCGATTTAACCTAATCAGAGCCTTTTTAATTAAATTTGTTTAGAATAATACTCTTTTCTATTAAAGAGAATAATTGCTATATCTCTAATATCAAATCAATTCATTATATTTCAAGTTATAATTTTTTGACTTATTACAATTAAGGTTTTAGTTTATATTAAATATTATTCGGAGGAATTTTGGATAATCAAGATTTTCAACAGGAGATGAATGCTTTGATGCAGCGTCGCATCGAAGAACTGGAAGAATTACGGAAAATGAATATTGAGCCATATGCTTATAGTTACGATGTTAATTCCTATTCAGATAAAATAAAAGAGAATTTCGATGAATTAGAAGGCAAGGATGTTAAGATTGCCGGTCGTTTGATGGCTATCAGAAAAATGGGTAAGGCATCCTTTGCACATATTCAGGATGCTAATGGAAGAATACAAATTTACTTGAGACGTGATGAAATCGGTGACCAATATAAAGCATTCAAACTGATGGACATCGGAGATATCGTTGGAGTTGAAGGGTTTGTTTTCAAAACGAAAACCGGTGAAATATCAGTCCACGTAAAAGATTTACAACTGTTGGCAAAATCGGTAAGACCAATTCCTATTGCTAAGGAAGTAGTTGACGAAAACGGAAATAAAGTAATTTATGATCAATTCTCCGATAAGGAATTAAGATACCGTCAAAGATACGTTGATTTAATTGTAAATACTGACGTTAAAGATGTATTTGTAAAACGTTCCAAAATTGTTAGCTCGTTAAGAAAATATCTCGACAGTAAAGGAATGTTGGAGGTTGAAACTCCGATATTACAACCCTTATATGGCGGAGCTGCTGCCCGTCCTTTTGTTACTCATCATAATTCACTCGATATGAAACTTTATCTCCGTATTGCGGACGAACTTTATCTCAAAAGGTTAATTGTTGGTGGGTTCGACGGTGTCTATGAAATTTCTAAAGACTTTAGAAATGAAGGAATGGATAGAACTCATAATCCGGAATTTACAATGATGGAATTATACGTTGCCTATAAAGATTATATCTGGATGATGGAGTTCGTTGAAAATATGATTTATAATTTGGCAATGGAAGTATTTGGGACTTCTGAATTTGAGATTGAAGGAAAGAAAGTTGATTTTAAACCGCCGTGGAACAGAATTTCTATGGTGGACGAATTGAAAGCTAAAACGGGCATCGATGTGCTTACAGCAACTGTTGATGAGTTAAAAGCTGAATTGAAGAAGCGGAATGTTGATTTGAAAGGTGGAGAAAGCAAAGGTAAGCTGATTGATGAATTGTTCTCCGAGACAGTTGAAGGTACACTTATTGAACCGACTTTCGTGATGGATTACCCGTTGGAAATATCTCCTCTTGCTAAAAAACATAGAAGCAAAGAAGGATTAGTAGAAAGATTTGAAGGATTCGTTTTAGGTAGGGAAATTTGTAATGCATTCAGTGAATTAAACGATCCCTTCGATCAAAAAGAAAGATTTATAGAACAGAAGAAAGCGGCAGATGCCGGAGATGAAGAAGCCGTGAATCAAATTGACGAAGATTATGTTCAAGCTCTGGAATATGGAATGCCTCCGACTGCCGGATTGGGAATTGGAATTGACAGACTTGTAATGCTGCTTACAGGTCAGCCTTCAATTCGCGATGTGATTCTGTTTCCACAAATGAGACCACAGAATAAATAAAGTGAAGAGATTTGTTACAACTATCATTATTTTAGTTTTTATTGCCAATTTGGGATCGGCTCAAATTAAATTTAGAGCCGATTCCGCTCACCTTCCTACACTTAATTTTTTGAAATACAATAATTCCTTACCCGATCCGCTTAAAACGAAAATTAATTATCCTGTATTGGGTGGTGTTGGTTTAGGACTAGCAACTGCTGTGTACAGTATAAATAATTATTACCAACATACTTGGTGGCGAGCAGAAAGGACTTCATTCAAATTTGTTAATGATTGGGAATATGCTTTATGGATTGATAAGTTCGGTCATCTATTCGGTACTTATTTACAAGCACACGCCTTTTCTTCAGCTTTGGAAGCGGCTAATGTCGATCTGGAAACTTCGGTGCTTACAGGAGCCGCACTAGCTTTCGGTTTACAACTTTATGTCGAAATCCAAGATGGCTATGGACCAAAATGGGGATTTAGTCCGGGCGATGCCGTTAGTGATGCGCTAGGTGCAATCTATTACGTGGCGGTATATTACTATCCATTTCTCAAAAATATTCAACCACGCGTCAGTTATTTCCCATCAAAAGAAATGCTCGACGGGACAAAGCCCGATATGAATATTTCCGATGATTATGAGGGGCAAAAACTTTGGCTTTCCTTCAGAATGAAGAATTTATTACCGGATAATATTTCATATTATTGGCCTTCTTGGTTAATGCTGTCGGTAGGATATGGTGTCAGCGATTTAAACGGTTCGGGAGGAGGAACAAAAAAAGTATTTATCGGTTTCGATTTCGATGCGGAGGAACTTCCTCTACACGGAAAGTTTTGGCAGTTCGTTAAAAATACATTGAATTATATTCACTTTCCTATGCCTGGAATTAGAATATCGCCGGATACCGCTTTTTTAGTATTTGCTTATTAGAAGAATGAAATATAGTATAATCATACCGACATTAAATGAAGAAAAATTGCTTCCCAATTTATTAAAGCAACTCTGCACCAATAATTTAAAGGAGAAATATTCTTTTGAAATAATAATATCAGACGGCGGCAGTACTGATAATACCATTGAAATTGCTAAAGAATACGCCGATAAAATAATTCGACCAAATTCTGATAACCACCAAAATATTTCAATAGGTAGAAATATCGGTGCTAAATCGGCTAGCGGAGAAATACTTATTTTCCTTAATGCAGACGTTGAAATTGCAGATCCGGTAAAATTTTTCGAATCTATTACTGAAACATTTTCAGAGAAATATTTAGCAATGACTTGCTGTGTCGATATAAAGGAAAAAAATAAAAATATTCTAGATTCACTTTTTATGAATTTTTATAATTATTATTTCCATTTTCTTAATTTAATCGGTGTTGGAATGGGCAGGGGG